>NZ_JBIVXV010000011.1:0-74954 GCF_044769385.1 Streptomyces sp. NPDC090445 | reverse complement strand
ACAAGCTGGTCGCCACCGCGTCGATCGTGTTCTGCGGCCCGGCGACCGCCACCCGCGCCTCACCGCGCACACCGGGGCCGGGCCGGAGCCCTGGGCCCGCGCCGACCCGCGGCGGCCACAGGGCCCCGGCACGGGCGCGCCCGCCGGCCCGCTCCGGGGCGACGGCGCGAACCACGAGCGGGGGCCGATCAGGCAGTGGCGGGTGCGGGTTCGGGGTGGGCAGATCCGGTGGGTCCGGCCGCGGCCGGAGCACCGAACCAACGGCTCGCGGCCTGTTCGAACGCCTCCCGGTCAGGGTGCCGATCGCCTGCCCAGGCGACGACGCCGTCGGGCCGCACCAGCACGGCACCCGACCCGAGGTCGTTCCTCGCCGTCCCGGCCGCGTACCGTATCCGGCCCTCCCAGCCGGTTGCCGAAGCGTGCAGGCGTCGGTCGGTGCTGAAATCGAGCACGACACCCCGTCCGTCCGCCATGAGGTCGCCGAGGCGGGTGCCGTCCTCGAGACGGAAGTCGGGGGCGCTGCGGCCGACCAGCGGATGCTCGCTGCCGAGGTCGTACCGGATCCACGATCCCGACAGCCTCTCGAACACGTGGGTCGCTCCGTCACGGGTCCCGATGAGATCGCGGACCACTGCCTGGATCGCCTGGGCGTACGGGTCCGGCCTCATGATCGCCACCTGGGCGCGCGACCAGTCGAGCACCGCCGCACCGATGGGATGGCGCTCGTCGGCGTAGGTGTCGAGGAGCCTGTCCGGCGCGTAGCCGTGCACGGTGGCCGCGAGCTTCCACCCCAGGTTCACGGCGTCGCCGATGCCGGTGTTCAGCCCCTGCCCGCCGAGGGGGGAGTGGATGTGGGCGGCGTCGCCCGCGAGGAGGACGCGTCCCTGCCGGTAGGCCGTCGTCTGCATCGCCCGATCGGTGAAGCTGGAGGCGATGTGGACCTCGCCGATGGCCACGTCGGTGCCGGACACGCGGCGCAGCACCGCCTGGAGATGGTCGCGGGTCGGCGGCTTCGAGCGGTCGAACGCACCGCCGTCGAAGTCCATCATGGCGATGTGCCCGCCAGCGGGCATACGGATGTACATGCCCGTCGGCGTCAGATGGAACCCGGGGCGCAGCTGCTCGGGATCGGCGAGAGTGGCTTGCATGGTGTAGCCGGTGAACTGCGGCCCGGTACCGACGAATTCGAAGCCCGCGAGCCTGCGCACCGTACTGCGTCCGCCGTCGCAGCCGACGAGCCAGTGCGCCTCGTAGGCGTCCGCGCCGGCTCGCGCGACCACGCTCTCCCCGTTCTGGGAGACGGCCGAGACCGTGACGCCGCGCCTGATGTCCACCCCGAGCTTGGACGCCTGCTCGGACAGCACCGTCTCGACCGCCTCGAGGTCCGTCACCACGGCTTCGAGCGCCGGGCCGGGAAGCCGGAAGGGGAGGGCGGCGACGTCGACCCGGTCCCCGTCGAGCATCATGCCGGCGAAATGGCCGCCGAACCGAGGGCGTGACGGGGCGTCCGTTTCGGGGGCCGCACCGAACGCATCTTGAACGCCCGACGCCGTCAGCAGCGGTTCCAGCATTCCGCGCCGGTAGAACGCCTCGACCGACGCGGCGGACAGCCCACGCCTCCCGAGCGGAGCCGCCCGCAACGGGGAGCCGAGCCCCGGCTCCCGTTCGAGCACCAGTACGGAACATCCCGCGAGGCCAAGCTCGCAGGCAAGGGCCAGACCCACCGGACCGGCTCCCACGATCACTACGTCATGCACGAGAGATCCCCTCCTCGAACTCCAAGCCGGATGGGTACCCGGCAGGACCACTCGAAAGGTGTCAGCCCCCACCGACATCGCACCGACAGCCCCGACAAGCCACCGACACCACCGGCTCGGCAGCCCGATCAGCCCTCGTACGGAGCCGAACCGCCCGGGTCCTGACCGCGGCCGGAGTCCGTGAGGAGAGCCAGAGCGCACAGCAGTGCTGAATCCGATCGGGCCAACATGAAGGGCACCTCCGCGGTGAGCCGCATAGCGTGCTGCATGCATGCCGGTTCGTGTGTCCCTCAAGGAGAACAGCTATGCGTGGCGAGCAGTTGCGGGAACCGACACGCCCTCGAATACGCGGGGTACGCCGAACAACCAGGGCGATCGTCGGCTGCTTGACCGTAGGCTCCGTCGTCCTCTCCTCAGGGGGAGCAGCTCCGGCCCAACCGAGGCCTGCGCCGTCCGGCACCCGCACCACCGAGCCGCTGCCGGCCACGCCGCGGACTCCGGTCGGACGAGCGTGTCCGACCCACACGGTCGCCAGCGGAGACTGGCTGTCGAAACTTGCGCTGCGGTACCTGGGCAAGGCGGACCGGTGGCCCGAAATCCACGAGGCCAACCGGTCGGTACTCGGGAGCGCTGCTCGTGAACACCCCGGGCCGCCCGTGTTCGGGACGGATGGCCACGGCCACTGGATCTTCCCCGGGACGCCTCTGCGCATCCCCGGGGCGTGCCCGATGCCGACCGGCCGGGCGGTCTATGCCCCGGCGGCGTGCCCTGCGCCGATCCTTCCGGGCGTGCCGGCGCTGGGTCCGGAGTTCAGCTGCGGTTACTTGACCGTGCCGGAGAACCGCGCCGAACCCGACGGGCGCACCATCAAGATCGCGGTGGCCCGGCTCAAGGCCGCCTCGGCGCAGCCCAGGCCCGACCCGGTGGTCTGGCTCACCGGCGGACCCGGCGGATCGGGGCTGCTGGATGCCGTCAGCGTGAGCCGGCTCAAGCCGGGGATCAATGCCGACCGGGACGTCGTCTTCGTCGACCAGCGCGGCACGGGGCGCTCCCATCCGCTGCTCAGTTGCCCGGAGATCGACACGTTCACGCGCAAGGCCGTCACCTTGGTGGCCACGGACCCGGAGACCACCCGCAAGGGCGTCCAGGCCGCCCTGGCGTGCCGCACGCGGTTGAGCGGGTCGGGCCATGACCTGTCGGCGTACAACACCACCGAGAACGCCGCCGACATCGCGGATCTGCGGGTGGCGCTGGGCATCGACGAGTGGAACGTCTACGGGGTGTCGTACGGCAGCGATCTGGCCCTTCAACTGCTGCGCGACCACCCGCAGGGCATCCGCAGCATGGTCCTGGACTCCGTCGTCGCCCCTCACGTCAACCTCTTGGACGGCCTGTGGCCGAATGCCGCCGATCAGTACGAGGCCATGTTCGCCGCGTGTGAGGCCCAACCGGCCTGCCGGACGGCCTATCCCAACCTGCGGGCGGAGTTCTACGCCACCGTGCAGCGGCTGAACCGCCGACCGCTGACGGTGACCGTGCCCGCCGAGGGCGGAGCCCCAGCCGCCACTGTGGTGATCGACGGCTACCAACTGGCCAACATGGTGGTGGTGTCTGCCCTGCCGCCCTGGGCACTGACCACCCTGCCGGCCGCGGTGCACGCCCTGGCCACCGGCAACGGCCTGCCGGCCGCCAAGACGATCCTGGCCGGCCTGTCCCCGCCCGACTTCGTCGGCTGGGGCCTGTTCTACGGGGTGGTGTGCCGTGAGCAGGCGGCATTCACCGACCGTCGGAAGGTGCAGGCAGCCGCCAAGGCCTCCCTGCCGGAATTCCCCGACCGGGTGCTGTCCCTGCTGCCGCAACAGGAGTTCGTCTCCCGGATCTTCTCCGACTGCGCGGCGTGGGACACCGGACGCGCTGATCCCCGCGTCACGGCCCAGGCCCGCAGCGATGTGCCCGCCCTGTTGATGTCGGGATCCTTCGACGGGCCCGCCGGCACACGATGGGCCACTGCCGCAGCCACCGGCCTGACCCACTCCCGCCACCTGGTGTTCCCCGGCCTCGGCCACGCCGTGCTCGACCAATCCGAATGCGCCCGCGCGATACTGGTCAGCTTCTTCGATCGGCCCTCCGGCGGCTACGACACCTCGTGCTCCGACACGCTCACCGCTCCTTCCTTCCGTACCGACTGATCGAAAGCCGCTCCGCAGGTGGATGCCCGCCCGGGACTACGCCCAACGCGCGGAAGGCGTGGACGTGTCCGTCCAGGAACGCTTCTGCCGGCGGTGGTGGCTTGCTTGGGATCGGGCCTGGTGGCGGCGTCGCCAGTGGGACCAGCGGAGCCGGTCGGCCGTGTCGTGGACACGCCGAGCGAGGAGGGTGATGAACAGGCGCGCGACCTCGTTGCAGGTAAGCGGGATCAGGTTGTCCGGTCCGGAGTGGGCGGGAGTGTTCGTCGGCCTGGGCCGCGATCACCCTCATGACCAGGCGCATCACCCGCCGCCAATCCCGCCGAACCGGACAGCCACCGTCCCGCGAAGCCCAACGGGACTGACCACTCTGGCGGTCGCCATGGCGCCCCTCCCCAAGACCGGCCTGAATCGCCGGCCCGGACTCCGCTCTCCCCCTATCGCAGTCCCTCCCACTCCGCAGACAGCGGCTGCCTGTGCGCCCGGTATGTGCATCCCGAGCGAGTCGGAACAGACCATCGAGAGGTGCCGAACGGGGGGGGATCGCACCCCTTTGGGCGAGCGGCGAGCTCTGTCACAGAGCAGGGGCGTGCGCACTCGCATATGTTCCCTTCGGGAGGGCGTGATTTCGGGACCAGACCCGATCGCGGATCGACAATCCGTTCGTCGCATGGAGACCGCCCCGTGAGAGTCAGCAGAACCACCGCAGCGATCGCTGCTCTGGCCGCCGCAATATCCACACTGGCAGGCTGCAGCAATCACACCAACCCGCACGCCACCCCAGGCGGCAACCCTTCGCCCGGCATCGGCGACACCCCGGCCCCCTCGGCCGCCGCCAGCCCTGGTGCGTCAACGCCGTCGACCTTGCACTTCTCCGACCTGCGCGACACCCGCTACTGCGAGATGTTCCTCATCAAGAACATTCCAGGCGGCACCCAGACCACGATCTACAACACGGTAGGGCTGAACACCTGCCCCACCGCCCAGTGGAACGCCCTGAACCCTCAGGCGGTCGCCAAGAAATTCGGCGTCAACAGCATGTACAAAAACGGTCAGCGTTTCTGGGTCCTGGACCGCGTCGTCATCGCCAATGCCAAGGACGTCCAGAACTTCGGGGGCATCCTCTCCCGCAACGTGGCCACAGCCGATGTGACGGGCGCCTCCTCGGGCCACCCCGCGCCGTACCAGCAGACCACGGTGAACCGAACCACCCAGTGGTACTACGAAGCCGGCTCACTGGTGTACGAACTCGTCGATCCGAACGGTCAGCGCTTCGCCATGCAGGCGTACTCCCGCATCGTAGACCCGGCGCTGACCATCGACGACCTCCCGGACCTCGCCTACCGCCTCCATCTCCCCTCGGGTTGGAAATTCCAGACCCGATACCTGGACGACAACATGTCCGTGGTCCCGGTGAACGGGAAGGCCACGATCACACAAGACGAACTCCAGAACACCTACATGAAGGAGAACACGACCTCCTGACACCGCCCCAAGAAACGAGCACAGCCCTCCGGACTCGAAATCGCTTGCTGCCACCGACGCGACCCACACGCCGATGTGCCGTCTACGGCCAGGGGCCGGTCCCACCAGCAGCCCCACCACGCGCACCTGCACCAAGCACCAACCGGGTGACCATGACGAGCAACGGCAGGCCCTTGGTATCCACGACCAGGTGACGATTCCTGCCGTTGATCGTCTTCGCCGCGTCGTAGCCGCGCGAGACGGCTCCCCGCGGTCGGCGACCGACGCCGGACTCGCGGCCGGAGCGGATGCCGGGTTTGGATGACGCTTCGGCCGATGACTCAGAGCTGGTTCGTGATCCGTTGGCCGAGCTGGTCGAGGAACTCCTGCAAGCTGGCCGCCGCAACATCGAAGTCGTCGAACCAGGAAGCCGTGGTGGACTTCCAGACTTGTCCGCTGTCTCCGATCGCGAACAGATGGCCTCCGCCGTCGCCGGCGAAGACCAGTGCGATCGATTCGCTGTCAATCGGCGCGGGGCCGTACTCGCAGAAGTGTTCCGCCACGGTCGAGGGTGGGTGGATGAAGTACCCGCTGTCGACGTCGGGCAGGGAGGCCTCACTGATCACCCAGTAGAGCGTGGTCAGGTCGGACGGGATCGGCGTGAGGTCCACGAGTGCGCCCGTCGCCTGGTGGCTGTCATCGGTTGCGAGCATCACGGCTTTGCCGCCGGGCGGGAAGCCGTGCTTCGCCGCGAACGACTGCATCAACTTCGTCAGCGCCGCATCGGCCTGCTCCCACCAGGACCGGACCCACTCCGCGTCAAGCCGCTCACCCGGCACGCTTCCCCCTCAGAAACGCGCGTGACCCGTCGGCGCGAGTCCGGAAGAACATATCGGAAGGCGGTGACGGTCCTGCGCCCGAAGGGTGCAGGACCGTCGAGCCGGCGCGACCGCGCGGAGGGTGCTCGGACCGGCCGAGCCGGTTTCGTCGCCTCGGAGCGATCGAGCAGACACGTCCCCGCGGTCTCAAAATGCAATGACTCGATCAACTAAGGACACTTTCAGTCTGATGGTGATGACTTTTGGCGTTCGCCGCCATCAGATGAACGAGCCGTGTAGGTTCTCGACCAGCTCGGGAAGCATTTCGATGCGCCCGGCAGGCAAGGTCTTTCACTGGGGGAGCGGGCGCTTTCCTGCCGGGCTGCAGACGCGGAACGACGTGGCTGGAGGCCTGCGGGAGGAGAAGCGGCCCGCCTGAACTGGAGGGAAAGCCTCATGGCCGATATCGATCTCGGAGTGGCGTCGGACTGGGACGAGGGCGACACCCACGGCCGCATCAAGCTGCGGCAGAACCAGACCTACCCGACCTCACCCAAGAAGGACGTGCTCATCAGCTCGCCGGTGAGCATCGAGCTGTCGGTGAACACGAACTACTCCACCTCGCAGGAGGCGGACAAGATCTACTTCACCACCCACCACGGCTCCACGAAGAAGGTCATCGCGGTACTCGACTCCGACGGCAACCTGCACATCGCCGGCCGCCTGATCACGGAGCAGAAGGACCTGTCGTACTGAACTCTCGGCTGACAACCCGGTGAGGGGCGGTGGCAGTTCCTGCCACCGCCCCTCACCATTCCGCGGGACCCGGCCGCGCCCACGACATCACAGCCGCCCACCACGACCACATCCGCGGGAGCGGGCCGGGGGCTTGTCGGCAGTGGTCCTCGCGGCGGCGTCCGGGGGCTACTTGCGGGTGGCGCAGGGGTCGCAGCAAGAGGGGGCCGGTTCGATGCAGACGCTGACGGTGTCGGTGTTGTCGGCGGGGTCGGGGTCCTTTTCGTTGCCGGTGGCGGTGGCGGTGTTGCCGATCAGGCCGGCCTTGGTGGCCTTGGCCCGCAGTACGAGGGTGGCGGTCGCGCCGTCGGCCAGGCCGCCCACGGCCCATCGTCCGGTGGCCGGGTCGTACCTTTCCACAGCCTGGCCGCGCTGAACGCCGGGAACCAGATGGTGCGGGCCGCCCACTGCATCGGTCAGAACAGCGTGGCCATCGGCATCGAGAACGAGGGCACCTACATGACCGAGGAGCCCCCGGAGGACCAGTTCTCCACCCTCGCCGACCTGTGCGCCCACATCTGCCGCCAGTACGGCGTGCCCGCCTCCGAGATCCACGGGCACCGGGACTTCAACAGCACGGACTGCCCCGGCGACACGCTCTATGCGATGCTGCCGAAGCTGCGCGAGGACGTGGCCCGGCGGCTCGGGAACACCCCACCCGTATCGCTTCCGCGCTGGCCCACGAACCTGCCGCTTGATCGACCCAGCAGGAAACCGCCGGCTTGATCTTCAGCCCGTGTGTGGCCCCGCGGAGCCAGGAACTGTCGTCAACGTGTCGCGCCCACATCTGGCCATGCCTGCAATGGGCGGAGAGATGACTCTGACACTTCCGGCAGGCGCGGGACGGGTTGCGGCCGGGGCCGGCTTCGGGTCGGCAACCGGACGTGGGCCGGGAACGCCGGTCTGCTGCCGGAGACGGGCACCAGGCCCCGGCTCACGCCCGTCAACCTGCACGGCGGCAGGGTTCTCGACCACTGCTTCGCTCGGACCCGTCTGAAGCAACGCGGCATCACGGCATCACGGCGTCACGGCGTCGGATCGCCTGCCGCGGCGCTGAAGCCAGTCGGTGGCTTCGGAGCCGTTGCCGGGTCATCGAGCGCACGATCACCTGAATTGGTGCGTCCCGCCGGTGCACCCCACCGCGAACGCCGCGCCCGGGTGCTCGATCACTTCCGCCGTCCTCGCAGCACTTCCTCCGCACCCCTGCAAAGTTGCGAGCGCTGCTTTCACCACGCTTATGACGGACCGTCAAATAGGTGTCAAGTAAAGGAAGTTGATGCATCACGCGACGGCTTCTCGCCACCCGTGGAGGCTGCTACGCTCCACGCGGCCAGCGGTCCGGGCCTCGTCCTTCGCGCCCTCGATTGGAGGTGAGGGAAACAATGTTGAGCTTCTCCGGCCAGGTCGGCAGCACCGCCACCGGCGGTGCGTTCGTCCAGGTGGCTCCGGGAGCCAGCACCACCTGCGGTGGCGGGAACTGCTGCTGCAGCTCGTGCTGCAGTTGGTAGCCGCCGATGTCGAGCGGGGTCATCGGCCCCGCTCGACGTCCCCCCTTCCTCCATGCAGACCGTCCTCCAACAAGTCGTCGGCGCACGAGCCGCATCGCGCAGAGCCGTCGTCCGCAAGGCCCCGTCGCACGCCCCCGTCGAAGGAAAGGCCGAGATGTCACTGAAGGACTCGCAGGAAGCCGTCTCCGACCACCTGGACCGCAGCAGCCATATGGCGACGGTGGCGGCCTTCGGCCAGCAGCACACCTCCGTGTCGATGTACAGCGCGACGACGGTGGTGCGCGCGCCGGAGTCGGTGGTGCGTGGCCGATGGAGTCCGGCCGTGCACGGCTTCCTGGGTGAGGAGTTGCTGCTCAACCATCGTCGCAGTGGGCGGGATCTCGGGATGCAGTTGGGGGTGTCGAGGTTCTACGGCCACGACGCCGTCCTCTCCGCTGCGCACACCGATCTCGGGGAGCGCGTGGACGGGGCGATCGCCCTGCCGTCGCACCGGCGGCTGCGCAGCGGCCTGACGGACACGGTCAGCACCCGGCGCAGCGGCCGGGGCTTCTCGGGGAAGCCGGTGTCGCTGGAGGAGTTGGCCACGGTGCTGTGGCACGCGCAAGGGGTGTCGGGCAGTCTGCCGGTGCCGACGGCCCAGGACGGCGATGCCGCGGTGGCGTTGCGCAACGCGCCCTCGGGCGGCGGGTTGTACCCGGTCCGGCTGGCGGTGCTCGCCCAGCACGTGAAGGGCCTGGCCCCGGGCGCGTACGCGTACCAGCCGCACAGCCACACCCTCTTCCCGTACCGACCGACCCCGGAGCCGGTCGAGTTGAGCCGGCAGCTGTGGACGGCGGACGTGGAGGTCGACAAGGTCGCCCTGGCCCTGGTGTACGTCTACGACCTGTACGCCAACTCGCAGAAGTACGGGGACAGCGGGTTGGTGTTCGCGCTGGTCGAGGTCGGCGGGATCTCGCAGAACGTGCACCTGGCCCGGACCTCGCTGGGCCTGATCGGCTGCGACCAGGGCGGGTACGACAAGCAGACGCTGGAGCGGACGCTCGGCTGCGACGGCACGTCGCGCCACGTCGTCCACCTGACGCTCCTCGGACACGGAGAGGCCTGAGCCATGACCCTTGCGCCCTCCGATTCAAGAGTCGTCCTGGCGGCCTCGGTCCGGCTGCTCGCGGTGGAGCCGGGGGTCATCCGGCTGCGCTGGGGGATCTGGAACTTCTCCGAGGTGAACGTCGACCTGCGGGCCGAGTCGCCCGCGGTCCGGGCCGCGATGACCGGGCTGTTCGAGACGCTGGCAGCGGGCAAGCCGGCCGACGGGACGTTCGCGGACGCCGCCGGTCTGACGCCGGTCGAGCGGGCCAATCTGCAGCTGGCGGTCACCGAGCTGCGACAGGCCGGGTTCCTCGGGTACGACCGCCCGTCCGAGCGCGGCGGGGACATGGCCCGGGCGCTGCTCGGCAATCTGGACCTGTACGGTGCGGGCGAGTCGGCCGAGGCGACGGTCGCGTTCGCGGCGGACTCGCCCAGCGCCGCCGCGTACGTGGCCGGCCAGGCCGAGGCCCTGGGCCTGCCGCTGGAGCTGCTGCCGGCGGACTTCCTGGACGGGCTGCGCGGCGCCGACCTGACCTCCGGGATGGGAGGCCTGGCCGCGGCGGACGCGCTGAAGCGGCTGAGCGCCGCCGTGGAGCACTGCGACTCGCTGGTGGTCCACCTCGGGCAGGCCTCGATCCTGGCGCTGCGCAGTCTCAACCGCCTCGCCTGCCACCTGGAGAAGCCGGTGGTGGTCGGTCTGGTCGACGGCCCGTTCGCGACCGTCGTGGGTGCGGACAGTCCGCGCACCGGCTGTCTGGAGTGTTTCGAACAGCGCTCGCTGGCCCGGCTGGAGGACCACATCGGCTACCACACCATGGTCGGGGCCACGGCGCCCGGCGGCACGGGGCGGGCGAGCGGCGTGGAGTCGCTGATCTGCGCCCATCTGGTGAACGAGGCGGTGCTGCTGCGCTCGCTCGGCACCTCGCGCTTCCTGGGCCGGGCGTTGAGCATCTACCTGCCGACGTACGAGATCCAGGCGCAGGACGTGCTGCGGATCGGGACCTGTCCGGCCTGCGGCCACGTCGCCCGGGACGTCGTACGGGAGATCAACTTCAGCAGCCGGGTGATCGTCGACCGGCATGTGCGCGAGGCGCTCGGAGGGGGCCGATGAGTGGCATCCCGATCCTGGGCCACCCCGGGATGGGCGAGGCGCTCGCCCGGTACGGGCGGATCGGCGGCAACCAGGGCGGGATCCTGCCCGGCATGCTGGTCTCGGTCGCCGCGGTGGAGGGCGAGCCGTACCTGCGCTCGGCCACGGCGGCGATGCCGCAGTACCACCGGCTGGCGCTGGACGACCCGCACCTGCAGATGCAGTACCACCTGGCCGGCTACGGCTCGACCCACGAGGAGGCGGTGACCCGGCTCACCGGGGAGGCGGTGGAGCGCTACGCGGCGATCATGGCGATGCCCCTGTTCGCGGACCGGATCGAGTACGCCTCCCACCGTTCGCTGTCCTCCCGGCACCGGTGCCTGCCGCCGGAGCTGCTGGGCATCTTCGACGCCGGGCAGCAGCGGCAGCTCGCCCGGATGATGCACCGGTACGCGCCGGAGCTGCCGACCGAGGACGACGTGATCGCATGGATCGCGTGCCCGTCGCTCACCCGGCCCGGGGAGGAGGTGTACCTGCCGGCGCAGCTGGTCTTCCTCGGCTTCCGGAGCAACCCGGGCGCGGCCGACAAGCTGTTCACCCCGTCCTTCTCGACCGGGACCGCGGCCCATGTGTCGCTCGACAAGGCTCTGCTCGGCGCACTCGTCGAAGCCGTGCAGATCGACGCCTTCATCCTCAACTGGTACACCGGGGCGAAGGCGCCGCTGATCGACCTGGACGCGGACGGCCGCGAGCTGCTCGCAGCGGCCGGGCTGGCCCCGGACGGGCCGTACGAGGTGCGGGCGAGCCTGCTGACCCGGCCGGAGCTGCCGTTGCCGAACATCGGGGTGACCCTGGTGCGCCGGGACGGGAAGCTGCCCTACATCGCGTTCGGGCTGCAGGCCGATCCGGACCCGCGGCGGGCGCTGCTGCGCGGCGCGGCGGAGGCGACCGCGATCCTCGGGATCGGCATGTTCAGCACGATCTTCGACCTGCCCAACGTGCACTTCGCGCAGACGGGTTCGGCGTACACCGACCTGGACACCAACGTGCTGTGGTTCGCCGCCCCCGGGGAGGCGGAACGCAAGCTCAGCGCGGTGGAGAGCCGCGTGGACGGGCGGATCGGCTTCGCCGGACTGCCGGGCTACGCCGACGACGACACGGCGGCGATCCGCCGGCTGCTGGCGGACCTCGCGGGTGTCAGCGAGTTCGCGGGCTACCTGGACTTCACTCCGCCGGAGCTGGCCGACACCCCGTGGCGGGTCGTCCGGGCGGTCGTCCCGGAGCTGCTGAGCATGTGCCTGCCCGGGTTCCCGCCGAAGGGCCATCCCCGGATGCGAGAGCATGGGGGTGTGACCCATGTGGTCCCACACCCGCTCCCTTGAGCTGCTGGTGCTGGTGGCCACCGTCGCGCCCGCCGAGCTGATCCGCGTCGCGACGGCGTTCGGCCCCGCGGCGAAGGCGGGTGGTGCGGACCGGGGACGGGCCGCCCGCCGCGGGCTGCTGGGCGCCCCCGCCGCCTACCTGGTGGTGACCGCGGCGGCCGTCGCCGTCGCAGCCGGCGGCGGCTTCGTCCCGGACCCGCTGACCGGCTGGCGGACCGGCGCGCTCTGGCTGCCGGCCGCGGCGTTGGTCGGCGCGGCACTGGTCGGCGCGGAGTTCGCGGTCGGCGCGGTGCCCCGGCTGCTGGACGGGACGGGCCGGCCGCGGCTCGCGGTGCACCGCGACGGCGGCGCGGTGGGCGGCGGGTACGCGGCAGCCGTTCTGGCCACCGCGGCCGCCGAGGAGTTGCTGTACCGGGGGCTGTGGATCGGTGTCCTGCACGAGCGCCTCGGCCTGCCGGTCGGTGTCGCGGTCGCGGCGGGCGCCGTGGCCTACGCGGTGGGGCACCTGTTCTTCGGCGGGCTCGCGGTGGTGCAGAAAACACTGTCCGGGGCGGTCTTCGGGCTGCTCATGGTGGTGTCGGGCAGCCTGGCGGTGCCGCTGGTGGCGCACCTCGCCCAGAACGGAGTGGTCTTCGCACTGGCCGTCCGTCAGGAGCGCGGCGCCCGGCCGGCCGGCGGACGGGTGGTGGCCGGATGAGCGTGCCCGCCTTCGCCGCGCTCACCGCCACCGTGGTCGCCGTCTGGCTGGCCCTGTACCGGCTGCCGTTCAACGATCCGGCACGCCGGCGGCGGACGGCGCTGTGGCTCGCCGGCCGGACGGGCCTGCGCCCGGAGGCTGCCTTCGCGGTGTTCGGCACCGTCGTGTACCTGGTGCTGGGCTCCCTGGCGCTGGCGGTGCTGGCGGCGTCCACGCCGCTCGCGTTCCACCAGGTGTTCGCCGTCCCCGCGCCCGGGGCGGCGCTCGTCCTGCTGCTGGCGGTCCTCGGCACCTCCAGCGCCACCATCCTGTGCGTATCGCTGCTCTACCGGGTCGACCCGCGGGCGGACGTCCCGGGTGAGATCGCCCGCATCCAGTGGATCGCCTCGATCCTCGCCCTGCCCCGGCACTACCGGTGGATCGTCCCGGCGGCTGCGGCGCTGTTCGAGGAAGTGCTCTTCCGCGGGGTGGTCCTGCTGGGGCTCGGGGCGCTGGGCAGCGGCCCCGCCTTCGCCCTGGCCTTCAGCACCTGCCTGTTCGCGGCCGGTCAGGTCGCCCTGGTCTCCACCCGTACCCAGGCGTACGTGCTGGGCACCTCCAGCCTCGTCCTCGGCGGGGTCGGCGGCTTGCTGACCACCGCCACCGGCGGCGTGCTGCCCGCCCTGGTGCTGCACATGTCGTTCGCCGGGTTCTACACCAACCTCAGCGCCTCCCCGACCCCAGGAGCGCGCACGGCCCCCGGGAGGCTCACCCTGTGACCACGAACCAGCCATCCGCCGACCCGGCGACTGCCGGACCGGAGCCGGCGCCCGGGCCGGGACACGGCGCCGTCGTGCACGCCGACCGGCTGACCGTCGCCTACGGCGCGTTCGTCGCCGTCCGCGACGTCTCGTTCCGGATCCTCCCCGGGGAGGTGTTCGGGCTCATCGGGCCCAACGGGGCGGGCAAGACCTCGATCGTCGAGGCGGTCGGCGGCCTGCGGCCCGTCCGCAGCGGCACGGTCACGGTCTGCGGCCACGACCCCCGCCGCGACCGCGACGCGGTCACCCGGCTGCTCGGCATGCAGCTCCAGGAGTCCCGGTTCCCCAGCCGGGCCCGGGTCGGCGAGCTGTGCGACCTCTACGAGGCGATCTACCGGGCGCCCGGCTCCGCGGCCGCGCTCCTGGAAGCCTTCGGCCTCGCCGACCGCCGCCGCAGCCTGATAGCCGACCTCTCCGGCGGCATGCGCCAGCGGCTGGCCCTGGCCCTCGCCCGGATCGGCGACGTCCGCCTGGTCATCCTCGACGAACTCACCACCGGCCTCGACCCGCACCAGCGCCGGGAGACGTGGCGCTCGGTCCTCGACCTCGCCGCCGGCGGCGTCGCGGTGCTGCTCACCTCGCACGCGATGGACGAGGTCGAGGCGCTCTGCAGCCGGGTCGGCGTGCTGCGGTCCGGGGAGCTCGTCGCGCTCGACACGCCGGTGCGGCTGACGGAGGCGCACGCGGGCCCGTCCACCTTCGTGGTCGACCTCGGGGACCCGGGTACGGGCACCGGCCGGCCCGCCGGGATCGAAGAGCGGCTCGGCGGCCTCGGACTGGCCAGGCTGCCCGGGGCGCCGGACCGGTTGGAGTTCGCCGGCAGCTACCCAGCCGACTACGACCGCATCGTGCGCCTGCTGGCACACGCCGGACTCCCGCCGTCGGCGGTGAGCCGTCGTACCCCGACCTTCGAGGACGCCTATCTGCGGCTCGTCGGCGCCACCGCCGCACAGGAAGGGGCCTGAGATGTCGACGCTGTGGCCGATCGTCCGGTTCGAGTGGCGGCGCATGAGGCGGAACTTCGCCCCGGTCTTCTTCGCCCTCGCCTTCCCGGTGCTGATGCTCTGCATGTTCGGCGGGATCTACGGCAACGAGCCGTCCGAGCAGTTCGACGGCCGCGGGACGGTGGACATGTCGGTGCCCGCCTACCTGGTCCTGGTGGTCGCCGTCACCGGGCTGATGAGCTTTCCGCTCGGCCTCGCCGAGTACCGCGACCGCAAGGTCCTCAAGCGCTTCCGCGCGACGCCGGTCGACGCGTCCGCCTTCCTCATCGCCCAGGGGCTGGTCAACCTCGCGCTGAGCCTGCTCGGCGCCCTGCTCCTGGTCGCCGCCGGATACCTGTTCTTCGACCTCCACCTGCCGGCCTCCCCCGCGGCGGCCGCCGCGACGGCCGGGGCCCTGGTCCTCTCCGCCCTCGCCATGTACGCGCTCGGGGGCGTGGTGGCCGCTGTCGCACGGTCCGAGCGGGCGGCGGTGGCCATCGCCAACCTGGTCTACTTCCCCATGATCTTCCTCTCGGGGGCGACCGTCCCCCTGCAGATCTTCCCGGACACCATGAAGACCATCAGCGCCGCGCTGCCCGCGACCTACGCAGTCGAGCTGCTCCAGCACGCCTGGCTGGACGGCGCCGCCGACGTCGCCCTCGACCTGGGCGTGCTCGCCGGCGTGGTCGTCCTCGGCACGGCGACCGCCTCACGACTGTTCCGGTGGGAGTAGCGGTGCCGGCCGCCCACCCACCGCTCGCCGAGCAGATCCCCGCCACCGCCTACCTCACCGCGCTCGCCCGGGCCCGCGCGACGGCCGAGCCGGACAGCGCGCTGCACGACCCGTATGCCGACCGCTTCGCCCGCCACTGCCCGGACTCCATCGTCCGCGTCACCCGGCACACCGCGGGAACGTCCGTCGTCATCGCCCGCACCCTCGCAGTCGACCGCCTGCTGTCCGCGCTCCTCAAGGCCGAGCCCTGGGACGTCTGCGTCAACCTGGGCGCCGGGTTCGACGCCCGTACCCACCGCCTGGACTGGCCCGGCTCCTGTCGCGTGGTCGAGATCGACTGTGCCCCCGTCCTCGACCTCAAGGACCGCCTGCTGCCCGCCGCCACGGCACCCGTCCCGGTGGAACGCCTGCGCTGCGACCTCCGCGAACCCACCGCCCTCGCCGGGCTCCTGCGGCCCCGCACCGCGAGCCGCACCACCCTCCTCCTGGCCGAGGGGCTGCTCCCCTACCTCACCGCGGGCCAGGTCCGCGCCCTGACCGATGCGGCGGGCGAAGCGGCCGGCGCCGGCAGCGCATGGATCTGCGACGTCCTCTCCCCGGCCTCCGCACACACCCTCACCGCCGCCGCCCGCGCCGCCGGAACAGCCCTGACCATGCACGGCCTCCCCGACCTCGGCGCCTTCGAGGCCGCCGGCTGGTCCTGCGAGCGCCTCGAACTCCTGCCCACGGCACGGCCACCCACCCGACCCACGGGCACAGGCCGACAGCTGCCCGACGCTGTGCTGCAACTGAGGCGCGCCCAGCAGACACCTGACTGACAGTCACCAAATCTCCACGGAGCGCGGCTTCGCAATCGAGCGCGGCCCGCGGCATCGTGGCTCCCGATCCGGAAGAACCCCAGGGCCAGACGCCGCGAACACGTCGCCACCGGCGTGGTCAGTTCCCAGCAGTGTCGTGCTGCCTCAATCGGCGCGACGCCGACGCTGAGGGCGGGAGGGATGGGCAGCCTGTGTGGGCCCTGACTGCCCCTCGTTGTGCTGTCACTGCAGGCCGCTGTAGGCAGCCATCACGATCTCCATCCCGCGGTTGTCCTCCTGCCGGTCCCGGTCGATCATCTGGTTCATGACATAGGCCACCGTCATGCGTGCACCGGGATCGCTCACGACCAGCGAGCCGCCCCAGCCGCCCCAGCCGAAGGCGCTGCCGAACCTGCCGAAGCCCGCCGTCCAGGACATCGGAGTCCCCAGCACGCGGTCATCACCGCGGAACACTTCCTGCCACGCCGGCTCGCAACCCCGGGGGGACAGCAGCCGCACGCCGCCGGCCGAACCCTGGTTCGCCAATACCGACTGGACCAGGGCGACAGAGCGAGCGTTGCCGAAACCGTTCACCGCAGGGATCTGCGCACGGCGCCAGGCCATGGAGTTGGCGTCCTTGACCCGGATCGCGGCACCGGTGTTCTCCCGGCGCACGCCATCCGGTCCTGGCGGTGCGGTGGCGGCGTACTCGTCGGTCAGTGACGGCGGCGGGATGAGCGGTGCGACACGGTGGTCGTGCTCGGTGGAGAGCCCGATGTGGAAGTCCGCGCCCAGCGGTTCGGCCACCTCTTCGGCGAAGAACTCGCCGAGACTGCGGCCGGTGATGCGGCGGACGATCTCACCCACGAGGAAGCCGAAGGTGAGCGCGTGATAGCCGGCGGCCGTTCCCGGCTCCCATTCGGGCGCCTGCGCGGCCAGCCCTGCCGTCACGCTCTCCCAGTCGTACAGCTCCTCGACCGCCGTCAGCCCGGACAGGTCCGGCAGCCCCGCGGTGTGCGACAGCACGTGGCGTACCAGCACTTTCTCCTTGCCGGCCGCGGCGAACTCGGGCCAGTACGCAGCGACCGGTGCAGACAGGTCGAGCTCGCCCCGGTCGGCCAGAATCAGCGCGCTCAGGGCGGTCATGTTCTTGGTCGTCGAGTTCACGCCGGTGAGGATGTCGCGCTCCCAGCTGACGGAGCGGTCCGCATCGGCGTACCCGCCCCAGATGTCGACCACCGGCTCGCCGTCAAGGTAGACGGCCGCCGAGGCACCCACGTCGTCCTTGCCGAGCAATGCTGCAAGTGCCTCACAGACGGCGGCAAACCGCGGCTCGTACAGTCCCTTAACATCAGTCATGGGCGCCAGCCTCAGGTAGCGCCAGGGCTTCCTGCCCAACAATTCCCGTACTGGTTTTGTCGGGCGGGGCTCGATCAGGTCTCCATCTACTGCAGCAGGGCGGCCGGACGGCCGCGCGGTCGGCCCGTCGGTCGACGGCTCCTGTCTCCGCCGCGCGGTCGGCCGACACACGTGCGTCACGACAGCCCGGCCGGCGGCCGAGACCGCAGCGCCGATGACCGCCGGGGCACCGCGCACAGCGAGCGACTTCGTAGGCGTTCCGACGGTGGAGACACAAGAAGGTAAGGACGGATACGCGTGCTGGAGCGGCTGAATCAGGCGCTGGACCACCTGGAGGCCTGCCTCGACCGGGAGGTCGACATGGCCGACGTGGCCCGGACCGCCGCGGTGTCGGAGTACCACTTCCGGCGGCTGTTCTCCGCGCTCGCCGGGATGCCGCTCCCGGTCTACGTGCGGCGCCGGCGGATGACGCTCGCCGGAGCCGAAGTGCTGGCCGGGGAGCTGACGCTGCTCGATGTCGCGGTGCGGTACGGGTACGGCTCGGGCGAGGCGTTCGCCCGGGCGTTCCGGTCGGTGCACGGCATCGGGCCGGGCGAGGCCCGGCGCACGGGTGCGGTGCTCACGGCACAGCCGCGCATGTCCTTCCGTGTCGTCGTCGAAGGGAGTACGACCATGCGGTACCGGATCGTGGAGAAGGAGTCGTTCCGGGTCGTCGGCAGGAAGGCCCGGGTCCCGCTCGTGCACGAGGGAGTCAACTCGGCCGCCACGGCGCACGCGGAAGGCCTGGACGAGCAGGCGATCGTACGGATGAAGGAGCTGGCCGGCCGGGAGCCGGAGGGGATCCTGTCGGCCGTGGTGCACCTGACCGACAGCCGGAAGGAGGGTGCCGAGGTGGACTACTGGATCGGCGTGGCGACCGGTCCCGACGCGGCCGCCGGGCAGCTCGACGCCCTCGACGTGCCGGCCGGGACCTGGGCGGTCTTCGACAACCACGGGCCCTATCCGAGCGCCGTCCAGGAGCTGTGGCGGGACGTGTTCACGCAGTGGTTCCCCTCGAACCCGTACGCGAGCCGGCCAGGTCCGGAGCTGCTGCGGACGCAGCCGGTGGAGATCGGCGCGGACACCGGCTCCCAGCTGTGGATCCCGGTCGAGCGGGGCAGCGGGAGCGCCGGGGCGTGAACACCGGTACCTGCCCCCGGAGGCCTGGCTCGGACAGTCCCGTCGGTCCGGGGCACGGTCGTGTCGGTCGCGCCCCGGACCGACGCCGGAGAGCGTCCCGTGCTACGAGACCGTCACGGGCGGTCCTGGGGGCCATCCGCCGGGTACGGTGACGCAGGCACCGCCGCCTCGTGGTAGGCCTTCCAGATCAGCGGCGGGAAGGCGCTGCCCCGCTCGGTATCCGGGCCGCCCACATCCTGCATGGGCAGCAGTTGTGGGACGTCGGGCTTCGTACGGAACATCGCGACGGAAGTGCTCAGGTCGGGCGTCGCGCCGATGAACCAGGCCGAGTTCATGCGGTCGTTCGGGCCGGTCTTGCCTGCCCAGGACGGGGCGGCCGGCTGGCCCTTCGGCGGTCCGACGGTGCTCCCGCTCACCTGGCGGAGCGCCGCGCCGACGGTCGAGGCTGCCTCGGAGCTCATGGCCCGGCGCGGTTTGGGCCGGCTCAAGCCGCCCACCACGACGCCGTCCCGCTCGACCTTGGACACCGAGTAGGGTTCGGTGGCCCGGCCCTCGTTGACGAAGGTCGTATAGGCGCTGGCCAGCCGGACGGCGCTGGGGGTCGAGGTACCGATGGAGAAGGTCGGCTCCAGCTTGGCCATGCTCTCCTCACGCAGTCCCGACGCGACCGCGAGCTCTTTGACCTTCTTCAGCCCGATCTTCTTGCCGATCTCCACGAACGGCGTGTGGTCGGAGTCCACCAGGGCCGAGTGGAGGTTCGTGGATGCCGCGGGCGCCCCTGTCGGCGCGGGTTTCGGGGGGTTCGGGTCAGTGCCCCCGGCGGAGCGGTCCTTGTCTTCGAGCTCCTTCTCCAGGGCGGCGGCGTACACGAAGGGTTTGAACGCCGAGGCCGCAGGGACGCCTGAGGTATCCGCGTTGTTGGTGAAGTGTTCGATCGCATCGGAGCCGCCGTATACCGCGACGACCGCTCCGTCCTTGGGGCGTATCGAGGCGGCGCCGACCTGCACGTGTTCGTCGTCCGGGCGCTTCTTCGGGTCCAGTCGGTCCGCACGTACCTGTTCGACGGCCTTGGTCAGCGCGAGCACCTTGTCCTTCTCGAAGGTGGTGTGAACGCTGTAGCCGCCACCGGCCAGATCCTTGCCCGTGATTCCGCTGCGGCTCTTGAGGTACTTGTTGGCGATGTCGACGAGGTAGCCGATCTGCCCGGCCTGGCTGGTCGGCTTGGCGGGAGGCTTCGGCTCGGGGAACTTCGTGTACTTCGCGCGTTCCTCGGCGCTCATCGAACCCGTGCTGACCTGACGGTCCAGAATCCAGCTCCAGCGGTCCTCGGCGCGTTGGCGGTTGTCTGCGCTGAGGGACGGGTCAAAGCTTTCCGCGCCTTTGAGGACGGCGGCCAGCAGAGCGCCCTGACTGGGGTTCAGCTCCTTGGCGGGGATGCCGTAGTACGCGTACGCGGCTGCCTGGACGCCGTACGCGTCGCGGCCGAACCAAGAAGTGTTGAGATACCCCTCGAGAATCTCCGTCTTGGACTGCTGGTTGCTGACCTTCAGGGAGAGGAAGAATTCCTTGACCTTCCGCTGGACGGTTTGGTCCTGGCTCAGATAGGTGTTCTTCACGTACTGCTGGGTGATCGTCGAGCCGCCCTGGGTCTCCTCGCCCTTGACGATGTTGACAGCGGCGCGGCCGATGCCCGTCACGGAGACGCCCGAGTCTTTGTAGAAATCCGCGTTCTCCGCCGCGATGACGGCACGCTGGACGAAATCGGGCACCTCGGAGAGCTTCACGTCCTGCCGGTTCACATCGCCGACGCTCACCATGCGGCTGCCGTCCGCCCAGTAGTAGACGGTGGCCTGGCGGCGCGCGGAGTCGTGCGGGTCCGGGATCTCGACCTGTATGTAGACGGCGGCCAAGAGGCCGGCGAGGGCGCCGGCGAAGAGCAGGAACAAACCGGAGGTCAGTTTCCAGGAGGGCATCCAGCGCCGCCAGCCCCGCCGGCCGCGCCTGGGGAAGTCGATGAGGGGGCGACGGGCCTTGCGGGCGGCTCTCCTACGGCGCTTCGCTCGGCCCGCAGGGCGCCGTGTGCGCTTCTGACCTTCCTCCCGCTCCGGTCCTCCGATGTCGTCCGGACTACCGGTGCGATCCGTGCGGCGTTTGCGGGGCGGGCTCATGGGGACGCAAACCTCCTCGATCACGAGCCGTCACCTCGGGGGCGGTGACGGACTCGGCCGAGAAGATGATCAGATCGCGTTCAAGGTTGGGCCATTCATGAAATTTTCATACACGGCAAGAGGCTTGGAGGTCGTTTTTCGTCCGACGCGGCGAACAGCACCGCTATGACGTTCACTTCGCCGGAGGCCGGGGGCGGGGGCGGGGCGGCGGAGCCGTGGTGTCGGCGGCGTGTCGGGGGCTGTCGGTCCGATGTCGGTGAAGTCCTGCACCTTTTGAAGGGCCGGGTGACCGTCCGGTTGCGGGTCTGCCGCTCTCTCTCCTCGTCGACGTTCAAGGAGCACACGTGACGATCAGTGTCCGACCGGGAAGCACCGTGCTGTTCGCCGGTGATTCGATCACCGACTGCCAACGGCTGGAGAGCGAGGACGGTCTCGGGTTCGGCTACCCGCTGCGCGTTGCGGGCGAGTGGGGACTCCGGCACCCGGACCGGCCCGTGACCTGGCTGAACACCGCACACGGGGGCGACAAGGTGAGGGACCTCCAGGCCCGCTGGCAGACGGACGTGCTTGACGCGCGCCCGGACCTGGTGACCCTCCTCGTCGGGGTCAATGATGTGGGCTGGCACACCCTGGACCCGCAGGGGTACGTGATCGCTGTGGAGGAGTTCGAAGCGGGATACGACCGCCTGCTCGCGCCCCTCGCCGAGGCGGGCACGCAGCTGATCGTCATCGAGCCGTTCCTGCTGCCGATCCGGGGCGTCGTCGAGGCCGGTGCCGGCGTGCTCATCGGAGAGGAAGAACGGAAGGAATGGCGCGCCGACCTGGATCCGAAGATCCAGGTAGTGCGCGAGCTCGCCCGCACGTACGGTGCGCAACTGCTCGCCGCCGACGGCATGTTCGCCGCACTCGCCGCGACGGCCGGCCCGGAGTACTGGGCCGCGGACGGCGTCCACCCGACACCGGCCGGTCACGCCGCACTCGCGGCGGCCTGGCTGCGCCTGGTCGCTTGAGCGGGCCTCGGGATCCGGCGCAGTCGTCAGCGGGCGTTGCTCAGGGCGCGTCGGAGAAGCACACCCGAACTGCGACGAGATCTCCCGAGGCATCAAGATCGGCAATCACCGGGAAGTAGCCGTCGCCCCAACTCGTCATTGCGCAGAGCACTCGGGCATCGCCGATTTCCACGGACCCGGCCTCGACTGGTGAGGCACGGACCTTGCGCATGATCTGCCAGTGATGGGAGTGCGGTCGGAAGTCCACGACCATGCGCCGTCCGGTCTCGTCCTTCCATCTCGACAGAGCACGTGCCCTGTCCGCGGCCTCCGAGACGGGCAGCCCGGTCCACCCACGAGTGCGGTCCTCGCCGGGCTCGCCGAGTGCCGGTGCGGCAAACGTTGCGGCTGCTTCATCTGCCGCGGCACCCCAGAATGCAACATCGGCCAAGCCGTCCACGGGCTCATCGTGCTGCCAGGCACTCAGGGCGTCGGCATCGCCGAAGAGCACACGCGCCCAGTCGACGCCGACGTCACCCAATGACACCGATGACCGTACCTGGCCTTCGCTCATCCGGATCGACATCTCGGACCAACGTGCCCCGACACCGTTGCCGTAGTCGACCCGTGTGGCCAGGACCGGCAGGTCCCGGCTGCGAGGTACGCCGCCCACTGCGACGACAGGCACCCCGAACATCAGGAAACTGCCGCCGCCTTCACCGGCTGTCCGGCGCGCCCTATGGGCATGCGGCTCCCGAGCCGGCAAGGCCTCCAGCCGGGCATCGAAGCCGGCGGTTCGGCAGTGCTCATCGAAAGCCGCCTCGAATTCCGCGGCTTTGGAGGCCGGGATGTCATGGAGCCTGGAGCCTGGCTGCCGGTCGAAGGTCCGAACGGCTTCGGAAGCGTCCGGCCCGGTGACTGCGAAGTCAAGGGCGCCCATGACGTCGGCAGCCATTTCAGGGTCTTCGATACCGAGGAAGGCCGGATCGATATCCGCCGGCGAACGCTCTCCGCTCCACAACCCCAGGTGACCACCGTCAACGAGGACCAGGTTGCCGGACGGGCAGCTGATGGCCCCCAGCTCGAACATCTCTTCCATGGCGCGCGAGTCTACGGCCACCCGGCACGTCGTCAGCCAGATGCCTCCCGCCGGGTCCAGGACGTCCTGGACCCGGCGGCGCAGGACAGCGCCGGTACGAGCCGTGCGCGCAGAACGCGCTCGCGACGACGCTGTGGCCTCCGCCTGTGACCTACCGCGGCATCTGGACAGCGGGCCCTCAGCCCGACGGGCTACCCCACCATCAGGATCTCCTGGACGGCACGGACTGGGCATCGCTCGCCCCTGCATACGGGACCGGCGCATCCCTGCCGGGGGCGCTGACAGACCTCCTCGACCTCGACCCGGCCGTCAGGGCAGCTGCCGCCGTGGACGCTCTCGATGAAGTGACCCACCAGAACACCATTTGCGAAGCCACCCTGCCCGTGGCGCTGTACGTCGCAGCCGTCCTCGGCCATTCGTCCACAGCAGCGGGCGAGCCCGACCACCGCACCGACCCGTCACCGCGCCACCCCACCCGCGCGCGACTGGAGCGACCGCTTCGGGGCCGGGCCGGCCTTCAGGGCCGGGCGAGACGGGGGATGAGGAGTTCGGCGTTGCCGCGGTGGACGGCGTGGAGCTGCCCGTCCTCCCAGTGCGGGTAGCCGTCCAGCCCGTCGTCGAAGCCGCTGCACCACTCCTCGGGCACCATGGGGAAGTCGCTGCCGTACAGGATGTGACCAGGCGCGGCGAAGGCGAGGAGCGAGGGCAGCGAGGCGGGGCCCGCGCAGAACGCCGTGTCGAAGTAGAAGCGCCGCAGCTCGGCCAGGAGGTCCTCGGACGTGGTGCCCGGACGCAGCCGGGCGGCGGCCGCGAAGCGGTGGGCGGCGTACGGCAGGAAGCCGCCTGCGTGGGGGAGGATCATCTTCAGCCGGGGGTACCTGCCCGGGACACCGGCGACGGCCAGGTGCAGGGCGGTGCGGGCGGTGTCGTACGGGAAGTCCACGAGCGGGCTGGGCAGGCCGGGGACCATCGCGCCCGGCGGCGCGGTGGGGTGGACGAGGACCACCGCCGCACGCGCGTCCAGCTCGCCCCAGAGCGGCTCGAACTCCCGTTCGCCGAGGTAGTGCCCGTGGGCGTTGGACAGGACCATCACGCCGTCGGCGCCCAGCTCGTCCAGGGCGTGGACGGCCTCGGCGAGCGCTCCGTCCACGTCCGGCAGGGGGAGGACGGCGAAATTGCCGAACCGGTCGGGCCGGTCCTTGACCAGCTCGGCGGTGAACTCGTTCACGTCCCGGGCCGTGGCCCGCGCTCCCTCGGCATCGTCGGGAGCCCCGAGCGGAGCGGCGTACGACAGGATGCCGGTGGCGATCGAACGCCGGTCCATCATTGCGATCGCGCTCTGCCGGTCCCAGGCGGGTACCGGCCAGCCGAGTGCAGCGGCGCGGTCGGCGATCGCGCGGCTGCGGTCGGGCGGGATGACGTGCTGGTGGACGTCGATACGGGCGTGTTCGCTCATGCCGGTCCTTGCCTCCTCCCGTCGATCTTCGGGCGGCCGGTACACGGTGAACGGAAGCGCGGCGGGCCGGCCGCAGTCCATGAGACTCCACACACGCGGACGGCCACCTGCACACGCGGGCGCCGCCCCGCCCGGTCCACCCGTCCGGCCCACGCACCCCGCGTCCTGGCCGAGGCGGACCAGGACGCGAGCCCGGGCGGGGTGGCAGACGGCCGGAGACTGTCCGTCCGCTGGCGTTCGGAGCCGGATGACCAGGGCTGACGCACCCCTGACCCATCAGGCAGCGTCACAGGCAGACCAACGACCGGGCGACGCCGGCAAGGAAGCCCGGGTCGATTGTGGTCAGTCCGCGCGGCGACCGACGACGAGACGCTCACAGATCTCCCGGTGCTCCGGAAAGCGCAAGGCGACCTCAGCAAGCCGTGCGGACATCTCTGTACGTGTGGGCAAGGGGTAGTACTCGTGATGCAGCGCGATGCCCAGACGAAGAGTGTCGTCCGCCTTCCGCACCCACTCGTCCAGAGTCCGGGTCATGGAGGCACCGTTGTCCCTTCCCGACCAGGCTGCCACGTTCAGGAACACGATCGCCTGCTCCACCGTCGCCCGGTCGGCCACCACGGCATCGGCGACGATCTCGGCGATGTCGTCGGCACCGTGGGCGTCAATCAGAGCGTCCACACGGTCGAAGAGCTCATCGGGGAAATCGGCATCATCGTGTTCCGACACCTGCACGGCACACAGCCGGTCGAGCGCCTCGTCCCATGCCGACGTCGTCATCCGGCCCCCCTCTTGTTCACCACTCGGATTTGCGGTGCGCTAAGCGCCGTCGCCGGCCCGGCTGTGGGCGAGGGCGCCGAACAGGTCGCTCTCGCCCGGGGTCGTGAACAGGCGCCTGGGCAGCACCAGGAGGCAGGTCCGGCGGCGCCAACGACTCACCAGCACGTGTAGCCGGGGCGTCTCGTGGTACCAGCGGACGTCGTCCCACGCGAGCCGCATCGACTCCTCGCCGCGGAACGCCGTGATGCCCTCCTGGTCGACCACGGCCCGCTTCTCCTCGGCGGCCCGGCCGGTGCGGAAGCCCCGGGCGACCGCCCACCGCGGCAGGACCAGCAACACGACGAGGCCGTACACCACCGCGATACCGAGGGAGACCGGGCGCACGGTGAGGCTGTCCGGGGACAGCGACACGCTCGCCGCGGCAAGGAAGACCGTGCCGAGGACGGCCACCGCCCGCCCTCGCCGGAACAGCCCGGCGGCCTTGGCGGCCTCGATGTACTCGTCCCGGGTCACGCGGCCCGTGACGCTGAAGGATGCCTCGCGTATGTCGCTCACGTGGGCGGATCCTATCCCTCCACGGAGCAGCGCGTTCACCGGAGCGGCGAGGTCCGGCATGGCCCCATCGCGGTACCTCCCGTCGGTCCGCTGCTCTACGCGCTGCGGGTTCGATCGCTCCGGACCGTCACCGCTTGGTGAGGAGCAGCTCGGTGCCGTCCGGCCCTGGAATCACGACGAGCGGAATCGCCAGCATGCCCTCGGCGACCGGAAGCCGTACCTGCGGTGGGCCGCCCAGGCACGTGGCTCCCTCACGCCGGAGCCAGACGTGGACCGAGGTCGACATCTGTGGGTGGTCCAAGTGCCATTCCCCCTCTTCCGTGCACGTCCCGACCTGCAGGGTGTAATGCCCGTCGCCGGCGTTCATCGTCAAGGAAGCGGCGCCCTGACGGGCGGTCCAGGTTCCTGCGTAGTCCACGTCGCTTCCGGGACCTGAAGCCGACCACGCCGCCCATGCCAGCGCGACCAGGGCCACCGGGATTGCGGCCTTGGAGGAAAGGAGCGGAGGCCGTTGCGTGCCGAACAGGGCGACCAGGGTGGCTGCGTAAGACGCGAACAGCGTGACGGCGCAGCAGGCGATCCAGGGGCCCGTCCCAGCTGCCGCCAGCATCGTCACGAACACCAGGGCAAGGATTCCCGAAGCCGCGGCCCAGCAGGCGGCCGTGCCCTTGCGGAGGTGCACCGCGAAGACGAACACCGGGACTGCCACGGCCGCGCCGGGCAGCACCACAGTCGCGTAGGCGAAGACCCCCTCGTACTCCGGTTTCAGCGCCGTGCTCTCGGCCAGGGTGACCATCGCCCCTACGACTCCAGCGACTTCTACCGCGAGCGCCGACCGCAGCACGATGCCGAGCCGGCGTCTCGACGCCTCCCCCATGAGCCCCCCCGAATTGAGCGCGTTCAAATCTTGAAGGGCATAGTACTGGGCCTCATGTGATGTCGTGGCGGTGGTCGGCGCGGGACGTGCAGGCCTTGTCCGCCGTCGGACGATCCGGCCGTGAGGCCGCCTCGGGAACGGCCTGAGGATGCGTCTGATCGACGACCGGCGCGGGCTCGACTCCAGCCGTACGCACCGCGGTCCCTGTTCCGCACGCCCTCGGGCGGGGGCCGGGGGCACCGCCCCTGGTGGCGGGGCACCGGGTCGCAGCCGCCATACTGGGCGTATGGAACGGATCGGGGGGTACGGCGTCGAGCGCAAGCTCGGCGAGGGCGGCATGGGGATGGTCTACCTGGCACGTTCCCGCGGAGGCCGGGCGGTGGCCGTGAAGGTGGCCCGGCCGGAGCTCGCCGCGGACCCCGCGTTCCGGGAGCGCTTCCGGGCCGAGGTGGCCGCGGCCCGCCGGGTCGGCGGCTTCCACACGGCACAGGTGGTGGACGCCGACGTCGACGGCGATCCGCCGTGGCTGGCGACCGCGTACATCGCCGGGCCCACGCTGGCCGCCCGGCTCGCCGCAGGCGGGCCGATGGACGAGGCGGGGCTGCGTTCTCTCGCGGCGGCGCTCGCCGAGGCGCTGGAGGCGATCCACGCCTGCGGCCTGGTCCACCGCGACCTCAAGCCGGGCAACATCGTGATGGCCGACGACGGGCCGCGCGTCCTCGACTTCGGCATCGCGCGCGCCCTGGAGTCCACCCGGATGACCGCGACCGGCACGGCCTTCGGCACGCCCGGCTACCTGGCGCCCGAGCAGGCCCTGGGCCATGACGTCACGGGCGCCGCCGACGTGTTCGCGCTCGGCGCGGTGCTGGTCGCCTCGGCCGGCGGCAGCGCGTGGGGCGAGGGGACCCCGATGGGCCTGATGTACCGCTCGGTGCACGAGCCGCCGAACCTGGACGCGGTACCGGAGGGACTGCGTCCGGTGGTCGCGGCCTGTCTGGCGAAGGATCCGGCCGAGCGCCCGACGCCCTCGGCACTGCTGGACCTGCTCACCGCCGACGGCGGGGTTCCGCGACAGGACACCGCCGCCGGCTGGACGCCGACGGTCAGCGCGCCCGCGACGCCCCCGGCGGCCCTGCAGGTGCCACGGCCGCCGCAGGCGCCTCCCGCGTCCGCTCCGCCCCCGGCGTCCCCTGCGCCCTCGGTGTCCCCTGCGCCCTCGATGTCCCCTGCGCCCTCGGCTCCCGCCACGCCGTCGACGCCCTACCCGCCGCAGCCGGTACCGCCCCTCCCCCACGGCATGCCGCCGATTCCGGCCGCGGCGCCCGCCGTCCCGGGGGCGGTTCCCGTACCGGTGCAGGGCGCGCCTGACATCGTGATCGCCGACCGCAAGAACAGCGTGGTCGCGGACGGTTCGGGCGTCGTCTTCGAAGTGGAAGGGGTGGAGGCGGACTTCGGGTGGGACGAGCTCGCCGGGATCACCTACGGTCCTGGCCACCGCGGCAGCCACCTCGTCGTGACGGTCCGGCTCCACGACGGCAACACGTACTCGTGCCAGATCCACAACCGGCGCGCCGCCCGGCTCCAGGAGTGGCTGGTGCAGTTGCACGCCGTCGTCTCCCACTACCTCGCGCCGCGGCTGGGCCCCGCGCCCGCCCCGTACACGGCCGGTCCGAGCCCGTGGGGGCCGGCAGGCGGCCACGTCGGCTTCGGCGGCTTCGGCGGCGGCACACCGGTCTTCGGCAGCACCCCGCAGTTCGGCGGCCCCGCCGCGCCGGGCGGGTTCGGCCCGCCGCCGCGCTAGCTTGATCTTCACCGCCCGGCGTCGAACGATGCGCCGTACTTGATCACTCGGTTCGGTAACCGCCGTACACGGAAGCGGCCTTCGTCCGGATCACGCGAGTGGCCTTGTGCGGAAGTCTCGAAGCGGCGCGCGGCAGTGCGGTACGCGGCCGGCCGCCCCCAGGGCCGGGCCCGAGGCGCACGACAGCTGGACCGGCCGCCCTGTTGGGACGAAAGCTCCTCGCAATCGCCGGGCGTGTTGTTGACTGGCCGTTACGTGATGGCCCGGCGCGGGGAGCGCGGCGGGCCTCTGATCCGCGGCGCGAAGGGGCGAAGGCATGCTGGTCGATGCATTGACGGCGTTGGCTGCGGCAGGCGGCGGTGCGGTGGTCCAAGCGGCGGGCACCGATGCATGGAACGGGCTGCGCGGGCGGATCGCGGAGATCTTCGGCCGCGGCGACGCCGCGCGGGGGCAGGCTGAGCTCGAGCGCCTGGACCAAACGGGGCAGGCCCTGAACCAGGTCGCCACGGCCGATGTCATGACCGCGGGGGTGCGTCAGGAGGGGCTGTGGCAGGGCCGGTTCGAGGCCCTGCTGGAGGGTCTCGACACCCAGGAGCGGGAGCGCGCGACCGAGCAGTTGCGTGAGCTGGTGTCGTTCGTCGCCTCCTCGGCGGGTAGCGCGGTGATCGGGACAGGAAAGGCCGTCGCCCGTGACGGAGGCAGTGCCGTCTCCGGCATCAAGAACGTCGGCGGCGGCGTGGGCGCGGCACGGGCCGTGCTCACCGGGGACGCGGAGGCCGACGGAGGGGACTCCAGTGCCGTCAGCGGCATCGTCAACGTAACCGCCCTGGATCGCAGTAACTGATCAAGAAGTTTCTTTTTTTGGGGGGACGGCGTGGTCGGGGAGCCATTGAGCAGGGGCAGCAGCGGCGATGCCGCTTCTCCGGACGTCCGGGACGTCCGGGACGCCCGGTCTGCGGCACCTGGCGATCAGCGCGGCATGCAGCGGGTGTCCGGCAGTGGGAACGCGACCGCCACGAACGGTGGAATCGCCGTCTCGGGCGTCTACAACGCCATCACCTCGGTGAGCCTGCCACCTGAAGTACTGCGGCCTGCCGCCGAGGTGAACGCTCCCGGGGGCCTGGACGATCTGCGCGACCGCCCCCACCACTTCGTCGGCCGCGGGGACGAGCTCGACCTCCTCGATGCCGCCCTGAACACTCCCGGCAGCGCCTTGGTTCAGGCGGTGCACGGGCTGGGCGGGATCGGCAAGAGCGCCCTGGCGGCCCACTGGGCCGCCACCCGCCCGCACGGCCACACACCCGTCCGCTGGATCACCGCCGACAGCCCGGCCGGCGTGCAGCAGGGCCTGGCCGACCTGGCCACCGCCCTGCAGCCCGCCCTCACCAGCCTGCTGCGGCAGCCGGCCGAGGCGCTCGCCGAGTACGCCCTGCAATGGCTGGCCACCCACACCGGCTGGCTGCTCGTCCTGGACAACGTCAACGACCCCGCCGACATCGCCCACCTCCTCGCCCGTGCCCCCGCCGGCCGGTTCCTCATCACCAGCCGTCTCGCCGCCTCATGGCCCGCTGCCGCCACCGTGGTCCGCCTCGACGTCCTCGGCCCGGCAGAATCCCTTGCCTTGCTGACCCGGGTCACCACCGCCGCCGGCCCCCGGGACCTGGACGGCGCTGCCGAGCTGTGCGAAGAACTGGGCCACCTGCCCCTCGCCCTCAAGCAAGTGGGCGCGTACCTGGCCCAGAACACGCTGACCACCCCCCGCGCCTACCTGGCCCTCCTCGCCGGCCACCCGGCGGCGATGTACCGCCAGGGCTCGGCCACGACCCGGGCCGACGACACCATCGCTCGGATCTGGAACATCACCCTGGACCGGATCACCGCCCTCGAACCCCTGGCCACGGATCTGCTGCGCATCCTGGCCTGGTATGCGCCCGAGAACATCCCCGTCACCCTGCTCGGCAGCCTCGCCGACCCGCCAGCCGTGAACAACGCGATCGGTCTCCTGATCGCCTACAGCATGATCACCCCCGAGCCGGAGACGGGCACCGTGGCCGTCCACCGGCTTGTCCAGGCCCTCGGCCGCACCCCGGAGGAGGGAGATCCGCACCGGAGCCCCGAAGCCGTCGCCGAAGGGCGGACCGCCGCCGTCGCTCTGCTCGCCGCCGCCGTCCCCGAGGACGCACCCCGAGCCGACGCATCCGTCCGGCACCTTCTCCCGCACATCGACGCGTGGGTCGCGAACTCGGCCGGCCACGACCCGCTCCCCTCCGCCGACGGCCTCTTCCTCAGCACCGCCACCTCCCTGATCAGGCAGGACCTGCAGCACCGCGCCGTGCCCTACCTGAAGCGCGTACTGCACGCGTATGAGCACGAGATGGGCACGGAACACCGCTTCACCCTTGCCCTGCGCGTCGCGCTCGCCTCGGCGTACGAGGAAGCCGGGGACATCACCCGTGCGATCCCCCTGTTCGAGTCGGCCCTTGCCGGCCGCCATGACCTGCTCGGGCCGGACCACCCGGCAACCGTCGTCACCCGGATCCTTCTCGCCGGGGCCCACGAAGCAGCGGGCAGAACCGAGCCGGCCATCGACCAGCTCAAGGCCGCGCTCGACGACTCGCTCCGGCTGTTCGGCCCCGACGACCAGCGGACCCTGATGGCACGCAACAACCTCGCGCACGCCCACGGCTCGGCGGGCCGCCCGGACCTCGCGATCCCGCTGTACACCGAGGTCCTGGCCCGACAGGAGGACAAGGCCGGCCGGGACCATCGGAACACGCTGACAGCCCGCAACAACCTCGCGTACGCCCATAGCTCGGCAGGCCGCCCGGACCTCGCGATCCCGCTGTACACCGAACTGCTCAGCGACGTCCGCTGCGTGCTCGGACCGGACCACCCGCACACCCTCAGCATCGCCCACAACCTGGCCTCCGTGTACTGCGACATCGGTGACCTGGCACAGGCCACAGCGCTGTACGAGCGGACGGCCGACGACCGCGCACGCGTGCTGGGCACGGCCCATCCGGACACGCTGACCTCCCGCAGCGACCTGGCCCTCGCCTACAACGATGCCGGTGACGAACGCGCGGTCGCCTTGGCGGAGGCGGTCCTCGCCGACCGGCGCCGCGTGCTGCCCCCCGACCACCCGGACGTCATGACGTCCGTCAACAACCTCGCGGCGTGCTGCAGCACCGCCGGTGCGTCCGAACGGGCAATCGCCCTGTTCGAGGAAGCCTTGGAGAGCCGGACGACGGTTCTCGGACCCGACAACCCCGACACGCTGACAGCGCGCAACAACCTCGCCTGCGCGCACGCGCAGAGCGGGCGGCTCGACGCCGCGCTGCCCGTGCTGAAAACCGTCCTGGACGACCGGGTTCGCGTGCTGGGCAGGGACCACCCCGATGCCATCGCCTCCCGCGGCACGCTCGGCGGTGCCCACCGCCTCGCCGGCGACATCGCCCAGGCACTGATCCACTACGAGGAGGCACACGGCGACGCCCGGCGCGTCCTCGGGGAGAACCACACGCTCACGCGACAGCTCAAAAGCCGACTGGACGCCATGGGGCACGAGCGGTAGCTCGACAGCCCCCGCTGCTCCCCCGGCGGGCGAAGGAGAGGTTCGTGGCCCCGTGACCTCGTCGTCGATCGCGAACAACTGCCGGTCACGTATCCGGGCGCGGGGCGCCTTCCCCTCTGTTCCGGTCAGCGCAGGCTGCTGAAGAACGCGCGTAGGTCGGCGACGAGTGAGTCGGGGGCTTCCATGGCGAGGAAGTGGCCACCGCGGTCGAGTTCGGTCCAGCGGACGACGTTGTGGTCGCGTTCGGCCCAGCGGCGGATCGTCACGTCACGGGTGGAGAGCAGGACGGCGGTCGGGACGGTCCCGCGCCCGCCGGCCGCCGCCCAGTCGCCCTCCCGTCCGTCGCTTTCCGCGCAGTCGTGGGCGGGAGCGGTGTCCCGGCCGTTGTCCCGGTCGTCGTCGGCATCCCCGCCCCAGGAGACCGCGGAAACCGCGGAGACCTCCTCGTAGTAGACCTGCGCGGCCGAGGCGGCGGTTCCGGTCAGCCAGTACAGCGAGACCTGCGTCAGGATGCGGTCCCGATCGATGCTGTCCTCGGGCAGCCCGTCCTCGGGATCGGTGAGCTCCTTGAACTTCTCCACCATCCATGCGAGCTGCCCGACCGGCGAGTCGGTGAGGGCGTAGGCGACGGTCTGCGGGCGCTTGGCGTTGCACTGCAGATAGCCGTCGTTGAAGTTCTGCATGGCCTGCCAGCGCCGTTGTTCGGCTTCCGTGAGGCCGTCCGTTTCGCCTTCCTCCCCCGCCGGGAAGGTGATCACCGCGTTGGCGTGGACGCCCATGACGTGCTCCGGTTCCTGTCGGCCCATCTGCGGCGCGACCCAGGAGCCGGTGTCGTAGCCGTGGACGCCGTAGCGCGTGTAGCCGAGACGGGACATCAGCCCGGCCAGCACCGAGGCCATTGCGGCCGAGTCCATTCCGGGCCCCGCCAGCGGGGTCGAGAAGCCGAATCCCGGCAGTGAGGGGACGACCAGGTGGAAAGCATCGGCGGGATCACCGCCGTACGCCCGGGGATCGGAGAGAGGACCGATCACGTCGAGGAAGTCGACCACCGAGCCCGGCCAGCCGTGCAGCAGGAGCAGCGGGGTGGCATCGGGCTCGGGGGACCGTACGTGCAGGAAGTGGAGGCTCTGCCCTGCAATGGTCGTGCGGTACTGGGGAAACGCGTTGAGCGCCGCCTCGTGCGTCCGCCAGTCGTAGGCGGTGAGCCAGTGCTCGGCCAGGTCTTTCAGATAGGCCACCGGTACACCGCGGCTCCAGCCGACCCCGGGCAGTTCGTCCGGCCACCGGGTGGCGGACAAGCGGGAGCGGAGGTCGTCGAGCTGGTCCTGCGGGACGTCGATGCGGAACGGGTGGACAGCGGAGGTCGTGGGCGTCGTCGTGGTCGTGGTCGTGGTCGTGGTCGTGTTCGCCATGGCCGTGACGCTACGGCTCGCTTAGGTCAGTTCCGTTCCCAAGCCTGCGGCACTCTGGTCCCATGTTGGGAACCTCCGGACGGCTGCTGAAACTGCTGTCCCTGCTGCAGACCCCGCGTGAGTGGTCAGGGAGCGAACTGGCGGAACGCCTCGCTGTCAGCCCGCGCACGCTGCGCCGGGACGTACAGCGGCTGCGCGACCTCGGCTACCCGGTCCAGGCGACCCAGGGCACCGCCGGCTACCGGCTGGGGCCCGGATCCAAGCTGCCGCCGCTGCTGCTCGACGACGAGGAGGCCGTCGCCGTCGTCGTGAGCCTGCGTACCGGGGCGGACGGTTCGGTGGTGGGGATCGAGGAGTCCGCCCTGCGCGCCCTGACCAAACTGGAGCACCTGCTCCCCGCCCGGCTTCGGCACCGGGTCAACACCTTGCGCAGCGCCACCGTCCGGGCCGGCGTGGCCCCGGCGCCCAAGGTCTCCGCGGACACGCTCGTGGTCATCGCCGAGGCGTGCCGCCGATACGAGCGGTTGCGCTTCGACTACACGAGCCCCCGCCTCGGCACCAGCGTCCGCTCGGTCGAACCGCACAGCCTGGTCAGCTTCGACCGCCACTGGTACCTCGTCGCCTGGGACACCGACCGGGACGACTGGCGCACCTTCCGCGTCGACCGGCTCGCCCCTCGCACGCCGACGGGCCCGCGGTTCACGCCCCGCGACGTACCCGACGGTGACGCTGCCGCATACGTGGCCCGCCGTCTCTCCGCGCAGGCGTGGCCCTTCCGGGCAACGGTCACCCTGCACGAATCCGCAGCCGTGGTCGCCGACCGCGTCTGGCCCGGGATGGGGGTCATCGAGCCCGTCGACGACCACAGCTGCCTGCTGCACCTGGGGGCCGACACCCCGCGCGACCTCGCTTGGATGATCACCTCGGTGGACACCGACTTCACCCTCGTCGACTTCCCGCCCGGACTCGCCGCAGCCCTCCGCGCCCAGGGCGACCGCTGCCTCAACTCCATACCGCCGACCTCGGCCCCTCCTCCGTGACGTTCGGCGCCACGCCCTCCGCCCGGCGCCACGCCCTCCGCCCGGCGCCGAGTTCCGGACGCAGCCAGGATCGGCCGCCGGCGGGGTCGCCGGTGCGGAGCCCGGGCCCTGCAAACGGTTCAGAGCGTGATGCCGTTGAACTGGACGTCCCAACGGTCGGCGCGTGAGGTGACGGTCACGATGGACAGGGGCGGCACCTTGATGTGCCAGAAGGCCCTGGCCGGAACGGACAGGGCGTGCAGGATCGTGGCGCGGATGACGCCCGGTTCGGTGATGGCCAGGGCGTCCTCCTCGTCCTGCGGCAGGTCGTGCAGCCAGGCGGCGGTCCTGCGGCAGAGCTGCCGGACGGATTCCCCTCCGTGCGGTGTGGCGTCGGGGTCCGTGAGCCATGCGCTGAAACCGTAGGGGTTGGTGGCGGCGATCTCGGCCATCTGGCGGCCGCTCCACTCGCCGTAGTCGAAATCGCGCAGGGCCAGCTCGGGTGTGGCCTTCAGTCCGAACTCGTCGGCCGTGGTCGCACAGCGACTCGAGGGAGCCCGGAGGGTGGACGAGTGGGGTGGTGGCGGGAACATACCGGCCGTGGTCGCCGAGTACGGCGTCCGCGCGCTTTGGGGCCGGTCGCCGAAGATGCCGGCGGTGTTCCCCGCGGCCGCACACACGAGTGTCAGGCGGACCGTCATGTGGATGCCCTCCTTCCGCGTCCGGCGTGGCGCCGGAGCGTGACCGTCGCACCGGCTGGGCGACGGGTGTGGCGGGAGTGTTCGCAGCGCATGGGCCGTACGTCGTCGCGCCTCGGCAGAGCCACCGGTGCAGGGGACCGGGGAGCGCCGGCGCCGGGATGCGCGCACATGTTCAGGTTCGGCGACCGTTGCCGCCGCAACCATCCGCCACATGTCCCGAACGCCCCCGCCGATCGGCTGGTGGGAACCTGCTGAGCGGTGGGTCCTGCCACCGGGAACCGGTGCAAAAAGTTCTAGAGTGGTACGAATCGGACTGTGGTCCAGATGTCGAATGGAGCACACGTGATCCGGGTTCTGGTGGTAGACGACGAAGCGTTGATCCGCACGGGCTTCCGGCACATCCTTGACGCCGCGGACGGGATCGAGGTCGTGGGGGCCGTTTCCGGCGGGCGGGCGCTGCAGGTGGTGCGCGAGACGGCGCCCGATCTGGTGCTCCTGGACATCCGGATGCCGGATATGGACGGACTCACCGTCCTGGCCGAGCTGCGCCGGCTCCCCGCTCCGCCGGTGGTGGCCATGCTGACGACCTTCGACATGGACGAATACGTGGAGACGGCGCTGCGCTCCGGTGCGGCCGGTTTCCTGCTCAAGGACACCGACCCGGAGGAGCTTCCGTTCCTGGTGCGCTCCCTGGCCGAGGGCGGCACCGTACTGTCGTCGAAGGTCACGCGGACCGTGGTGGACGGCTTCCTGACCGCCGGGGCTCAGGCTCCCGAGGCACGCCTGCTCGAACGGCTGACCGTCCGGGAGCGCGATGTGCTGGTCCTGATCGGCGAGGGACTGTCCAACGCCGACATCGCCAAACGGATGCACCTGGGTACCGGCACGGTGAAGGACCACGTCAGCGCCATCCTCATCAAGCTCGAGGTGGGAGGCCGCGTCCAGGCAGCCCTGCTGGCCCAGCGGGCCGGCCTCCTGGGGACGGAGACGCAATGATCAGCCGCCGCACACCCGCGTTGCTGGACGCCGCCGTGGTGGCGGTCGCACTGGCGGACGTCTGGGTCCACTGGGACAGCGACGAGCCGATGCGCATGGCCTGCGCCCTCGTCGCGGCCTTGGCCCTGCTCCTGCGCCGTCGCCTGCCGCTCGTGACCTTCGCGCTCACCCTGCCCGCAGTCCTGTTCTCGGACGCGGTCTTCGCCTGCCTGGTCGCGCTGTACACCCTCGCCTCGCTCAGCCGCCACCGCATCCTCCTGGCGGGATGCGCCCTGGCCTTCACGATCAGTGACATCACCAGGACGCCGGCGCTGCTCACACCGACCCTCGACCTGACGAGGGCCACGACGCTGATCACGTTCGGGTACACGGCGGCGACGGCGGCCGCCCCGATCTTCCTGGGGCAGCTCGTCCAGACCCGGCGGGACCTGTCGGCGCGACTGGCGGAGATCTCGGAGGCGCGCGACCACGAGCAGATGCTGACCGCCCAGGCCGTCCTGGCCAAGGAGCGTGCGCAGCTCGCGCGAGAGATGCACGACGTGGTGTCCCACCAGGTCGGCTTGATCGCCGTACGGGCCGGTGCACTCCAGGTCGGCACGCGTGACGCGCAGGTCAAGGAGGCGGCGGCCACGATCCGGCGGCTGAGCGTCCAGACCCTGGACGAGCTGCGCCACATGGTCAGCGTGTTGCGGGCGTCCGGGGGACGGCCCACGGAACTCACCCCGCAGCCCTCCCTCGCCGACATCCGGCAGCTGGTCGACAGCAGCGGCATCGAGACCGAGCTGAGCTCGCAGCTTCCCGACGGACTCCCGCCGACCGTGCAGCGGGCCGTCTACCGCACCGTCCAGGAAGCGCTGACCAACGCGCGCAAACACGCCCCCGGCGCCACCGCGAAGGTCGACCTGCGCCACGAGAGCGGCCTGATCCGCGTAACGGTCACCAACACCGCGCCCAGCCGGCCCGCGCTGCCGCTGCCCGGTGCCCACTACGGCCTGGCCGGCCTGAGCCAGCGCGCCGCCCTTCTCGGCGGAAACGTCACCTCGGGACCGACGGCCGACGGCGGCTTCCGGCTCAGCCTGGAGCTGCCGGTCGAGGGCGTCCCGCGATCCGCCGGGGTCGCGCCCGGGCACGCAGGGTAGCGGCCGGGGGCACAGCTCGTATCGGGTGCGGCGTCCGCGGCCGGCGCCGGCATCCACGGTGTTACCGGCGGTTTCCCGCGGGCCGTCCGAATCGGCGGTTCTCGCGCGTCTCAAATGATGGATGGCGGCGGCGGATTTGACGGTGACGTGCGCCACAAAGGCAGCGGCCGGACCGTATACGAATTTCAGCCCGCCATCCGGATTCCAACCCCGTCGAGAGCGGATCCGAGCGAATCATTTCGGCCCGCGGCACCGACGGGCCGGACGCCCCTCCTCAAGCGAATCCGGGAACCGCAGACCGAAGTAGGGTGCATTTCAGGTCACGGCGCGAACTGCCACCGCGTCCGACCAGAACAGGACAGGCGGGGACAGAAGACGACTCATCTCGCTCATCAATGCGTCGCCCAAGATGGGCATAACGCGCAAACAACCCGCTTGCACCACCCCCCTCCCCCTGTATGTTTCATAGTGCAACAAACCGAACGCTGTATCAGCGAGAGGGAGAAGCACCATGAAGGACTCCACGCGCCAGCAAAGCTGGAAGATCCGGACGGAATTACCCGTCGAATACGAGATCGTCAAAGCCCACGGCCTGCTGAATCCGGCGAACCCCGAACTCCTCACCGTTCCGGGTGGGGGTCGCGGCGCAGGAACACGGCTCGTCATCCTCGACCATTCCGTGGACGACTTGTACGGCGCGAAAATCCGCGCCTACTTCGCAGAGAATGCAGTGAGCGTCGACTATTTGACGCTTCCCGGCTCGGAGGAGAACAAATCCATCGAGCGCGTCCTGGAGGTGGTCGACAAGCTCAACGAGGTCGGCACCAACCGCCTCAGCTCCCCGCCGATCGTCATCGGCGGCGGCGTCGTCGCCGACGTGGTGGGGCTCGCCGCGAGCCTCTACCGGCGCGGCATCCCCTTCGTCCGGGTACCGACCACCCTCCTCGGCCAAGTGGACGTCAGCGTGGCCGCAAAGTCGGGAATCAACTACGGCGGGTACCGCAACCGCCTCGGCGCCTACACACCCCCGCCGAGGACGCTGATCGACCGCTCCTTCCTCGCGACCGTCCCCGACCGGCAGCTGCGCAACGGCATGGGCGAGATCTTCAAGATGGCCCTGATCAAGGACCTCCGCCTGTTCGAGCTCCTGGAGGAGTACGGCGCGGAGCTCATCGAGAAGCGCTTCCAGGACCCGGAGCCCGGCAGCGGGGGTCTGGAGGCAACCGTTGCCGACGAGGTCATCGGCCGGGCCATCGCGGGAATGGCCGAGGAGCTCCAGCCCAATCTGTGGGAGAAGGACCTGAAGCGGTCCGTCGACTACGGGCACTCGTTCTCGCCCCTGGTGGAGATGCGGGCCCTCCCCGAGCTGCTGCACGGTGAAGCCGTGGCCATGGACTGCGTCTTCTCCGCGCTCATCGCCGTCGGCCGGGGCCTGATCGACGGCGACCGGTTCGACCGCCTCGTCGCCGTGGCGCGACGCCTGGGGCTCGCACCTTCGCACCCGCTCTTCTGCGACGTGGAACTCGTCCTGGAGGGCCTTGCGGACACCGTGCTGCACCGCGACGGCAAGCAGAACCTGCCGATCCTCACCGCGATCGGCGAGGTGTGCTTCCTCAACGACGTGACCGACAGCGAGATCGAGCGGGCGTGCGCGGGCATGGGCCGCCTGCTGGGGTCGGACGCCGGCCGGCCGCAGCAATGCGTCGGAGCCGACCGATGAGTGACGGAGCCGACGCCCACCAGCCGCCGCAGAACGCGGTCGTGGTCGTCACCGGCGGCAGCACGGGAATCGGCCGGGCCTCCGCCGCCGCGTTCGCCGAAGCCGGAATGCGCGTCGTCATCGCGGCCCGGAGCGAGGAGCGCGGCGCCGAGGCCGAGCGCGAAATCCGGGCGCACGGGGGTGAAGCGCGCTTCGTACGCTGCGACGTCACCAGCCCCGCCCAGGTCCAGGACCTGTTCGCACGGGCCGTCGAACTGTACGGAAGGGTCGACTGCGCCTTCAACAACGCCGGGATTCCCGGCGACGGGCGCCTCGCGGACCTGGCTCCCGAGGACTTCGACCGCACCTTCGCCGTCAACACCCGCGGGCTGTGGCTGTGCATGCGGGAGGAGCTGCGGATCATGTCCGCCCAGGGCGGCGGCAGCATCGTCAACAACACGTCGGTGCACGGCATCCGCACCGTCTTCCCCGGCATCGGCGCGTACGCCGCCTCCAAACACGCAGCGGTGTCCCTGACCCGCATGGCGGCCGTCGAACACGCCCGTGAGGGCATCCGTGTCAACGCCGTCGCCCCCGGCCCCGTCGAGTCCGACATGCTGACCGCCTCCGAGGCGGCCGTCGGCGGGGCGACGGCCTGGCGGGGCCTGATCCCGTCCGGGGAGATCGGCACCCCGCGGCAGGTCTCCGATGTGGCGCTGTGGCTGTTCTCCCCCGCCTCCTCGTACGTCAACGGGCAGGTCATCGGCGTCGACGGCGGATTCCTCGCGACCTGACACCGACGCACCACCCCCCTCCCCCTGCTCGGAAGAGCGAAGGACACACCCATGGAAAGCTCCACCCCCTACGACTACATCGTGGTCGGCGCGGGCGCGGCCGGCAGCATCGTCGCCGCCCGGCTCAGCGAGGACCCCCGCCGGCGGGTCCTGCTCCTGGAAGCCGGACCGGCCGGCACCGACGCGCGGATCGCCCGGCCCTCCGCCTGGCCGTCACTGCTCGGCGGCGAGCTGGACTGGGGCTACCGCACCGTGCCGCAGGCCGCCCTCGACGGCAGGCGCCTCGCCTGGCCCCGCGGCCGGGTCGTCGGCGGATCCGCCGCGATCAACGCCATGGTGCACATCCGCGGCGCCGCCTCCGACTTCGACGCGTGGCAGCGCTGGGGTGGCGACACCTGGAACGCCCGCCACCTGCTGCCGTATCTGGAACGCCTGGAAGGCCCCGCCCACGAGGCGCGGTACGGCAGCCTCCCCGTGGCGGAGAACACCGAGCCCCATCCGTTCGCCGCGGCGTTCGTCGAAGCCGCGCAGAAGTACGGGCTGCCCGGCAACCCGGACTTCAACGCCGGCCGGCAGGAAGGCGTGGGCCTCTACCGCACCACCCGCACCGCCGCCGCCCCCGGCGCACCGGCCCGCCGCGGCCACACCGCCCACACCCACCTCGGCCCCGCCCTGGAACGCCCCAACCTCACCCTCGTGACGGACGCGACCGTGCACGGCCTGCTGCCGGAGGCCGGCCGCGTGGCGGGCGTACTGATCCGGCGCGGCGCCGCGGTGACGCCGATCCGCTGCACCACCGAGGTCGTGGTGTGCGCGGGAGCCGTCGCCGCCCCCCAGCTGCTGCTGCTCAGCGGCATCGGCCCGGCGGCCGACCTGGCGGCGCTGGGCATTCCCGTGGCCGTCGACCTGCCGGGCGTCGGCTCCAACCTCCACGACCACGTGCAGGTCTCGCTCGCCTACGACACGGCCGAGGGCCACTCCGTCGCCGACTCCTCCAACCTCGGCGAGGCCGGGGGCTTCGTGTGCCTCGGCAGCACCTCGGACACACCGGAGGTGCAGCTGTCCTTCGCTCCGATGAAGGACCTCAACAACGCGGCCCGCCTCGGCCACGGCTTCACCATCGGCCCGGGCGTCACCCGCCCCGCCAGCCGCGGCCGGCTGACCCTGACCTCCGCCGACCCCGGCGAGCACCCCCTGATCGACCCCGCCTACCTCACCGACCCCGCCGACCTCGACGTCCTGGTGGAGGGGGTGCGCATCGCCCGTGACATCGCCGCCACCGACCCGCTCGCGGGCCTGACCACCGGCCGCGCACCGCTCGCCGCGACGGCCACCCGCCGCGAACTGGAGGCGTTCGTACGGGCCAACGCCCAGACCCAGTTCCACCCGGTCGGCACCTGCCGGATCGGCGTCGACGCAGACGCCGGCTCGGTCGTCGACCCGAGGCTGCGGGTGCGGGGCACGAGCGGGCTGCGGGTGGCCGACGCCTCCGTCATCCCGAACATGATCACCGGCAACATCCACGCAGCCGTGGCCGCCGTCGCCGAACGCGCAGCCCGGTTCATCCAGGAGGACAACGCATGAGGCAGGACACCGCACGACGGCCGGAGCACGCGCTTCGGCAGAAGCAGGATCACGTACTTCGGCAGAAGCACGCACTTCGGCAGGAGCACGCATGACGGCCCGCGACGAGCGGAACGCCACCCTGCGCTGGGGTGTCCTGGGCGCCACCTCCTACATCGCCGGCCACCTGATGCCCGCCATCGCCGCGACACCCGGCTGCACGCTGGCCGCCGTCGCCAGCCGGCCCGAACGGGCGGCCGCCGCGGCCGGGCTCGGCCGTGCTCTCGGCGCCACGGCCCACCGCGACTACGCGACGCTCCTCGCGGACCCCGCCGTCGACGCCGTCTACGTACCGCTGCCCAACACCGAACACGTCGAGTGGACGTTGCGGGCCCTGGCGGCCGGCAAGCACGTCCTGGTCGAGAAGCCCATGGCGATGGACGAGGACGGCTGCGCGCGCATCGAGAAGGCGGCCGGGGCGGCATCGCGCACCGTCATGGAGGCCTTCATGTACCGCTTCCACCCGCAGCAGCGGCGCGCCGCCGAGATCCTCGCCTCCGGCGAGATCGGCGAGCTGCGTCTCGTACGGGCGTCGTTCGCGTTCCGCATCGAGGCCGGCAGCGGCAACATCCGGCTGGACCCTGCGCTGGGCGGCGGAGCCACCTGGGACGTCGGCTGCTACGCCGTCGACGTCCCGCTGCTGTTCTTCGGGCAGGCCCCCCGGCAGGTGAGCGCCCGATTCAGCAGCCGCCCGGGCCTCGGCGTGGACTCCAGCGCGGTCGCGACGATGGACTTCGGGCAGGGGCGCTCCGCGGTCGTCGACTACAGCATCGACTACGGGCCGCGCGCCGCCTACGAGCTCCAGGGGACCCGCGGCACCCTCACGGTGCGCAATGCGTGGGCCATGGGCGGTGAGGACGGGGTCATCACCGTCCTCACCACGGACGGCGTGCGCGAGGAGACCATCCCGGCAACGGACCACTACCAGCGCCAGGTCGAAGCCTTCGCGCGGGCCGTGCGCGGGGGCGGGCCCGCCCCGATGTCGCTCGCGGAGTCCCGGCGCACGGCCCGGGTGGGCAGCGCGCTCGTGGCCTCGGCCGCCGCCGGCGGCGCCGCCGTGGACATCACGGGTGTCTCGGACACGGTGCCGGAGGGCCTGTGAGCCCGACGAGATCACCGGCGGCCACCCGCACCCTGACGGTCTGCGTCGCCTCGGTCGGCGGGCTGCTCTTCGGCTACGGCACGGGCGTCATCGCCGGCGCCCTGCCGCTCGTCACCGCCGACTACGGCCTCTCGTCCTGGGCCCAGGGCGCCGCCGTGTCCGCCGCCCTGCTGGGAGCCGCCGTGACGGCTCCCAGCAGCGGCCGGCTCGCCGACCGCTTCGGACGGCTTCCCGTGATCGGTTCGGCGGCCGGGGTGTACGCGCTGGGCACCCTCGCCTCCGCGGCCGCCACCGGCAGCGGGCCGCTGCTCGCCGGGCGCTTCCTGGTCGGCCTGTCCCTGGGAGCCACGTCCTTCGCGGTACCGCTGTACATCTCGGAGATCTCGCCGCCGGCCCGCCGAGGCGCCCTGGTCACGCTCAACCAGCTCATGATCACGGTCGGGCTGCTGCTGTCCTACATCGTCGCCTACGCCCTCGAACCGGCCGGAGCCTGGCGCTGGATGCTGGCCCTGGGCATCGCCCCCGCCCTCCTCCTGCTGGGCGGAGTGTTCCTCGTACCCGAGTCGCCGGACTGGCTGCACAGCCGGGGCCACGGCGCCCGGGCGGCACTGGCGGCTGCCCGGCTCGGCATCGCGACGCGGAGCGGCCCCGCAGTGCGGGCCCCGGTGCGCGTGCGCGGCACCGGCCTGCGTCAGGCCTGCGCCAGGGCAGGGCGCCGGTGGGTGGCGCTGGGCCTGGCGATCGCCGTGCTGGTCCACCTGACCGGCCTGAACACCGCCATCTACTACGCGCCGACCATCCTGGCCGCCGGCGGTCTGACATCGGCCGGCGGGATCGTCGGTTCGATCCTGGTGGGGCTGTGCAACGTCGCGGCCACGGTGGTCACCGTGCTGTTCCTGGACCGCTGGGGCCGACGGCCACTGATGATCGGCGGACTCGTCGTCATGGCGATCACCGCCCTGGGCATCACTGCCGCCGGGCTCCTCGGCCACGACGGCGCGGTCACCGCCGCCCTGCTGTGCGTGTTCATCACGGCCGGAGCGATCGGCCCTGCCGCGGTGTTCTGGGTGTACATATCGGAGATCTATCCCTCCGAGGCACGAGGAGCGCTCATGAGCCTGGCCACCGCGGCCCACTGGGCGGCGGACTTCGTGGTCGCCACCACGTTCCTCCCCCTGGTCCAGCAGCTGTCGCTGGCCGGGACGTTCGCCCTGTACGCGGCCGTCACGGGCGCTTCGGCGCTGGCTTTGGCGCGGTGGATGCCCGAGACCAGGGGCAGGCCGCTGATGGCGGCCGGCCAGCCGGAAGCCGCTGTGCGCCACGCCGGCTGAACGCCCTCTGAACACCCTCCGCGCCCCTTCGACCCGCCTGTCCCGGACCACCCTGCCGGACCGGCCCGATCACAGAACCCGCACCGGCCCGCCACCGACCCGCACCCGCACCCGCACCCGCACCCGCACCCGCACCCGCAAGGACCTTCGCATGCACCCCGACCTCACCCCCCACCACGCCGACTGCCTGCTCTTCGACTGGGACGGCACCCTGGTCGACAGCCAGTACGCCAACTACCGTGCCATGGCGGCCGTCCTGGCCACGGAAGGCGTACGCCTGGAACAGGAGTGGTTCGACGCCCGTACCGGCCTCTCGTCGGGGGAGATGATCCGCACGCTGATCCGCGAACGCGCCCTCGAACTGTCCCGCCCCGTGGGGCATCTCGTCGCCGACCGCGACGAGATGTTCCTGAAGGAGGCCCACGCCGTGCGGCCGCACCGGGAGGTGCTCCAGGTCGTCGAGGCCATGCACGGCCGGGTCCCCATGGCGGTGGCGTCCGGCGGAGCGCGCCGCGTCATCGAGGAGACCTTGCGCCACCAGCCGTTCAGCGGGCACTTCGACACGCTGGTGACCCGCGACGACGTCGACCGGGGCAAGCCCGCACCCGACATCTTCCTGCGTGCGGCCGAGCTCCTCGCGGTACGTCCTGCGCGCTGCACGGTCTACGAGGACAGTGACGAGGGCATCGAGGCTGCCCGCTCGGCAGGCATGACGGTCATCGACGTCCGCCCCCACACCCGCACCCGTCCCCGGTCCGGTGCCTGACCGCACTGTGTGTCCCCCGGTGCCCCGGGCGAAGGTGAGGGCGAGGGTCGACCCGACCTGTTCCCGCCCTCTCCCCAGACTGTCTCTCGATGCCATCTGTGTCGTCCCCCTGGAGAGCTACACACCGATGTGGCTCTCCAGCGCGATGCCTGCCAAGGCGTTGCTCCGTAGATTCGTCAGGGATGAACAGTGAAGTACTGGCGATGTCAGATAATGAACACGTGTCCGATACGCTCGCTGCGATGGCAGACCGCCCCGGCCTTCGCATCCTGCGGGCTGATCTGATCCCCCTACGGGGCTGCCCCATGCCGCCGTTGGCCTGGCCGCGCTGGCTACGCTGGCTGCCCCACAGCCTCGTGTGCTTCGCAGCCGTTCTGATCACCGCTGCGGCGGCGGGCACGACCGCCCCGATCCTGGCCACCGGGCACGCGGCCATGTTGGTGGTGGCGCTGCGCTGGCCGGCGGCCGTCTGGTGGCTGTCGATGGCCTTCGTCACCGGCATCACCTTGGCGTATCCGCCCACCCACGACACCCGGATCTACGTGTGGATGGTGCACGCCGGGGTCCTCTTCCTCTTCGCGCTGCGGGTGCGCTTGTTCTCGGCGATCACCGCGGCCGTACTCAGCACCGTGCTGGCCGTTGCGCTGAAGCTGTCCGGCTGTACCGTCGGCTCCTGGACGATGATCACCGGAGCCATCTCGCTGTTCGCTCTGGCCCTGCTCATCGGAGCCGTGGTGCGCGGCCGCCGCGAGGACCATGCACGCCTCACCGAGCAGATGGCCGCCACGGCCCGGGAACGGGCGCTGCGCACCGTCCTGGAAGAGCGCACCCGAATCGCCCGCGAGCTGCACGACGTGGTGGCCCATCACCTGTCGCTCATCTCCATCCAAGCCGATGCCGCGCCCTACCGGGTTCAGGCTCCACCAGCGGCGCTGGTCACCGAGCTGGCCTCAATCCGCGCCAACGCGCTGGAGGGGCTGGCCGAACTGCGCCAGATGCTCGGCCTCCTGCGGTCGAACGGTCCGGGCGACAGCACAACCGGCACGAGCCCGCAGCCCTCCCTGGCGCAGCTCGACGGGCTGCTCGGCAACGTGCGAGCTGCCGGCCTCCGCGCCACCACCCGGATCGAAGGCACCGCTCGTCATCTGCCCCCGGGCGTGGAGCTGTCTGCCTACCGCATCATCCAGGAAGCCCTCAGCAACGTTCTGCGCCATGCCCCCGGTGCCGCGACGAGCATCGAACTCACCTACGCACACGATGCGTTGTGCCTGAGGGTCGTCAACGGGCCCGCCACACTCCCCGCTGCCCCGTCACCCGGTGCCGGGCACGGTGTCATCGGCATGCGGGAGCGCGTCGCCATGCTCGGCGGCGAACTCGCCGTTGGCCCCACCCCCGACGGCGGCTACGAGGTGAGCGCGGCCCTGCCGGCCTGCCCCGCACCCGCGCCTACGCCCGAGCCCGCCGCCGACAAGGAGACCTACGCATGACCATCCGCGTGCTCATCGCCGACGACCAGGCCATGGTCCGGGATGCCTTCTCCGTCCTGCTCGGCGCCCAGCCCGACATCGAGGTCGTGGCCACGGCCGGGGACGGCACGCAGGCCGTCGCCCGGGCCGAGGAGCTGGCGCCCGACGTGATCGTGATGGACATCCGGATGCCCGGCCTGGACGGCATCGAGGCCACCCGCCGGATCACGTCCACCCCCGGGACCTCGACGAAGATCCTCATCCTGACCACCTTCAACCTCGACGAGTACGTATACGAGGCGCTGCGCGCCGGGGCCTCCGGCTTCCTCCTCAAGGACGCCTCCGGCATCCAGCTCGCGGAAGCCGTAAGGGTGGTGGCCCGGGGCGAGGCCCTGCTCGCCCCCGACATCACGATGCGGCTCATCGCAGAGTTCTCCCGCGTGAGTCCCAGCGCCAAGCAGCCGACCGGCGTGCGCATCGATGCCCTCACCGACCGCGAGACCGAAGTCCTCGCACAGGTGGCCCAGGGCCTGTCCAATGCGGAGATCGCCCAGGTGTTGGTCGTCGCGGAGGAGACGGTCAAGACCCACGTGGGCCGCATCCTGCGCAAACTGCAGCTGCGCGACCGCACCCAGGCCGCCGTCTTCGCCTACGAAACCGGCCTGGTCGCACCCGGCAACGCCGCCCACCGGACCCCCTCGCTCCGAACCGCCACCTGTCCGTAGCCGTTCCCTCCGGATCACTGCGCCCCGCCTCTGATGCCGCATCATGCACCGTTCACCTCGCCGATGGGGCCGAGGAGGAGTAAATCGGTGGGGTGATACAGCGCAATCTGCCACGCTCATCGGATGGGTGCATTGGATGCAGTGGCGGGCAGGGTTGCCGGCGGAGCCACCGTGACGTTCCGGCCCAGTGGCTCCTCGATGGTCCCGCTGATACGCAGTCGACAACAGGTGGTCGTTGCTCCGGTCGACCCGTCGACGTTGGAGGTCGGGGACATCGTCCTCGCCCGGGTCGCCGGGACGGTCTACCTACACCTGGTTTCGTCCGTGGACCCCGCCAGGAAGCGGGTGCAGATCAGCAACAACCGTGGCAACGTCAACGGCTGGACCGGCCACGGCCGCGTTTTTGGCATCTGTGTGGAAGTCGACGGCGTCCCCCGGTCAGGAGCCGTGCGCAAGACGCTCGCAGCCGACTCCGACGACTCTTCAGCCTGAAGCCGTCTTCGGTACGGACGAGTTCCGACCGCTCCCCGGGGACCGGCGTAGCCCTGGAGGGCTACGCCGCAGGTTGGCCCCTGCGGGGGACGCAGATCACCGGCCCTGAAAGCGAACCTGGTGGAGCCCTGCTCGGAGGCACCGTCCTCCCGCGCCCCACATCTCCAAGGAACGCCGCCATGTCCATCGCCCCATGCCCGGTACCTGACTCCCAGGCCTCGCCTCCCGGCAAGATCAAGAGGTGCCTACGTGTCGTTCTCGCTGCGATCGCCTCGGTCCTGGCCTTCCTCACGGCTGCGATCACGCTGGGTGCCTACTTTCCGGCCATCCCCAAGGCCGGCGTCATCGGCCCGGTCATCGGCGGACAGTACCCCTTCCACGTGGCGCTCCTCGCCCTGGTTGGCGCCGTTCCGGGAGCCGTGGCCTGGCGTGGCGGCTTGGTCCGCTGGGGGCGCGCCCTCACCTCAGTGACCGCACTGTCGGCCATCGCCGCTCTGGGCATCGGGGGTGTTCAGTTCACCGCCGCGCGCGACGCCGGTACGAAGGTCTCCTTCAGCCAGGTCTTCAGCCGGCTCGCCTCCCCCGGCGGTGCCGCACCGGACACGACCCGGATCTATGCCACCCGTGACGGCGAGGCGCTCGAAGCGGACGTGTACCTGGCCACGAAGAGCCGGGGCAACAAGGTGCCGGCCATCGTGCTCGCCCATGCCGGAGGCTTCCACACCTTCGACAAGAGCGACCTGCGGGGTACCGGCCGTTGGCTGGCGGACCGCGGTGTGGCCGTCATCGCGGTCGACTACCGACTGGCCACCCCCGACCGCCCCACGTGGGACAAAGCCCCACAGGACCTCATGACCGCCCTGGGTTGGACGCGGGACCACGCCGACGAGTACGGCATAGACTCCTCCCGCATCTCGCTGGGCGGCATGTCGGCCGGCGGCACGCTCGCCATGAACACGGCCTACCGCCTCCAGAACGGCACCATGCGGGCCACCGACGGCACCATTCCCAAGCCCCCGTTCTCCGTCGTCGGCTTCTACCCGGGCACCGACGTCGACGACATGTGGAAGGAAGACGTCGCCGGCACCCGTGAGGCCGCAGAACTCTTCACCGGCGGCACGCCTGCCCGCTACCCCGAGCGCTACCGCGAGGTCTCCCCGACCACCGACATCCGAAAGGGCCTGCAGCGCACCCTGCTCGTCGTGGGAGACCGCGACCGCAGTGCCCGCCCCGAAACCATCAAGGACTTCGGCGCCTCGCTCCAGGCCAAGGGCGTGGACACGACGGTGAAGGAACTCCCCTTCTCCGAGCACGCCTTCGATGACGCCTACGGCAGCCTCACCTCCCAGACCAGCCGCCGGATCCTCCTCGACTTCCTCAACAAGAACACGTGACACGGCCCCCACGGTCGCGGCCTTGCGGGCCTCGCCCTCAGCGCCTGCACCGGACCACTGACCGCGACCGGCTCCACCCCGACCAACTCGCCGCGCTCGCCCAGCCGGGAGTGAGCTGGGCATAACCGCGACGCAGAGGCCGTGCCCCAGCATGCGGATCCGTGCCCGGTCAGCCGGTTGGCCGCCGGGCCGACTCGCGGCTGACCACGTCCTCACACCGACCGTGCAGGAGGTCGTCAGTCCTCCAGGAGGGCCAGCTCCTCGTCGGTGAACCGCTCGGCGCAGGCGTCCTCGGTGCCAGTGATCGTGACCATGCTGAACAGGCCCATCTCGGTGTGACGGACGATCAGCGTCCACCCCTGCTTCTTGTAGTTGGTACTGATCATCGACTCTTTCTCGCCGACCGGCACCTTCTCGATGGCACGGGTCTCCTGCCAGCCGAGCCGCGCGAGTTCCGGGAGAACAGCGTGGAACTGCCGCTGCGTCTCCGCGGTATCGGCCTGCCCCCGGGCGCTCATACCGTCGCTCGACCAAGCGACCGAGCAGGCCGCCACCCGCGCGACGACCTCCTCCCGCTTCCGCTCCGTGTCGGTGGCCGGCGGGTCGTCCGAAGAGGTGGGCGTCGGCAGTCCGTCCCCCGTCCCCGCCGGTGCGCCGCCGGCGACCGTGACGGCAGCGTCCAGGTCGGCCTGCGCGGCCGCCTTGTCGAAGGCCCCCGAGGAGAAAGGCGATGCCGCGGCCGACGCCGGGGCTGAGGGCGCAGGCGGGTCAAGCGGCTCTGCGCCGCTCCGGCATCCGGCGGCGAACACCGCGCAGAGTACGGCGGCCGTCGCCACCGCGACGGATCTGGTCGTGCTGGTGTGCATGTGTGGAGTCCCCCATGCCGCAGTGGGCCCGGAGACCGTTCCCCCGGTAAATACCGCAGGAGTCTCGCACGCGCCTGCGGGGGCCCGGACAGCGGCCTGCCGACCGGCCCGACGCCGTCCGCCAGGTCGGTCTGCTCAGCCTCCACACCCTCACACCGGGCATTGACCAACGGCTGGCCCAGACACGCCGCCCCGCCCACCACCCACCACAACCGAACCTCACAGGACGGGCCCGTCCGGCTTCGCCTCCAGGACCAGGGCCCGCCGCCCTGCGGGCAAGCCGTTCAGTCCTCCGCCGCGGTGAAGGCCTCTTGTTCACCAACCCAGACGTGGGCGCCTCGCTCATCGAACCAACCAGTGACCTCGGGTCGGACGGTAGGCAGTGCCCAGGGCTCCAGTGTGCCGGCACACAGCTCCGCCAGGAACTGCGCCATCCCGCCCTCGTAATGCCACCAGGGACCATTACGCGAGCAGACAGTGACCAGCCAGTGCTCAGGCCCCTCCGCCACGGAAGTCCACAAGAACCGGTCCCCCTCCATCGACTCCCCCCAGGACGACAGTCCGCCCGGCACCAGACCGGCGGGAAGCAGATCCCCATACGCTCCGGAAGCCCACCACTCCCTTTCCTCACGGATCTGACGGGCCAGGTCCGTCTCCTGCCCTGAATGGATGAGGCCGGCAGACATGAAGTCGTCCAGCACGAACGCGGGGTACCACTCGCAGAGACGCTTGAAATCGGCAGGCAAAGCAGTTCCGAGGGCATCCTCAGCTGCCGTCCAGTCGTACACGGCCGGCTCCCGCCGACGCAGAACCACCAAACCCGGCACCACGCGCTCCAACGCGGCGACCGCCTCATCCGCATCCAGGATCCTGCGCGCCGGCCTCTGAACTCCCAAGAACTCTTCCACAGCACGCACCCTGCCAGACAGGTCCGACAACCCGGGCGACGGACCTGCAGAACTGGCCCAAAGGGCCGTCCGCCGACCGCGGATCCTCAGCTTCGTGCACAGGCGTTGACCCGGGCGGTCACCGAGCGCTCCGTGTTCCACGGAGGTCCGACGTCGTCACAGGTTTCGATCGCCGAGGCAACCGGGCGATCAGGGCGCCTGGTAGGGAGTATCACGAAAGCGGTGTTCACCACTCGGTTGGCGTAGAGGTTTCTCGTTGATCTGGTTGGCTCACACTCGTTCGGTCGAGAGGCGGCCGTCGAAGGCGATGTCGAACGCGTTCATCGTTTCCTTCCAGCGGCTGGTCCAGCGCTTGCGGCCCTTGCCGGTCGGGTCGAGGGCGAGGGTGGTGAGGTAGAGCCGCTTGAGGGCGGCGGTCTCGTTCGGGAAATGCCCGCAGGCGTTGACCGAGCGCCGGTAGCTCCACGAGGCGAGCGCGAGTTCCAGCACGCGGCGTTGTCCGTCGGCCGCAGCGCGCGCCGGCAGCCGTCCACGGGGGAAGTCGACGGTCGCCGACCATTTCTGGTGTGTGTCATGGGGCCGGGAATCGGGGATGGGTCTTCGAGGCCGAGCATGCGGACGGACCCGATCTGGAACCCCTCATCGGCTTCAGCCCGACATCTGCCGTGGACGTCGTCGCCGGGTGCAACAGGCCGGTCGACCACCTCGCCACGGCCCTGCTGACGGCTGCCGTCATGGACGTGGTCGGCGGCGTTGCCCATGCTGAGCTGCTGGATGGCAGGTTGAAGCCGTGGCCGGCCTTCCGGGCGTGCTCGCAATGACGGACGGTCCGCTGCCGACCGTTGTCGGTACGGCGGAGTTCCTGCGCGCGTGGGCTGCTCAGCCTGGCTTCAGACTGGTCAAATAGTCGACTGCGAGGCGGCGTTCAGTCCTGCTGGCAGGCCGCGCTTTCGCAGGAGATCGAATTACGCCGGCCCCCGGACGCTGCCGTCAGCGAGCAGAGCTCCACCCGCCCCCGATGCGACACACCGGAATCGGCCGGCTCCCAGGTCTGCTCCATGCCTGATCCCTCTGCTCGACATGCCGAGGACCCGGGTCGGCAGCCGCGCCCCTCGCGCACCCAGCCCCGCATGGCAGACGGGCGAGCGCCGGTGCAACGCGGAAGTGGTAGCTGGTCCCGGCTGGCCCAGCCGTCGCACCCCCGGCGGGCCGGCGGTCAGATGGGCGTCCTAGAGTCCTGCGCATGTCCCGTCACACGCCCAGCCGTCCGGTCGATGTGGAGAGCCTCTTTCCTGAGGTGCTGCCCTTCCGCCGTCAGGCCGTCCGCCTGCACCCGCGTCCCGGTTCTCCGACCTGCAGGGAGAATTCCGTCGGAGGTCCTCTGCTGTGGCCTGCCGAGGAGCCGTGGCCGGTGTGCCGGGAAGAGCACTACGACATGGACACCACGAGTCGGCTGGAACCCGCCACGCCCATGGTCCCCATCGTCCAGGTGCACCGGGCCGATGCCCCCGGCGTGCCCTTCCCTGACGGGACGGACCTGTTGCAGGTCTTGTGGTGTCCCTACGCCCACGGCGAGTTCTGCTACCCCCTGCCCCAGGTCCACTGGCGGGACTCCGGCGCCATCGGCGAGGTACAGCCGACCCCTGCGCCGGCGCCCGGACTGCCCGTGGACTGGTACCCGGCTCCCTGTGTGGTGCACCCGGAGCAGGTGACCGAGTATCCGAGCTGGGACCTTCCCGATGACGTCTATGACGCGCTCAGGGGCCGCTTCGACGCACTGCTCGCCGAAACCGGCCTGCGGTACTCCCACCACCTTGCGGAGGCCCCTGGGATCAAGCTGGGCGGCTATCCGGGCTGGACGCAGGAACCGTACTGGCCCGACTGCGAAGGGTGCGGCAGCCGGATGGAGCACCTCCTGACGGTGGCCAGCTGGGAGTTCGACGGCGAGTCCTGGCGCACCTGGCTTCCCGATGAGGACCGAGCCGACGCCAACGACCCGGCCGGCCGGCGCTGGGAGTCCGACGCCCACGACCCCGCCGGATTGTGCCTCGGCGACGCCGGAGGCGTGTACATCTTCGAGTGCCGCGCCTGTCCTGATCGCCCCATTGGGCACTGGTTCGACTGCTCGTGACCTCCGGGTGCCGGTGCGCGGCCGCTGCGTAAGCGCTGCGGGACGAATGCTCCTGCAGCCGTCGCACGCGACCACCGCAACCAGCCTGCAGGCTCAGTCGGCAGCCGGCAGCCGGCAGCCGCAACCGGGCCCGCGCCCGTGCCCCGGACGGCGATCGTGGCGTCGGCTCCTGGGCGAGACTTCTCTCCATGAGAGTCAGATGCTTGGAGATCATCCATCCCGACGGCGACTTCCCCGTCGCAGAGTATGAAGGAATCCGGGTGGGCGGTGTCTATCCGGTTCTGGAGATGGTCACCTACGACATCGACTGCTACATCCGTGTACTCGGCCCGGGCTCACCCGACCCCGGACTGCTCTGGGACCCCGCCGGCTTCGAGACAGTGGACACCCGGATACCGCCCGGCTGGACCCTGGCCATTGCCGACGGCCGTACCCGCCTCGCGGACGCCCGCTGGCAGCGCCCCGGATTCTGGACCGCCTACGACCGCGGCGACCCGCAGGCGCTGGCCGACTACGACCACGTGAAGAGCGAACTGCTCGCGGCTGCCCCGCCGCACGAGAACTGACCCGTGCATCCGGGCGTCATGGCACGAGGCGATTCCCGGAGACCGGTTCTACAACACGGCCTTGCCCTTGCCCTTGGCCGGTCGTGCGGCCGAGCAGAGCGCCTTGTCCACGATCTCCTCGATGTGCTTCTGCGTCGTCTTCCCCGGCTGCGTGGTGACGGCGATGTTGACGGCGTGGCCGTCCTCGGTGATGCCGCCCCGGGTCTCGTACCCCGTCATGCTGCCGCCGTGCCCCCAGTAGACACCGTCGCTGCAGGAGAGCGGTGTGCTGACCAGGCCGAGGCCGTAGCGGGCGCCGTCGGCGAAGGGGTGGCCGGCGCGGACCGTGGTGCGCATCTGGTCGAGCTGTGGCTTCGGAACGAGGTGACCGCGCAGGAGCTCGGAGTGGAAGCGGTTGAGGTCGGAGTTGGTGGACACCAGCTGCCCCGCCGCCCAGGCCCAGGAGGGGTCCCACTCGGTGGCGTCGACGAAGGGCGCGCCCGCGGAATCCCGGTGGTAGCCCTTGGGGTGGCGCTCGCGGATGCGCAGCTCGCCGGGGACGGGGAAGTAGGTGTGGCGCAGCCCGGCACGCCGGATGACGCGCTGGTCGATCTCCACGGGGAGGGGGCGTCCGGTGACCTTCTGCACGAGGAGTCCGGCGACCAGGTAGTTGGTGTTGCTGTACTTCCAGTCCTTGCCGGGTTCGAAGTCGGCCTTGTGCCGGAGGGCGAGGTCGAGGAGTTCGCGGGGTTCGTAGTGACGGATGTCGTCGCTCAGGTGGTCGGTGTAGTTCGGGAGCCCGCTGGTGTGTTGGAGGAGCTGGCGGACGGTGATGCGGCCGCCGTCGATGCCGTCACCGTGTACGAGACCCGGCAGATACGCATCGACGTGGCCGTCGAGCTCCACCTTGCCTTCGGCGACGAGCTGCAGCACGACCACGGCCGTGAACGTCTTGGTGTTGCTGCCGATGCGGACCTGACCGTCGCGGGGCACCTCGTCGCCGGTGGAGACGTCGCCGACGCCCGCGGTGTACGTACGGGTGTGTCCCTTGCCGTCCGTGACACTGGCCAGGGCGGCGGGGATGCCGTCGGAGCGCACGAGTGCGTTCAGAGCCTGCTGCACGGTGTGGTCCCGGGCGGCGGAGGGCGCTGCCGCAGCGGGCGGCACCGCGGCCGCCGCAGCGAGCACGCCCACGGCAACGGCGACCGCGACCGCTCCCGGCACACCCCCGCGCCGCCCCCTCCCCCACCGTCCGGATGGGCGGAACTGCTGCTCTGCCGGATCGCGCATGCGCCACCAACTCCCATGAACTGGACAGGCCTTCCGGAACGTGCCGGAGGCCGCTGGATCACTTCGGCGGGGACGGTTCCCCGGACCGGTCCCAGCTTCTCCGCGAAAGCCGCCCTCGGCGATCCTGCTGACCGCCCGGTGCCGGGTAGGGCCAACCCCCGGATACCGAAAGAGCGGCCAGGGGTGCTGGTTCGTTCGGTCAGGCCGGCGTGTGACACGGGCCGACACTCACGCGGTAGAGCCCTCCACTGACATGGCGCCGGCGAGCACGCGGTCAGGCGCTCGGCAGCGTGCCTGACCGGCTTGATCTTGGCGATTTGGCTGACCTGGTACTTCACTACCGGGGTCGGCCGGTTGTTACTCTTTCCGATCATGCGAGCCCTCTTCCCAGGATCCTTCGACCCGATCACTCAAGGGCACCAGGACGTTCTCCGCCGCGCCGCCCTCCTGTTCGACGAGGTCGTCGTCTGCGTGATGTTCAATGCGAGCAAGACCGGCCGCTTCCCCATCGCCGAACGGCTGGACCGGCTCCGCGCGGCAGCAGCCGGCCTGGGCAACGTCACGGTCGACTCCCACACCGGCGGCCTGCTGGTCGACTACTGCCGCCGAGTCGGGATCGACGTCGTCATCCGCGGAGTCCGCGGCGTTGCCGACCTGGACTACGAGATGCCGATGGCCCGCATGAACCACGAACTGGCCGGAGTCGAAACGTTCTTCATCGCTGCAGACCCCGCCCTGGCCCACATCTCCTCCACCCTCGTCACCGCGATGGGTCAACACGACCGTGTCCCGAACGATGATCTGGGCGATCGCGAAGCCGCTGATCCGGCCGTCGAGGGTGCGGCCGCAGGGCGGCGGCACGCAGGACACGCCTGATGAGACGCTGTTCGCGGCGATCGTCTACGTGCTGGTCAGCGGCTGCGCCTGGCGGGCCCTGCCGCCCTGCTTCGGGATATCGAAGCCCATGGCCCACCGCCGGTTCCTGATCTGGTCGAGGGCGGGAGTGTGGGGCCGGCTCCACACCTGAACGAATTCGTCGTGCCCCTCGACCGACTCGGATCCCGCCAGGCATCCGGAACCGCCGGCGAGTCCACCGTCGGCAAGTTCATCGCCGACTGGGACGTCGCTCGGCGATTGGCCCGCGCCCGGCACGTCATCAGCGACGGTCACACCCGGACCGGTCGGTTTTCCTCGGGAGTACGCCCTTGCGGCACGCGCCGGCGCCCGGGACGGCCTGAACGTACTGCACGCCTCACATCGGAACCGGACGTACCCGAGACGTACCCATGTGAAGCCTAAACAATATTTATTGCATATTTTTGCAACCTGGGGGTCGAGAAACGCCTCCCAAGAGGAGGACCCACCCGTTCTGCCCGCCCAGGGCAGCCGCACTGTTCGGAGCGAAGTTCGTGCACGAGTACCCGCAGTCGCAGCAGCCCAGGCGATCCCGCAAGAAGGTGTGGATCGGCTCCGCAGTGGCCGTGGCCCTGCTGGCCGGCGCCGGTGCCGGGTTGATCCACTGGAAGACGGACTGGTTCGACGGGAACGGCGAGTCCGTCAGCTACGGGAAGCCCTCGGCCGGACCGGGCAAGGAGACCGGCGGCGGGAAGCAGGCTTCCGCGCCGAGCGCGGACCCGGACGTGTCCCTCCCCACCGGTCCGTTCGCCGACTTCAAGCAGGCGGTCAAGCTGGACGACGGCACCCGCATATCCAAGGCCCGGGTGAAGGGCGCCAAGTCCGGCTTCGAGGGCAGCGTCTGGGTGTGGACGCCCAAGGAGTACGACCAGCCCGAGTACGCGAAGAGCGCCTTCCCGGTCATGATCGCGCTGCCCGGAGGCAACGGGAACGCCGACAACTACTGGGCGACCATGCCGAAGCTGGGCCTCCAGAAGGCCGTCGCCGAGGGCGCCGCAGCCGGGAAGAGCCTCCCGTTCATCCTGGTCATGCCGATCCTCAACCCGGACAACAAGTACTACTACGACGGCTCCGACATCCCCGGCCAGGCCAAGATGGGCACCTGGATCGGCGAGGACGTACCCGACCTCGCCCGGGCCAACTTCCGTACCTACAAGTCCCGCGACGGCTGGGCCTTCATGGGCAACTCCTCCGGCGCCTTCGTCGGCCTCAAGCAGCTCCTGCAGCGGCCGGACCGCTTCCGGGGCGTCATCGCCAACGGCGGCGAGATCGTCCCGGACTCCCCGCTCTGGAAGGGCCACCAGGCGGAAATGGACGCGAACAACCCCGAGAAGCTCGCCCCGAAGCTGATCAACAGCAAGGGCCCGGAGGTGAACGTCCTCTTCCAGTACGGCACCAAGGAGGGCGGCCGCGACCGGATGGAGAAGTTCCAGCAGCAGTTCGGCAAGGGCCCGATCAAGGTCACGATCCACGAGATCCAGGGCGGCGACCACAACGGCTGGGACTACGTCCGAGGCATGAAGGAAGGCCCCCTGGAGCAGCTCAGCAAGCTGATGAAGGGCCCGAAGCCGCAATAGGGGCGGTGAAGGGGAGCGGGGAAGGGGGCGGCTGCGGCCCCGGCCGCAAAGGGGTTGGGAGGTCGCGGAGGGTCTGCGGCAGGATGGGCGGATGAGCAGCCTTTCACAGCATTCCGCCGCCGAGCGCGAGCCGGACCCGGCCCGCGATGACGACACCTCTGCACCCGTGCCGGTGCGGGCTGCCGGGGCTGACGAGGCTGACAGGGCCGCCGGGGCTGCCGCGGAGCGGCTGCTTTCCGAACTCGCCCCGCTGCCGCACCACCGGCGTGTGTGCGCCGCCGTCGACCACGTCCGCGCCCTGCCCCCGGCCGAAGTGCCCGGCCTCCTCGGCGTTCTCGCCGACCCCGACCGGCAGGTTCCGCACGTCCGCGCCCTCGCCCTGATCTGTGCCCGGTCCGTGACCCCCGATCCCGCGCACGGCTCCGGCCTCACCGCCGTGCTCACCGCCGGCCTGACCGACCCGCACCGGTACGTCCGCACCCAGGCGCTGACGGCCCTCGCCGCCGGGCTGATCACCCCTGATCCCGCGCTCCTCCTCGCCGACCACGTGACCGGGGCGGCCCGCCGCGATCTGATCGGCCGGCTGCGGCGCCCGGCCGCCGATTCCGCAGATCCCGGCGCCGTCCGCCGCCTCGCGGACACGCTCGTGGAACCGCTGCGCGAGACCTGGGGGGATCACGAGGCGGCGCGGCTGCTGCCGGGCTGCTCTGCGGAGACGGTGCGCCGTCTGCTGCCCCTCCTGCACCACGCCCTGGGATGCTGGCCCGCCCTGACCCGCCGGCACCCCCTGGTGGTGTGGGAGTGGCTGGCCGGGGAGGCGGAGGCCCTCCCGGAGGCAGCCCGCGAGAACTGGTGGCGGTTCCGGGCCGCACCGGCCCTCACCGCGCTGGCCGCGGTCCAACCGGTCCGGGTCCTGGACCTGTTCGCGCTCCACGGACCGGCCCGGCTTCCCCACGGGCTCCTCCCCCACCTCCCCCGCTTCCTGACCCACGACCCCCGCCGGGTCGCCCGGCTGTGGCGGGAGGATCGGCTCGACCTCGTCCTGACCTCCCTCACCGATGCCGCCGCACGGCGATTCGTCCGCTCCCTGCCCGAGGACGAACTGCTCGCCACCCTCCGGCACCCTCGCTCCACCGTCACCGCCCTCGCCGCCGTGCTCCGCGCGCTGCCGCCCGGCCGGCGCGGTCCCGTCCTGGACGCGACCCGCAGCCGCAGCCCGCGCGACGCCCGGCTCGCGGACGCGATGTCGGCCGCCGGCCTCGAACGTCCCCCGATGCCCCAGGACCTGCTGCGGCTGCTGCCCTGCGATGCCGCCGCACCCCACGTCCGGCACGCCCTCTCGGCCGCCCGCGAGCGCGGCGCGACGCCGGCCGAGCTGTTCCTCCTGCGCGGCCTGCTCCCCTACGAGGACGCGGCCCCGGCGCTGCTCGCCGGAACCCGCCGGTCCGACGCGGACGAGCGCGGCGCGGCCTGGCGGGCACTGGTCGCCTGTGCGGCACGCTCGCGCCGCCCCGCCGCCGTGGCCGGGGTGGTGGCGGAACTGGCCGACCGGCTCCGCTCGGAGCAGGACCCGATCCGGACCCAGGCCCTGGGCGCGCTGTCGAGCGTGCCGCCCGGACTGTTCGCCGAGGCCGCGCCTGCGGCGCTGCACCGGATCGTCACGGACACCCTGGAGGCCCGCGACCGCTCGTTCGGCTCCGTGACGGCCCTGGCCACCGTCGCCCGCCGGGTGGCCTGCGCCCATGGCGCGCACCCCGGTACGCCCGGTGCGGCGCTCCTGGCCTGGGCCGTGGAGACGCTGCTGCGCGTGGACGGGGCCGGGCGCACCCCCGCCTGCGGCCCCCACACGCTCGGCACGCTGCGCCGGAATCCGCCGGCCGAGGCGGTCGAGGCGCTGGTGGGCGGCCTGCGTCCGCTCGTGACCGCCGCCCTCGACGCCGGTGACCCCGATCCCGTGCTCACCCTGGCCGAGACCCTCGCCGGCCCGGGCGGGAGCGGCGCCGCCCGTCGCGGAGCCCGCAGCCGGCCGGAGGGAACGCCGTGGCTTTGGACGGCGGTCGAACGGGTCCTGACCGGCACGTCGGATGAGCGCGTGGCCCGCCGCAGCGCGGACCTGTGGCTCGCGCCGGGCGCCCTGCGCCGAAGCCGGGTGCGTGCCCTGCTCGCCGAGGAGCCGAGTGCGATCGTCCTGCCCCAGGTCGTCGAGACGGTCGCCAGGCATGCGGACGACCTGCTGCCCGTCCTCCTCGCGCACCCCCTCGACACCCCGCCTGCCGGCCGCTTCCACCCGGCGGAGCACATCGGCCGCCCCCACGAGCGGTATCCGCTGCCGCCCGTGGTGCGTGCGGCCCACCGCTGGACCGGCGCCGCCTGCACGGCCGTCGCCGACTGGCTGGTCGCCGGCCTGCGCACCCGCCACCCCGACGCCGTGACGGCCACGGGCGGGGCCGGGGCCGGGAGCGTCAGCGTGCCCGGCGACGCCCTGCTGCGTGCCCTGGCCGCCGTCCCCGGCTCCGCCGGCATCGCGGAGGTACGCGCCCTCGCCACCGCCCGGGACGTGCCCACGGCCGAGGCCGCGCTGGCCGCGCTCCCGTACGCGGACCGCCCGGCGCTCGTCCTGCCCGACCTGCTGGCGCGAGCGGCCGACGACCGGGCCAGGGTGGCGGTGTACGCGATCGGTCGGGTCTGCCCCCACGTGCCCCCCGTGGACCTGGCCGCGCGTTTCCGGCCGGTGCTGGCCCGCAGTGAGGGTTCGAAGGTGACCAGCCGCAAGGAGATCGTGCGGCTGGCCGCCGACCGGCTGCCCGCCGCCCTCGCCGGCGAGGCGCTGGTCGCCGCGTTCACGGCCTCCGGGCAGCACCCGGACGTACGGGCGGCGGCAGTGGCGAGGGCGGCCGCCCTCGTGGCCCTGGAGCCGGTCGCGGCCTGCCTGGACGGCATCGCCCGCCAAGGCTCCGCCGCCGAGCGGGCGGCCTTGCTGCGGGTCTCCCCGTGGCAGCTGTCGGGGCCGGCGCGACAGCGGTACGCGACCCTGGTGAACGGGGTCTGCCACGCCCTGCTGACGGCCCCCGGTGCCGTACACGCCGAGGGGGCCGCGTCCACGGCGGCGGCGGACGAGGGCCAGAAGGACGGTCCGACACCGCAGCAGACGGCCGAGACCTGCCGGGTCCTGTACCGGTGGGCGCAGGCCGAGCCCTCGACCGTGCACTTCGGGCTGCTGCCCCGGCTGGTCGCCGACCCGCGCACCGCGGGACCGGTGTGGGAGGCGGCCGCCGTGACCGTGGTCGACGCGGCCCGGCAGGATCCCGGCGGCGCGGGAACCGTCCTCGCCGAGCTGCTCGCCGAGCTGCTCGCCGCCGGCGCGGGAGAGCAGCACCACGCCGCGGTGCGGCACCGGGTCGAGGCGCTGACCCGGGAGCTGGAACGGTGGGCGGGGCAGCGGCTGCCCGACACCTGCCGCCCCGTCTGGGAGCGGGCGTGCGCCCTGCTCGTCGCGCAGGACGCCACGCTCCGGCTCGGCGTGGGGCTGCGCACCACTTTGGGACCCGGCGCCGGTTCGGATCACGAGGCCTGGTTGCGCACGCAGGCCCGGCTGGTCCGGGACCGTCCGCTGCTCGCGGCCCGGACCGCCCGGTCGGAGGCCCGCCGCGCCGGCCGGCCGACCGCGAGCGGCCTGCGCGGGGACCTTGCGCGGTCCCGTTCAGCCGCCGCCCCGGACGCCCTCTTCACCGGCCTGTACGTGCTCGCGCGCGCGGAGGAGGAGCTGGGAGCGGCCCGTTCCGCCGGCGGCGACACCGCCACGCCCCTGACCGCCCTGACCGAGCTGTGCGGCCACCCCTCTCCGGACGTCCGGGACGCGGCGGCCGAGGCCGCCGGCCGGCCCTGAGCCGGGCACGCGGCGCACAAACCGGGGAAACACCCGGCGAAGGTCGCGGCGCCTCCAGGCGCCGCGACCTTCGCGCGTGTCCTTCTCGTCTTCGGCCGACAGCCCGGGTCACACCGCGAGCTCTACGGTGGAGCTGCCCGTGGGGCTCTGCACGACGGGCCTCTGCCGGTCCGCGCACTGCTGGGGGGTGTCGATTCCCAGGCAGAGGACCGATCCCTGGGGGACGGTGACGGTGCCGTCGCCCTTCGGCAGCGGCTTGCCGTCGACGCACAGTCCCGGGAGGCCCTTCGGGTCGTTGCAGTAGCTCTCCGGAACCACTCCGGACTCGGAGTCCGTCGACCCGGGCTGGTCCGCGCCCTCGGCGGGGTCCTGCTGGTCGGTGCCGTCCGTCTCGCCGGTCCTGTCCTCGGTCGTGTCCTCGGTCGTGTCCTCGGTCCTGTCTTCGCGCTCGTCGTTCTCTTGGCCGTTGGCGCCGCGGTCAGCCGGGAGGGTGACCGTGTGCGGCGTCGCCGGGGCGGCGAGCGCACTCGTGGGCAGCAGCGCGCCTCCTGCCGCCAGCGAAGCCGAGGCGGTGAACAGCGCCAGACGCAGAGTGCGGGAGGTACGAGACATGGGGAAACTCCTACGTGGGGGGTGGGGAGGAGGGGCCACCGGTTCTGCGTGAACCCGTGTCTCAAGTAAGCCCCGGGCGGCCGCACCGCGTCATGCCCCTGCATTTCGGGACTTGACGTAGCCCGGAATCCCTGACTCGCCGGGTGAAGCGGTGAGAGGCTTGGGGCAGGCGCCCGGGCCACACGCATCGGGCCGCTGTCAGTCGACCGGGACCGAGCGGGGGGGGCGGCGTGGAGACGGAACCGGAGACCCCCGAGCCCGAGGACGTCGTACGCGAGCTGCGGCGGGCCGAGGCGGCCGGTGCGGACCCGGAGGCGCTGGCAGAGCTGTGGAGCCGGGCGGCCTCCGCGTATCGCAGGCGCTTCTGGCGCGGCGGGGACCGCGCGGACCTGGACCTGGCAGTCGACGGCTGCCGAACGGCGCTCGCCACCGGCGCGGCGGGCACGACCGGCCGGGGAACACGCGCGAATGATCTGGCCGTCGTCCTGACCGACCGTTTCGATGTGACCGGTGACGACGGCGACCTCGCCGAGGCCATGCGGACGGTGCGGACGGCGATGGCGGAGGCAGCGGAGGACTCGGCGGTATGGGCGGAGTGCGCCGCCACGTTGGCGCTGTGTCTGTGGGACCGCTACGACGCCACGGGCTCGCTCACCGACCTCGATCAGGCAATCGCCCTCGGCGGCCGGGCCCTGGCCGTGCTTCCCCGCACCGCCCTCGGCTGGGCCAGGATCTGCAGCAACCTCGCCATGCTGCACATGGACCGCTACGAGCGGCTCGTCGAGGACGGTGACCTACGGGAATCGGTCCGCCTCGCCGAGGCGGCGGTGGAGGCCGCCCACGCGGACGATCCGGAGCTGGGAGGGTGGTTCAACAACCTGGGGAACGCGCTGCTGACCCGCTTCGGCATGCAGTTCGGGGACCGGGGGTCGCCCCGACCGGACGAGCACGTGGATCCGCACGACCTGGACGCGGCGATCGCGGCCTACCGCAGGGCGATCGAGGTCTCCCCCTGGGGCGTCGCCGGCCGGGCCACCTTCCTGTCCAACCTCGGGAACGCCCTCGTCGACAGAGCCGAGACGGACCGCCTCGCCGGGCGACCGGAGCGCGGCGAGCCGGTGCTGCGTGCGGCGGTCGACGCCCTCGCCGAGGCCGTGTCCATCACGGAGGCCACCGCACCGTATCTGGCGAGCCGCCTGAACGTCCTCGGGGCTGCCCAGAAGGCCGTCGCCGACGCGACGGGCTCGGCCGACGACATCGCCGCGGCGCGGCGGACGCTGCTGCGCGCCTGCACCGCGGGACTCCTGACCGCCCCCGAGATGACCGTGCACGCCGCCGACAACTGGATGCGCTGGGCAGTGCAGCGGTCGGCGTGGGAGGACGTCGGCGAGGCCGACGGGTACCTGCTCCAGGCGGTGGATGCGCTGCGGCGGGCACAGTCCCTGCGCCGCCACCACGAGGCGTGGCTGGCCGCGTTCCGCGGACTCGCCCAGGAGGCGGCGTACGCACTGGTCCGGCGCGGGCTGGCGGAGGATGCCGCGGCCCGGTTGGAGCGCGGGCGTGCGGTCCTCCTCAGCGAGGCGCTCGACCTGGTTCCCGCGGCAGTGGACCGGCTGCCCGAAGACCTGCGGCACCGCTACCTGCAAGCCGTCCGACGGGTGGAGTCAGCCCACGAGGACATGGGGTAGTGGGTTGTCATGACAACGCGTCGCCCCCTCGACGAGATCGTCCGCGCCTACCTGGCGGAGGACGACTTCCCCCTGGTCGGCCTGATCGTGCGCGCGCACCCCGAAATCCTGGACGAGCCAGCGGCCCGTACGCTCAGGCGGCTGGCGCCGGGAGGGCCGCGGGGCGGCCGGCTCCTCGCCGAGCAGCACACGCGCTTCCTCACCCGCTGCCGCGCCGACCCCGAGGCGGTCTTTCCACACGACAGCCCGGTCATTGATCCCACGTGCTATGCGCTCGTGGCCGACCGGCACCGGGAGGCGGAGCGCGCCGAGGTGAGGTTCACCGAGGCGGACTCACCCGGCCGCCGCGCCGAGCACGCCGCGCAATGGGCAGAGGCCTGGGGCAGGGTGATCGCGGAACCGGCCCTCGCCGACGCGCACCCCGCCCTGCTCGCCGCCCTGCTCAACGACGCCGGGCGGGCACACCTGCTGTGCTTCTTCGCCGTGGGCGGCGTCCGGCACCTGGAGCAGGCCCGCTCCTGCCTCGAGTCGGCGGTCGTGCTCACCCCCGCAACGTCTCCGCGAGCCGCCAGCCGCCGCAGCAATCTCGGCCTGGTCCTCAGCGAGCTGGCCGACGACCCCGGCACCCCGGATCCGGCGGACTGCCGCGCCCGGGCGTTGCGGCTGCTGCGCGACGCCGCTCGGTCGGCGCGGCCCGGCACCTCCGGCTGGGCCGACTGCCACGTCCGGCTGGCCCTGGGGCGGCTGCAGGCGTACTGGGAAACCGACCGGATCAGTCACCTGAACGCGGCGGTACGGGATCTGGCCTCCGTGTGGGGGACGGAAGCAGCCGGGGCGGACACGGCGCACACACTCGGCTGCGTGCTGCGCCAGCGGTATGCCGCCCGGGGCCACGGCGAGGACCTCGACCTGGCGGTGGCACTGCTGTCCGTTGCGGCCGACGCCACGCCCGCCGCTGCGCCCGAGCGGCTTCGCCGGCAGCTCGACCTCGGCATAGCCCTGCTCGACCGGCACCGGCGCGATGCCGCCGGTGCCGACCTGGAGGAGGCCGGCGAGGCACTGCACGCCGCAGCAGCCGCAGCACCCGAGACGTCCCGCGACCGCCCCGCCGCCGTGGGCCACTGCGCGGGCTACTGGTACCGCAGGTTCGAGGCGACCGGGTCGATGTCGGCCCTGGACGCCGCCCTGCAGCTCGCCCGGGAGGCCGCCGGGTCGCCTGTCGCCCGGGCCGGGGAGCGGGGCGCCCTGCTCGTCAACCAGGCGGTGATCACCGAGGAGACCGCGCGGCAGTCCGCGGACCCGGAGCTGTTCGACGAGGCCCTCGCCACGTTCGCCAAGGCCCTGGACGCCGATCCCCCGGCCGCCGTCCGGCGGGCGGCGCTGGCCGGCATGGGCAGCGCCTGGCGCGACCGGTTCGCCGTCAGCCGGGACGAGGGCGACCTCGCGCACGCGGTCCGCTGCCTCCGGGAGGCCCACGCCGACGTCCCGCCCCGCTCACCGGACGCCTCCAGGATCGGGCTCGCGTTGGCGTTGGCCCTGTTCGAGCGGTACGTGTTCACCGTGGACGGCCGGGAGGGGCTGCTCGACGCGCTGGCCATGGTGCGGGCCCTCGCCCGGCGGCGGACACCTCGCCTGGACCGCCACCGCATCCGTGCCGCACAGCTCATCCTGACGCTCGCCGCCGCGGAGGCCGGGCTTGTCCGGGTGTCGCTGCGGGCCACTCGCCGGGCGATGCGGCACGTGTGGGCCGACGAGGCGCGGACCGACCCGGAGATGCTGTGGTGGATCGGCTCGTTGTGGGGACGCTGGGCAAGCGCCGAGGCTCGCCCGAAGGACGCGGCCCTGGGGTTCCGGATCGCCGTCGAAACCCTGCACGGGCTGGCACGCAGCCAGACCGACCCGCGACACGGCACGTGGTGGCTGCGCTCCGGCGGCGAGCTGACCGGCGAAGCCGCCTACGCCAGCGCTGCGGCCGGCCGCCTGCAGGAGGCGGTACGGCTGATGGAGACCGGCCGCCTGGTCCTGCTGACGGAGGCGCTGACCCTGAGGAGCGCGCGGATCGGGCACGGTCCCGCCGGCCTTCCGCACGAGCTGCTCGACCGCCTGGCGGACGCGGCGCAGCGCGTACGGGCCGGCGAGAACGCGGCCCGGAACCCGGTCACAGCACCTTGACCCGCGCGAACTCCGGCAACCGGTCGGCTGCCGCGGCTGCCTCGCAACGGGCCAGAACGGACTCGTCGACGGGATCCAACCGCAGGTACCCCGGGTCGTCGGCCTGCAGGGGAGCCGCGTGGGCGGGGGCGAGCTCCGGCACGTCGACATGGATGTCGTCGCCGAGTGTGGCCGCGAGCGCCCCTGCCGGGGTGAGGGGCAGTCGCACCGGCCTGCCCGCGAGCCAGTCGAAGACCGCCGACCACACTGCGGGGACTCCGGGCAGCCCGCCGTGTTCCGCCCGGACGTAGCGGGTGTCGCCCACGGACTCCAGCTGCGCCGACGCCAGCGGAACGCGGCCGTCGCCCTCGCGGTGCGGATCTCCGGGCCTTCTCGTGGTCACGCGGTCCATGTGCTCCCACAGGAATCCGAAGGCCGGCCGGTAGGCCAGCCGGAACAGCGTCCGGTACCCCACGCCGGCGATCACCAGCATCCGGTCCCGGCGTTCCTGGGGCAGCGATCCGTGCCACGCCGCCAGCCGGACGTGGAAGTCCCGGGCCCCGTCCAGTGCCCGCTGCAGCCGGGACTGCTCGGACGGATCGAGCCCGAGGCGGTAGGCGCCCGCATCGTACAGGTCGAAGTTGGCGCAGGGGTGCGTCTGCGGATCGGCGTCTGCGGCCGTCGGGTCCGGTGCCGCCCTGGTGCCCGGGTAGACCCCTGCGGGTGCCGGAAGCAGGTCGAGGACGCCCCAGAGCGACCGGAAGGTGGCCCGGGAGAGATGGCGGCCGAGGAGGGCGAGCAGTTCGAATCCCCACAGGTGGTTCTTCAGGTAGCCGGCGATCGCGGGAGAGCCGTAGTGCGGCGTGCCGAGGAAGGCGATCCGGCCGACGCGGTCCCAGAGGTCGGGCGCCTGCCTCAGTGCCTCCCGGACGACGAGGCCGCCCATGCTGTGGGCGACGAGGTGTACGGGCCGGTTGCCGTTCCGGCGGAACGTGTCGTTCACCAGGTCCCGCAGCCCGCCGGCCACAGCCGGGACGGGCCGGCGCCAGTCGTAGGGGAAGGTGAGGTGCCCGACGTCGTCCTGCGCCAGGGCCGCGGTGCAGAAGGCGTCGTAGCTCGCGTCCACGGCGACTGGGGTGATGCGCGCACCCGGGGTGGCGTCCTTCTCCCCGTCGGCGGTGAGCCCGAGCTGGTCCAGCCGACGGCGGGTGCGGACGTCGAGCCACCACACCCCGCCCAGTCCCGTGCTGGCGAGGATGCTGCCCATGACCCCCGGCACGAAGACGAGGTTGGGCGCATGGTCCTCCCCGAGGTGGACGGCGCCGCCCGGGATCCTTCCGGCGAGGCGGAGGTACGCGTCGACGGCCGGTGTGCCGAGGTGGGGCCGAAGTTGTTCGCGGACCGCCGCATCCCGGATCATCTCCAGGCGTCGGGCGGCCCCGCCGGACCGGAACCGTTCCCAGGGGTCGGTGCTCATCGGTCCTTCCCTTCTTCCGCGGTGGAGGCGGCGCCGAGACGCCGCACGTGGTCGTCGTCCGCCTGGTAGAGCAGACCGTCGTTGACGTAGCCGTAGAAGAGGCCGCCGAGGTTGCGATAGCGCTGCCACAGGAAGCGTCTGGCCTGGGCCAGCGACTCCCCCACCGGCGCCCGGTCCGTGCCCGTCGTGCCGTAGAGGAAGCTGAAGAACGTCGTGGCGAACCGGGCTGCGAGACCGGGTGGGACGCGGCCCTCGGTTCCGATGTAGGCGCGGCACTCCCGGTCCAGGAAGCCGTCCATGAGCTGGTTGACCAGCAGAGGGTCGCTTTCGTTGGTGCCGCAGGCGTTGACGAAGACGACCGGCCTGTCGGTGAACGGATCACTGCCCATGTCGACCCGGCGCAGTACGTCGCCCGCGTCGTTGGTCGGGCCGAGCCGCAGCCGCGGATCGCTGCCGGTGCCGCTGGTGCAGTGGCAGTAGAAGTACAGCAGGGACACCGGGCGCGGCTCCGGGGCTGCCAGGAACCGTGACAGGTCGGTGATGCTCGGTTCGCCGTCCGGCAGCAGGAGTGCCGGCTGCCAGCGCCTCAGCTCCTCGGCGTGCCGCCGGGCTTCGGCGCCGACGGTGTCGGACGGATCCTGAACCCAGTAGAGCAGGTGCGCCCGGGTGGTCCGGCGCCAGTCGCCCAGCGCACGCGAGCCCCTGGTCTGCCGCCTCATCCACCCCAGCCGGAAACGCAGTCCGAGGAAGGCCGACGGGTCGACCGGCCGGCCCGGAGACACCGGGTCCAGGTGAAGCAGCGGCAGCGGCACGTGGGGAACCCGGTCCGTCACGCCTTCCAGCCAGTTCACGGTCAGGCGGTCGCCGTGCTTCAGCCGTTCCACGTACTGCCGGAGCTCCTCGTCCGCGAAGAGGGCCCGGTAGAGCTGGTAGCCCTCGAACGCCAGCTCGCGCAGTTCGTCGCTCTCCGCGACTGCGGACCAGGCCGAGGCGAACGGCTCGCGCGGTGTGTGCTCGTCGGCCACCCAGTCGGGTGACGGCACGTGATGGGCGAGGTCCGCCCACAGGTCCTCCGCCGAGACCAGATCGAACTGCTCGCTGTACGCCTGCCGGAGCCGGTCGAGCGCGCCGCGGACGTTCGCCACCCGGGCTTCGAGGCTGCCCGTGGTCGCCGTCCACGGAACCTGGGCGAACACGCCGAAGTCCTCGCAGCGGACCATCGCCGTGCCGGCGGAGACGACGGTGACGTCCAGGTGGCTTGTGGGCCGCTGCCAGGCGGACGTCGGGACCAGCCCGGCGTGTGCGGCCGGCAGGCTCCCCACGGTGAGGACGGCGACCGCCGGCTGCGCCTGCGGCTCGTCGTCCTCCTCGCATTCCGCCGGGGCCGACGCGGGCCGGACGTCGATCGACACGGCGAGGCGTCGGTACAGGTCGTCGCCGACGAAGAGGAAGGCGTCGAGCCGGGCGTCCGGAGCGGTCACCGGTGTCAGACGGATCCTGCGTCGTGCCGAGTCGCTGTCCGCGGGGATGACGAGCGGGAAGGCGGCGCACCACTGGGTGCGGTCGCCTGCCTCCACGGTGGAGCACAGGATGTCGGGGTCTTCCGGGTCGGCTTCGAGCCGTACCGACGTCGAGGACAGTACGCAGCGGGTCACCAGTCCGCCGGCCGGGACCTCGGCGGCGGGCACGTGCACCTCGTCGGAGTAGCGGGCGTCCGGGCCGTCGGCGGTGGCCATGAGGACGGCCGTGTACGGCTGTCCCTCGTCCAGCGGGCGCAGGTCGTCCTCGTCCCGCTCCTCGATCCAGAGGGTCACCACGCGGCCGTCGACACCCGGGCGGTCGTCCGAGGCCGTGCGGCCGTGGCCGTCGGAGACCCGCACCGGGTCGAGGTTCGGGCCCTCGGGTCCGGCGGGCCCGCCGAGCCGGGCGATGACCCAGCGGCGGACCTCGGGCGACGGGGGCGAGAGCAGCAGGAGCCGCCGAAGCACCGGGAGAGCGCGGCCGGGCGGACGCCTGAGCGCCTCGGCCAGTGCTTCGTCCAGAGTCGCGGCCTCCTGCGGTGGCAGGAACCGGTGCGCAGCGGACCGCAGGGCGGCTGCCAGGGTTCTGAGCTGCATCTCGTCCAATGGCGGTTCCCACTCCTCGTCGTCAGACGCCGATGTGGGCGAAGGCGGCCCACCCGGTCATCGACCCGTCCTGCCGGTCCGGCGAGCCGTCCTCGGCAGAGGCGAGGAGGGACAGCCTGTCCAGGACCTCCTGCGCGACCGAGGGGGGTGGCCACTTCCCCATGCCGTCGAAGTGTTCCGCCCTGGTCCGGAGTGTGCTGTCGCGCAGCCAGATCTGGGCCTTCCGCAGGGCCGCCGCGGGGTCGTCGGGTGCCTCGCGCCAGTGCCGGTAGAACTCGATCATCAGCATGGCCGACGCGAGGTCGGGAACGGCCCACATGGAGGCGATCACCCCGGCCGCGCCGGCCTGGATCAGCCCGGTGGGCAGCGATACCACCTCGTCGGGCAGTTCGGTGCCGGGCAGCAGCGTCTCGCAGGCCGACAGGACCGCCAGCCGGATCCGCACCTCCTGCGCCATCAGCATGGAGAGGGTGACCTCCTCGCCGGGTGCGAGGATCAACCGGCTGTTGAGCGGTGCGGCCAGGTCGGCCAGCCCGTGGCAGGCGACATGGAGGACGTCGGCCTCCGCCAGCCGGGTGAGGAGGCCGTCGGCCGTCAGGCGCCGCTCCAGCGAGCCGCCGGCGAAGGCCAGCCGAGCGGCCCGGGCTTCCGCTGCGGACATCGGAAGGTCGTTGGCCCGCGGGGGCGGTGCGACGGCGAGGACCCTCCTCCCGGGGACGGCGTCCGCGACGGCACGCGCCGCCGACAGGGTGCGCGCGTTCGGCGCGTAGGAGATCTGGAGGCGGTCCAGCGCGTACTCACGGCCGGTCGGCCGAGCCGGGTCCGGCCGCCATGCGGCGTGCAACGGCAGCAGCCCGAGCAACCCGCCCGGGATCAACGTCACCTTGGATGCTGCCCGGCCGTCTGCCTCCGGACCTGCGAGTTCCTTCACCAACGGTCCCATGGCCGTCGGCCACAGCCAGCCCGTGAGGTCAGCCAGGGCGTCGTCCCACCGCCGCCGGGCGGTGGCGAGTCCCACGCCGCCCTCCGCGTCGGCCGCCCGGCCGGATGGCCCCGCGGACTTCGTCTCCGCAGCCCGGTACTCGGCGTATCGATCCAGATAGCCGCGCAATCCGTCCGCCACGGCACGCCTGGAGAGCTCGGGCAGGGCGACTTCGGCGACATCAGCGCCACGCACCACCAAGGCCACACCGCCTCGCTCGGCCGCAGCGAGATAGACGACCGGCTGCGCTCGCGCAGCCTCGGCGACGTCGTCGAAGGAAGGCGCCGCCAGGAAGTTCCGAAAGCGCGGCACCTGCTGGATCTCGGCGATGACCGCGTCGAGGGCGGCACGCGCCTCCCGCAGGGCCTTTGCAGGATCGGTCACGGCGCTTCCCCCGCCGCCAAGCCGCCACGCACGGGCCTGTGTCCTCCCCCTGGCCTGCGATCCCCAGGCCTGCGATGCCGTTTCAGCCCTTGCCTCCGCCCCGGTGCGCGGCTCTCCGCCCCGTCACGGTCGAGCGGCATGCAACCCCCAGACTCAGGTGGCCCGATGACGCTTGCTCACTCCAGTATGGCCGCGCCCGACCTGCTCTGTACGAAGAACCGCATACCGGCCCCGGCAGGCCTCGGCCTCGGCCGCAGCCGCAGCACTCGCCGCCGGAATGAGCGATCATGAACTTCGATCCACGGAGGAATGGGGCCATGGGGAACCTGGAAATGAGCACCGGCGACATGCGGGCCGTGATCCGGCTGCTGACGGCGGTGGAGCGGACGCCCGAACAGGACCGCGTCCTCGGCATCGCGCGGGAGCGGTGTGCACAGGTCGACGCCCGCCTCGAAGACGCGCGCATCACGCTGGGGGTGCCGGTCGCCCAGGCACTGGAGGAACTCCTGGAAGGCAATCCCAGCGCGGACCTGGAGCCCGGCTACACGTATGCCTTCCAGGCGCTGGTGGCGGTGAACTTCTCCGACACCTACGACCTCGGCTACTGGCGGCGGCCGTCCTGGTTCCACACCGTCGACGAAGAGATGACCCGCAACGGGGTGCCGGCCGACCTCGCGCCCGCCGCGCTCCTGTTCGGCGGCCCGCCGATCCTGCTCCCGCATCCGGGCGACGCGGTCCCGTGGATCGGCACGTTCCCGGCTTCCCGGGCCGCCGAGCTGGTCGAGGCGTACGAGGCGGTCCTCGACCGGCTCGACCCTGACGTACGCGAGACGGCGGAAATGCTGCTGGAGCCCATGCGGGTCGAGGCCCATGAGTGGGAGGCGACGAAGAAGGCGGGCCGCACCGAGGACACCGTCTTCTTCTGGCTCCACTGAACGTCAGGGCGCAACGATGTCCGACAGGCACGATGAGACAGGTTTCCGGCTCGGCTGGCGCGGCACCCACTACTCCGGCATGCCCGTTGAGGACCTGTGGCTGGCGGTTGGCAAGGCCCCGGACGGGTCCTGGTGGTTCGACGCGTACTCCATCGGGCGCGTGACACTGCCCGGTGGCGCACCCCGGGCCGCCGCATTCGCCCACTGGCTGCTGACATCCCCGCCCGAAGGCCCGTACGAGAAGGAGTTCATGCTGATCCACGGTGAGCCGCAGCGCGGATCACGACGGCTCACGGACGGTACCCGGCTCACCGTGGAGATCCTGATGGGTCGTGAAGAAGCGGGTGGACCCGAGTACCTTCAGATGCTCCTGACCGGCGAGATTCGCGCCTTCGCCTTCGAGGTGTGCGCACCGCTGGAATGCCGACCGGTACCCCGCGCCGATCTCGAAGCCGCCGCGGCCCGACTCCTGACGATCGCCTCCGGCTGAGGCCCGAAGGCGACGCTGCTGCCGCAGGACCGCCCGGGGGGACGGGCGAGACACACCGTCCCCTTACGCCGCGTACACAAAGCACTCGATAGACTACACAGCGTGACACACAATGTCGGCGGCGCGCCGCTTCGCTCGGATGCCCCCAGTCACATCTACTCCTTCGACGTGGGGGCCGGCAGCTGGCAGGGGCTGTTCGCCTCCCGGGTCACCTCCTGGCGCCATCTCCGGGACGCCCGCGGCGCCGGGGTGCAGAACCGGGCGCTCGCCGCGGCCATGGCAGTCACCCAACGGCTGACCGGGCCGTCCCGGCTGGAGTCGACCATCGTGGCGGATCCGTCCGCAGGCGCCTTCGGCGTCGCCGACAACGCGGTCAGGCTCTCCCAGTTCGGCGTGACCCTGTACCGCCGGATCTCATGACGCAGGACGCCACTGCCGTCGCCGCCGCGAAGGTCGCGGGAGTCGTCCGGGAACTCACCGCCCGCGTCATGCAGTACGACGCCACGCGGGATCGCCGCGCGGTCTTCGCGTACACGTACTTCCGGCTGACGTCCGACCTCGCCGCGAACCTGCGGACGAACACCCTGTCGTTCAGGGAGCCCGAGTGGGTCGCCGACCTGTCCGTCACCCTCGCCGCGGCCTACTCCACCGCAATGGACGCCATCGACAGCTGGCTGGGCCTGGGTGCCGCCCGTCCCGACGGCGCGCCCGGCGGCGAAGTCCGGGCCGCCGACATGCCGGAGAGCATCCCGAAGCCGTGGCGTGACGTGTACGCCGCCTCGACCGTGCGGCACTCCTACGTCCTGGAAGAAGTACTGTTCTCGATGATGGCGCACATGTCGTACGACCTGCCCCTGGCACTCCGGGCCCTGGACCCGGCCGCCCACGGTGACCTGCGCCGTCACATCGCCGACTTCCACCGCATGAACGACCTGCTGGCTTCCTCCGTCGACGGGGTCCAGGACGAGATCTCAGCCCGCTACTGTCGTCGACTGCACTCGCTGGACCGCCTGTTCACCCGTGACGACGAGCTCTTCACCAGCTACGGGATCCGGGTTGCGCGGGGCATGGCCTGGTTCAACTGCCACAGACTCCTGGATCCGGATGCGGCGGCCGAGGCGCAAGGCTCCATCAGCAGGTCGACGGCTGCGTTCATCGCCGAATTCCGCTCTCCCGACGACTGGAAGCGCCGCCACGCCTTCCGCGTCCTGCGAGCCCTGGTCCCCTCCCGCAGGCAGTGGCCGCCGGCGGGCACTCCGCCGGCCTGACCATCCGGCCGGGCCGGACGGGAGGAAGGAAGCGCGTAGGCCTCCAGGTGGAGCCGGACGAGCTGTGCTGCAAGTCGGCGGCGCATACAGCCAGACCGGAGGCCACCGAAGCCAGCCGCCCGCTTCCTTTCGCTGGATGTGACGCGTCGCAACTCAGAATTCGGCATCAACGCCGTACGTGCGTACGGCCAGTACACGGCAACCCACGCCTGATGGCCACGCTCCAGCTGTTCCTCAACGATGCGTCACCGAGCCGGTGCCGCGGCGGATGATCCGCATCGGGATGTCACAGTGCCCGGCGCATGCAGGCCCTCGGCCACCGGTCCAGGCCGTGTGCCGCTTCGTGCTCGCGGATCTGCCGCAGACCGGGAGTGAGGCTGCTGTCGTCCATGAGTCGGAAACCGCAGCGTGCGTAGTAGGGGGCGTTCCACGGGACCTGGGTGAACGTGGTGAGGGTGAGGGCGGGCGCCCCCGTGCTGGTGGCGTGGGCCGCCAGATGGTCCAGCAGCAACCGGCCGATACCGCGACGCGAGCTGTCCGGGTGCACCGAGACCTGCTCGACGTGGAGGTTGCCGTCGACGCGGTCGGCGATCAGGTAGGCGGCCGGTGCGTCGGTGTCGTCGGCCGCGACCCAGGCCAGCCCGGCGTGGCGGTAGCGGGCGAGTTCATCCAGCGGGAGTGGCTCGTCGTCGGCGACCTCCGGCATGCCGATGTCCCGGAAGCACTGCCCGGCGGCCCTCTCGATGTCCTGGAGCAGGGGCAGTTCGTCCAGGCGTACGGCTCGGATATGCATGGACGCATTCTCCCCGGCATGCCGGTCAGCGCCACCGATTAAAGGTTTCATGACGACGGTCCACCGTCGGTGGCTGCGCGGCGCAGGCCCGCGTCGACAGGCCCGTGCGGTGCTCACGCCGGATGCCGATGCCGCTGGGTGCAGCACCGTCGTCAAGGTCCAGGCCGCGGAGGGCGCGTTCACGGGGATGAGGGAGGCCGTGCTGCTGGCCGAGGCCGGCCCGGAGCGCTTCTTCACGCCGCACCCGTACGGGCCGGACGTCGCCGGCGGGCTGCCGTACCACATCGGAGACCTGGAGCAGTGGGACGCGCGGTTCCCCGACCATCCGCTGACCCTGGTCCGGGCCGAGCTGAACCGGATCGCGCCCACGGTGACGCTGCACCTCTCGTTCAAGGCCCTGCCGCCGTTCGGCCAGGCCGAGCCGCCGCAGCCCCACGCCGCTCCCTGAGCGGATGACGGGCGCCGTCGCGGCATCCTTCGCGTGTGTCTCTTCGCGGTGGGTGAGGATGACGAGGTCGGCGTCATCCTCCGGCCGGCATCAGCACGTGCCGTGCTGCCGTCCGTCGTGTGGGGGAACCCCAGAGCGCTGTGCGCGCCCCTCCCCCGCCGTGCCCGGGAAGCTGGAGGCGTGGCTGACGGAGCCCGCGCCGTGGCCCAACCCTGTTCAGTGGTCTGCCCGTTCGCGGGCGTCCGGCCCGCGCGTTGCGGCCTAGGCTGCGGGCATGGATTCGCATCGCTATCTCTCGGAACTGTTCTCACTGGACGGCCGGGTCGCCGTGGTGACGGGCGGCAGCTCCGGCATCGGACGAGCCGTCTCCGGTGCTCTCGCGCGGGCGGGGGCCAGCGTGGTGCTCGTGGCGCGCAAGGAGGCGGAACTGGCCGCCGCGGTCGACGAACTGGCATCGGAGGGCTGCCGGGCAGCCTGGGTGAGTGCCGACCTCGGCACCCGCGACAGGGTGCGCGCGGCGGCGGAGCAGGCAGCCGAGGTGTTCGGCGAGCCTGACATCCTCGTCAACAGTGCAGGGATCAACCTGCGGCCGCCGATGGGCGAGCTGGGCGAGGACGTGTGGGACGCCACGATGGCGCTGTGAGGTTCCCCCGCTGCGCGGGAGTGGCTGACTAGCTGGTCAGGGCGGGTCGACGTGGTTTCAGGTTCACTTGTTCAGCGGCTGCCTGGTTGGCGTAGTGCTTCTCCTCGAACTCGATCGGGCTGAGGTAGCCCAGCCGTTTCTGGATGCGGCGGGGATTGTAGAAGCCGTCGATGACCCTGTTGCCTAATTGATGTCATGCTGCGAGGTCGAGGGCGGCGAGTCGGGAGGCACGGGTGCGGGCGAGCGGGGT
>NZ_JBIVXV010000010.1:0-231039 GCF_044769385.1 Streptomyces sp. NPDC090445 | reverse complement strand
ACGCCCGGTTACATTCCGAACCCGGAAGCTAAGCCTTTCAGCGCCGATGGTACTGCAGGGGGGACCCTGTGGGAGAGTAGGACGCCGCCGAACAACCCGCCCTTTTAGCTCAGTCGGTAGAGCGTCTCCATGGTAAGGAGAAGGTCAACGGTTCGATTCCGTTAAAGGGCTCCATCAAAAAGGCCCCCGCCATCAGGCGGGGGCCTTTTTTGTTTGCCGTTCGGGCGCCCAGAGTCGGCTGAAGGGGCGGGGTGCGTCCCGGCCGCCTATGGTGGTGGGAAGGTGGAAGACCGTCCTGCCGGCCTGGGAGGCGACATGACCGTACCCTCCGACGCGGCACCGCAGCAGACACAGCGCGACCCCGAAGACGTTCTCCGACAACTCGGCGGCTCGTGGCACTGGGCGCTCGGCTTGGCGCTCGCGACACTGATTCCGGGCATCCTGATCCTCGTCTGGCCCGATGAGACGCTGCACATCCTGGCCGTCATCATCGGTCTGCAGCTCCTCGTGGCAGGCGGCTTCCGTTTCGTCAGCGCCTTCTCGCACAGCAGCGACGGGGGCAGCAGACTGGCGAGCGTACTGGTGGCCCTCCTGTCGTTCCTGGCGGGCGTCCTGGTCCTGCGGCACCCGATGCAGACGATCGGTGCGCTGTCCCTGATCGTCGGAGTGTTCTGGCTGCTGACCGGAGTGCTGACGGCATACACCGCCATCGCCGACCGCTCGCTCCTGCACCGGGGCCTGCTCTTCGGCCTGGGCGCCCTCGGCGCCGTCGCCGGAATCGTCGTGCTGTGCTTCCCGGTGGAATCCGCGGTCGCCCTGACGAGGCTGCTGGGGCTGTGGCTCGTCCTGCTCGGCGTGTTCGAACTCGTGATGGCCTTCGCACTGCGGTCCTCCACCCGTCGAGCCCTGTCCACGGGCCCGCGGTGAGGAGACCACGCTCCGGCTAGTCTCCCGTGCGCTGCTCCGGGACGCGGAAGGCCAGGATGGCCATGTCGTCCGACGCCGGCTCGGCCGCGAAACGCTCCACGGCGCGCAGGACCCGGGCCGCGACCGCGCCGGCGGTCAGACCCGTGCAGCCCGTCAGGACCTCCGTCAGGCCGTCGTCGCCGAGCATGCGGCTGCCCTCGCGGCGCTCGGTCACCCCGTCGGTGACGCACAGCAGGACATCGCCCGGATCGAGGGTGAGCGTCTGCTCGTACAGGTCCAGGTCGTCCAGGACGCCCAGCAGCGGCTGAGGGTCCGCGGCGGGCACGACCCGGCCGTCCGGGCGCAGGCGCAGCGGAAGCGGGTGGCCGGCGCAGACGACCTTCATCAGGGCGCCGCCGTCCTGCCGGGGGTGGAGCTCGCCGTACAGGAGGGTGAGGAAGCGGCTGCGGGCGCCCTCGTCGAGGATGGCCGCGTTGAGGCGCTCCAGCACCGCGGGGCCGCCGAGGCCCTCGCGGGCCAGGAGCCGCAAGGCGTGCCGGGCCAGGCCGGTGACGGCGGCGGCCTCGGGGCCGGTGCCGCACACATCGCCGATCGCGAAGCCGTACGCGCCGTCGCGGATCGGGAAGACGTCGTAGAAGTCGCCGCCCACCTCGTTGCCCTCGCCCGCGGCCCGGTAGATCACCTCGACCTCCATGCCGGGGATCGCGGGGGAACCGGGCGGGAGCAGGCTGCGCTGCAGGGAACGGCTGATCGCGGTGCGCTCGGAGTACAGGCGCGCGTTGTCCAGGGCGAGGGCGGCGCGGCGGGAGAGGTCCTCGGCCAGTTCGAGGATCTCCTGGCGGAAGTGCTCCTCGGAAGGCCTGCCGAGGGTCAGCATGCCGATCACCCGGTTGCGGGCCAGCAGGGGCAGGACCACGGTCTCGCCGCCGACGGCGGAGGACGCCTCCTGCCAGGTGCGGGCGCCGGCCTCGCGGACCGGCTCGGGCGGGCTCACCCGGGAAAGGAGGGCCTTGAGGCCGTCGATGCGGTCCTCGTCCTCATGCAGCACGTACGAGAGGTACGGGTCGGAGGACTGGTCGGCGATCGTGTACACGGCGCACCAGGTGGCCAGCGTCGGCACGGTCATCTGGGCCATGAGCGCCAGGGTCTGGTCCCGGTCGAGGGTGCCGGCGAGCAGGTCGGAGGCCTCCACGAGGAAGGAGAGGGAGCCGCGGCGCAGCCGCTCCAGCTCGCCGAGGCGGGCCGACTCGACGGCCAGGGCGATCCGGTCCGCGGCGAACTGCAGGCGCAGCGCCTCCGCGTTCGAGTAGCGGCCCGGGATCTCGGCGGCCACACCGAGGGAGCCGGTGAGGCGGCCCTCGACCTTGAGGGGGACCGTGACCACCGAGCGCATGCCGGTGGCGTCCAGCAGGGGGACGGCGCCGGGGACGGCGGTCAGGTCGTCGTGGACGGCGGGCATGCGGGCCGAGCCGTAGCGGTTGGTGCCGGCCTCGACGGGGACGCGGGCGAACCGCTGGCGGGTGGAGGCCAGTCCGGTGGTGGCGCGGACCTCCAGCTCCGTCTCGTCGTCGGTGGCGAGCAGCAGGAAGGCGGCATCGGCGTCGAGCATGTCGCGGGCGCGTTCGACGGTCCGCTGGAGGAGGCTGTCGAGGTCGTCGGGGGCGGGGGAGCCGATGAACACCTCGAAGGGGTCCACGGGGCGGGCCTCGGTCAGCGGGAAGCCGTCGGCGGCCGGTGTCCGGACGGGGGTCTGCAGGAGGGCGCGCTCGTCGTCGTGGACCAGGAGGCAGACGATGGACGGCTCGCCGTGCGCATCGCGGACCCGCAGGTGGGAGGCGTACACGGGGATGACGCGGCCGTCGGAGCCGCGGATGCCGTAGCTGCCCTCCCAGCGGGACAGGCGCAGGGCCTCGGCGATCCCGGTGCCGGTGCCGGGGGTTTGCGGCCAGGCGGCGAGCTCGGCGAGCGGGCGCCCGAGGGCCTTGCCGGCGGGGTGGCCGAAGATGTGCTCGGCGTCCTCGTTCCAGGCGGAGACGCAGTCCGCGGCGTCGATCTGGACGACGGCGACCCGGACGCGGCTGTCGGCGAGGGGCAGCAGGCGGTCGGGGACGACGGGCCCGGCGGAGCGGGTGCCGACCGGGCGGTCCGGCAGGTCGAGGCGGAACCACACGTGCTTGTGCGTGGCCGTGTACTCGACGCCCCAGCGGGTGGCGAGGGCGGCGCAGAGCATGAGGCCGCGGCCGTTCTCGCGGTCGGGGTCGGCGTACGGGCGCTCGCCCGGGTATCCCAGCGGGAGTTCGCGCTCGGGGTAGCGGTCGGCGACCTCGACGCGTGCGCCGTCCTCGGTGCGCAGGCAGAGGACCTCGGCCCGGGTGCCGGCGTGGACCACGGCGTTCGTGACGAGTTCGCTGGTGAGCACCACGGCGTCGTCGACGATGTCGGCGAAGCCCCAGCCCTGCAGGGTGTCGCGGACGAACGCCCGGGCGGCGGCGACCGAGCGCCCTTGGGGGTCGAAGCTGGCAGCCGCCCGAGCCGTGATCACAAGTCTCCTTCGACGCGGTGGTACATCGGATGCCAGGTTACTTACCTTCGCGCCCGTCATGGTGCCGTCGTCGGGGATTCCACCCGCGGAGTGCGGGCGGTGTGCGATGGTGCCGAAGTGTTATGGCCTGGTTCAGCCGGGGTGAAACACTGGGCAGGATCGGGTAGCCGGGCGGGTGACGCGCCGGTGCCGGTGGAACAGGGTCGACCCTTTCGGGAGGGACACGGTGGAGTCTGGCGCAGCGGTGCGGCGTACGGGTACGCGGGCCTGGGGGTCCCCCCGGACGGAGTCTGGGGGAGGGCGTCCGCGCCGGGGCGGAACGACGGAGGTCGATACCGCCGCGCTGAACCGGCTGCTCACGGCCCTGGTGTCGATGCGGGACGGGAACTTCCGCAAGCGGTTGACGGTGTCGGGCGACGGGGTGATGGCGGAGATCGCCGCCGTCTACAACGAGGTCGCCGACCGCAACCTGCACCTGACGGGGGAGCTGTCCCGGGTCCGGCGGACGGTGGGCCGCGAGGGGAAGCTGAGCGAACGGCTGGAAACGGGTGCCTGTGAAGGCTCCTGGGCGGCCGCGATCGACGCCTCGAACCAGCTGGTGGACGATCTCGCCCGGCCGGTGTCCGAGGTGGGCCGGGTGCTGTCCGCGGTCGCCGAGGGCGACCTGGACCAGCGCATGGACCTGCGGACGCTGTCGGCCGACGGGACGGGGCATCCGCTGCGCGGGGAGTTCCTGAAGGTCGGGCGCACCGTCAACAACCTGGTCGACCAGCTGTCCGCGTTCACGGACGAAGTGACGCGCGTGGCGCTGGAGGTGGGCACCGAGGGGAAGCTCGGCGGTCAGGCCCAGGTGCGCGGAATGTCGGGTTCGTGGAAGGATCTGACCGACTCCGTCAACACCATGGCGTACCGGCTCACCGCTCAGGTGCGTGACATCGCGCTGGTGACCACGGCGGTGGCGAAGGGCGATCTGTCGCGCAAGGTCACGGTGCACGTGGCCGGCGAGATGCTCCAGCTGAAGAACACCGTCAACACGATGGTGGACCAGCTGTCGTCGTTCTCCTCGGAGGTGACGAGGGTCGCCCGCGAGGTGGGTACCGAGGGCGAGCTCGGCGGCCAGGCGAAGGTGCCCGGGGTCGCGGGCGTGTGGAAGGACCTGACCGACTCCGTCAACACGATGGCGGGCAACCTGACGGCCCAGGTGCGGGGAATCGCGCAGGTCACGACGGCCGTCGCGAACGGCGACCTGTCGCAGAAGGTGCGGGTCAGCGCGCGCGGCGAGGTGGCGCAGCTGGCCGAAACGATCAATCAGATGACCGAGACCCTGCGGACGTTCGCGGACGAGGTCACGCGGGTGGCCAGCGAGGTCGGCGCCAAGGGCCTGCTGGGCGGTCAGGCGCAGGTGCCGGGGGCGGCGGGGACGTGGAAGGACCTCACCGACTCGGTGAACACGGTCTTCCGCAACCTGACCACGCAGGTGCGCGACATCGCGCAGGTGACGACGGCGGTGGCCAACGGCGACCTGTCGCAGAAGGTCACGGTCGACGTGGCCGGCGAGATGCTGGAGCTGAAGAACACCGTCAACACGATGGTGGACCAGCTGCAGTCCTTCGGCTCGGAAGTGACCCGGGTGGCCCGCGAGGTGGGCGTCGAGGGCGAGTTGGGCGGTCAGGCGCAGGTGCCGGGGGCGGCGGGGACGTGGAAGGACCTCACCGACTCCGTGAACACCGCGTTCCGCAACCTGACGGGCCAGGTCCGCAACATCGCGCAGGTGACGACGGCGGTGGCCAACGGCGACCTGTCGCAGAAGGTCACCGTGGACGTCTCCGGCGAGATGCTCCAGCTGAAGAACACCGTCAACACGATGGTGGACCAGCTGTCCTCGTTCGCCGACCAGGTCACGCGGATGGCGCGGGACGTGGGCACGGAGGGCCGGCTCGGCGGCCAGGCACGCGTGGAGGGGGTGTCCGGCACCTGGAAGGAGCTCACCGACTCGGTCAACTTCATGGCCGGGAACCTGACCTCGCAGGTGCGCCAGATCGCGCAGGTGACGACGGCGGTGGCGCGCGGCGACCTGTCGCAGAAGATCGACGTGGACGCCCGGGGCGAGATCCTGGAGCTGAAGAACACCATCAACACGATGGTCGACCAGCTGTCGGCCTTCGCGGAGCAGGTGACCCGGGTGGCCCGGGACGTGGGCACGGAGGGCCGGCTCGGCGGCCAGGCGCAGGTGCCGGGCGTGGCCGGCGTGTGGCGTGACCTCACGGACTCGGTGAACGGCATGGCCGGGAACCTGACCTCGCAGGTCCGCAACATCGCGCAGGTCGCGACGGCGGTGGCGCGCGGCGACCTGTCGCAGAAGATCGACGTGGACGCCCGGGGCGAGATCCTGGAGCTGAAGAACACCCTCAACACGATGGTCGACCAGCTGTCGAACTTCGCGGAGCAGGTGACGCGGGTGGCCCGCGAGGTGGGCACCGAGGGCATCCTGGGCGGGCAGGCGGAGGTGAAGGGTGTCTCCGGCACCTGGAAGGACCTCACGCAGTCCGTCAACTTCATGGCGAACAACCTCACCTCGCAGGTGCGCAACATCGCCGAGGTGACCACCGCGGTCGCGATGGGCGATCTCTCCAAGAAGATCACCGTGGACGCCAAGGGCGAGATCCTGGAGCTGGTCACGACCGTCAACACGATGGTCGACCAGCTGTCGTCGTTCGCGGAGCAGGTGACGCGGGTGGCGCGCGAGGTGGGCTCCGAGGGCATCCTCGGCGGTCAGGCCCGGGTGCGCGGCGTGACGGGCATCTGGAAGGACCTCACCGACAACGTCAACCTGATGGCGAACAACCTGACGTCGCAGGTGCGCAACATCTCCCAGGTCTCTGCGGCGGTCGCCAACGGCGACCTGACCAAGAAGGTGACGGTGGAGGCGCGCGGCGAGGTCGCGCAGCTCGCCGACACGGTCAACACGATGGTGAAGACGCTGTCCTCGTTCGCCGACGAGGTGACCCGGGTGGCCCGCGAGGTGGGCACGGAGGGCCGGCTGGGGGGCCAGGCCCATGTGCCGGGCGTGTCCGGGACGTGGAAGGACCTCACCGACTCGGTGAACTTCATGGCGTCCAACCTGACCGGCCAGGTGCGGCAGATCGCCATGGTGACGACGGCCATCGCCAAGGGCGACATGACCAAGAAGATCGACATCGATGCGCGCGGCGAGATCCTGGAGCTGAAGACCACGATCAACACGATGGTCGACCAGCTGTCGTCGTTCGCCGACCAGGTCACGCGGGTGGCCCGCGAGGTGGGCACCGAGGGCATCCTGGGCGGCCAGGCCCGGGTGCGGGACGTCGATGGCACGTGGCGCGACCTCACCGAGTCGGTGAACGAGATGGCCGGGAACCTGACCCGGCAGGTGCGCGCGATCGCCGCGGTGGCCACGGCGGTGACCCGCGGCGATCTCAACCTGAAGATCGACGTGGACGCGGCGGGCGAGATCCAGGTCCTCCAGGACAACATCAACACGATGATCGCGAACCTGCGCGACACCACCCTGGCCAACAAGGAGCAGGACTGGCTCAAGAGCAACCTGGCCCGGATCTCGGCGCTGATGCAGGGCCGCCGGGACCTGGACGACGTGGCCTCGCTGATCATGAGCGAGCTGACCCCGGTCGTCTCGGCGCAGCACGGGGCGTTCTTCCTGGCGGTGCCGTCCGGCGGGATCACCGAGATCGGGACGGACGGGGGTCCCGACGGTTCGTACGAGCTGCGGATGCGCGGGAGTTACGGGTACGCGGGCGGCCGGATGCCGACCATGTTCCGGCCCGGCGAGGGGCTCATCGGGACCGTCGCGGAGGAGAAGCGGACGATCCTGGTCGAGGACACCCCGCCCGGCTACCTGAAGATCTCCTCGGGGCTCGGGGAGGCGCCGCCGGCGCAGGTGATCGTGCTGCCGGTGCTGTTCGAGGGGAAGGTGCTCGGCGTCATCGAGCTGGCGTCCTTCCAGCCGTTCACGCAGATCCGGAAGGACTTCCTCAGCCAGATCGCCGAGATGATCGGTACGAGCGTCAACACCATCAGCGTCAACTCCAAGACGGAGATGCTGCTCAAGCAGTCGCAGGAGATGACCGAGCAGCTGCGGGAGCGCTCCGACGAGCTGGAGAACCGGCAGAAGGCGCTCCAGGCGGCCAATGCGGAGCTGGAGGAGAAGGCGGAGCTGCTGGCCCAGCAGAACCGGGACATCGAGGTGAAGAACACCGAGATCGAGGAGGCCCGGCAGGTCCTGGAGGAGCGTGCCGAGCAACTGGCGGTCTCGATGCGCTACAAGAGCGAGTTCCTGGCGAACATGTCGCACGAGCTGCGCACCCCGCTGAACTCGCTGCTGATCCTGGCCAAGCTGCTCGCCGACAACGCGGACGAGAACCTGTCGCCGAAGCAGGTGGAGTTCGCCGAGACCATCCACGGGGCCGGCTCGGACCTACTGCAGCTGATCAACGACATCCTGGACCTGTCGAAGGTCGAGGCCGGGAAGATGGACGTCTCCCCGACGCGGATCGCGCTGGTGCAGCTGGTCGACTACGTGGAGGCCACCTTCCGGCCGCTGACCGCGGAGAAGGGCCTGGACTTCTCGGTGCGGGTGTCCCCGGAGCTGCCGGCCACCCTGCACACCGACGAGCAGCGGCTGCTGCAGGTGCTGCGGAACCTGCTGTCGAACGCGGTGAAGTTCACCGACACGGGGGCGGTGGAGCTGGTGATCCGCCCGGCCGGGGCCGATGTGCCGGCGGCGATCCGGGAGCAGCTGCTGGAGGCGGGTTCGCTGCGGGAGGCGGACGCGGACCTGATCGCTTTCTCGGTGACGGACACCGGCATCGGGATCGCGGCGAGCAAGATGCTGGTGATCTTCGAGGCGTTCAAGCAGGCGGACGGGACCACGAGCCGGAAGTACGGCGGCACGGGGCTCGGGCTGTCCATCAGCCGGGAGATCGCCCGGCTGCTGGGCGGGGAGATCCACGCGGCCAGCGAGCCGGGCCGCGGGTCCACCTTCACCCTGTACCTGCCGCTGCACCCGAGCGAGCTGCCGCCGCAGGGCTACGCGTCGCCGCAGCCGGGCGGTGGCCGGGCGGACGGCTACCACCGGGCGGCCGACGGGGTGGTGCCGGCGCTGCCGATGCCGCCGGTGCCGGTGGCCGCCCTGGCGCCGGCCGCGGGGCACGCGCCGGTGGTGCAGGGCCTGCAGGGCGGCCAGGTGCAGCAGTCGCAGCCGCACGCGGGGCGGTCCGGGCAGCCGGGCGCCGGGTCGGCCGGCCCGGCGCAGGGCGGCGGCGCCGCGCTGTTCCGGCGGCGCCGCAAGGCGCCGGTCGACCCGGAGCCGCGCACGGCGGTGCCGGGGCAGCCGAACGCGGTGGGGCCGGTGGACGGCTGGGGCAGCCCGGAGGAGGAGCTTCCGGCGGTGCCGCGGACGTACGACTTCCACGGCGAGCGGGTGCTCATCGTCGACGACGACGTGCGCAACGTCTTCGCGCTGACCAGCGTGCTGGAGCAGCACGGGCTGGCGGTGCTGTACGCGGAGAACGGCCGGGAGGGCATCGAGGTGCTGGAGCAGCACGACGACGTGGCGGTCGTGCTGATGGACATCATGATGCCGGAGATGGACGGGTACGCGACGACGGCGGCGATCCGGCGGATGCCGCAGTTCGCGGGGCTGCCGATCATCGCGCTGACGGCGAAGGCGATGAAGGGGGACCGGGAGAAGGCGATCGACTCCGGTGCGTCCGATTACGTCACCAAGCCGGTCGACCCGGACTACCTTCTCTCGGTGATGGAGCAGTGGATGCGCGCCGAGTGACCGGCGGCCGACCGTTCCGGTACCAATTGCTGACCGACTGTGGCGAAACGGGTGTGGGAGGGTGCGGGACGGGGAACCTTCAGCTCTCCCGCACCGTTTCCGCTTCGTGCACAGTGACATCTTGGTGACAGGGTGTGGCGATCTCCGGACTGGGGCTACGATGACCGGCACAAGGACGGGCGGCGCAAGGATGCCGTCCTCTGGGGCGGGGCCCGGCGCACAGGCCGGTGCCAGGAGCCGGGGAGGCCCCATGCCGGGGCGAGGAGGACAGGGCATGGTGCAGAAGGCCAAGATCCTCCTGGTCGACGACCGGCCGGAGAATCTGCTGGCGTTGGAGGCCATCCTCTCCGCGCTCGATCAGACACTGGTCCGGGCGTCGTCGGGGGAGGAAGCGCTCAAGGCGCTGCTGACGGACGATTTCGCGGTCATCCTGCTGGATGTGCAGATGCCCGGGATGGACGGGTTCGAGACGGCCGCGCACATCAAGCGGCGGGAGCGGACCCGGGACATCCCGATCATCTTCCTCACCGCGATCAACCACGGTCCGCACCACACCTTCCGGGGCTATGCGGCGGGCGCGGTGGACTACATCTCCAAGCCCTTCGACCCGTGGGTGCTGCGGGCCAAGGTCTCGGTGTTCGTGGAGCTGTACACCAAGAACTGCAAGCTGCGGGAGCAGGCCGCACTGCTGCGCCTCCAGCTGGAGGGCGGCGGTGTGGGCGGCGACACCACCAAGGAGACGGCCGGGCTGCTGGCCGAGCTCTCCGCGCGGCTGGCGGCCGTCGAGGAGCAGGCCGAGGCCCTGTCGAAGCAACTCGGCGAGGAGGCCGCCGATCCGGCGGTCGTGGCGACCGCCGCCCATCTGGAGCGCAAGCTCACCGGGCTGCGGCGGGCGCTGGACGCGCTGGAGCCCGGGGCCGGCGGGGCTGCGCCGGTGCTGCCCGCGCAGAACTGAGCAGGGCCGGCCGCCCGCGCAGGACCGGGCAGGGTCGGCCGCCCGCGCAGAACCGGGCGGGACCGGGCTGATCCGGTCGGGCCGTCTGCGGGCCCCTGCCCGGGCCCGCCTGGCGGTGTGTCAGGTCTGGCGGTGCGTCAAGCAGCCGAAGGTACGGCCGACACGAACGGGTGAAGGGGTGGGCACGCGTGTCCACCGGCGCGCGCACCGGTAACCTCGGCCCCATGGCCTCACGTACGTCCGGCAAGGGTTCCCCGAGCAACGCGGGCACCGCGAAGGGCCGTACCGGCCGTACGGCGGCGCCGGCCAAGAAGGCGGCTCCCGCGCGGGGGCCCGCCGCCAAGAAGACGGCGGCGAAGCGGCCTCCCGCCCGGAAGGCGCCGGCCAAGCCCGCGCCCTCCCCGACCGGAGGCGTGGTGCGGCTGGTGCGCGCCCTGTGGCTGGGCTGCGCGCACGCGGTCGGCGCGGTGTTCCGCGGGATCGGCCAGGGGGCCAGGAACCTCGACCCCGCGCACCGCAAGGACGGCGTCGCGCTGCTGCTGCTCGCCCTCGCGCTGATCGTGGCGGCCGGCACCTGGTCCAACCTGAGCGGTCCCGTCGGGGACCTGGTCACCATGCTGGTCACCGGGGCCGTCGGCCGTCTCGACCTGCTCGTGCCGATCATCCTCGGCGTCATGGCGGTACGTTTCATCCGCCACCCCGACGAGCCCGACGCCAACGGCCGCATCGGCGTCGGCCTGTCCGCGCTCGCCGTCGGGGTGCTCGGCCTCGTGCACATCGCCTGCGGGGCTCCCGGCCGGGACGAGGGCACCACCGCCATGCAGAACGCGGGCGGGCTCGTCGGCTGGGCCGCGTCCAAGCCGCTGATCTTCACCATGGGCGCGCCGCTGGCCGTGCCGATGCTGGTGCTGCTCACGCTCTTCGGGCTGCTCGTGGTCACGGCGACCCCGGTCAACGCCATCCCGCGGCGGCTGCGGCGGCTCGGCATCCGGCTCGGGATCATCGAGCCGAACGCGTACGACGAGGGGTACGGCGAGGACGCCGAGGACGCGGAGTTCGGGCCGGAGGGCGCCGCCGGCCGGCCGGGCCGGCACGACCCCGAGCAGTGGCGGGCCCGCGGCGGCCGGGCCGCCGACCCCGTGGACACCGCCGAGGAGGAGGCGCTCACCCGCCGGCGCCGGCCGCGCAGGACCCCGGTCCGGCCCGCCGAGGAGCGGGAGATGGACGCCGTCGACGTGGCCGCGGCCGCCGCCGCCTCGTTCGAGGGCGTCGTGCTGGGCGGGATGCCGCCCTCCCCGCTGGTCGCCGACCTCACCCGGGGCATCTCCGGCGCGCACGAGGGTGCGGAGACCACCACCCCGGTGCCGCCGGCCCGCTCCGGGCGGTCCGCGGACGCCGGCCCGGACGGCAACCCGCCGGCCGGCCGCCGGACCCCCGCGGCGGCCGCCGCTGCCGGGGCCGCTTCCGCCGCGGAGCCGGCCGGGTCCCCGCACGACACCACCGCCGCGGCCTCGGGGACCCTGTCGGTGCCGGACCTGACCAAGGCGGCGCCGGAGCACCGGCCGCTGCCGCCGCGCGCGGAGCAGCTCCAGCTGCGCGGGGACATCACGTACGGCCTGCCCTCGCTGGACCTGCTGGAGCGCGGCGGCCCGGGCAAGACGCGCAGCGCCGCCAACGACGCGGTCGTCGACTCGCTGCGCAACGTCTTCACCGAGTTCAAGGTCGACGCGGACGTCACCGGCTTCACCCGCGGCCCGACGGTCACCCGGTACGAGGTCACCCTCGGTGCGGCGGTCAAGGTCGAGCGGATCATCGCGCTGACCAAGAACATCGCGTACGCCGTGGCCAGCCCGGACGTCCGGATCATCAGCCCGATCCCGGGCAAGTCGGCGGTCGGCATCGAGATCCCGAACACCGACCGCGAGATGGTGAACCTGGGCGACGTCCTGCGGCTGGCGGACTCCGCCGGGGACGACCACCCGATGCTGGTGGCCCTCGGCAAGGACGTCGAAGGCGGCTACGTCATGGCCAACCTCGCGAAGATGCCGCACGTGCTGGTCGCCGGCGCCACCGGCTCCGGAAAGTCCTCCTGCATCAACTGCCTGATCACCTCGATCATGGTCCGGGCCACCCCGGAGGACGTCCGGATGGTGCTCGTGGACCCCAAGCGGGTGGAGCTGACGGCGTACGAGGGCATCCCGCACCTGATCACGCCGATCATCACCAACCCCAAGCGGGCCGCCGAGGCCCTGCAGTGGGTCGTCCGCGAGATGGACCTGCGCTACGACGACCTGGCGGCCTTCGGCTACCGGCACATCGACGACTTCAACCGGGCCATCCGGGACGGCAAGATCAAACTGCCGCCGGGCAGCGAGCGGGAGCTCAGCCCGTACCCGTACCTGCTGGTGATCGTCGACGAGCTCGCCGACCTGATGATGGTCGCCCCGCGCGACGTGGAGGACTCCATCGTCCGGATCACGCAGCTGGCCCGTGCGGCCGGCATCCACCTGGTGCTCGCCACGCAGCGGCCCTCGGTGGACGTGGTCACCGGGCTGATCAAGGCGAACGTGCCCTCGCGGCTCGCGTTCGCCACGTCCTCGCTCGCCGACAGCCGGGTCATCCTCGACCAGCCGGGCGCCGAGAAGCTCATCGGCAAGGGCGACGGCCTGTTCCTGCCGATGGGCGCCAACAAGCCGGTCCGCCTCCAGGGCGCCTTCGTCACCGAGGAGGAGGTCGCCAAGGTCGTCCAGCACTGCAAGGACCAGATGGCGCCCGTCTTCCGGGACGACGTCACCGTCGGGCAGGCGCAGAAGAAGGAGATCGACGAGGAGATCGGCGACGACCTGGACCTGCTGTGCCAGGCGGCGGAGCTGGTGGTCTCCACCCAGTTCGGGTCGACCTCGATGCTCCAGCGGAAGCTGCGGGTGGGCTTCGCCAAGGCCGGCCGGCTCATGGACCTCATGGAGTCGCGGGGAATCGTCGGCCCGAGCGAGGGTTCGAAGGCGCGCGACGTGCTGGTGAAGGCCGATGAGCTGGATGGAGCCCTCGCCCTCATCCGGGGGGAGGCCCAACCGTGATGATTCGGCGGGCAACCGTTTCCCTTGGGCCCACGTCTAGTTGAGGGAGATGGCGGAGCCGCACCCGAAGCCGCGTCACGGGGCCGGCCCGCCGCTGCACCGCCGGACTCCGAAAGACCATTCGGATGGCGTACGGACTCCACCCCTCCGGTTGCTCCTCCCTTTCACCGCCGCCCTAGACTGGACGTCCAGCAGGTGGCTACACGTTCGAAAGGCGCCCTCGTGTCCATCGGCAACTCCAACTCCCCCGAAGATGAGCGGGCTTCGACCGGCGACGGGTCCGAGGACCGCATCATCGACCGTACTCCCGAGGAGCCGTCCATCGGGACGGCGCTGAAGAAAGCCCGGATCGCCGCCGGGCTCACCGTCGACGAGGTCAGTTCCACCACCCGCGTGCGCATCCCGATCGTGCACGCGATCGAAGCTGACGATTTCACGCGCTGCGGCGGCGACGTCTACGCCCGCGGCCACATCCGCACGCTCGCGCGCGCCGTCCGCATCGACCCGGAACCCCTGGTCGAGGCGTACGACGCGGCCCACGGCGGCCGCCCGGCCCCCACGCCGGCCGCGCCGATGTTCGAGGCCGAGCGCATCCGACCCGAGCGGCAGCGGCCCAACTGGACCGCCGCCATGGTCGCCGCCATCGTCGCCGTGATCGGCTTCGTCGGGTTCACCGCCTTCGGCGGCGGCGACGCCAAGGACTCCCGCCCGCTGGCGGAGGGCTCCGCAGCCCCGAAGCCGGCGCCCAAGCAGTCCGCCGGCACGCCGGCCGCAGAGCCCCGGCAGACCACCCCGGCCAGCCCGGCCGCGCCGAAGCCGGAGCCCTCGGACAGCGCCATCGCGGCCGCGCCCAAGGACCTCGTCACGGTCGCGATCACGGCCAACGACGGCGAGAGCTGGATCTCGGCCAAGGACCACAGCGGCCGGCTGCTCTTCGACGGGACACTGGCCCCGGGTGAGTCCAAGACCTTCACCGACAAGGAATCCATCGATCTCGTCCTCGGCGACGCCGGGGTCGTGACGCTGTTCGTGAACGGCAAGGAGATCAAGGAAGAATTCCGGTCAGGTCAGGTGGAACGTCTCACATACACCAAGGACGATCCCCGTTCGGGGGCGGCCCAGGCGGGCTGAGCAGCGCAGAATGCAAAATTCCGGATCCCCGGGGTGCCGTCTCGCACCCTGGGGATCTTGGTTTACCGGGACTTGGGGCGGGGGTCGGCGTTTGGACAAAGTAGTCTTGAGTCCATGCCCGAACGCCGTACCGTCGCCCTTGTCACTCTTGGCTGCGCCCGTAACGAGGTGGACTCGGAGGAGCTCGCAGGCCGCTTGGCGGCGGATGGCTGGGAGCTCGTCGAGGACGCCGCCGATGCGGACGTCGCCGTCGTCAACACCTGCGGCTTCGTCGAAGCCGCGAAGAAGGACTCCGTAGACGCCCTGCTGGAGGCCAACGATCTCAAGGATCACGGCCGCACCCAGGCTGTCGTGGCCGTCGGCTGCATGGCCGAGCGCTACGGCAAGGAGCTCGCCGAGGCTCTCCCCGAGGCCGACGGCGTGCTCGGCTTCGACGACTACGCCGACATCTCCGACCGCCTCCAGACCATCCTCAGCGGAGGCGTCCACGCCTCCCACACCCCGCGCGACCGCCGCAAGCTGCTCCCGATCAGCCCGGCCGAACGCCAGCAGGCCGACGTGGCCCTGCCCGGCCACGCCCAGGCGCCGGCCGCCGAGCCCGCCGAGGCCCCCGCCGACCTGCCCGACGGAGTGGCCCCGGCTTCCGGGCCGCGCGCGCCGCTGCGCCGCCGCCTGGACAGGAGCCCCGTCGCCTCGGTCAAGCTGGCCTCCGGCTGCGACCGCCGTTGCTCCTTCTGCGCCATCCCGTCGTTCCGCGGCTCCTTCATCTCCCGCCGCCCCTCCGACGTGCTGGGCGAGACGCGCTGGCTCGCGGAGCAGGGCGTCAAGGAGGTCATGCTGGTCTCCGAGAACAACACCTCGTACGGCAAGGACCTCGGCGACATCCGCCTGCTGGAGACGCTGCTGCCCGAGCTGGCGGACGTGGACGGCATCGAGCGCATCCGCGTCAGCTACCTCCAGCCCGCCGAGATGCGGCCCGGCCTGATCGACGTACTGACCTCGACCCCCAAGGTCGTGCCGTACTTCGACCTGTCCTTCCAGCACTCGGCCCCCGACGTGCTGCGCGCCATGCGCCGCTTCGGCGACACCGACCGCTTCCTGGAGCTGCTGGACACCATCCGCGGCAAGGCCCCGCAGGCCGGCGTCCGGTCCAACTTCATCGTCGGCTTCCCCGGCGAGACCGAGGCCGACTTCGCCGAGCTGGAGCGCTTCCTGAGCCACGCGCGGCTCGACGCCATCGGCGTCTTCGGCTACTCCGACGAGGAGGGCACCGAGGCCGTCACGTACGACCACAAGCTCGACGAGGACACGATCGCCGAGCGCCTCGCCCACATGCAGCGGCTCGCCGAGGAGCTCACCTCGCAGCGCGCCGAGGAGCGCCTCGGCGAGACCCTCGAAGTCCTCGTCGAGTCCGTCGAGGCGGTCGACGAGGACGGCGACGGCGCCTACGGCCGCGCCGCGCACCAAGCCCCCGAGACCGACGGCCAGGTCGTCTTCACCGACAGCACGGGCCTGGTTCCCGGCCGCATGGTGACGGCGAAGGTCGTCGGCACGCTGGGCGTCGACCTGGTGGCCGAGCCCCTGGGCCTTGAGGAGGCGGCGGGATGACAGGAGTCCCGGCATCTGCGGCGGGCGGGACCGGCCGCCGGCCCGTTCCCGGCACGAAGCTGGGCGCTGCGGCGGTCGATCAGGCCAGCCTGTGGAACATCGCCAACATCCTGACGATGATCCGGCTCGTCCTGGTGCCGGGATTCGTTCTCCTGCTCCTCGCCGACGGCGGGTACGACCCGGTGTGGCGGGCGCTGGCCTGGGCCGCGTTCGCCGTCGCCATGATCACGGACATCTTCGACGGGCACCTGGCCCGTACGTACAACCTGGTCACGGACTTCGGGAAGATCGCCGACCCCATCGCCGACAAGGCGATCATGGGGTCGGCGCTGGTCTGTCTTTCCTGGCTGGGGGACCTGCCCTGGCTGGTGACCGGGGTGATCCTCGGGCGCGAGCTCGGGATCACGCTGATGCGGTTCTGGGTGATCCGCTACGGGGTGATCCCGGCCAGCCGCGGCGGGAAGATGAAGACCCTGTTCCAGGGCACGGCGGTCGGCATGTACGTGCTGGCGCTGACCGGGCCGCTCGCCACCCTGCGCTTCTGGGTGATGGCGGCCGCCGTGCTGCTGACCGTGGTCACCGGTTTGGACTACGTACGCCAGGCCGTGGTGCTGCGGCGCAGGGGGCTGGCCGAGGAGCGGGCCGCGAGGTGACAGAAGCGGTGGGGGGATCCGCAGGGGACCGGAGCGCGGTGCGCGCCGGGGCGGAGGCCGTCGCCGGCGGCGGCGGGACCGGGGATGCCGCGGCCGAGGCACTGCGCCTGCTTGCGGAGAGTGACCAGACGGTTGCGGTCGCGGAATCGCTGACCGGGGGGATGGTGGCCGCGGAGCTGACGGCCGTACCTGGTGCATCCCGGTCGTTCCGCGGATCGGTCACGGCGTACGCGACCGAGCTGAAGCACCGGGTGCTGGGAGTGGACGCCGCGCTGCTGGCGGCCGAAGGCGCGGTGAACGGGCAGGTCGCGGCCCAGATGGCGGCGGGGGTACGGCGCGTGCTGGGGGCTTCGTGGGGGATTGCGACCACCGGGGTGGCCGGTCCCGACCCGCAGGACGGGCAGTCGGTGGGCACGGTTTTCGTCGCCGTGGCCGGACCGGCGGACGAGAAAACCGTGGCACTGAGGTTGAACGGCTCCCGGGAGGAAATCCGTAGGGAGAGTGCACGGACAGTGCTCGAACTTCTCGTGAGCGAACTCCGCGAGAATGTGCGGGGGCAGGATACGGAACAGAACGGGGGGATTTGATGTTTGCAGCCCTGAGTGAACACGACATCGCTCCCCGCACGGCCGCGGCGCGAGGCGGTACGGTGGGGCGTGAAGGATGCGGCTACACGGTCAGAGGAGGGAGCCACCGATGATTCTGCTCCGTCGCCTGCTGGGTGACGTGCTGCGTCGGCAGCGCCAGCGCCAGGGCCGTACTCTGCGCGAAGTCTCCTCGTCCGCCCGAGTTTCTCTCGGCTATCTTTCCGAGGTGGAGCGGGGGCAGAAGGAGGCGTCCTCCGAGCTGCTCTCCGCGATCTGCGACGCGTTGGACGTACGGATGTCCGAGCTGATGCGCGAGGTCAGCGACGAACTGTCGCTGGCGGAACTGGCGCAGTCGGCCGCGGCGAGCGAACCGGTGACGGTGCCGGTCCGCCCGATGCTCGGTACGGTCTCCGTGACCTCGGTCGCGGGTGGTCCGGAGCGGGTGACCATCAAGGCACCTGCGGAAGCGGTGAACGTCGTAGCCGCATGAGCGCGAGTGCGCGAGCCGTGAAGGCATGAGCGTGGCCGGAGCCCCGGCCGGTGCGAGGAGCACCGGCCGGGGCTCCGGGCCGTTCCGGGTGCGGGGGCGGCGGGCTTGCGGGAGGATGGTCCGAGCCCGTATCGCGGCCACATCCCGGGAGGCAGCCGTGCGGCGATTACTCGTGCCCCTCGTCCTGGCGGCGGGCCTGCTGTGGTGCTGGGCGCTGCTGCGGCTGGCGTTGGTGCCGGAGGAGTCCGGTCCGCTGGAGGGGGCTGCGGCCGTGGGCGGCTGGGGGCTGGGCCTGTTGCCGGTGCACTGCACGCCGGAGCCCTCCCGGGCGGCTACCAGGGCTACCAGGGCATCGACACCCCGCCGTTCGGACGCAGGATCTGGCCCGTCATGAACGAGGAGGCGTCCGAGGCCAGGTAGAGCACGGCCCGGGCGATGTCCTCGGGTTCGCCGACCCGGCCGAGCGGGGACATCCGGACCATCGCCGCCTCGGTCCGCTCCTGGACCTCGGGTCCGTGACGGGCGGTCATGGGGGTGCGGATCCAGCCCGGGGCAACGGCGTTGACGCGGATGCCGTGCGGGCCGGCCTCGGTGGCGAGGGTCCTGGTGAGCTGGACGACCGCGGCCTTGGCGGCGCTGTAGCAGAGCAGCCCGGGCCGGGCGGCGTCGACGGCGCCGGAGGCCATGGTGACGATGGAACCGGGGCGGCCTGCGGCGATCATGGCGCGGGCGGCCTCCTGGCAGGTGCGCCAGACACCCTTGAAGTTGACGTCCAGGACGTGGTCCAGGTCCTCGTCGGACGTGTCCAGGACGCTGCCGGTGTGCATGATCCCGGCGATCGCGGCGACGGTGTCGAGCCGGCCCGCGGCGGCCACGGCCGCCCTCAGCGCGGCGCGGTCGGTGACGTCGAGGGTGTGGGTGACGGCCCGTCCGCCGGCCTCGGCGATCAGCTCGGCCGTCCCGGCGAGGCCCGCGGGATCGCGGTCGGCGCAGTGCACGGCCGCGCCCGCCGCGGCCAGGAGCAGGGCGGTGGCCCGGCCGATGCCGCCCGCGGCGCCGGTGACGAGGGCGGTGCGTCCGGTGAGGTCGTACGCGGCCAGGGGCGCTTCGGTGGGTGAGGGCATGCGGGGACCGTACGACCGGATCTGACGGGGCGTCAACTATGGGGTGGGGCCGGATTGGCAGCGCGGGCACCAGTAGGTCGGACGCCCGTCCTGCGGGGCCTCGCGGACGGGGGTGCCGCAGCGCAGGCACGGGCGGTGGGCGCGGCCGTAGACGAACAGCTCCTGCCCGGGGCGGCGGATGCCGGTGGTGTTGCGGCCCCCCGTGTTGCGGCCCCCGTGCGCGCCGGTGTTGGCGGCGAGCAGGCGGCGGGCGGCCTCGGCGAGGCGGACGGCGGTGGCCGCGGGGTCGGGGAGGTCGCCGACCGGGGTCCAGGGGGTGACCCGGGCCAGGAAGCAGAGCTCGGCCTTGTACACGTTGCCGATGCCGGCCAGGTTGCGCTGGTCGAGCAGGGCCTCGCCGAGGGGCCGCTCGGGGGCGGCGAGCAGATTGGCGGCGGCCCGGGGCGGGTCCCAGTCGGGGCCGAGGAGGTCGGGGCCCAGATGGCCGACGACCCGGTCCTCGTCGGAGGTGCGGAGCAGTTCGACGACCGGGAGGCGGTAGCCGACGGCGGTGTGGCCGGCGGTGCCGAGCACGGCGCGGATCTCGTGGGCGGGGCCGCCGTGCCAGGGCCGGCCGGCGGTGAAGACGTGCCAGGCGCCGTCCATGCGCAGGTGGGCGTGGAGGGTGAGGCCGCCCTCGAACCGGGCCAGGAGGTGCTTGCCGCGCGGCACGACCTCCAGGGTGGTGCGCCCGGTGAGATCGGTGGTGGCCAGGCGGGGGACGCGCAGGTCCCAGCGGGTGAGCGCATGGCCGGCCAGGGCGGTGTGCAGCCGGTCGGCCGCCCGCCAGACGCTGTCTCCTTCGGGCATGGCCCCATTGTGGCCCCGCAGGGCGGGCGGGCCGGGGGAGGGGGACGAGCGGGGAGCGGGGAGCGGGGCGGGCTGGGCGGCGGGGCGGGGAACAGGGCGGGCCGGGGAAACAGGGCGGGCCGGGGAACGGGGCGAGCCCCTGCGACGGGTGTCGTCGCAGGGGCTCGGGTATGGCTCTTGGCGCTGGCCGTCGTCACCATGGCGCTCCGCCGCCGCGGTCAACACGATGGTGAGGACGCCGTCCTCGTTCGCGGACGACCGCGTCCGCAGCGGATCCGCCTTCGGCAGATGCCCGCGGACCGCCGCCGGCACGTCGGCCCCGGCCGGGCGGGACGGGGCCGGTGGCCTGCCCGCCGCCTCAGGGCCGCGGGGGCCGCGGGGGCCGGTGGTGCCGGTGGTGCCGGTGGGCCGCCCGCCGCCTCGTGGGCGCTTACTTCCAGACGAGGCCCTTGCCCTTGCTCAGGGAGTTGTACGGGTCGCCCCAGTACTCGGCTCCGGAGACCTTGGTCTCGGCCGACGGGGCCAGCGCGACCGCACAGCCGGTCTGGGTCTGGCCGTTGGTGAAGCCCTTCGGCAGGGACTCGGCCGGGCACTTGTCGAACTTGCCGATGACGGAGAGCTTGCCGGCCTCGGAGCCGTCGCCGAGCAGGCCCTTCATGTGGCCGACGGAGGCGAAGGAGAGGTCGGTGTTGCCGACGTTCTTCACGGTGTAGCGGATGTAGTAGGGAACCTTGCCCTTGACCTGGTCGCCGAGCTTGAAGGCGTCCAGGTCGGCCGGGTTACCCTGCTCGATCGCGGTGACGGTGAGGGCGATGGTGCCCTTCGTGCTGCTGGTGTAGTTGAACGGGACGGTCGCCGTCTCGCCCAGCTTGAAGGTCTGGCCCGACTTGGCCATGCCCGCTGCGTCGGCGCCGCCGCCGGCCGGCGCGCTGGAGCCGTAGCCCGACGGCGAGCTCGGGGCCGCGCTGCCGGGCTGCTCCGCCGGGGAGGCGGGCGCGGACGAGGCCGGGGCGGACGGCGCCGCGGGGATCTCCTCGTTGCCGTTCTTGCAACCCGTCAGGCTCAGGGTGCCGGCGACCGCCAGACCGATGACGCCCGTGGTGGTCCGTCGCATGGTGCTCATTCTTTGTCCCCCATGTAGGTGCTTCTTCGACGTGGCACCGTCACGAACGATGCCTGCGTGGATCTTGATAGTGCAGAAACGATCAGCCATGCCAGCTGGAACGGGCCCCGTGACAGGCTCAAGACATAAGCGCGACGTAAGCGCAATGGTCGATACAGCTCCGCAGCCTTACGCCCGCCTCACCCGGTACGGGTCTCGGCGCGGCTCCGAGCCGTCTCGGCACCGCCTCAGTGCCGCAGCCGCAGCCCCCGCGGAGTGGCATGGAAGCCCGCCGTCTCCAGGACCCCGCCCAGCACGGACGTCAGCGCCGGCGCCGCATTGATCCGCTCCACCGTGAGCGCCGGCAGCGTGCCCGCACGGGACGCCTCCGTCAGCGCGGCCGTCGCCGCCGCCAGCCGCGGATCCTCCGGCGCAGGCCACGCCAGCAGGGTCTTGCCCCCGCGCTCCAGGTACAGCACCAGCTCGCCGTCGACCAGGACCACCAGGGAGCCCGCCTTCCGGCCCGGCTTGTGCCCGGCCCCCGCCGGGGGCTCCGGCCACGGCAGGGCCGCCCCGTACGCATTCGCCGGGTCGGCGGCCGCCAGCACCACCGCCGCCAGCGGCGGAGGGGTCCGCTCGGCCGACCGCAACCGGTCCACCGCGCCGTCCATCGCGAACTGGGCCGCGCCCAGCCCCTCCACCACATAGCCGCGGCGGGCCTGGCCGCTGTCCTCGAACGCCGACAGCACCCGGTACACCGCGCTGAAGCCGCCCTCCACGCCCTCGGCGGCCACCGCGCCCCGGGTGACCACCCCGTGCCGGTCCAGCAGGGTGCGGGCCAGCGCGTGCGCCCGGTGCGTGGGGTCGGCGGCCCGGCCGGGCAGCAGCGACCAGCGCCCCGACACCGTCGGCGGCCCCGGCCGGGAGGCCTGCGCGCCGAGCGTCCCGTACCGCCCGCGCGGCACCGTGCGCCGGGCCCGGTGCGCGGTCGCCCCGGCGGTGCGGCCCGAGCCCAGCAGGGAGCGCAGCGGGGCCAGGGTGTCGTTCGTCAGCCGGCCCGACCAGGCCAGGTCCCAGACGGCCTCGGACAGTTCGAGGTCGGTGGCCTCCGGGTGCTGCGCGCGGACCGACTGCGCCAGCTGACGGAAGAACAGGCCGTACCCGCCCGACAGCGCCTCCAGGACCCCCTGGTGCAGGGGCGTCAGCTCCAGCGGGTGCGGCTCGGGCAGCAACAGCGGTGCCGCGTCCGCCAGGTAGAGCGACACCCAGCCGTCTTTCCCCGGCAGCGCCCCGGCCCCCGCCCAGACCACCTCCCCGGTCGTGGTCAGCTCGTCCAGCAGGGTCGGCGCGTACCCCGCCACCCGCGACGGCAGGACCAGCCGCTCCAGCGCCGAGGCCGGCACCGGCGCGCCCTGCAACTGCTCGACCGCCCGGGCCAGGCCGTCGATGCCCCGCAGGCCCCCGCCCAGGTGCTGCCACTGCGGCAGGAACGTCGCCAGCGAGGCCGGCGGCACCGGCTCCAGCTCCTGGCGCAGCGCGGCCAGCGAACGCCGGCGCAGCCTGCGCAGGACGGCCGCGTCGCACCACTCCTGGCCGATGCCCGCCGGATGGAACTCGCCCTGCACCACCCGGCCGGCCGCCGCCAGCCGCTGCAGCGCGCCCTCGGTGACTGCCGCGCCCAGCCCGAAGCGGGCCGCGGCCGCCGCCGTGGTGAACGGGCCGTGCGTGCGCGCGTACCGGGCCAGGAGGTCGCCGAGCGGGTCCTTGACCGGCTCGGTGAACGCCTCCGGCACCCCGACCGGCAGCGCCGTGCCCAGCGCGTCCCGCAGCCGGCCCGCGTCCTCGACCGCCGCCCAGTGCTCCGCCCCGCCGATCCGCACCCGGATGGCCCGCCGGGCGTCCGCGAGCTCTTGCGGCCAGGCCGGGTCGGCGCCCCGCTCGGCCAGCTCGGACCCCGTCAGCGGGCCCAGCAGCCGCAGCAGGTCGGCCACCGACTCCGTGTCCTTGGCCCGCCGGTCCTCGGTGAGCCACTGCAGCTCCCGCTCCAGCTCCGCCAGCACCTCGGCGTCCAGCAGCTCGCGCAGCTCCGCCTGGCCGAGCAGCTCCGCCAGCAGCCGCGAGTCCAGGGACAGCGCGGCCGCCCTCCGCTCGGCGAGCGGCGAGTCCCCCTCGTACAGGAACTGGGCGACGTACCCGAACAGCAGCGACCGGGCGAACGGGGACGGCTCGGGCGTGGTCACCTCGACCAGGCGGACCCGGCGGGCCTCGATGTCCCCCATCAGCTCCGCCAGGCCCGGCACGTCGAAGACGTCCTGCAGACACTCCCGTACGGCCTCCAGCACGATCGGGAACGATCCGAACTCCGAGGCCACCTGCAGCAGTTGCGAGGCGCGCTGGCGCTGCTGCCACAACGGCGTGCGCCGGCCGGGACTGCGGCGCGGCAGCAGCAGCGCCCGCGCCGCGCACTCCCGGAACCGGGACGCGAACAGGGCCGAACCGCCGACCTGGTCGGTGACGATCCCGCCGACCTCGCCGTGGTCGAAGACCACGTCCGCCGCGCCCAGCGGGGCCTGCCCCTCGTCGAACTCGAACGAGCGGACGGCGGCCGGATCGTGGTCCAGCAGGTCCATCGACAGCAGGTCCGCGTCCGGCAGCCGCAGCACGATGCCGTCGTCCGCATGCATGACCTGGGCGTCCATGCCGTACCGCTCGGCGAGCCGGGCCCCGAGCGCCAGCGCCCACGGGGCGTGCACCTGCGCCCCGAACGGGGAGTGCACGACGACCCGCCAGTCGCCCAGCTCGTCGCGGAACCGCTCGACCACGACCGTCCGGTCGTCCGGCACGTGCCCGCAGGCCTCCCGCTGCTCCGCCAGGTACGCCAGCACGTTCTCCGCGGCCCAGCCGTCCAGCCCGGCCGCCAGCAGCCGCAGCCGCGCGTCCTCCGCGGGCAGCGCCCCCAGTTCGCGCAGGAACGCGCCCACCGCACGGCCCAGTTCGAGGGGGCGGCCCAGCTGGTCGCCCTTCCAGAACGGCAGCCGGCCCGGAACCCCGGGCGCGGGGGAGACCAGCACCCGGTCGCGGGTGATGTCCTCGATCCGCCACGAGCTGGTGCCCAGGGTGAACACGTCGCCCACCCGCGACTCGTACACCATCTCCTCGTCGAGCTCGCCGACCCGGCCGCCGCCCTTCTTCGGGTCGGCCCCGGCGAGGAAGACGCCGAACAGCCCGCGGTCGGGGATGGTGCCGCCCGAGGTGACCGCCAGGCGCTGCGCCCCCGGCCGGCCCGTGACCGTGCCCGCGACCCGGTCCCACACCACCCGCGGCCGGAGCTCGGCGAACGCGTCCGACGGGTAGCGGCCCGCCAGCATGTCCAGCACCCCGGTGAACGCCGACTCCGGCAGCGCCGCGAACGGCGCCGCCCGCCGCACCAGGGCCAGCAGCTCGTCCAGCTGCCAGGAGTCCATCGCGGTCATCGCCACCAGCTGCTGCGCGAGCACGTCCAGCGGGTTCGACGGGATGCGCAGCGACTCGATGGCCCCCGTGCGCATCCGCTCCGTGACCACCGCAGCCTGCACCAGGTCACCGCGGTACTTGGGGAAGACGACCCCCGTGGAGACCGCGCCCACCTGGTGCCCGGCCCGGCCCACCCGCTGCAGCCCCGAGGCCACCGACGGCGGGGACTCCACCTGCACCACCAGGTCCACGGCGCCCATGTCGATGCCCAGCTCCAGACTGGACGTGGCGACCACGGCGGGCAGCCGGCCCGCCTTCAGGTCCTCCTCCACCAGCGCCCGCTGCTCCTTGGACACCGAGCCGTGGTGCGCGCGGGCCAGCAGCGGCGGAGCCCCCCGCGCGGCACCCGACTGGGCCATGATCTGGGCCGGCGGCGGGCCTTCGGGCACCTGCTCGCCCGTCGCACGCTCGTACGCGATCTCGTTGAGCCGGTTGCACAGCCGCTCCGCGAGGCGGCGGGAGTTGGCGAACACGATCGTGGAGCGGTGCGCCTGGACCAGGTCGGCGATCCGCTCCTCCACCTGCGGCCAGATCGACGGCTTGTCGCCGCCCTCCCGGTCCTCCACGGCCGGCGAACCGCCCAGCACACCCATGTCCTCGACCGGGACGACCACCGACAGGTCGAACTCCTTGGCCGAGGGCGGCTGCACGATCTCCACCCGGCCGCGCGGCGCCAGGTAGCGGGCCACCTCCTCCACCGGCCGGACCGTCGCCGACAGCCCGATCCGGCGCGCCGGGCGCGGCAGCAGCTCGTCCAGCCGCTCCAGCGACAGCGCCAGGTGCGCCCCGCGCTTGGTCCCCGCCACCGCGTGCACCTCGTCCAGGATCACCGTCTCGACGCCGGACAGCGCCTCCCGCGTCGCCGACGTCAGCATCAGGAACAGCGACTCGGGCGTGGTGATCAGGATGTCCGGCGGCCGGTTCGCCAGCCCCCGCCGCTCGGCGGCCGGGGTGTCGCCCGAGCGGATCCCGACCCGGACGTCCGGCTCGGGCAGGCCCAGGCGCACCGACTCCTGCCGGATCCCGGTCAGCGGGCTGCGCAGGTTCCGCTCCACATCGACCGCGAGGGCCTTCAACGGGGACACGTACAGCACGCGGCAGCGCTTCTTCGGCTCGGCCGGCAGCGGCTCGGCCGCCAGCCGGTCCAGGGCGGCGAGGAAGGCGGCCAGCGTCTTGCCGGAGCCGGTGGGCGCCACGACCAGGACGTCCGAACCCTCCCCGATGGCCCGCCAGGCTCCCTCCTGCGCGGCGGTGGGAGCACGGAAGGCCCCCGAGAACCAGGAACGGGTCGCGGGGGAGAACGAGTCGAGCGCAGAGCCGGCCATGCCCCCATCGTGCACCCCGGCACTGACAACGGCCCCGGACCAGGGCGGATGCGCCGGACAGGCCCCGGGAGGGCGTGCGGAGGCGGCGCGCGGGCCCGTCCCGGCGGGGCGCAGAATGGGGGAATGGCGGACGGCGGCGGGGACAGGGAGTGGGCGCGGCACTGGCAGTACGCGGAACTGCCCGGACTCGACCTGCTGCGCGCCCACTACATCCGCCACGCCTTCCCGCGCCACGCGCACGACGGATACGTGATCGCCGCCGTCACCGGCGGCATCGAGGAGGTCGGCCTGCCCGGCGGCACCGTACACGCCGGACCCGGCAGCGTCGTCCTGATCAACCCCGAGGTGCCGCACACCGCCCGCGCCGGGGTCCCCGAGGGCTGGGCGTACGCCACGCTCTACCCCTCCCGGGAGCTGATCGCCGACGTGGCCGCCGAGATCGCCGGGCTGCGCGGCACCCCCGGCTTCACCGTCGACTCGGTCGCCGACCCGCAGACCACGCACGCCATCACCGAGATCCACCGGGCCGCCGAGGAGGGCAACGCGCTCGCCGCCGACACCCTGCTGCGCACCGCCGTCGCGCGGATCCTGACCCGGCACGCCGGGCCGCTGCCCGCCCGCACCGCGAAGAGCGCCGGAGCCTCGGACGCGGCACGGGCCCGCGCGGTGCTCCAGGAGCGCATGGCGGACCCGCCGTCGCTGGAGCAGCTCGCCGCGGAGCTCGGGACCAGCCCGTTCGCCCTGCTGCGGGCCTTCCGGCAGCGGTACGGGATGCCGCCGCACACCTGGCTGACCGACGCCCGGGTCAGGGGGGCGCGCCGGCTGCTGGACGCGGGGACCGCCCCGGCCGAGGCGGCGGCCGCCGTCGGCTTCACGGACCAGCCGCACCTCAACCGGCATTTCACCCGCATCGTGGGGGTGACGCCGGGGGCCTACCGGCGGGAGCGGCGGGCCGGGTAGCGTACGGGGCCGTCCGGCGGGGCGAGGGGCGGGGCTGCCGTCCGTGTCTGTCGCGGGGCCGGGCTTCCGTCTGGGCGCGGGGCTGGGCTTCTGCCGTCCCTGTCGGGGGCTGGGCCGCCGTCCGTGTCGGGGCCGGGCCCGCGTCCTGCGGGGGCGTCGCCTGCAAGAACGTACAAGACCGGGGCGGGCCGTCCTGCGTACGGTCGCGGCGTGGGAGAACGTCAGACAGTCATACGAGAGACACGGGAGACCCCCGAGGAGGCCGCCGGACGGCCGCGCTCCGCCGTCGTGCGGGACGCACTCGGGGTCGGGGTGGCGGTCGGCCTGTCCGGCTTCGCGTTCGGCGTGACCGCCGCGGGGGCCGGGCTCAGCGCCCTGCAGGCCGGCGCCCTGAGCCTGCTGGTGTTCACCGGCGCCTCGCAGTTCGCGCTGGTCGGGGCGCTGGCAGCGGGCGGGAACCCGTTCACGGCCGCCGCCGGGGCCTTCTTCCTCGGCACCCGGAACGCCTTCTACGGGCTGCGGCTGTCGCAGCTGCTCGCCCTGCCCCGGGCCGCGAAGCCGTTCGCCGCCCACTGGGTGATCGACGAGACCACCGCCGTGTCCCTGGCGCAGCCGGACCGCAGGTCGGCGCGGCTCGGGTTCACCGTGACCGGGCTGGCCCTCTTCGTCCTGTGGAACCTCACCACCCTGCTGGGCGCGCTCGGCGCCGAGGCCATCGGGGACACGGCCGCCTGGGGGCTGGACGCCGCCGGGCCCGCCGTCTTCCTCGCCCTGCTCGCGCCCATGCTGAAGAGCACCACCGAGCGGGCCGCCGCCGCGCTCGCCCTCGTCCTCGGGCTGGGCCTGCTGCCCTTCCTGCCCGCCGGACTGCCCGTGCTCGTCGCCGCGCTCGCCGCTCCCGCGGTCCTCTGGCTGAAGGGACGACGCCCGTGAACGTGTGGATCGCCATCGCGCTGACCGCCGTCGGCTGCTACGCCGTCAAGCTGGCCGGGCTGCTCGTGCCCGCCGGCGCACTGGAGCGGCCGCTCGTGCGCCGGCTCGCCGAGCTGCTGCCGGTCGCCCTGCTGGCCGCCCTCACCGCCCAGCAGACCTTCGCCACCGGGCAGGAGCTCGTGCTCGACGCGCGGGCCGCCGGGCTCGTCGCCGCGGGGCTGGCGCTGGTCCTGCGGGCACCCTTCCTCGTGGTGGTCGGGGCCGCCGTCGCGGTCACCGCGGCCGTGCGGGCCCTGGGCGGGTAGCGCCGTCCGGGACGGAGCCCCCGGCCGGCCTGGATACTGGGTGCATGCGGTTGACGATTTTCTGGGAGCGGATGGCCGATCACTTCGGCGCGGGCTACGCGGACTCCTTCGCACGGGACCACGTCATGTCGGAGCTCGGCGGACGCACCGTCCACCAGGCGCTGGAGGCCGGCTGGGAGGCCAAGGACGTGTGGCGCGCCGTGTGCGCGGCGATGGACGTCCCGGCCTCGCTGCGCTGACGGCGGGCGCACCCGTTTCCCCGTACGCGTGCCGGGTGGGACAGACTGGGCGGCGTGGCAGCCACCGATGAGACGACCGAGAACACCCAGCCGGCCGACCGCGCGGCGGACGCCGAGCGGGCCGGGGTGCCCGCCGCGGCCGCACCCGTCGACCGGGTCGGACCTGCCGACGACGCAGTCCGTCCCTCTGCGGACCGGGCGGGCTCCGCTGCCGGGCCGGCGGGTTCCGCGGGGGATCGGGTGGGTTCCGCGGGGGACCGTGCGGGTGCCGCAGCTGACCGCATGCCGCGGTGGCTGCCCCGCGCCGTCCTCCTCGTCCTGGGGCTGGTCGCCTGCTACCAGCTCGGCAGCTGGGCCTTCCACCAGCTGATCGGGCTGCTGGTCAACGTCCTGATCGCGTTCTTCCTGGCCCTCGCGATCGAACCCGCCGTATCGCGGATGGCGGCCCGCGGCATGCGCCGCGGGCTCGCCACCTTCCTGGTGTTCCTCGGGGTGTTCGTCACGTCCGTCGGCTTCGTCGTCCTGCTCGGCTCGATGCTCGCCGGGCAGATCGTCGACATGGTGGAGGGCTTCCCCCGCTATCTCGACTCCGTGATCAACACGATCAACGCGACCTTCCACACCGAGCTGTCCCGGCTGGAGATCCAGGACAGCCTGCTGCGCTCGGACTGGCTGCAGAAGTACGTACAGGACAGCGCGAGCGGCGTGCTCGACGTGTCCGCCACCCTGCTCGGCGGACTCTTCCGACTGCTGACCGTCGGCCTGTTCTCGTTCTACTTCGCCGCGGACGGTCCGCGGCTGCGGCGCGCGCTGTGCTCCGTACTGCCCCCCGCGAAGCAGTCGGAGGTGCTGCGCGCGTGGGAGATCGCCGTGGCCAAGACGGGCGGCTACCTCTACTCGCGCGGGCTGATGGCCCTGGTGTCCGGGATCGCGCACTACGTGCTCTTCGCGGTGCTGGGCGTGCCGTACGCGCCCGCGCTCGCGGTGTGGGTGGGCCTGGTCTCCCAGTTCATCCCCACCATCGGTACGTACCTGGCGGGCGCACTGCCCACGCTGATCGCCTTCACCGTCAACCCCTGGTACGCGCTGTACGTCCTCGGGTTCGTCGTGGTCTACCAGCAGTTCGAGAACTACGTGCTGCAGCCCAAGCTGACCTCGCGGAGCGTGGACATCCACCCGGCGGTGGCCTTCGGGTCGGTCATCGCGGGGACCGCCCTGCTGGGCGCGGTCGGCGCGCTCATCGCGATCCCGGCCGTCGCCACCCTGCAGGCCTTCCTCGGCGTGTACGTCAAGCGGTACGAGCTGACGGAGGAGGCGGACTCCGCTACTCCTGTTTCCCGCCGGCCGGGCCGAGTGCGGCTGCCAGGGCTTCGCTGAGGGCCCCCTCCACGGCGGTCTTCTCCAGGCCGAGGCCGCTGAGCACGCCCTTGCCGTGCTCCAGTTCGAGGAGCGCGAGCAGGATGTGCTCGGTCCCGACGTAGTCGTGGCCCAGCCGGAGGGCCTCGCGGAAGGTCAGCTCCAGGGCCTTCTTGGCGGAGGCGTCGAAGGGGACCAGGTCGGGGACGGCGGTGCCTTCGGCCGGGGCGGGCAGTTCGGCGGTCGCCGCTGCGCGCACGGCGTCCGGTGCCACGTCCTGGGAGCGCATGGCGAGGACCGCGAGGCCCTGCTCCTCGGCCAGCAGGCCGAGGACGAGGTGCTCGGTGCGGATCTCGGTGTTGCCCGCGGCGCGGGCCTCGTTCTGCGCGGACACCACGACGTTGCGGGCGCGCGGGGTGAACCGGCCGAAGCCCTGGGCGGACTGGACGTCGCCGCCCTCGCCCTCCTTGTCGGCCTTCGGCACGAAGCGCTTCTGGGCCGCCTGGCGGGTGACGCCCATGCTGCGGCCGATGTCGGTCCAGGAGGCGCCGGAGCGGCGGGCCTGGTCGACGAAGTGGCCGATGAGGTGGTCGGCCACGTCGCCGAGGTGCTCGGCGGCGACGACGGCACCGCTGAGCTGGTCGAGGGCGTCGTTGTGGGACTGCTTGATGGCCTCGATCAGGTCGTCGAGGCGTACCGGGTTGGTCATGCGAACGGGTTCCTCTGAAGGGTTCGTCATGAGTGCAACCGTAGGTTGACAGTCGGAGGAGTGTCAACCGTTGGTTGTCACTCGGGGCGGCGGCAGGGGCGCCCCGGCTGCCCGGCCGATATAGAGGGGGCCCGTGCGCGACGGCCGCGCCCGATTCGCGGACGCGGGTCGAGGCGGCGCTCCCTGGATGGAGCCGCGCTGCACGACGGTGGCGTGGGGCCTGCCTGCGCCGGGCACTCCGGCCGGGGCAAGGGGCGTTCGCCGACCGTGCACGTCATGTGAGTCCGGGCTGCCGGTGTGCGCTGTTGCGGGTGGCCCACCGGCATGCCGACGCGGTGACGGAGCCCCGCCGTCGGGAAATGCTGCTTGCCGCCCCGGCGATGCCCCGAGAATCGAATGCGCTCACGCCGCTTCCGGCGGGCGTGCGGGCGGATGTGGCATATCCGGAACGGGCGGGGAGGCGTCGGCGTGGCGAGCGGGAGTGACATCCAAGGGGCCGCGGGCGACGGGCAGCCGTTGCCGACACGCGCGCTGGCCCGGGAGTCCGGGCGGGCCCGGCGGCTCCTCGCCGCCGGGGAGTGGCGTCCCGCCCGGGCGGACGCCGAGACGGCGGCCGCCGTCCTGGTCCGCCTTGCCGCCCCGCTTCCGGCCCGGCGGGCCGCGACGGCGCGGGTGCGGGCCGCGGACCGGGACCGGCAACTCCAGCGCATCCTGCGTACCGTCCTCCACCACCTCGACGCGGGTGCCGTCAGCCCGCCCGCCGCAGCCCTCCTGGCCGGTGTCGCGCGCGCCTTCCTGCCCTGGCACGCCGTCCCGAACCCGCCGGCCGCGGCGGCCGCCCCGGGGTACGGGCCTGTGCCGGGGGAGCCGGCCGGCGCGGTGGCCCCTCCGGCCGGGGCGGGCGAGGCCCTGCTCCCCGGGCTGGTCGAGCTGTTCGCCGACCTGGCCGCGGCGGGCCCGTCCGGTGCGGGTCCGCTCACGCCGCCGGTCGAGCCGTGGCAGGTCGCGTACGCGGGCCGGTTCCGGCGCCATGGCAGGCCCGCCCCCGGTGTGTGGACGGCCGAGACCGTCCGCTGTCCGGGATGCGGGGACGTGGACGGCCCGTGGACGGTGGTCTGCGACTGGCGCCGGGTCGTCCTGGGCTGCTCCTGCGGGGTGGTGAACCGCAGCCACGGCCTCGCCCTCTCCGAGGCCTGGCTCCTGCTGCCGGATGTGTGACCGGGCACAGCCGTCGGCCCGTCACGGGCGGCCGCGGCGCTCCGCACGGCCCGCTCGCGCGCTCACCGGGTGACCGAAATGCCTGGTCACGGAGGTGTCTGCCGGGGAGGGTGAGTCCGGCTTGACAGGGAAATCGAACATCCATTCTGATTGGTTATCCACAGGCGAACCGGCGCGGCAGCGCATTGTCAGTGGCAGGCGTTAGCGTCAATGGCGTGAAGCGATCGACTCAAGCAAACCGGGTGGAACCCATGGCAGGCACCGACCGCGAGAAGGCTCTCGACGCCGCTCTCGCACAGATTGAACGGCAATTCGGCAAGGGTGCGGTCATGCGCCTCGGCGACCGGCCGAACGAGCCCATCGAGGTCATCCCCACCGGGTCGACCGCCCTCGACATCGCCCTCGGCGTCGGCGGCCTGCCGCGCGGCCGCGTCGTCGAGATCTACGGTCCGGAGTCCTCCGGTAAGACGACCCTGACCCTGCACGCCGTGGCCAACGCGCAGAAGGCCGGCGGCACCGTGGCCTTCGTGGACGCCGAGCACGCGCTCGACCCGGAGTACGCGCGGGCCCTCGGCGTCGACACCGACAACCTGATCCTGTCCCAGCCGGACACCGGCGAGCAGGCCCTGGAGATCGTGGACATGCTGGTCCGCTCCGGCGCCCTAGACCTCATCGTCATCGACTCCGTCGCCGCCCTCGTGCCGCGCGCGGAGATCGAGGGCGAGATGGGCGACTCGCACGTCGGCCTCCAGGCCCGTCTGATGAGCCAGGCCCTCCGCAAGATCACCAGCGCGCTCAACCAGTCCAAGACCACCGCGATCTTCATCAACCAGCTCCGCGAGAAGATCGGCGTCATGTTCGGCTCCCCGGAGACCACCACCGGTGGCCGGGCGCTGAAGTTCTACGCCTCGGTGCGCATCGACATCCGCCGCATCGAGACCCTGAAGGACGGCACGGAGGCGGTCGGCAACCGCACCCGCTGCAAGGTCGTCAAGAACAAGGTCGCGCCGCCGTTCAAGCAGGCCGAGTTCGACATCCTCTACGGCCAGGGCATCAGCCGCGAGGGCGGCCTGATCGACATGGGCGTGGAGCACGGCTTCATCCGCAAGGCCGGCGCCTGGTACACGTACGAGGGCGACCAGCTCGGCCAGGGCAAGGAGAACGCCCGCAACTTCCTGAAGGACAACCCGGACCTCGCCAACGAGATCGAGCGGAAGATCAAGGAGAAGCTCGGCGTCGGTGTCCGCAAGGGCGCCCAGCCCGGCGAGACCCCGGCGGAGGAGACGGCCGCCGGCGACGGCGAGGCCAAGAGCGTTCCCGCCCCGGCGGCGAAGGCGAAGGCGGCCAAGACCGCCGCCGCCAAGAGCTGACCCGATGCGGGAACACGAAGGGGACGGCGGCTCCGGCGCGACGAGGGCCGAGCCGGAGCTGCCGCCCCAGAGTCCCGAGGAGCAGGCGCGGGCGATCTGCCTGCGCCTGCTCACCGGGATGCCGCGGACCCGGCGCCAGCTCGCGGACGCCCTGGCCAAACGCGGTGTCGCCGAGGAGGTGGCGGAGGAGGTCCTCTCCAGGTTCGAGGAGGTGGGCCTGATCGACGACGCCGCCTTCGCGGGCGCCTGGGTCGAGTCCCGCCACCGCGGCCGTGGCCTGGCCCGCCGGGCCCTCGCGCAGGAGCTGCGGACCAAGGGGGTGCAGGCCTCCCTCGTCCAGGAAGCCCTGGAGCAGCTGGATTCCGAGCAGGAGGAGCAGACCGCCCGCGAACTCGTCGAGCGGAAGCTCCGCGCCACCCGGGGCCTGGACCGGGACAAGCGGATCCGCCGCCTGGCCGGGATGCTCGCCCGCAAGGGATACCCGGAGGGCATGGCCCTGCGCGTGGTGCGCCGCGCCCTGGAGGCCGAGGGCGAGGACATCGACGAGGAGCTGCACTACCCGGGCAGCTGACCGCGCCCGTCCGCCGTCCGCACGTCCACGCGCCCGCCCGCCCGTTCGCCCGTTCGCGCGGGCTGGGGCTGGGGCTGGGGGTGGGGGTAGCCCCCGGGTCGGGACGCCTGGGCGCTCCACTGCCAACACCCGGTCGCGGCGGCAGAGTTGAGCGCATGATGCTGCGTTACGCCCTCCAGACCGTCAGGGACCGCAAAGCCGGCTTCCTCGGCGCCTTCACCGCACTGCTGTGCGCGGCGGCCCTCATCACCGCCTGCGGCACGCTCCTGGAGACCGGACTCCGCGGAAGGATCGCCACCGAGCGCTACGCGGCCACCCCGGTCCTCGTCTCCGCCGACCAGAACGTGCATCAGACCACGGTCAAGGAGAAGAAGGGCAAGACCAAGACGAAGCACAAGGCCAAGCCCGTGGCCGAGCGGGCCTGGCTCCCCGCGCACACCGTCGAGACGGTGCGCGCCGTCCCCGGCGTCGAACAGGCCGTCCCCGAGCTCACCTTCCAGGCCGTCCCGCTGGTACGGCCCGCCGCTGACGGTGGCGTCGCCGCCCGGCCGGCCGCCCCGTACGGGCACGCCTGGAGCTCCGCCGCGCTCACCCCCTTCACCCTCGCCGAGGGCCGCGCGCCCCAGGGCGGCGGTGAGGTCGTCGTCGACCGGGAACTGGCCGCCCGCGCCGGACTGGAGCCCGGCAGCCGGCTCACCGTCCAGGCCACCGGCGTACCCAAGGAGTACGAGGTCAGCGGTATTGCCCGGGCGGACGGCGGCCGGCTCGCCCGGCAGAGCGCCCTGTTCTTCGCCGACGCCGAGGCCGGGCGGCTCGCAGCCCGCGACGGGCAGGTCACCGCGATCGGCGTCCTACCCGCACCCGGGGTCGACCCCGGGGCGCTGGCCCAGCGGATCCGCCAGGCACTGGCAGGCCCCGGCTCCGGCTCCGGTTCCGGCGCCAGTGACGGCGTCGGAGTCCAGGTCAGCGTGGGTGACGAGCGCGGGCCCGTCGAATTCCTCGACGCCGCCGGCGCCCGGATCAAACTGGTCTCCATGGGCGGTGCCATGGGCGGCACCGCCCTGCTCGTCGCCATCCTCGTCGTCGTCGGGACCTTCGCCCTGTCCGTCCAGCAGCGGCACCGCGAACTCGCCCTGCTCCGCGCCATCGCCGCCACCCCCCGCCAGCTGCGCCGCATGATCGGCCGGGAAGCGCTGCTCGTCGGACTGGCCGCCGGGGTCGCCGGTGCGTTCGCCGGGCTGCCGCTCGCCGCCTGGCTGCACGGGCGGTTCGTCGACGGCGGGATCGTCCCCGCCACCCTGGAGCGCACCGCCGGGATCTTCCCGATGTTCGCCGCCGTCGGCGCGAGCCTGCTCGGCGCGTGGGCCGCCGCCCGGATCACCGCCCGGCGCATCGCCCGCATCCGCCCCGCCGAGGCGCTCGCCGAAGCGGCCGTCGAGCGGGCCCGTCCCGCGTGGATCCGGATCGCGATCGGGCTGCTGGTGCTGGCCGCCGGGATCGTGCTGGTCGCCGTGCTGGGCTCGCTGCGCACCGAGCCGGCGTCCACCCCGGTGACCTTCCTCGCCGTGATCGTCCTTGCCGCGGCCGTCGCCCTGCTCGGCCCGCTGCTCGTACGGGGTGCGGCCGCACTGCTCGCCGGCCCGCTGCGGCTGGCCGGCGCCGGCGGACACCTCGCCACCGCGAACCTGCGGAGCAACGCGACCCGGATGGCCTCCGCCGTCACCCCGCTCACCCTGCTGATCGGCATGACCTGCACCGTCCTGTTCATCGCGCCGACGCTGGGCCACGCCGTCCGGGAGCAGGCCCGCGACGGGGTCCGCGCCGGGTGGGTGCTGGCCGCGCAGGGCCCCGGCGTCCCGGCCGAGGCCGCCGACGCGGTCCGCCGGACCCCCGGGGTCACGGCCGCCACCGAGATCGTCCGCACGTCGGTACGGGTCGGGCTGACCAAGTACAGCGCCCAAGGCGTCACCCCCGACGGGCTGGCCCGGACCTGGGACCCCGCGGTGACCGCCGGCAGCCTCGACGGCTTCGGCGAGCGCAGCGCCGCCGTCAGCGAACTCGCCGCCGAACAGCTCGGGCTGAAGCCCGGCAGCACACTGCAACTGGCCCTGGGCGACGGCACCCCCGCCACCCTGACCGTGGCCGCCGTATACGCGCGGGGCCTGGGCTTCGGAGACCTGACCCTGCCGCACGGGCTCGTCGCGGCGCACGTCGACAACCCGCTGGCGGGCGGCGTACTGGTGACCGCCGAGCCGGGGACCGGACGGGAACGGCTGGCCGCGGCGGTGGCCCGGTTCCCGGGAGTGGGCGTGCTGTCGGCGCAGGACGCCGACCAGGCGCGCGCGGAGCGGCAGCAGGACGGGGCCGAGCTCAACCTGCTGGCGATGGGGCTGGTGCTCGCGTTCACCGCGATCGCCGTCGTCAACACGCTCGCCATGTCCACGGCGGAGCGGTTCCGGGAGTTCGCGATGCTGCGGCTCGCCGGGGCGAAGCGGCGTCAGGTGCTGCGGATGCTGCGGGTGGAGGCGCTGGCCGTGCTGCTGATGGGGGCGGTGCTGGGGTCCGGGATCTCGCTGGCCGTGCTGACCGCCTTCAGCGTGGGGATGACGGGGGTGGCCGCGCCGGTGGTGCTGCCGGTGGTGTACGTGGGGGTGGTGGGGGTTGCGGGGCTGCTGGCGGTGGCCGCCACTGCCGTCCCGGGACGCGGTGTCCTCCGGATCCGCCCGGTCGAGGCAACCACGTCCAGGTGACCCGGCCCGGCCACACCCCGGCTCAGCGGCCGGACCCCGCTTCCGGCCGCCCGGATGCCGTGGTCCGGCGCTGCTCCCGGCCCCGGCCGCGGGCGACCCCCCAGGCCCCTGCCGCAGCCGGGCCGCGGCGGGGTGCCGCTGCGCGGGGCCTGCCCCTCCCCGCCCTTCCACCGTTCCCTGGGGCTCCGCCCCAGACCCCGCGCCTCAAACGCCGGCGGGGCTGGATGGTGCGGGCGTGGTGGGGCGGGTGCGGGTCCGGTGGGGGCGTCCCGCTCCCGAGCCGCGCCTCAGAGGCGGGCGGGGCTGGATGGCGCGGGCTCAGAGGTGGGCGGGTGGGTGGTGGGGAGGCCTGTGGTTTTCCAGGATTGGAAGCCGCCGGTCAGGTCCGTGGCGTGGCGCAGGCCCAGCGTGTGGAGGGATGCCACCGCGAGGGAGGAGGCGTAGCCCTCGTTGCAGAACACGATCACCCGCAGCTCGTGCGAGGCGGCTTCGGGGATGCGGTGGGAGCCCTGGGGGTCGAGCCGCCACTCCAGTTCGTTGCGCTCGATCACCAGCGCGCCCGGGATCAGCCCGTCCCGCTCGCGCAGCGCCTGGTAGCGGATGTCCACCAGGAGGGCGCCGTCGAGGAACGCCGCGTGCGCCTCCTCCGGAGTGACGCGGGTGTACGTGGAGCGGATCCGGTACAGCAGCGTGTCGATGCCGATGGGGGTGTCGCTCACTGCCAGTCCTCCGGGCGTTCGATGTGCTCCAGGGTCAGGACGCTCCCCGTGCGGCTGTAGCGGCGGATGAGGGGGAGGGGAGGGTAGTACGCGTGGACGGAGATGGCGGGCTCGTCGGGGGAGGCGTTGAGGACCTCGTGGACGTGGTGTTCCCCGAAGGCCCGGCCGGAGCCCGGCCCCAGGCTCCGGCTGCGGTCCACGCCGGGCGCGACTTCCAGGCTGCGCCAGCCTTCCGAGGGGATCCGGGCGGCCAGTGAGTTCTCGGTGAGCCGGCCCCGTGCGGTGGCGAAGGCGCCGCGTGATGCGGCGTGGTCGTGCCAGCCGGTGCCGGTGCCCGGCGGCCAGCCGATGACCCAGGCCTCGCTGCCGGCCGGCCCGTCCAGCCGGATCCAGGTGCGGCCCGCCGGGTCGAGCGGCAGGGAGTCGATGACGGCCGGGTCGGCGGCCGTGCGCAGGGCGAAGTCGAGGAGTTCGGCGGCTGTTACGGCAGGGGCGTGGGCGTGCGTGGGCACGGCTGCGGAGGCAGACATGGTGGGTGTGACCGTCCTGGGTTCGCGGCATGGCGCGCCGGAGGGCGCGGTGGGAGGAGGCGAATCAGCAGGAACGGCGACACACGCAGCCCGCGTAGCGGACCAGGTCCATGTGGACCCTCCGCCACAGGCGTACGTCGCTGCCGGTCATGGCGGGGAGTCAAGCACGGGGACGGCCCGCGGTCAATCGATCGCGGGGGTGGGGGTCGGTGTCGAGGGTGACATGCGGGTCGGGGCGCCCATGCGGACTGCGTCCGCGGCCTCGTACAGCTCCGCCGGCGCCACCCCCGCGAAGGTGGCTGCCAGGTGCCCGTCCGGCCGGACCAGCAGGACGGTGTGCGCCGCGGCCCCCGGGTAGTCGTCCGCGACGAGCAGTTCCGCGCGGACCGGAAGCGCGGCCACGGCTGCCGCCAGCCGCGGCATCAGCCCGGCGCCGAGCCAGTGCCGCCGGTCCCAGACCCCGGTTCCGGGGGCGACGAGCACCACCAGCAGGCGGCCCCGGCCCAGCAGGTCCCGCAGCGGCACGGTCGACCCGTCGGGGGCGGACACGGCGACATTCGCGACGGGCCCGCCCGGCCCGGTCGCCGTCGGCACCTCCCGTACGGCGACGGGCGGGGCGTACGAGGGCTGCGCGCCCAGCGGCCCCCGGCCCAGGTGGCTGTCGGTGAGCAGGGCCTCGGCGCGCGCCGAGCCGGGCAGCAGGGTCCGCAGCCCGCTCCCGCCGCGCACGGCCGGCATGGCCTGGTCGGCGGCGCGCAGCCGGGCCGCGACCGCGGTGCGCCGCTCGTCCTCGTAGCTGTCGAGCAGGGCTTCGGAGGCCCCCTGGTGCCAGGCGAGGGACAGTTTCCAGGCCAGGTTCTCGGCGTCCCGGAGCCCTTCCTCGACGCCCTGGGTGCCGAGCGCGCCCAGCAGGTGGGCGGCGTCCCCGGCGAGGAAGGCGCGGCGGTCGCGCCACCTGCGGGCGAGCCGGTGGTGCAGGGTGTGGACGCCGGTGTCGAGGAGGTCATACGCGGGTGTGGTGCCCCCGCACCAGACGCCGAGGGTGTCCCGGATGAGGGTGACCAGCGCGTCGGGGGTGACGAGTTCGCCGCGGGCCGGCAGCAGCCAGTCCAGCCGCCACACCCCGTCGGCCAGTGGTCGGGCGGTGGTCTCCTGCGGCGGGTCGCGGTGCAGCAGGGCCTCGCCGGGCCAGGGGAGTTCGATGCGCAGCGCGGCCACGGCGTGCCGCTCGACGGCGGTGCGCCCGGGGAAGCGGATGCCGAGGAGCTTGCGCACGGTGGAGCGGGCCCCGTCGCAGCCGACCAGGAAACTCCCGCGCCACCAGGTGGTTTCCGCACCCCGGGTGTGGGCGGTGACCCCGCGTTCGTCCTGCTCCAGGGCGTCCAGCTTGCTCTCGGGGACGAGCTGGACCAGCGGGTGGGCCGCGGCGGCCGCGCGCAGCCCGCGGCTGAGGGCGTGCTGCGGCACGTGCAGCGGGGCCGGGTCCTGATCGTCCTCGAACGTGATGCGGCCGGTGTCGCGGCTGCGCCGCATGGTGCGCCAGGCCGCGTAGTACGCGCCTTCGTCGCGCAGTGTCGTACAGCCCAGCCGCTCGGCCATGGCGGCGGTGTCGGAGTGCAGGACGACGCTGCGGGCGGGGCGGGGGAGATCCTTGCCGGGACCCTCGTCGAGCACGACCGAGGGCACGCCCTGGCCGGCCAGGGCGAGGGACAGGGACAGTCCGACGGGCCCCGCGCCGACGACGATCACCGGGTCCACGAGGCGGCTCCCGATGTCCGGTATGTGATCACAGAACGTATGCAACCCACTGGAGGTGCCTGCGTCAAGTGACCCAGGACCCGGGCATGCGTGTGGTGCGGCGGATGAGATCCGCCGCACCACATGTGCCACGCCAGTGTACTGACCGGGTGTCAGGGGGCCTTGCCCACTCCGGCCGCGCCGCCCGCGTCGACCTCGGCCACCTCGGCCTCGACGACGGCGCCGGTGCCCTTCTTCGACTGCCGCAGCCGCTTCTCCAGGAAGGAGGCCAGGCCCGTCAGGGCGAAGTTCACCGCGATGTAGATCAGGGCGATCACGACCATGGTCGCGATGGTGTTGCTGTAGTTGGCGGAGATCTGCCGGTTCATCGACATCAGGTCGGCGAAGCCGAGGACGGCGCCGCCGAGCGCGGTGTCCTTGAGGATCACCACGAGCTGGCTGACCAGCGCGGGCAGCATCGCCGTGACGGCCTGCGGGACCAGGACGTAGACCATGGTCTGGCCCTTGCGCATGCCGATCGCCTTGGCCGCGTCGGTCTGGCCGCGCGGCAGCGTCAGGATGCCGGCCCGGACGATCTCGGCGATGACCGAGGCGTTGTACAGGACGAGGCCGGTGACCACTGCGTACAGCGGTCGCAGATCCGAGCTGACGGTGCCGAGCATCACGTACAGCGCCGAGCTGAAGATCATCAGCATCAGGACCGGGATGGCGCGGAAGAACTCCACGACCGCGCCGACCGGGACACGCACCCAAGCGTGGTCCGAGAGCCGGGCGATGCCGAGGAGCGCGCCCAGCGGCAGCGCGATCACCATGGCGATCAGGCCGGCCTTGAGGGTCTCGCCGAGGCCGGGCAGCAGGAACGTCGTCCAGATCTGGCTGTCCGTGACGAACGGGAGCCACTTGTCGGCGTCAAGCTGGTTCTGCGCGGCCATGCGGTCGAGGATCCACCACAGGGCCAGCGCGAGGACCACCAGAAAGACGCCGGTGTAGATCCAGTTGCGGGCCTTGGCCTTGGGGCCGGGGGTGTCGTACAGAACGGAGCTCATCGCTTCACCGCCACTCGCTTGGCCACCCAGCCCAGCAGCAGGCCGGTGGGCAGGGTCAGCAGGACGAAGCCGAGAGCGAAGATCGCGAAGACCGCGAAGAGTGCCTGCGCCTCGTTCTCCAGCATTTCCTTCATCAGCAGGGCCGCTTCGGCCACGCCGATGGTCGCCGCCACCGTGGTGTTCTTGGTGAGGGCGATCAATACGTTGGTGAGCGGTGCGACGACCGCACGGAAGGCCTGGGGGAGCACGATCAGGGTGAGCACCTGGAAGAAGCTCAGGCCCAGCGCACGGGCGGCCTCGGCCTGCCCCACGGGCACGGTGTTGATGCCCGCGCGCAGAGCTTCACAGACGAACGTGCCGGTGTAGGCGATCAGGCCCAGGACCGCGAGGCGGAAGCCGATCTCCTTGAAGCCCTCGCCGCCGAGCGTGATCTTCAACGTCTGGCTGAGGCCCAGCGAGCAGCCGAGGATCAGCAGGGTCAGCGGCGTGTTGCGCACGACGTTGACGTACGCGGTGCCGAAGGACCGCATGATCGGGACCGGACTGACCCGCATCCCGGCCAGGATCGTGCCCCAGATCAGGGATCCGACCGCGGAGTAGAGGGTGAGCTGCACCGTCACCCAGAAGGCTCCGAGCACGTCGTACTGCCCGGAAGTAAGAAAGTCGAACACGTTGCCCTGCGCTCTCCCCAGGATGGCCGGTGAGGCGCGCCGCCGCCCGTGATGGGCGGTCGGCGGCGCGCCTCACCGATGAATCAGCTGCCTTCGGTGATCTGCGGGGCCGGCTCGGCCTTGTAGCCGGCGGGACCGAGGTTCGCGTCCACCGCCTTCTGCCAGGAGCCGTCCTCGACCATCTTCTTGAGCGCGGCGTTGACCTTGGTCTGCAGGTCCTTGTCGCCCTTCTTCAGGCCGATGCCGTAGGGCTCGTCGCTGAGCTTCAGGCCGACCAGCTTGAACTTGCCCTTGTTCTTCTCCTGCGCGGCGAAGCCGGCGAGGATCGAGTTGTCCGTGGTCAGAGCGTCGACGGAACCGTTCTCCAGGCCGGTGAGGCACTCGGAGTAGCCGGCCTGCTCCAGCAGGTTCGCCTCGGGCGCCAGCTTGGTCTTGACGTTCTGCGCCGAGGTGGAGCCGGCGACCGAGCAGAGGTTCTTCTTGTTGAGGTCCTCGGCCTTGGTGATCGAGGTGTCGTCGGCGCGGACCAGCAGGTCCTGGTGGGCCAGGAAGTACGGGCCGGCGAAGTCGACCTTCGCCTTGCGCTTGTCGTTGATCGTGTAGGTGGCGACCACGAGCTTGACGTCACCGTTCGAGATCAGGTTCTCGCGCTCGGCGCTGACGGCCTGCTTGAACTCGATCTGGTCGGGCTGGTAGCCGAGCTCCTTGGCGACGTAGGTCGCCACGTCGACGTCGAAGCCCGTGAACTTGCCGTCCGGGTTCTTCAGGCCCAGACCCGGCTGGTCGAACTTGATGCCAATGACGATCTTGTCCTTGCCGCCATCGGTGCTGCCGCTGCCGGCCTTGTCACCGCCGCTGCCACACGCGGTCGCGGTCAGGGAGAGGACGACGGCCACGGCTGCGGCCGCGCCGGCCTTGAAAACCTTCATGGTGAACTTCCCTCGGATGAGACGTGGTTGGACGACGAGCGACGACACGAGCGCCGGGCCGCCAGGGGATCACTACCAGACGGAACGCCCGTGCGTCAGTGGTGCAGGATCTTCGAAAGGAAGTCCTTGGCGCGGTCACTGCGCGGGTTGCTGAAGAACTGCTCGGGCTCGGCCTCTTCGACGATCTTGCCGTCGGCCATGAAGACGACCCGGTTGGCGGCGGAGCGGGCGAAGCCCATCTCGTGCGTGACGACGACCATCGTCATGCCTTCGGCGGCGAGCTGCTGCATGACCTCCAGCACCTCGTTGATCATCTCCGGGTCGAGGGCCGAGGTCGGCTCGTCGAAGAGGATCACCTTCGGGTCCATGGCCAGCGCGCGGGCGATCGCCACACGCTGCTGCTGGCCGCCGGAGAGCTGCGCCGGGTACTTGTCGGCCTGTGTTCCGACGCCCACCCGGTCCAGCAGCGCCCGCGCCTTCTTCTCGGCGCTCGCCTGGTCCGTCTTGCGGACCTTCATCTGGCCCAGCATCACGTTCTGCAGCACCGTCTTGTGCGCGAAGAGGTTGAAAGACTGGAAGACCATACCGACGTCGGCACGGAGCCTTGCCAGCTCCCGCCCCTCCGAGGGCAGTTCCTTGCCGTCGATCGTGATCGTTCCGGAGTCGATCGTCTCCAGGCGGTTGATGGTCCTGCACAGCGTCGACTTGCCCGATCCCGAAGGACCGATCACCACGACAACCTCGCCGCGGGCAATGCTCAGATCGATGTCCTGAAGCACGTGCAGCGCGCCGAAGTGCTTGTTGACGTTGCTCAGTACGACCAGGTCGTCAGCGGCTCCGGCCGCGTCCTTCGCATCCTTGGTCACTGATACTCCGCTCATCGGCTTCTTGCTCCGTCCTCCTCGGTTGGCAGGACAGTAGTGAGGCCGTACGCACACCGTCATCACATCTGAGGGAGAATTGAGGATAACGAAACGGCCTCGAATCGATACGCTCCGTACGTACCGCTGTGGCTCGCACCGCAGGGCTCGTACCGGGTACATAACGGAAACCGCGCCGGACCGGAACCCCCTTGACGTGGGGCCCCGCATCGGCGTGGATGCTCTCTGGCCCCTTGACCACGGGTCGCGCTCGGCACAACAGGAAACAGGAACGCAGGAAAGGGGGACGCAATGAGACTGCTGCTCGTCGAGGACGATGACCACGTCGCCGCCGCCCTGTCCGCGATCCTCGCCCGACACGGCTTCCAGGTGACCCACGCCCGCAACGGCGAGGAGGCCCTGCAGGCACTGCTGCCCGCAGGAACCACACCCCACGCGTCTCCCTACGGGGTGATCCTCCTGGACCTGGGCCTCCCCGATCAGGACGGCTACGAGGTTTGCGGCAAGATCCGCAAGCGCACCTCGATCCCCGTGATCATGGTGACGGCCCGCTCGGACGTGCGTTCCCGCATCCACGGTCTCAACATGGGCGCCGACGACTACGTGGTCAAGCCGTACGACACCGGCGAGCTCCTCGCCCGGATCCACGCCGTCGCCCGGCGCAGCGGCGCCTCCGAGGAGGCCTCGGCCGCCGTCACGGGAGCCCCCGCCGTGGTCCGGGTCGGGCCCGTCAGCATCGAGCTGCCCACTCGCCGGGTCAGTGTCGACGGCTCGGACGTGCCGCTCACCCGCAAGGAATTCGACCTGCTGGCCCTGCTCGCGCAGCGCCCCGGCGTCGTCTTCCGCCGCGAGCAGATCATCAGCGAGGTGTGGCGCACCAGCTGGGAGGGGACCGGGCGGACCCTGGAGGTGCACGTGGCCTCGCTGCGCTCCAAACTGCGCATGCCCGCCCTGATCGAGACCGTCCGCGGGGTGGGCTACCGGCTCGTCCCGCCGGCCGCCCCCTAGCGGGGGCCCGCCGTGCGCGCCCGCCTGCTCCCGCTGCTCGTCGTCCTGATGGCGGGTGTGCTGCTCGCCCTCGGGTTCCCGCTCGCCGTCAGCCTGGCCGCCGGCCAGCAGCAGAAGGTGGTGGTGGACCGGATCGACGACAGCGCCCGCTTCGCCGCCCTCGCCCAGTTCCTCATCGACGCGGAGAGCTCCGGCAGCAGCGGCGGCGCCGAGCGCCGGGAGACGCTCCAGCTGGAGCTGGCCCGCTACCAGGAGCTGTACGGCATCCGGGTGGGCATCTTCTTCCGCGACGACAACGCCCTGGTCCGGGCCCCCGGCTGGTGGCAGCTTCCCGCGGAGGGCGAGGGCCGGCGGGCCTTCGCGGAGGCCCTCGCCGGCCGGCGCAGCCACGACCCGGCCCAGGTGTGGCCCTGGCAGACGCACGGGAAGCTCCTCGTCGCCTCCCCGGTCGTCCTGGACGGCGACGTCGTCGCGGTCGTGGTCACCGAGTCGCCCACCGACCAGATGCGGGCGCGGATCCTGCGGGGCTGGCTGCTGATCATCACCGGTCTGGCCGCCGCGATGCTCCTCGCGTTCGGGGCCGCCCTGCAGCTCACCCACTGGGTCCTCAAGCCCGTCCGGACGCTCGACGCGGCCGCCCACGGCATCGCCACCGGGCGGATGAACTCCCGGGTCGCGGCCGCGAGCGGGCCTCCGGAACTCCGACGCCTGGCCCGCTCGTTCAACGAGATGGCCGACAACGTGGAAGAGGTACTGGAGCAGCAGCGGGCGTTCGTCGCCGACGCCTCCCACCAGCTGCGCAACCCGCTCGCCGCGCTGCTCCTGCGGATCGAGCTGCTCGCCCTCGAACTGCCCGAGGGGAACGAGGAGATCGCCTCCGTGCGCGCCGAGGGCAAGCGCCTGGCCCAGGTCCTGGACGACCTGCTGGACCTGGCGCTGGCCGAGCACGCCTCCGCCGAGCTCGGCCTCACCGACATCGGGGCCCTCGCCGCCGAGAGGGTCGCCTCCTGGCGGCCGTACGCCGAGGAGAAGGGCGTACGCCTCGCCGAGACGGGCCGCACCGCGGTCACCGGGTGGGCCGACCCGATCGCGCTGTCCAGCGCCCTCGACGCCGTCATCGACAACGCCCTCAAGTTCACTCCGGCCGGGGAGGAGGTCACGGTGTCCGTCGCCCCGGCCGGCCCGTCCGTGCACGTCGTCGTCGCCGACCGCGGCCCCGGCCTCACCGAGGACGAGCTGCTCCGCGTCGGCGACCGGTTCTGGCGCAGCGGCCGCCACCAGAACGTCAAGGGCTCCGGGCTCGGCCTGTCCATCTCCCGGGCCCTGCTCGCCGCGGGCGGCGGATCCCTCTCGTACGCGAAGAACGAACCGCACGGGCTGCGGGTGACCGTCGCCGTCCCGCGCAGCGCCCCGCACAACGGGGCCGACGGCAACGGGGTCCACGGCAACGACTGACCCCGCGAGCCGCCCGGCGTCCCGGCGCATGCGTCAGCGGGCCCAGGCCAGGGCGGTGCGGGCCGGGGCGGAGACGGCGTACAGCTCGTCGACGGCCCGCACCTCGAACACCGCCGCCCGCTCCCGGCCGGCCCGGACGACCGCCGGCAGGTACAGGGCGGTGCCGCAGGTGCCGCCGAGGAAGCGGCGGGTGCCGTCCGGGAGCAGGCGGTGCAGCTCGTAGTGGCGGACCGGGCCGGGCGCCCGCCGCCAGGACAGCCGCACCGCGGCCGTGCCGTGCTGTTCCGCCGCGGCGTCCACGGCCGGCGTATGCGGAGCGGCCGGGCGCGGGCGGGCGGTGGCATCGCGTACCGACAGGGCGCCGACCCGCCAGGACACCGCTCCCTCTCCCCGCGCCGTGACCCGTACCGCCAGCCCGTACGCGGTACGGCCCGCCAGGGACGACAGCCCGACCCGCGCCGTACGCCAGCCCGCGCCCGGGACCGCGGTGCCCGCCGCGAACCAGGCGTAGGGGGCGGGCTCGCCCGGAGCGGCCGGCTCGCGCACCGCCACCCCGACCTCCACCACGGCCGGCGCGGAACCCGGATCGGCCGAGTGCACCAGCTCCAGCACGCCGGCCCGGGGCAGCGCCAGCCGGGTGCCGTGCAGCCCGACCGCGGCGGGCGCGGCGAGCCGGCCCGCCACGAGGAGGCTGGACCCGCCCCGCCAGGCCCGGGCGAAGTCCAGGGTGACCGAGGGGCGCGGGCCGGCGGTGTCCACGACCCAGCGGCGGCCCGGCAGCCGGTCCTGGAGGCCGAGGTGGCTCCACGGGGTGTCGGAGACGGCCTCGCCGCGCTCGTACCAGCGCTCGCCGTGCCCGGTGTTGAACGAGCAGGCGAACGGCAGCGCGGCCACCGTGGACCGGTCCGCGACGACGGTGGCCGGCGCCCGCCAGCCCCTGCCGTCGGGTGCGGGGCGGGCCGGGTCCAGGGACTCGCCCGTCCAGAACCGGTCGTCGGCGCGGTGGAAGGCGCCGGGGGAGCGGTCGGTGAGGTGGTTGCGGGTCCACTCGGGCCGGTAGAAGCCGTAGCTGACGACATGGTCGCGGCCGCGCGGAACGATCGCCTCCCAGTCGACGGCGGAATCCCAGCCGCGGGACTCCGTGTCCACTGCCGCCCACAGCTCGTGGCGGCTGCGGCCCAGGCGTTCGGCGAGCCCCGCGGAGTCGGCCAGGCTCCGCGCGCTCCACCGGAAGTCGACGAACACGGTGTCGGCGACCCGGCCCGCCCGGTCCTCGAAGAACTCCTGGTTGAGCGGGTTGAGCGCGCCCTGCCAGCCGACCCGGCCGGTGCTGTTCATCGCGTCATACCAGGTGATCCGCAGGCCGTGGGCTGCGCCGGCCGCCCGCAGGGCGCGCAGGAACTCCCGCATCCGGGTCGCGAGCGCGCTGTCCCCGCCGTCGGTCTCGGCGTTCACGAACCAGCCGTCGAATCCGTACGCGACCGCCACCCGCACGAGCTGCTCGGCGATCGGGAACCGGCCGAGGGCGTCGCGCTGCACGAGGTCGCGGGTCCACTGCAGGTCGCCGCCGTACGCGACGGGCGGCAGGAACACGTTGCCCAGCACCGGGACGCCGTTGCGGTGGGCGGCGTCGACGACGGGCGCGTTCGGCGCGAGGACGATCCCTTCGCCGGCGGAGCCGCCCCAGAACACCAGCTCGTCGATGTACGCCCAATGGGTGAGGGCGTACGTGTCGGCGGTGGATACCCCCTGGGAGGGGTTCTGCGAGGTGGGGCCGAAGGAGACGAGGGAGGCGATCCGGGCCTGCCCGGCCCGGACGGCCGGGTGCGGGGGCACCGGCGTGAAGCGGGCGGCGAGCGGCACGGTGGCCGTGTTGTGGGCGAGGTCAGGGTCCGACTCCGGGGTCCACTCCTTGAGCGAGCGCCACACGATGCCGGGGCCCGGGGCGCCGTGGGGGAGGGAGTCGGGGAACCAGTACGAGGCGTACGGGGCGGCCGCGGCCGCCGGACCGGCACCGCCGCCCGGCCGGGGGTCGGCGGGCGGCACGGGAGCGGGCACGGCTCCCGGTACGGCTTCCGGTACGGCGGCGTGCGCCGGGAGGGGAGCGCCCAGCAGGGCGGCGGCTCCGGCGCCGGCGGCGAGGACCCGGCGCCGGGTGGGCGGCGGCGGTACCGGGTCGGGGGACGGGGCGGCGGAGCCGTGGGGGGAGCCGTCGGCGGAGGGGGAGGCGGAGGGGGAACGCAAGAAGGCGACGGAACGTAAGAAGGAGGTACGAGGGTGTGCGCCGTTGCCGGACTCGGACATGCGGGCTCCTCGGGGGCGGGGGCGGGGCGGGGCGGGGGCGGATAGGGGGAGCGGGGACGTGGGACAGGGCGAGGACGGGGGACGGCAGGGTGCGTCAGCGGACGTCTGCGACGTGCAGCACCTCCGTGATGCCGCGCGCGGACAGGTGGGCGGGATCCTCCGCCAGCTCCGCCAGCACCACCGCAGGCCGGACCCCGTCGGCCGCCAGCGCCGCCCACGCTTCGAAGAAGGCGCCGCCGGGCGCGCACACGGACCGCCCCGGCGCGGTCTCCGCCCCGCCGGCGTCCACGGCCAGCGCGGTGGAGCGGACGGCGGGGCGGTGTTCCCGGCCCCGCCACTCCGCGGCGATCCGGGCGACCGCGGCACCGGCCGGCTTGGTCCGGCGGTCGTTGGTGAGCAGGCCGAGCCCGTACTCCAGCTCGGGGAAGTCCGCGAGCTCCCGGGACACGTCGTGCGAGCACCACCAGGTCACACCCCACAGGTCCGGACAGTCCAGGGCAGCGGCGAGCGTGGCCCCGGTGAAGGCGGCCGCGTGCTCCGGCGGGATCAGCGGTGCGGGCGCCCCGACCTCTTGGAGCCAGACCGGCCGGTGCGGGTCCGCGGCCCAGGCCTTGGACAGCTCGATCAGGTAGGCGGCGTGCTGCCCGGTCGCCGCCCCGGTGCGGCCGTGCCGCTGCGCGGTGCCGTTGAACACCCAGGAGTGCACGGCCGTGGCCGCGCCGAGCCGGGCCGCCTGGGCCGGAGTGAACGGGTGCCCGTCCCGGTACCAGGCCGCGTCGTACTCGGCGTGCACGTGGAATCGTCCCGGCGCGCCCTGCTCACAGGCGGCGAGCATCCGCTCCAGCCACCGCTCCGCCTGATCCGGGGTGATCCGGTCGGGGTCGGGGTGCGGGGCGTCGGAGAACTGGTTGATCTCGTTGCCGACGGTCATGCCGAGGAACCGGGGCCGGTCGGCGAGGGCGGCGGCCAGCGTGCGCAGGTACTCCTCCTGCCCGGCGACCACGTCCGGGTCGGCGAAGATGTTCCGCCGGTGCCAGGTCCCGGTCCACGCGGGCAGGAAGTCGAAGCTCGACAGGTGCCCCTGCAGCCCGTCCACCGCGACGTCGAGGCCGCGGTCGGCCGCCGCGTCCGCGAGCGCGACCAGCTGCTCGACGGCCCGCGGCCGGATCAGCGCCCGGTTGGGCTGGAAGAGCGGCCACAGCGGGAAGACCCGTACGTGGTCCAGGCCGAGCGCGGCGACCGAGTCGAGGTCGGCCGCGACCTCGTCGAGGTCGAAGTCGAGCCAGTGGTGGAACCAGCCGCGCGACGGCGTGTAGTTGGCGCCGAAGCGGAGGGTTCGGGCGGGCGGGGGAACGGGGGTGCCGTCACGCATGAAGGATCCCGGAAGTCGCGGGGAATTCTCCGGACGCCCACAACGTCCCGCGCCCGGCGGGAGAAAGTCAACAGGGCCTTCACGGCCAACTGGAAATGATGCACTTATGCGCTTCAGGCCCGTTGACAGAAGGGCGGAACGCCTCTCAAGCTGAGGCGGCTAATGCGGTTTAGTTCCATGCGGCCAATGGCCTCACGCAGGGAAGTGCGCAGAAATGGACAGCGGTATTTCGGTCACGGCGGTCACCACTCCCGCAGCACCCGAGGGATGAGGCAGGCCATGGCCCGCAGACCCACCATCAAGGACATCGCCCGCCGGGCCGGGGTGTCCGAGAGCGCGGTCTCCTTCGCTCTCAACGACCGGCCGGGCGTGTCCGAGGACACCCGCGCCCGGGTCCGGCGCGTCGCCGAGGAGCTCGGCTGGCAGCCCAACAGCGCCGCCCGCGCCCTGTCCGGCGAACGCGCCGGCGCCGTCGGGCTGGTCCTGGCCCGGCCCGCCCACACCCTCGGCGTCGAGTCGTTCTTCCTCCAGCTGGTCTCCGGTATCCAGGAGGTGCTCTCCGCCGGCCGGACCGCCCTGCTCTTCCAGGTGGTCGACGGCATCGACGCCGAATGCGCCCTGTACCGCCGCTGGTGGGCCGAGCGGCGCGTCGACGGCGTCCTCGTCGTCGACCCGCGCACGCAGGACCCGCGCCCGGAGCTCCTCGCCCGCCTCGGCCTGCCCGCCGTCACCGTCGGCGGTACGGGCGCCCCCGGACCGCTGTCCTCGGTCTGGGCGGACGACGCCCGGGCGATGGCCCGGGTCGTGGACCACCTCCACGGGCTGGGCCACCGCCGGATCACCCACATCGCCGGGCTGCCCGGCCTGGCCCACACCGCCCGCCGCATCGCCTCGCTGCGCGCCGAGGCCGCGGCGCGCGGGCTGGGCCCGCGGGAGGTGCGCTCGGTGGCGACCGACTACTCCGACGCCGAGGGGGCGGCCGCCACCCGGCAGGTCCTCGCCGAGCCCGAGCCGCCCACCGCCCTCGTCTACGACAACGACGTGATGGCGGTGGCCGGCAGCGCCGTCGCCGCCGAGCTCGGCATCGCCGTCCCCGGCCGGCTCTCGATCGTCGCCTGGGACGACTCCGCCCTGTGCCGGGTCACCCACCCCCGGCTCACCGCCCTCGTCCGCGACACCGCCGGGTTCGGCCGGCTGGCTGCCGAGGAGCTGCTCAGCGTGCTCGCCGGGGGCCCGCCCCGGGCCCGCGAGGGTGAGCAGCCGCGCCTGGAGCCCCGCGAGAGTACGGCACCGCCCCCGGCCGCATACTGAATCCCGACCCCGTTCTGGAGCGCCCCGTGACCTCACCCAGCCCCTCGTTCCCCGCCCCCGGCGCCCCTGCCCCCGGCAACCCCGGCGCCCCCGGCGATCCCGGTGCGGCCGCAGGCCCGACGGTGGCGATCGACATCGGCGGCACGAAGATCGCCGGTGCTCTGGTGCTCCCCGACGGCACGATGACGGCCACGACCCGCCGCCCGACCCCGCGGGACACGGACGCCGACGGGGTGTTCGCCGCCGTCGCGGAGGTCGTCGCCGAGCTGGCCCGCTCGCCCCTGTGGCCGGCGGCGGTCCGCTGCGGCATCGGCAGCGCGGGCCCCGTCGACGCCTCGCGCGGCACGGTGAGCCCGGTGAACATCGGCGCCTGGCGCGGTTTCCCCGTCCAGGCCCGGGTCGCCGCGGAACTGGCCCGGCACGGCGCCCCGCTGCCCACCGTGCTGGTCGGCGACGGCGTGGCCATGACCGCGGCCGAGCACTGGCTGGGCGCGGCCTGCGGCCACGCGAACGCGCTGTGCATGGTGGTCTCCACCGGCGTAGGCGGCGGCCTGATCCTGAACAACCGGCTCCACCCCGGCCCCACCGGCAACGCGGGCCACATCGGGCACATCAGCGTCGCGTTCGACGGCCCGCGGTGCGTCTGCGGGAGCCGCGGCTGCGTGGAGTCGATCGCCTCGGGCACCGCCATCGCCCGGTGGGCCGCGGAGCAGGGCTGGACCCCCGCCGGGGGCGCCGCAGGCGACGCCACGGCGGCGGGCGTCGCCGCGGCCGCCGAGGCCGGGGACCCCCTCGCGCTCGCCGCGTTCGACCGCGCGGGCCGCGCCCTGGCCGCCGCCATCGCGGCGAGCGCCACCCTCGTGGAGACCGGCATCACCGTGATCGGCGGGGGCGTCGCCGCCTCCGGGGACACCCTGTTCGGGCCGATCCGCGCCCACCTCGCGGACTACGCCACGCTCTCGTACGTCGGCGGCCTGGAGGTGGTCCCGGCGGCCCTGGGCACTCATGCGGGACTGATCGGCGCGGCCGCCGCGGCGGCGATGCTCCTGCCGGAGACGGCCGGACACTGAGGCCCGGCGGTCAGCGGGGCCGTGGCTGCGCGGTCAGCGGGCCGTGGGCCTGAGGCCGGGGTCAGCGGGCCGTCGGTCCGGGGCCCGGGGTCAGGGCTTCACCGAGCGGTAGTACCGCCCGGCGCCCTCGTGCAGGTCCAGCGGATCCGTGTAGATCGCCGTCCGCAGGTCCACCAGCTGCGCCGCGTGCACCTCGTGCCCGATCCGGTCACGGCTGTTGATCACCGTCCGCGTGAACTGCTCGGTGAGCCCCGGAGCGGTCTTCTCGGTGGTCACCAGCAGGTTCGGCACGGCCAGGGTCGCCACCGCCGAGGTGTTGCGCGCCCGTGCGTACGCGTCCTGCGGCATCACCGCCGCCCGGTAGTAGCGTGCCGGGCTCCCGCTGCCCTGCAGCGTCTCCACCAGGTCGCCGAGCTGCACGAGCCGGATGTCGAACCGCTCCGACAGCTCCAGCACCGCGGTCGTGGGCAGGCCGCCGGACCAGAAGAACGCGTCGATCCGCCCGGCCTCCAGCTCCGCCGGCATGGTGTCGATGCCGATCGAGACCGGGGTGATGTCCCGCGCCGGGTCCAGCTTGGCCGCCTTCAGCAGCCGCTCCGAGACCAGGCGCACACCCGATCCGGGCTGGCCGATCGCCACCCGCTTGCCGCGCAGGTCCCGCGCCGACTGCACCGGCGACCCGGCCGGCACCACCAGCTGCACGTAGTCGTCGTACAGTCGCGCGACCCCGCGCAGCGCGTCCGCGCCCGGCTTCCCGTCGGCCCGGTACTTCGAGACCGCGTCCGCCGTCGCGATGGTGAAATCGGCCTGCCCCGTCGCCACCCGCGCCAGGTTCTCCTGCGACCCCTGGCTGGTCTCCAGCCGGACCCGGACCCCGGGGACGTCCTGCGCCAGCGCCTGCTCCAGCAGCTGGCCGTACCGGTCGTAGACGCCCGTGCGCACGCCCGTGCTGAAGGTCAGCTCGCCCTTCAGTTCGGGCTCCCCGAAGGGGCGCAGCCACCACACCAGCAGCCCGAGGACGGCGAACACGGCCACCAGCCCCCACAGGGCGGTGCGCCTGCCGAAACGGGGCGGAACATGAGCCATGGCCGCGATCCTGCCACCAGTCGCGCCGACCTGTCACGGGGCTCCCGTCCCCGCGGCCGGACCGAGGCCGCAGCAGGGACCGGACCGAGGCCGGACCGAGGCCGGACCGAGGCCGGGCCGAGGCCGGGCCGAGGCCGGAGCGAGGCCGGACCGGAGGCTGTCCCGGCAGCACCTACCCTTGTTGCATGACCAGCAGCAGCGACCGGAGCACGGCAGTGGACGTCAAGGGAACATACGAGGTGCGCACCTACGGGTGCCAGATGAACGTGCACGACTCCGAGCGACTCTCCGGACTGCTGGAGGAAGCGGGCTACACCCGGGCCCCGGAGGGCTCGGACGGCGACGCCGACGTCGTGGTGTTCAACACGTGCGCCGTGCGCGAGAACGCCGACAACAAGCTGTACGGCAACCTCGGCCGGCTCGCCCCGATGAAGACCAAGCGCCCCGGCATGCAGATCGCCGTGGGCGGCTGCCTGGCGCAGAAGGACCGCGACACGATCGTCAAGAAGGCCCCGTGGGTCGACGTCGTCTTCGGTACGCACAACATCGGCAAGCTGCCCGTCCTGCTGGAGCGCGCCCGCATCCAGGAAGAGGCGCAGATCGAGATCGCCGAGTCGCTGGAGGCCTTCCCCTCCACGCTGCCGACCCGCCGCGAGTCCGCGTACGCCGCCTGGGTCTCGATCTCCGTCGGCTGCAACAACACCTGCACCTTCTGCATCGTCCCGGCCCTGCGCGGCAAGGAGGAGGACCGCCGTCCCGGCGACATCCTCGCCGAGATCGAGGCCCTGGTCGCCGAAGGCGTCTCCGAGATCACCCTGCTCGGCCAGAACGTCAACGCGTACGGCTCCGACCTCGGCGACCGCGAGGCCTTCTCCAAGCTGCTGCGCGCCTGCGGGCAGATCGAGGGCCTGGAGCGGGTCCGCTTCACCTCCCCGCACCCCCGCGACTTCACGGACGACGTGATCGCGGCCATGGCCGAGACCCCGAACGTGATGCCGCAGCTGCACATGCCGCTCCAGTCCGGCTCGGACCCGATCCTGAAGGCCATGCGCCGTTCGTACCGCCAGGAGCGCTTCCTCGGCATCATCGAGAAGGTCCGCGCGGCCATCCCGCACGCCGCGATCTCCACCGACATCATCGTGGGCTTCCCCGGCGAGACCGAGGAGGACTTCGAGCAGACGATGCACGTGGTCCGCGAGGCCCGCTTCGCCAGCGCCTTCACCTTCCAGTACTCCAAGCGCCCCGGGACCCCGGCCGCCGACATGGAGGGCCAGATCCCCAAGGAGGTCGTCCAGGACCGCTACATGCGCCTGGTCGCCCTCCAGGAGGAGATCTCCTGGGAGGAGAACAAGAAGCAGGTCGGCCGCACCCTGGAGGTCATGGTCGCGGAGGGCGAGGGCCGCAAGGACGGCGCCACGCACCGCCTGTCCGGCCGCGCCGCCGACAACCGCCTGGTCCACTTCACGAAGCCGGACGAGGACGTCCGCCCCGGCGACGTGGTGACCGTGGAGATCACCTACGCGGCCCCGCACCACCTCCTCGCCGAGGGCCCCACGCTGTCCGTGCGGCGCACCCGGGCGGGCGACGCCTGGGAGAAGCGCAACGCCGCCCCGGCGCAGCCGCAGGGCGTCATGCTCGGCATCCCCACGCTGGGCGTCCCGGCCCCGCTCCCGGAGTCGGCCCCGTCCTGCGGCATCACCGGCTGAGGCCCGGCCGCCCGTACGGGAGCCGGCGGTTCGGCAGCGCCCCGAAGGGGCGCGGGGAACTGCGCGATCAGCCACAACCGGGCCGCAGACGACCTCCCCCAGCCTCCGGCCGGGGGACCCCCACCTCGCTTCGCTCGCCCGTCGCGGCACTCCCGCGGAGCGCTTAGGCTGCGGATCATGCTCGTAGCCGCCGCAGTCTGCCCCGCCCCGCCGCTCCTCGTGCCCGAGGTGGCCGCGGGGGCCGCCGCCGAACTCGGCGACGCCCGTACCGCCTGCTCCGACGCCCTCGCGGTGCTCGCCGCCTCCCGCCCCGACCTGCTCGTCGTGGTGGGCGCCGCCGAGGAGGGGGAATCCGGGCCCTACCCCCAGGGTGCCGACGGCAGCTTCCGCCGCTTCGGCGTCGGGGTCGACGTACGCCTGGGAGACAGGGACAAGAACAGGGACGGGGACGGGGACGGGGACGGCGGCGCGGGCGCGCGTCCGCTGCCGCCGTCGCTGGCCGTCGGGGCCTGGCTCCTCGACCACGCCCGCTGGGGCGCCGCCCCCCTGGAGGCGCTCGCGGTGCCCGAGGCGCTCGACACCGACCGCTGCCTCCGGACGGGCCGTGAACTCGCCGCGCGCGCCGCGCGCGTCGCCCTCCTCGTCATGGGCGACGGCAGCGCCTGCCGGACCGTGAAGGCCCCCGGCTACCTCGACGAGCGCGCCGCCCCCTTCGACGCCGCCGCAGCGCTCGCCCTCGCCGACGCCGACACCGCCGCGCTCGCCGCCCTCGACGCCGGCCTCGCCCGCGAGCTCCAGGCCGCCGGCCGGGCCCCTTGGCAGGTGCTGGCCGGCGCCGCCGAGGGCGCCGGCCTGGGCGGACGCCTGCTGTACGAGGACGCGCCCTACGGCGTCGGCTACTTCGTCGCCGCCTGGTCCTAGCTCCGCTCAGCCGGCCCCCGACACGGGGAAGGGGCGCGGAGCCCGTCGGCCCCGCGCCCCTTCCGGGACCGCGGTCAGGAGGCGGCCGGCGGCGTCGGTCCGCCGGGGGCGTCCTTGTGCGCGATCTTGCCCAGGGCGTCCTTCGCCTTGCCCGTTCCGGACGTGATCCTGTCGCTGTACTTGCCGTGCGTCTTGGAGTCCACGGCCTTCGCGACCTTCTCCAGACCCTCGCCGATCCTGCCCTCGTTCTTGTGTGCGACGGCGCCGATCTTCTCCTTCGCCGGAGCGAGCTTGGCCTTCAGTGTGTCCAGCAGGCCCATGGGTCACCTTCCCGTGGCGGTGGCTGCCTGCGGGCGCCCACGCCGGCTCCGCGCCGTCCGCCGCGGCCTGCACCCGGACACGCCCTCCGCCGTCACGTCCTGCATCGCGACGTCATCGGCCGCCTCGCCGCCCTGCAGCGAAGAACCGGTCAAAAGCGCCCATCTCTACTGCCCCCTCACGTTACTCGTGCGGGTGAAGTTCCGCCCGGCCCGCCCGCGCCCGCGCCGGGCGCACGCCCGGCGGGACCACGTCAGGGCAACGACCGCGCCCCCGCACCGTCACGTAACCCGATCGGGTACATGCCGGATGGTTTGCGAGACTGGGGCAGTGAGCAAAGCAGCCCCCGCCCCGCGGGTCATCGCCGTCGTCGGCCCCACCGCAGCCGGAAAGTCCGACCTGGGCGTGGCCCTGGCCCGCCATTTCGACGGCGAAGTCGTCAACGCCGACTCCATGCAGCTCTACCGCGGAATGGACATCGGCACCGCCAAACTGACGGAAGAAGAACGCGGCGGGGTCCCGCACCACCTCCTCGACATCTGGGACGTGACCGAGACGGCCAGCGTCGCCGAGTACCAGCGCCTGGCCCGCGCCGAGATCGACAAGCTGCTCGCCCAGGGCCGTACGCCCGTCCTCGTCGGCGGATCCGGCCTGTACGTCCGCGGCGCCCTCGACGCCATGGAGTTCCCCGGCACCGACCCCGGCGTCCGGGCCCGGCTGGAGGAGGAGCTCGCCGAACACGGCCCCGGCGCGCTGCACGCCCGGCTCGCCGCCGCCGACCCGGCCGCGGCGCAGGCGATCCTGCCCGGCAACGGCCGCCGCATCGTCCGCGCCCTGGAGGTCATCGAGATCACCGGGAAGCCGTTCACCGCCAACCTGCCCGGTCACGAGTCCGTGTACGACACCGTCCAGATCGGCGTCGACGTGGCCCGGCCGGAGCTTGACGAGCGGATCGCGCGGCGCGTGGACCGGATGTGGGAGGACGGGCTCGTGGACGAGGTCCGGGCCCTGGAGGCCCGCGGCCTGCGCGACGGAATCACCGCCTCCAGGGCGTTGGGCTACCAGCAGGTGCTGGCAGCCCTGGCCGGGGAGTGCACCGAGGACGAGGCCAGGGCCGAGACGGTCCGGGCCACCAAGCGGTTCGCCCGCCGCCAGGACTCCTGGTTCCGCCGCGACCCCCGCGTGCACTGGCTCAGCGGAGCCGCCGCGGACCGCCGGGAACTCCCCGGACTCGCGCAGTCGTTGGTCGAACGAGCGGTTACAGCCTGATCACGTGATGGCATCGGGACGCCCCGCGCGCGCGTTCGGGGCCCCGGACCGTGCCATCATCAAATTCCGCGGGTGTGGTCACCGGCGGTGAACGGCAGCGTGCGAAGTCCGAGTGGGGAGGGCGCGTGGCGATGGAGGCCGGCCCTCGTGACACCGGGCGGGACGGGACGCGGGGGACGACGGACCCGGCGGTCCTCGGCGATTCCGCCGAGCCAGCCGTGCCCGCCGTCCCCGACGAGCTCGGACTGCCCGCCGACCCTGCCCGGCTGACCTCCGACGGCCCGGACGCCGCAGGCTCCGGCGAGGGCGAGGAACCGGGAGGCCCCGAGTACGAGGTCGAGCTGCGCCCGCAGCGCCGCCTGCGCATCTGGCAGATCGCCCCGATCGTGATGCTGGCCGCCGCCGGCTCCCTGATGTTCGCCTTCCCCCTCGCCTTCGAGTTCGGCGACGGCGGAGCCGTGGTCGCCATGCTCGGCTTCCTGATCAGCTGCTGCGCGGCGGGCTGGGGCATGATGGCCGCGCGCCGCGTCGGCTACACCTGGCCCGGGCTCCCGCCCCGGGGCAGCGGCCGCCGCCCCGACTGGCGCATGGCCGCGCTGTACGCCCTGGTCGTGCTGGCCGTCGTAGGCCTCGCGGTCTACCGGGTGGCCCGCCTCCGGTAGCGCCCCTGCTCCGGTAGCGCACGCCTCCAGTGGCGCCTGCTCCGGCCGCGCACGCCTCCGGCAGCGCACGCTCCGGCCGTGCCCGGCGCCCCGGGGGAAACCTCCCTCGGTACGATGGGCCCGTGACGCAGACCAGCCTCTCCTTCCTCAAGGGCCACGGCACCGAGAACGACTTCGTGATCGTCCCGGACCCGGACAACGCCGTCGACCTGCCCGCCGCCGCCGTCGTCAGGCTCTGCGACCGGCGCGCCGGCATCGGCGCGGACGGAGTGCTGCACGTCGTCCGGTCCGCCGCCCACCCCGAGGCCGCGCACATGGCCGACGAGGCCGAGTGGTTCATGGACTACCGCAACAGCGACGGCTCCGTCGCCGAGATGTGCGGCAACGGCGTCCGCGTCTTCGCCCGCTACCTCCAGTACGCCGGGCACGTCGAGCCCGGCGACCTCGCCGTCGCCACCCGCGGCGGCGTGAAGCGGGTGCACCTCGACAAGGCCGGCGACGTCACCGTCTCCATGGGCCGCGCCGCCCTCCCGGACGAGCAGGTCACGGTCGTCGTCGGCGACCGCGCGTGGCCCGCCCGCAACGTGAACATGGGCAACCCGCACGCCGTCGCCTTCGTCGACAGCCTCGACCACGCCGGAAAGCTCCTCGACCCGCCTCAGTACAGCCCCGCCGAGGTCTACCCGGCCGGCGTCAACGTGGAGTTCGTCATCGACCGCGGCCCCCGGCACGTCGCCATGCGCGTCCACGAGCGCGGCTCCGGCGAGACCCGCTCCTGCGGCACCGGCGCCTGCGCCGTCGCCGTGGCCGCCATCCGCCGCGACGGCGCCGACCCGGCCGTCACCGGCCAGCCCGTCACGTACACGGTGGACCTCCTCGGTGGAACCCTCCTCATCACCGAACACCCCGACGGCCGGATCGACATGACCGGACCGGCCGTGATCGTGGCGGCGGGGGAGCTCGACCCCTCCTGGCTCACCGAAACGGTCTTCGCCTGAAGATTCCCTCTCATGGGTGATCCGTTTCACGCTCAGCGAGAGGCGGACTGCGCCACGTGGTGGGGCCGGTAGCATCAGACACCGGCCCTGAGGGCTCACCCCATGCCCGCCGCAGCCGGTCGAAGCCGCCGGAGGTGCCCATGAGTGCAGAGGCCACGAACCCCGAAGCGCGACCCGACGTGCGCCCCGAGCTCCGCAGACGGGGCCGGACCCGCATTGACCTGCGCCGACTCGGGCGCGCGGCCCTCCTCGGGCCCACGCCCCGGGACCGGCTGCCCGACGCCATCGGCCATGTGGCCGAGGCACACCGCGCCCACCACCCCGACGCGGACCTGTCCCTCCTGCGCCGCGCGTACGTCCTCGCGGAGTCCTCGCACCGCGGCCAGATGCGCAAAAGCGGTGAGCCGTACATCACACACCCGCTCGCCGTCACCCTGATCCTCGCCGAACTCGGCGCCGAGACCACCACGTTGACGGCCTCCCTCCTCCACGACACCGTCGAGGACACCGACGTGACCCTCGATCAGGTCCGCGCCGAGTTCGGGGACGAGGTCTGCTTCATCGTCGACGGAGTCACCAAGGTCGAGAAGATCGACTACGGGGCGGCCGCCGAGCCCGAGACCTTCCGCAAGATGCTCGTCGCCACCGGCAACGACGTCCGCGTCATGTCCATCAAACTCGCCGACCGGCTGCACAACATGCGCACCCTCGGCGTCATGCGCCCCGAGAAACAGGCCCGCATCGCCAAGGTCACCCGGGACGTGCTCATCCCGCTCGCCGAACGGCTCGGCGTACAGGCCCTGAAGACCGAGCTGGAAGACCTCGTCTTCGCGATCCTGCACCCCGAGGAGTACGAGCGCACCCGCGCCCTCATCGCGGCCCACGCCGGAGAGGCCGACCCGCTGCCCGCCATCGCCGACTCCGTACGGGCCGTCCTGCGCGACGCCGGCATCGCCGCCGAGGTCCAGGTACGGCCCCGGCACTTCGTCTCCGTGCACCGCGTCGCCCGCAAACGCGGCGAGCTGCGCGGCTCCGACTTCGGCCGCATCCTCGTCCTCGTCGGCGAGAACGCCGACTGCTACGGGGTGCTGGGGGAGCTCCACACCTGCTTCACCCCCGTCGTGTCGGAGTTCAAGGACTTCATCGCCGCCCCGAAGTTCAACCTCTACCAGTCCCTGCACACCGCCGTCGCCACCCCCGACGGGTACGTCGCCGAGGTCATCGTCCGCACCCGGCAGATGCACCGCGTCGCCGAAGCCGGCGTGGTCGCGCTCGGCAACCCGTACGCCACCGGCGCCGCCGCGGCCGACGGCGACGAGGAGCGGGTCGACCCCACCCGGCCCGGCTGGCTGGCGCGGCTGCTCGACTGGCAGCGCTCCGCACCCGACCCCGACGCCTTCTGGAGCGGGCTGCGCGCCGAACTCGCCCAGGACCGGGAGATCACCGTCTTCCGCGTCGACGGGGGCAGGCTCGGCCTGCCCGCCGGGGCCACCTGCATCGACGCCGCGTACGCCCAGTACGGGGAGACCGCCCACGGCTGTATCGGCGCCCGGGTCAACGGGCGTCTCGCCTCCCTGGGCACCCGGCTGTCCGACGGGGACACCGTGCAGCCGCTGCTCGCCCAGGACTCCTCCTCCGGGCCCGCCGCCGAATGGCTGGAACACGCCAAGACCCAGGCCGCCCGGATCGCCATCAGCAGCTGGCTCCGGGACCACCCCGACGGCGCCACCCCCACCACCACGCCCGCCCGGGCCCCCCTGTCGGTGGTCGGGGCCCGGGGCGGCGGCGGCAACGCCGTGGCCGACCTCCCCGACGCCACCGTGCGGCTGGCCGGCTGCTGCACGCCCGTGCCGCCCGACGAGGTCGCCGGGTTCGTGGTCCGGGGCGGGGCCGTCACCGTCCACCGCGTCGAGTGCGCCTCCGTGGCCCAGATGCGCTCGCTGGGGCGCACCTCCGTCGCGGTGCACTGGCGGGCGACCGCGGACTGCCGGGTCACCCTGACCGCGGAATCGTTCGGCCGCGCGCACCTGCTGGCCGACCTCACCGAGGCCATCGCCCGCCAGGGGGTCGAGGTCGTCTCGGCGACCGTGGAACCGCCCGTCGAGCAGCGGGTCCGGCACACCTACACCCTCCAGCTGCCGGACGCGTCCGTCCTGCCGGCGCTGATGCGGGCGATGCGGGACGTGCCCGGGGTCTACGACGTGGCCCGGGCGTAAGGGCCCGGGCGTAGGGCGTAAGGGGTAGGGGGTAGGGCGGGCGCGGGCCGCCGGGACGGGTCCGGCCGGAGCCTGAGCCTGCCGGGACGAGGACGCGGGGGAGAACGGGACGCGGGGGAGGGGCGGGGAAGGGGAAGGGGGCCGCCGGGGCGGGGAATCAGCCGCACGGCGGCCGGGCCGGCGCCGGAAGGTCCCGTTCGAGTGGACCCGTCGCGCGCCGTACCCGGGCACCCGGCGGCCGCTGGTATGCGGTGGGGGATGCAGCTCACCTCCCCGCGCCTGCGCGCAGCCCTGCTCGCCGCGGCCTCCCTCACCCTCACCGCCGCCGCGCTGCCCCCGCCGACGCCGCTGGGCATCGGCGACACGCTCTTCCCGCAGCTGGGCAACCCCGGGTACGACGTCCTCGCGTACGACCTGTCCCTCACCTACCGGGACAACACGACCCCCCTCGACGCGGTCACCCGGATCGACGCACGCGCCAAGGAGCCGCTGGACCGGATCAACCTCGACTTCACCCACGGCACCGTCGCCTCCGCCCAGGTCAACGGGGCACCGGCACGCTTCGAGAACGCCGGGGAGGACCTCGTGCTCACCCCCGCGAGCCCCGTGGTCCCGGGCGCCCCCCTGCACATCACGATCAAGCACACCAGCGATCCCCGCGGCATCGCCGACGGCGGCTGGGTGCCCACCGAGGACGGCCTCGCCATGGCCAACCAGGCCGACGCCGCCCACCGCGTCTTCCCCTGCAACGACCACCCCGCCGACAAGGCGTACTTCACCTTCCGGATCACCACCCCCGCCGGGCTCACCGCCGTCGCCAACGGCCTGCCCGGCGCCCTTCCGGCCCGCACCGCGACGGGCGCGACCACGTGGACGTACCGCACCCTGCACCCCATGGCCACCGAGCTCGCCCAGGTCTCCATCGGCGACTCGGCCGTCGTCGAGCGCACCGGACCACACGGGCTGCCCCTGCGCGACGTCGTCCCGGCCGCCGACCGCGAGCGGCTCGAACCCTGGCTGAAGAAGACCCCGGGACACATCGAATGGATGGAGCAGCGGGTCGGACGCTACCCCTTCGAGACCTACGGGGTACTGATCGCCAAGGCAAAGACCGGCTTCGAGCTGGAGACGCAGACCCTCTCGCTCTTCGAGAGCGGCATCTTCTCCGGCGAGGGCTACCCCGAGTGGTACGTCGAGGCCGTCATGGTCCACGAGCTCGCCCACCAGTGGTTCGGCAACAGCGTCACCCCGCGCACCTGGTCCGACCTGTGGCTCAACGAGGGACACGCCACCTGGTACGAGGCCCTGTACGCCGACGGCCTCGGCACGTACTCCCTGGAACGGCGCATGCGCGAGGCGTACCAGCGCTCCGACCAGTGGCGCGCCGCCGGCGGCCCCCCGGCGGCACCGAAACCGGCCGCCCCCGGCGAGAAGATCGGCCTCTTCCGGCCCGTGGTCTACGACGGGGCCGCCCTGATCCTGTACGCGCTGCGGCAGGAGATCGGCGCCGCCGCCTTCGACCGGCTGGAGCGGCGCTGGGTCACCGAGCACCGGGACTCCGTCGCCGGCACCCAGGACTTCGTCCGCATGGCCTCCGACGTGGCCGGACGGGACCTGAAACCCTTCCTGGAGCCGTGGCTCTACGGAAAGACGACCCCGGCGATGCCCGGACACCCCGAATGGAACGGCGCGAAAAGCGTGTGACCCGGCGGGAACGGGCATGTCACCATCGACAGGGCCGCTCACCGGAGGGAATCTTCCGGTGACCTGACCCGTTGACCGTGACAGTACTGTGTCGCCTGTGGCATACGCGGTCAGCGGAGCTGCGGCCAGGAGTGACGCCCCGGCCGCGCACTGCGGGCCCGCGGCCACCCGATGCGGGCCGATTCGACACCGACGTAAGGATCCCATGACCTCCTCTTCTTCCCCTTCCCAGGACGCGCGGGGCGCACAGGACGACGTGCGCGCCTCGCAGAGCTTCACCGAGAGCCTTCGGGCCGACGCCCTGATGGAAGAGGACGTCGCCTGGAGCCACGAGATCGACGGAGACCGCGACGGCGACCAGTTCGACCGCTCCGAGCGCGCCGCACTGCGCCGCGTCGCCGGCCTCTCCACCGAACTCGAAGACGTCACCGAGGTCGAGTACCGACAGCTGCGCCTGGAGCGCGTCGTGCTCGTCGGCGTGTGGACCTCCGGCACGGTGCAGGACGCCGACAACTCCCTCGCGGAGCTCGCCGCCCTCGCCGAGACCGCCGGCGCCCTCGTGCTCGACGGCGTGATCCAGCGCCGCGACAAGCCGGACCCGGCCACCTTCATCGGCTCGGGCAAGGCCCAGGAGCTGCGCGACATCGTGATGGAGAGCGGCGCCGACACCGTCGTCTGCGACGGCGAGCTCAGCCCCGGCCAGCTCATCGCCCTCGAAGACGTCGTCAAGGTCAAGGTCGTCGACCGGACCGCCCTGATCCTCGACATCTTCGCCCAGCACGCCAAGTCCCGAGAGGGCAAGGCGCAGGTCGCCCTCGCGCAGATGCAGTACATGCTTCCGCGCCTGCGCGGCTGGGGCCAGTCGCTGTCCCGGCAGATGGGCGGCGGCGGCGGTGGCGGCATGGCCACCCGAGGCCCCGGTGAGACCAAGATCGAGACGGACCGGCGCCGGATCCGCGAGAAGATGGCGAAGATGCGCCGGGAGATCGCGGAGATGAAGACCGGCCGCGACATCAAGCGGCAGGAGCGCCGCCGCAACAAGGTGCCGTCCGTCGCCATCGCCGGCTACACCAACGCCGGCAAGTCCTCGCTGCTCAACCGCCTCACCGGCGCAGGCGTCCTCGTCGAGAACGCCCTGTTCGCCACCCTCGACCCGACCGTGCGCCGGGCCGAGACGCCGAGCGGCCGGGTCTACACCCTGGCCGACACCGTCGGCTTCGTCCGACACCTGCCCCACCACCTGGTCGAGGCGTTCCGCTCCACGATGGAGGAGGTCGGCGACTCCGACCTCATCCTGCACATCGTGGACGGCTCGCACCCGGCCCCGGAGGAGCAGCTGGCGGCCGTACGCGAGGTCATCCGCGACGTCGGTGCGACCGACGTGCCCGAGATCGTGGTGGTCAACAAGGCCGACGCCGCGGACCCGCTGGTCCTGCAGCGACTGCTGCGCATCGAACGGCACTCCATCGCCGTCTCGGCCCGCACCGGACTCGGCATCGACGAGCTCCTGCGGCTCATCGACGCCGAACTGCCGCGGCCCGCGGTCGAGGTGGAGGCCCTGGTGCCGTACACCCACGGCTCGCTGATCGCCAAGGCGCACGCCGAGGGCGAGGTGATCTCTGAGGAGCACACCCCGGAGGGCACCCTCATCAAGGCGCGCGTCCACGCGGAACTGGCGGCGGAGCTGTCCCCGTTCGTCCCCGCGAGCCGGTGACCGGCGCGCACGCGCACGCCCACGCGGCTGCGCACGCGCACTGAGGACAGACCGAGGCCCCCTGCACGAACAACGTCGTGCAGGGGGCCTCGGCCGTGAACCCGGCGTCCCGCCGTCCCGGCGTTCCGGCCGGCGTCCCGGCGTCCCGCGTCACGTCACCGGGACGCGGGACACGCGGCTCACTCTCACTTGAACTTGGCGCTCACCGCGTCGAAGATCCCCTTGGCCTCGGGGCCGAGCCGCGGCCCGGCCAGCCAGCCCGCCTTGGCCGGCCCGATCGAGGTGTTGGAGATCAGCACCGGCTTGCCGTCGCTGCCCGCCGCGATCCAGCCGCCACCGGAGGAACCGCCCGTCATCGTGCAGCCGATGCGGTACATCACCGGGTCGTTCGCCTTCAGCGACAGCCGGCCCGGCTTGTCCGTGCACTGGTAGGCCTTCTGCCCGTCGAACGGGGCCGCCGCCGGGTAGCCCGTCGCCGTCATGCCCGACACCTTCGGCACCGCCGGAGCGTTGAACTCCACCGGGAGCGCCCCGCCGACCGTCTCCTCCAGCGACTTGCCCGAGCCCTTCTCCGGGGCCACGTGCAGCACCGCGAAGTCGTACGGAGCACCCGCACCGCCCGTCGGACCGCCCTGCGCGATCCACTGGTCCGAGGTCTGCGCCCAGTCGCTCCACCACACGCCGTACGGGGCGACCTCCTGCCGCGGCGCGCCCTTGAGCTGCGCCGCCGGCTTGCCCGCGTTGTTGTACGACGGGACGAAGGCGATGTTGCGGTACCAGCCGCCCGCCTTGCCCGCGTGCACGCAGTGGCCCGCCGTCCACACCATGTTCGACTTGCCCGGGTGGGCCGGGTCCTTGACGACGGTCGCCGAGCACACCATCGAGCCCTCGGGGCCGTCGAAGAAGACCTTGCCGGAGTACGGGACGCTCGAGTGGTACGGCGTGGCGGCCGGCTTCGCCGCCACCGGGGCCGGGGTGGGGTCGGTGACGCCCTGGTCCTTGCCGGCGTCCGGGTCGATGGCCGGCGGCTGCGGGGTCTTGGCGGCCTCACGCATGCGGTCCGGATCCCACAGACCCTCGATGACCGGGTTGATGTAGTCGCCCGCCTCGCGCAGCCAGTCGTCCTTGTTCCAGTTCTTCCACTCACCTCCCCGCCACTTCTCCAGGTCTATGCCGTGCTGCTTGAGCTTGTCCTTGAGCTGGTCGGGGATCTTGATCCCGTCGGTTCCTGACGGGACGTCCGCCGCCACGGTCGGCTTGGCGTCTCCGCCGGCCTCACCGTCGCCGGGTCCGCAGGCGGCGGCGGTCATCGCGAGTGCCGCCGCGCACAGAATCGCGGTGACCGGTCGGTTCGGTCGCATGTCGTCAATCCCCCTGGTGGTTCCGGGCGTGGGCGGCGGCCGCGGTGGGGTGCGGGCCGCCGAAAGTGCAGCACCCCACTATGCCGCTGCTGTTGGGGACGGCACAGGCCGGGCCCACGGTTCCCGAAACCGCCCGCCCGGCACCGTGTGCCGCGCACGGCACACCCCGCACCGCACACCCCGCACCGCACCGTGCACGGCACACCGCGCACCGCGCACCGTAAGGATCTTGAGCCCGCCCGTGTTCAGCCGCCGTCACCGTCGTTGGTACGTACGGGGGATGGGGCGCCGCGTTCCTGTTCGAGGCGCAACCGGGTAGAGCAGTCCGGGCGGGAGGTCCGACACTCGTGGCGTTGACCGGGCATGACATGGCGTTGCAGGGCCAGGCGCAGGGGAGCCGGGCGGCGCCGGGGCACGGGGCAGCGGGGAACGGCGGTCCGGGGAGCGGTGCAACCGGGAGCGGCGGCGGTGCGGAGGCGGCGGAGGGCATCCTGCGGCGCCAGGCGGTCCGGGAGTCGGCCGCCCGCACGTACGCCCACTCCCTGCCGATCGTCCCGGTCCGCGCCCGCGGCCTCACCATCGAGGGCGCCGACGGCCGCCGCTACCTCGACTGCCTCTCCGGCGCGGGCAGCCTGGCCCTGGGCCACAACCACCCGGTGGTGCTCGAAGCCATCCGAGGCGTCCTCGACTCCGGTGCCCCCCTGCACGTCCTGGACCTGGCGTCTCCGGTCAAGGACGCCTTCACCACCGAGCTGTTCGCCACCCTGCCCGCCGAACTGGCCGCCGACGCCCGCATCCAGTTCTGCGGGCCCACCGCCGCGGACGCCGTCGAGGCCGCGGTCAAGCTGGTCCGCACCGCGACCGGGCGCTCCGGGCTGCTCGCGTTCACCGGCGCCGACCACGACGCGGCCCTCGACGTGGCCCTCGACGTACGGGTGACCCGGCTTCCGTATCCGCACGACCTCCGCTGCCCGTTCGGCGTCGGAGGCGCCGACGGGGCCCGGCTCGGGGCGCGCTGGACCGAGAGCCTCCTGGACGATCCGAAAGGCGGGGTGCCGGCCCCGGCCGGGATGCTCGTCGAACCGGTACAGGGCGAGGGCGGGGTCCTGCCGGCGCCGGACCCCTGGCTGCGCCGCATGCGCGAGATCACCGAGGCGCGCGGGATCCCGCTGATCGCGGACGAGGTGCAGACCGGTGTCGGCCGGACCGGTGCCTTCTGGGGCGTCGACCACGCGGGGGTGGTCCCGGACGTGATGGTCATGTCCAAGGCGATCGGCGGCAGCCTCCCGCTGGCGGTGCTCGTCTACCGCTCCGGCCTGGACGTCTGGGCCCCCGGTGCCCACGCCGGCACCTTCCGCGGCAACCAGCTGGCCATGGCCGCGGGCACCGCCACCCTTGCCTTCGTACGGCAGAACCGCCTGGCCGAGCGCGCCGGAGCCCTGGGCGCGCGGATGCTCACCGCCCTGAGCGGCCTGGCCGAGGTCCACCCCTGCATCGGGGACGTCCGCGGCCGCGGCCTGATGATCGGCGTCGAACTGGTCGACCCCGAAACCCGGGCCGCCGCCCCCGACCTCGCCGCGGCCGTCCGGCAGGAGTGCCTGAGGCGGGGCCTGATCGTCGACCTCGGCGGCCGCCACTCCAGCGTCGTCCGGCTCCTGCCCCCGCTGACCCTCACCGACGAGCAGGCCGGGGCCGTCCTCGACCGCCTCGCCGACGCCATCCCCGCCGCCGCGGCCCGCCGCCCCCACTGACCCACCTCGAGGACCCCCATGCCCGACCCCGCCCTCCCGCCCCCGTCCCCCACCACCCCGACCCCCGCTTCCCCCACCCAGCCCGCATCCCCGCCCCACCCCACAGGGCCAGTCCCCCCTACCCCGCCCAACCCGGCCCGGTCCGCCGCCCCGGGCAGCCCCGATCAGCCGCCCTCCACCCCGCCTCCCCGGCTCGCGGACCCGGGGAACCCCGGCGGCGCTCCCCGCCCGGCCGCCGGAACAGGGGACCGTGACCCTGCCGCCCGCCTGCCCAACCCACCCGTCGGGCAGGCGACCGCGCCCGCGACCACAGCCACACCGCAGCCCGCCCCGGCCAGGCCCGCCCGGCCGGAGGATCATGCCCGGCCCCCGCACGACCCACCAGCTGTCCGACCCGCCGAGCCACCCGTCGGTCAGGCTCCCGCTCCTGCAGCACCGCTCCTGCCCGCAGGCGTCCCGCAAACCGCCCCGACCAGGCCTGCCGGGCCGGTAGGCGCCCCGTCAGCTGCCGAGGCCGCCGGTTCGAGCCGTGGCCCGGAGGTTTCGCAGGCGACGGGTCGGCACGCCGACACGCCGTACCTCGCGCCCGCCGTTCCGCCGGCCGGTACCCCCGCGGCCCGAGGGGCGGAGCCGGGGCCTCCAGAGGCGGACCGGCACAGCGTGCAGGCCGACGACCCCAGGACCATCCAGGCCGAGCCGCCGGGCGCAGCTCGGCCGGCAGCCCCACCGGATTCCGGCGGCCCCGGGGCCCCGGATGCGGGCGGCACACCGGCACAGGGGCTTTCGCCCGCGGCTTCGCAGGCGTCGGCGCATGCTGCCACGCCCCCCGAGCCCCAGCGCCCGGCGGCGGCCGAAGCCCCGCAGGCCGTCGGGGGCGCCGGCGGCCCGACGGCGGACGCCGGGCCCGGTACCGGGAGCGCCGCCCCAGGGCCGGCCCCGCAGGCCCGTCCCGAGCAGGACCACGGCAGCCCTGACCGGCCGGGCGGACGCGCAGCCGATGGGGGTGAGCGCACCGGGGGAGGGGCCGACCCGTACCCGGCGCCCCCGCCGCTGCCCCCGGCTGCCGGGGCCCTGGTGCCCCGCCAGAACCACGGCGCGTTCCGCCCCCGCGTGGGCTCCGCGGGCCTGGTCGGCCCCGAACCCGCCATGCTGCCCGACCTGTTGGACCACCCCGACCCCGCCACCGCCGCCGAGGCCGCGACGGTGGAGAACCTCCTGCGGTGCTGGGTCCGCGAGAACGGCATCGGCCGTCCCGACGGGCCCGCCGGCACCCTGCTCCGTATCCCCCTCCCCGCGTCCGGCACCGCCCTGCTCATTGCCGTCCGCTACTGGTCCCCTTCCGGCTGGCACCGCTTCGCGCCCGCCCGGCTCGAAGGCGCCCCCGCCCATGCCCCGGCCTTGGACGCCGTCACCCTCGTCTCGCTCCTCGCCCGCGAGGGCAGCCCCGCCGGCCCCTTCGGCCGCGGCGGCACCGCCCTCGCCGGCCGGGTCGCCGACTCGGTACGGCGGACCGCCGAGTTCATCGCCGACCGGCGCGCACGGCCCACCCCGCCCGCCCCGATCGCCGGTGACCTCTTCCTCACCGCCGAACAGTCCCTCCTCCTCGGTCACCCCCTCCAACCTCATCCGAAGAGCCGCGAAGGGCTCTCAGCGATCGAAGCGCGCCGCTACTCACCCGAACTCCACGGCTCCTTCCCCCTGCACTGGCTGGCCGTCGCCCCTTCCGCCCTCGCCACCGACTCCGCCTGGACCGAGCGCGGCCGCCCGGTGGCCGCCGCCCGGCTCCTGGACCGGCTCGCCCCCGAACTCCCGCTGCCCGACGGCACAACCCCCCTTCCCGTCCACCCCTGGCAGGCCCGCGACCTGCTCCAGCGCCCATCCGTCGCCGCCCTCCTCGACGCCGGGCTCCTCCACGACCTCGGCCCGCACGGCGAGCCCTGGTACCCCACCTCCTCCGTCCGCACCGTCTACCGCCCCGGCACCCCCGCGATGCTCAAGCTCTCCCTCGACCTGCGCACCACCGGCTCCCGCCGGGAGAACCCCCGCAAGGAACTCCACCGCGGCGTCGAAGTGCACCGGCTGCTCCGCACCGGCCTCGTGGAACAGTGGCGGGCGGCCCACTCCGGCTTCGACATCGTGCGCGACCCCGCCTGGGCCGCCGTCGACGCGCCGGACGGCACCCCCGTCCCCGGACTCGGCGTCGTACTGCGCCACAACCCCTTCCGCTCCCACGACGACGCCCTGTGCGTCGCCGCCCTCACTGCGCCCCGCCCCTGGCCGGGCCGGACCACGATGCGCTCACGGCTCGCCGAGGCCGTCTCCCGGCTCGCCGCCGCCACCGGGCGGCCGACCTCCGCCGTCGCCGCCGAGTGGTTCCTGCGCTATCTCGACCACGTCGTCCTGCCCGTCCTCGCCTTCGACGCGCTCGCCGGCATCGCCCTCGAAGCCCACCAGCGGAACACGCTGGTCGTGCTCGACCGGGAAGGCTGGCCCGTCGGCGGCCGGTACCGAGGCAGCCGGGGCTACTGCTTCCGCGCGTCCCGCCGCGCAGAACTCGAACGCCGGCTCCCCGGCATCGGCAGCGCCGGCGACACCTTCGTCTCCGACGCCGTCACCGACGAACGCTTCACCTCCTTCCTGGGCATCGACAACGTGCTCGGCCTCATCGGGGCCTTCGGGTCCCAGCGGCTCGCCGACGAACGCGTCCTGCTCGCCGCCTTCCGCCGCTTCCTCGGCAAGGCCTCCGGCCTCGGCCCCCTGCCCGAGCGGCTGCTCGACTCACCCACCTTGCGCTGCAACGCGAACCTGCTCACCCGCCAGGGCGGCCTCGAGGAACACGTCGGCCCCCTCGACCCCCGGTCCGCCTACGTCACCATCGCCAACCCCCTCCACGATTGAGCCCGATGCCCTCCACCGAAATCGAAATCCCAGCCCCCTTGGCGGGGCGCCGTACCGCCCGCCCCGCCGCCTTCCGCTTCGCGGCCGGGCTGCTGCCCCTGCTCGCCGAAGCCGAGCTGCTCGACTCCCCGGCCGGATGGGGCAGCGTCACCACCGCGGCCGGGGCCTTCCGTCTGGAGCCCGTCCGCCTCGGCCGCGACCTGGAACTCCTCACCCGGTGGATGAACGACCCCGACGCGGCCGCGCACTGGGAACTCGCCGGTCCCGCCTCCGTCACCGCCGCACATCTGCGGTCCCAGCTCGACGGCGACGGCAGCAGCATTCCCTGCGTCGGCTACCTCGACGGCACTCCGATGAGCTACTGGGAGATCTACCGGGCCGACCTCCACCCGCTCGCCCGCCACTACCGGGCGCGCCCCCACGACGCCGGTATCCACCTGCTCATCGGAGACGGCACGCACCGCGGCCGCGGCCTGGGCACGACCCTGCTGCGCACCGTCGCCAACCTGGTGCTCGACAATCGCCCGCGCTGCACCCGCGTCATCGCCGAACCGGACATCCGCAACACCCCTTCCGTGTCGGCCTTCCTGGCCTCCGGCTTCCGCTGTTCCACCGAGATCGACCTCCCCGGGAAGCGCGCCGCCCTGATGATCCGGGAGCGGGCCCTGCGCAACCTCATCTGACGGCCGCCCCGCACCCCCGGATCCCGACGCCGCATGTCTCCTCCGCTTCCTCCGTGCTTCCCGACCTCCTCACGGTGGCCCTTTCATCTCCAAAAACTCTGTGCCGCGCAGCAAGGTTCCGGCCGACCGGAGGTTCACCCGGGAGAGTGAGGCCGCCGTCCGTCGGCCCTCGCCACCCGGGCTTCCGGTGCCCTTGTATCGGCCATGCATCCCCGCTGTGGCCGTCACTGTCGGTGGCGCCCCGTAGGGTGGTAGGTGCTATGACGAAGCCCTCCCTCACCGACCTGCTGCACGCAGCCGTCTCCGCCGTCGGCGGCACGGAGCGGCCCGGCCAGGTCGCCATGGCCGAAGCCGTCGCCGAAGCGATCGACGACAACACCCACCGGCTCATCCAGGCCGGCACCGGCACCGGCAAGTCCCTCGGCTACCTGGTGCCGGCCCTCGCGCACGGCGAGCGCGTGGTCGTCGCCACGGCGACGCTGGCGCTGCAGCGGCAGCTGGTCGAGCGCGACCTGCCGCGGACGGTGGAGGCGCTGCACCCGCAGCTGCGCCGCCGCCCGCAGTTCGCCATGCTCAAGGGCCGGTCCAACTACCTCTGCCTGCACCGGCTGCACGAGGGCGCGCCGCAGGACGAGGAGGAGGGCCTCTTCGACCAGTTCGAGGCGGCCGCCCCGACGAGCAAGCTCGGACAGGACCTGCTGCGCCTGAGGGACTGGGCCGACGAGACGGAGACGGGCGACCGGGACGATCTCACGCCCGGCGTCTCCGACCGCGCCTGGAGCCAGGTCTCGGTCTCCTCCCGCGAGTGCCTCGGCGCGTCGAAGTGCGCGTACGGTGCCGAGTGCTTCGCCGAGGCCGCCCGCGAGCGGGCCAAGCTCGCCGACGTGGTCGTCACCAACCACGCGCTGCTGGCCATCGACGCGATCGAGGGCGCCCCCGTCCTGCCCCAGCACGAGGTGCTGATCGTGGACGAGGCGCACGAGCTCGTGTCCCGCGTGACCGGGGCCGCCACCGGCGAGGTCACTCCCGGCCAGGTCAACCGCGCCGTGAAGCGCGCCGCGAAGCTGGTCGACGAGAAGACCGCCGATGCCCTGCAGACCGCCTCGGAGTCCTTCGAGCGGGTCATGGAGCTGGCCCTCCCCGGCCGGCTGGAGGAGATCCCGGAGGACCTCGGCTACGCGCTGACCGCGCTGCGGGACGCCGCGCGCAACGTCATCTCCGCGATCGGGGCGACCAGGGACAAGTCCGTCGCCGACGAGGACGCGGTCCGCAAGCAGGCACTCGCCTCCGTGGAGAACGTCCACGCGGTGGCGGAGCGGATCATTGCCGGATCCGAGTACGACGTCGTCTGGTACGAGCGCCACGACCGTTTCGGCGCCACCCTCCGCGTGGCCCCGCTGTCGGTGTCCGGGCTGCTGCGCGAGAAGCTGTTCGAGGACCGCTCCGTGGTCCTCACCTCGGCGACCCTCAAGCTGGGAGGGGACTTCAACGGGGTCGCGGCCTCGCTGGGACTGTCCCCTGAGGGCGTGGAAGCGGACGACGCACCGGCCTGGAAGGGCCTGGACGCCGGCTCGCCGTTCGACTACCCCAAGCAGGGCATCCTCTACGTCGCCAAGCACCTCGCCACGCCCGGCCGCGAGGGCACCCGCGGCGACATGATGGACGAGCTCGCCGAGCTGATCGAGGCGGCCGGCGGCCGGACCCTCGGCCTGTTCTCCTCCATGCGCGGCGCCAAGGCGGCCGCCGAGGAGCTCCGCGGCCGGCTCGACCACCCGATCCTGCTGCAGGGCGAGGAAACCCTGGGTGAGCTGATCAAGGCGTTCGCCGCCGACCCGAAGACCTGCCTGTTCGGGACGCTGTCCCTGTGGCAGGGCGTGGATGTGCCCGGACCGAGCTGCCAGCTCGTGATCATGGACCGGATCCCGTTCCCGCGTCCTGACGACCCGCTGATGAGCGCCCGCCAGAAGTCGGTCGAGGAGCACGGGGGCAACGGGTTCATGGCGGTCGCCGCCACGCACGCCGCACTGCTGATGGCCCAGGGTGCAGGCCGGCTCGTACGGGCATCGGGAGACCGGGGCATCGTCGCGGTCCTCGACCCCCGGCTGGCCACGGCCCGCTACGGGAGCTTCCTGAAGGCCTCGCTCCCGGACTTCTGGTACACCACGGACCGCAACCAGGTCCGCCGCTCCCTCGCCGCCATCGACGCGGCTGCCCAGGCGGACGGGAAGTAACGACGCCGAAGCGTCGGCGCGGAACACCCGGTGGGAAACACCCGGCGCAGCCGCAATGCCACACGACAAAGCCGTCGGCACCCGAAACCACAACCCGGGTGCCGACGGCCATGACTCGGCGGCTGCGGAGCTCTGCGCCGGCAAGGGATACAAGACAGCTCCGGGACCGGCGCAGTGAGTCCCGGAGCTGGACAGGGGCGCGGGCTCAGACCCGGCGCAGTACGGCGACGACCTTGCCGAGGATGGTGGCCTCGTCGCCGGGGATCGGCTGGTACGCCGCGTTGTGCGGGAGCAGCCAGACGTGGCCGTCCTCGCGCTTGAACCGCTTGACCGTTGCCTCGCCGTCGAGCATCGCGGCGACGATGTCGCCGTTCTCGGCGACCGGCTGGCGGCGGACGGTGACCCAGTCGCCGTCGCAGATCGCGGCTTCGATCATCGAGTCGCCGACGACCTTGAGGACGAAGAGCTCACCGTCGCCGACGAGCTGGCGCGGGAGCGGGAAGACGTCCTCCACCGACTCCTCGGCGAGGATCGGGCCGCCGGCCGCGATCCGTCCGACCAGGGGAACGTACGACGCGGCGGGCTTGCCGGTGGTGTCGGTGGGCTGCGAGCTGGGCTGGTCCGACGCGCGGACCTCGTACGCCCGGGGCCGGTGCGGGTCGCGGCGCAGGAACCCCTTGCGCTCCAGGGCCATCAGCTGGTGGGCGACGGACGAGGTGCTGGACAGGCCCACCGCCTGGCCGATCTCCCGCATCGACGGCGGGTAGCCCCGCCGCTGCACGGAGTCGCGGATGACCTCGATGACCCTCCGCTGCCGGTCCGTGAGCCCGGAGCTGTCGGCGCGGATGCCTGGAGGGCGCCCTGGCAGGGAGCGCGCGGGCCGGACGGAGTCCGCCTCCGGGTTCAGGCTTGCTTCATTCATGGCGTGCACCGGGTCGAGTCGGCTCTGGGAGCGGTTCTGGGCAGTGATGGCGGCACTGTCTGCGGTCGTGGTCACGTCGGCGGCCCCTCTCGAAATGTTCTCCCTAGCTGGACAACGGTAGTTGCTTTCGAAAGGTTGCGCCAAACACACGTTCGAGTGAAAAATCGCAGATCGTCCACCGTGATCACATCGAGAGGTGTATGGCAGATGTGCGTGGCGGCGCATGGTCCACCGAACGCAGGTTCGGTCCCGCGTCCGCTGTTTACGGTACCCTTCCCGCGCGGATCGGCGCCTTCCGGTCCCCGTGCCAGTGTGGCACCGCGCATGCCTTCCATCCGGTCATCGGGCCGCGACACGCGGTAGTGGAATCGAGCCGCCGCAACCCCATATCTAGTGGTTGGATGAGCGAGGTCACCCACAACTTGTGTTTCAGTGGGCTCACGAGGCCCTCGGAATCGCATATGCTTGTGGTGCTCCGCGAGCCCCCCACAGGGGCGAGCCCCTGTCTCCAGGGGTGGGCGGGGCGATTCAGTCGTGCCGAGAGGGAGGGTGAAGGAAACCCATGCACTGCCCCTTCTGCAGGCACCCCGACAGCCGGGTCGTCGACAGCCGCACCACCGACGACGGCACGTCGATCCGCAGACGCCGCCAGTGCCCGGACTGCTCCCGTCGCTTCACGACGGTGGAGACGGCCTCGCTGATGGTGATCAAGCGCAGCGGGGTCACCGAACCCTTCAGCCGCACCAAGGTCATCTCCGGCGTGCGCAAGGCGTGCCAGGGGCGGCCCGTCACCGAGGACGCCCTCGCCAAGCTCGGCCAGCGGGTCGAGGAGGCGGTGCGCGCCACCGGCAGCGCCGAGCTGACCACCCACGACGTGGGTCTGGCCATACTCGGCCCGCTCCAGGAGCTCGATCTCGTCGCGTACCTGCGGTTCGCGTCCGTGTACAAAGCGTTCGACACCCTTGAAGACTTCGAGACGGCCATCGCGGAACTGCGCGACCGGCGGCCTCACCCCGAAGAGTGCGAGTCCAGAGGGGCCGTTCAGGTCCCCGTGCCCGCCTCCGCCGCCGACTGACCGGGCGGCCGCGCGTCCCGCGCGGCCCGTCTGCTCGGCCTGGCGCCCCTCCCGGCGGTAGCCGGGGACTCCCGGTACATCCGGGGACTCCCGGTGTGCCCGGGGGAGACGAAACGTAACAAGACACAGCACTGTGCCGCGGAATATCGCTGGCACTTTAGGGCGTTTTTGCCCGCATATGGGAGGCAGGCGGCATGACAGAGACGGCGAGCAGCTCGGCACGTGGTTCCCGCACCAAGGGGACCAAGGCGGCCAAGGGCGGCCTGCGGATCGAGCGCATCCACACCACCCCGGGCGTGCACCCGTACGACGAGGTGAACTGGGAGCTCCGTGACGTCGTCATGACCAACTGGCGCGACGGCTCGGTCAACTTCGAGCAGCGCGGCGTCGAGTTCCCCGACTTCTGGTCGGTGAACGCGGTCAACATCGTCACCAGCAAGTACTTCCGCGGCGCCGTCGGCACCCCGCAGCGCGAGACCGGCCTGAAGCAGCTCATCGACCGCATCGTGAAGACGTACACGAAGGCCGGCGAGGACTACGGCTACTTCGCGTCCCCCGCCGACGCGGAGATCTTCGAGCACGAGCTGACCTACGCCCTCCTGCACCAGATCTTCAGCTTCAACTCCCCGGTGTGGTTCAACGTCGGCACGCCCCAGCCGCAGCAGGTCTCCGCCTGCTTCATCCTGTCCGTCGACGACTCCATGGAGTCGATCCTCGACTGGTACAAGGAAGAGGGCATGATCTTCAAGGGCGGCTCCGGCGCCGGCCTGAACCTCTCCCGCATCCGCTCCTCCAAGGAGCTCCTCTCCTCCGGCGGCAACGCCTCCGGCCCGGTCTCCTTCATGCGCGGCGCCGACGCGTCCGCCGGAACGATCAAGTCGGGCGGTGCCACCCGCCGCGCGGCCAAGATGGTCGTGCTCGACGTGGACCACCCGGACGTCGAGGACTTCATCGCCACCAAGGTGAAGGAAGAGGAGAAGATCCGCGCCCTGCGCGACGCGGGCTTCGACATGGACCTGGGCGGCGACGACATCACGTCCGTCCAGTACCAGAACGCCAACAACTCCGTCCGCGTGAACGACGAGTTCATGACGGCCGTCGAGAACGGCACCGGCTTCGGCCTGCGCGCCCGCATGACCGGCGAGGTCATCGAGGAGGTCGACGCCAAGGCGCTGTTCCGCAAGCTCGCCGAGGCCGCATGGGCCTGCGCCGACCCGGGCATCCAGTACGACGGTGTGATCAACCGCTGGCACACCTGCCCCGAGTCCGGCCGCATCACCGCGTCCAACCCGTGCAGCGAGTACATGCACCTGGACAACACGTCCTGCAACCTCGCCTCGCTGAACCTGATGAAGTTCCTCGACGACGACGGCAAGGGCAACCAGTCCTTCGACGCCGCCCGCTTCGCCAAGGTCGTCGAGCTCGTCATCACCGCGATGGACATCTCCATCTGCTTCGCGGACTTCCCGACGCAGAAGATCGGCGAGAACACCCGCGCCTACCGCCAGCTCGGCATCGGCTACGCCAACCTCGGCGCCCTGCTGATGGCGACCGGCCACGCGTACGACTCGGACGGCGGCCGCACGCTCGCCGCCTCCATCACCTCGCTGATGACCGGCACCGCGTACAAGCGCTCCGCCGAGCTGGCCGCCATCGTCGGCCCCTACGACGGCTACGCCCGCAACGCCGACGCCCACAAGCGCGTCATGAAGCAGCACGCGGACGCCAACGGTTCCGCGCCCCGCACCGAGGACCTGGACAACACGATCTGGGCCGCGGCCACCGAGGCCTGGCAGGACGTCCTGCGCCTCGGCGAGAAGAACGGCTTCCGCAACTCCCAGGCCTCCGTCCTCGCGCCGACCGGCACCATCGGTCTCGCGATGTCCTGCGACACCACCGGTGTCGAGCCGGACCTGGCCCTGGTCAAGTTCAAGAAGCTCGTCGGCGGCGGCTCGATGCAGATCGTCAACGGCACCGTCCCGCAGGCCCTGCGCCGCCTGGGCTACCACGAGGAGCAGATCGAGGCGATCGTCGCCCACATCGCCGAGCACGGCAACGTGATCGACGCCCCCGGCCTGAAGACCGAGCACTACGAGGTCTTCGACTGCGCCATGGGCGAGCGCTCCATCTCCCCGATGGGCCACGTCCGCATGATGGCCGCGATCCAGCCGTGGATCTCCGGCGCCATCTCCAAGACGGTCAACATGCCGGAGTCGGCGACCGTCGAGGAGGTCGAGGAGATCTACTTCGAGGCCTGGAAGCTCGGCGTCAAGGCCCTCGCGATCTACCGCGACAACTGCAAGGTCGGCCAGCCCCTCTCCGCCAAGAAGAAGGAGCAGGAGAAGGCCGAGGTCACCGAGAAGGCCGAGGAGACCATCCGCGCGGCGGTCGAGAAGGTCATCGAGTACCGCCCGGTCCGCAAGCGCCTGCCCAAGGGCCGCCCGGGGATCACCACCTCCTTCACGGTCGGTGGCGCCGAGGGCTACATGACCGCCAACTCCTACCCGGACGACGGCCTGGGCGAGGTCTTCCTGAAGATGTCCAAGCAGGGCTCCACCCTCGCCGGCATGATGGACGCCTTCTCCATCGCCGTGTCGGTCGGCCTCCAGTACGGCGTCCCGCTGGAGACCTACGTCTCGAAGTTCACCAACATGCGCTTCGAGCCCGCCGGCATGACGGACGACCCGGACGTGCGGATGGCGCAGTCGATCGTCGACTACATCTTCCGCCGCCTGGCCCTGGACTTCCTGCCGTTCGAGACCCGCTCCGCCCTCGGCATCCACACCGCCGAGGAGCGCCAGCGCCACCTCGACACCGGCTCCTACGAGCCGCTCGAGGACGAGGTCGACACGGAGTCCCTGGCCCAGTCCGCCCCGCTGGCCTCCGTACCCGCGGCCCCGAAGGCGCAGGCCGTGACCGTCCCGGCGCCGAAGACCGCGCACTCCAGCGCGGAACTGGTCGAGATGCAGCTCGGCGTCTCCGCCGACGCCCCGCTCTGCTTCTCCTGCGGTACGAAGATGCAGCGCGCCGGCTCCTGCTACATCTGCGAGGGCTGCGGCTCCACCAGCGGCTGCAGCTGATCCGCGGCGTCGCGGCCCGGGCGGGGTGATCCGCCCGGGCCCGCCCGGCAGCACACGAAGGGGACCGGCCACCGGCCGGTCCCCTTCGTGTGCCCGCCCCGGTCCCCTCGTCGTGTCCGCCCCGGTCCCGGGCACCGTCTTCGCGGGGCGCTCCGTCAGTGGGGGATGCGGCGGGCGGGGCGGGTCGCGATCTCGTCGCGGAACTCCGCGATGCGCGAGCTGACCTGCCGGATCAGGTGGGTGTCCTCGATCCGGTCCAGGTAGAGGCAGCGAGCCGCCAGGCCCGGCAGATCGAAGACGAAGCACAGGGACATCAGCGGATTGACGAAGAGCTCGCTGTTCCGTGTCCGGTCCGTGAAGCGCACGTCGCCGAAGTCGCCGCGGACGGCTGCCGCGATCGACCCGTTCACGATGCTCGGGCGGTCGGGAGTCCGGTCGTGGGCGTGTGCCACCGCGTCCAGGTAGAGGGCGCCCTCCCGGGTGGCCCGCGGGATCGAGAACGCGCCCAGATACGCTCCCTCGCGGTCCAGCGCCGCGATGTTCTCCAGGACCAGGGCGTGGCTCACCCCGTGGTAGGCGTCCACCCCGAAACCGACCGAGACCACGAGGCGTTCCGCGACGTCGTCCAGGGCGGCCAGCGCCGCGACGCTGGCCAGGTCCTCCTCCGGGGTGCCCAGTCCGGCCTCGTCCCCCCGCATCAGGATGTCCGTGCCGCCGTCGACGAGGACGACCGCGTCGATGCCGAGCCGGTCGATCAGTGCCCGGTAGGCGGCGCGCAGGGGCTGTACCCCGAGCCGGGGGAAGGCGTGGACCGTGGACGGATAGCGGTGCAGTTTCAGCCACCGGGCCAGTGTCCGCTCCGGGAAGTACGCCTGGTGGGGCGCGGTGTCCGGGGTGACCGCCGCGACGTCCGGCGCGACCCAGTCATCGGCGGGCAGGCCGGCGAGCGCGCTGAAGGACAGGTTGGCCAGATGGACGCGCTTGCCCTGGTGGAGGAGCGAGAGGGCGACCGGGAGTCCGGCATAGACGTCGAAGCCTCCGCCGGCGCCGGCGACCAGGATGGTCTCGGCATCGGCGAGGCGGGCGAAGAGAGGGTTGGTGTGCAGGGCCGTCATGCTGATCATTGTGCGAGCGCGGCGGACAGACGCCACGGACTTTTCACGGGCCGCGAGGCCGGAACGGGGGAGCGTCATGTGGAGTGGTGACCAGCTGGATCTAGGCGCCTACCTCGCGCGGATCGGATACGACGGACCCGTCGGGGACGACGGGGAACTCCGGCCGGACCTCGCGACGTTGTACGCAGTGCACCGGGCCCACACCGGTGCCATAGCCTTCGAGAGCCTGGACGTACTGCTCGGCCGCCCCGTCGCGCTGGACGTCAAGGCCATCGAGGACAAGCTCGTGCACGGCCGCCGCGGCGGCTACTGCTACGAGCAGAACTCGCTGCTGGCCGCTGCCCTGGAGCGGATCGGCTTCGAGGTGTCCGGGCGCGGTGCCCGCAACCGTACCCGGGGCGACACGCTCCTCCCGGTGACGCATGCCGTCCTCGTCGTCACCGTCGAGGGCCAACCCTTGCTGTGCGACGCCGGTTTCGGCCACCAGGGCCCGCTCGAACCCGTCCCGCTGGCCCGCCCCGGAGCCGAAGTGGCGCAAGGGGACTGGACCTACGCCGTCCGCGAGGAGGAGGACGGCATCCTCGCCCTGTCCCTGCTGCGCGGGGACACCTGGCGCGACCTCTACGCCTTCTCCCCGCAGCGCTACCACCCCGTCGACTACGTCCTGCTGAACCACTACAGCTCCACCCACCCCCGGTCCGCGTTCATCGGGCAGGTCATCGTGCAGAAGCCGGGCCGCGCCGTCCGCACCGCCCTCGTCGGCCGGGAACTCACCCGCCTGTACCCCGACGGGCGCAGCGAGCGCCGGTCCGTCACCCGCGGCGAACTGCCCGCCGTACTCGACCGCGAGTTCGGTCTTCGCCTCTCCGAGCGGGATGCGGAGCAACTGGACCGGGTGAACCTCGCCGAGGACTGACCCGGGCCGCGCCGGGCCCGTACCATGACGCCGTGCTGGTCAAGTGGATTCGCTGCACGGTGACGGACCGACGCGGGTTCGAGCGCGGGCAGCGCAAATGGGCGGGGCTGCCGGGGGAGCCGGGATTCCGGGGACAGGGCGGCGGTTGGAGCCGGGGGAGGCAGGGGGTCGCGCATGTCTTTGCGTTCTGGGAGAGCCGTTCCTTCTACGACTCGTTCATGGCCCGCTCGCACGACCGGCTGGCCGCGGCCCAGGCCGGCACGTACACCAACGCGCGGGTCAGCCTCTTCGACCACCGCTTCGACGTGAAGACCGGCTTCGAGCCGCGCTTCACCGATGCCGACGTCGTCCGCGTGGCCCACACCCGGGTACGGGAGGGCCGCGTGGACCACTTCGCGCTCATGCAGGAGAAGGTGTGGAATCCGGCCATGGCCGGGTCCCCCGGAATGGTCCGCGGCCTGTTCGGCGAGGCCCCCGGCCGGGAATTCCTGGTCCTGTCGATGTGGCACGCGGCCGCCGAGCACGGCAAGTACCGCCAGGAGCGGGTCGAGCGGCTCTCCCTGCGCGCCCAGACCGAGGCCGACATCGAGGCGCTCACCGGAGACGTCGTCGACCTGGAAGCCTCCTGGACGGTATGACCGTACGAAGATCGGCCGGCTTGACCGGCGTGCCCGGGTGCCGGGCACGCCGAAGGCCGCATAGGGTCGAAGAATGGCACGACCACGGCGCATCGTCCTCGTCCGGCACGGGGAATCCGAGGGCAACGTCGACGACACCGTGTACGAGCGGGAGCCCGACCACGCCCTGCGGATGACCGCGCTGGGCCACCGGCAGGCCGACGAGGCCGGCGCACGGCTCCGCGAGCTCTTCGGCGACGAGCATGTCAGCGCGTACGTGTCCCCGTACCGCCGGACCCTGCAGACCTTCCGGGACCTGAGGCTGGATCCGGCGCGGGTCCGGGTGCGCGAGGAGCCGCGGCTGCGCGAGCAGGACTGGGGAAACTGGCAGGACCGGGAGGACGTCCGCCTGCAGAAGGCCTACCGGGACACCTACGGGCACTTCTTCTACCGCTTCGCGCAAGGCGAGTCCGGAGCGGACGTCTACGACCGCGTCGGCTCCTTCCTGGAAAGCCTCCACCGCAGCTTCGAAGCCGATGACCACCCGCCGAACGTGCTGCTCGTGACACACGGGCTGACGATGAGGCTGTTCTGCATGCGCTGGTTCCACTGGTCGGTGGCCGAATTCGAATGCCTCTCCAACCCCGGGAACGGCGAGTACCGGGTGCTCATGCTGGGCCCCGGCGGCCGCTACCGCCTGGACCGCCCGTTTGAGCGGTGGACCACACCCGAGCCTTATGACCTGGACGGCTAGAGTGACGCGCAATGACCGCTGATTCCGCTTCCGAACGGCGCTTCGCACGCGCCATGGCCAGCCTCCGCGGGCTGGCCCTGGGAGACGCCCTCGGCTCCCAGTACTTCGTCCCCGTCAACTACCCCCTGCTCAAGCGCCGCGAACTGCCCGTCGGCACCGACACCTGGCAGTGGACCGACGACACCGAGATGGCCTGCTCGGTCCTCGCCGTCCTCGCCGAACACGGCCGCATCGACCAGGACGCCCTCGCCAACTCCTTCGCCCACCACCACGACTTCGACCGCGGCTACGGTCCCGCGGTGAACCGGATGCTGCGCCTGGTCCGGGAGGGCGAGGACTGGCGGACCCTTGCCGCCGAACTGTTCAACGGGCAGGGCTCGTGGGGCAACGGCGCGGCCATGCGCATCGCGCCCCTGGGCGCCTGGTACGCCGACGACCCCGAGCAGGCGATCCACCAGGCGGAGATCTCCGCCTACACCACCCACCAGCACCGCGAGGCGGTGTGCGGGGCGATGGCCGTCGCCGCGGCGGCCGCCCTGGCGGCGGATCCGCTGGGCCCGCCGACCTCCACCGACCTGCTGGACAACGTCATCGCGCTGGTGCCGCGCAGCGCCGTGGGCGCGGGCCTGCGGCGGGCCCGGGACATGCTGGACTACGGCGACGCGACCACGGTGGCGGCGGTCTTGGGCTGCGGGCGCCGCACCAGCGCGCACGACACCGTGCCGTTCGCCCTCTGGTCGGCGGCCCGCTCGCTGAACGACTACGCGCAGGCGTTCTGGACCACCGCGCAGGTGGGCGGGGACGTCGACACGACCTGCGCGATCGTCGGCGGCGTGCTGGGCGGGCGCGGGGAGGAGGTGCTGCCTGCCGCATGGCTGGCGCGCACCGAAGCCCTCCCCGCGTGGCTTCCCCAGACGCCGAAGCACTAGCCCGCGCCCGGGTGGAGCGCTGCCCGCGCGACGGCCCGGGAGGAAACGGGGCCGTTTCCTCCCGGGCCGGCGGAGGGTACGTGCCGGAGCACCTGGCCGGAGCATCCGCCGCGGTGCCCGCGCCCGCTCCCGCTCCCGCGCTCGGATTTGTCACGGTCCTGCCACAGGCGCCTGTCAATCCCGGTAAAGCCGCACGTCACAGGCCTAACCTGTGCCCTTTGCCGACTCCGCGGCACAGCGGGGGCGGCTGACAGGGAGGGGAGCCCGATGGCAGAGAATGCCGACCCGGCCGAAACGGGGGCAGCATCCGCAGACAGCAACGCGGAAGCAGCGTCCGAGGGCGCGAACCCGCCCGCAGGGTCCGGGGGTGTGACTGCGCCTGCAGGGTCCGGGGGTGTGACCGCGCCCGTAGGGTCGGACGGTGTGAGCGCGCCTGCAGGGTCCGGGGGTGTGACCGCGCCCGTAGGGTTCGGCGGCGCCAACCCGCCGGCGCAGATGCCGAGTCCGGCGGCGGGCAGGCCCGGCGTCGCAGCCGCGGGCGTGCCCCCGCAGGCCTTCGCCGGGCCGCCGCCGGGCTGGGACCCCACGGCCTGGCAGAGGTACCAGGCCCGGCAGGAGCGCAAACGCAGCGGCGCCTGGTCCATCGCCCCGCTCTCCTGGGCCGTGGCTGCCCAGCCTGCCCAGCCGGCGCCCGTCTCCACCGCGGTCCTGGCCTCCGCCCTCGCCACCGGCATCGCCGCCGCCCTGTTCCTGGGCGACGGACTGGGGCTCAGCCTGCTGCTCGTCGCCCTGCCGGCGATGGTCGCCGCGTACGCCGCCGCCCGCACAGCCGGCCGTACCGTCCGCCCGTGGACCGTGGTCTGGGCGCTCGGCTGCGTGGCCCTGCTGGCCGTCCCCGCGCTGCGCGACTCCGGCTGGCCCACCACGCTCGCGCTGCTCGGCGCCCTCCTCGCGGGCGCGCTCGCCCTGCACGGCAGCCGCACCTGGCACGGCACGCTGCTCAGCCCGCTCGGCCTCGTCGACGGGACCGTGACCGGGATCCGCTGGACCTGGGCCGGGCTGCGCTCGCGGAGCAGCGGTGTCGACCGGGGCCGCTGGATGCCCGTGGTCAAGGCGGCCGGTGTCGCGGTGGTCCTGCTGGTGCTCTTCGGTGCCCTGTTCGCCTCCGCAGACGCGGCGTTCGCGGACCTGCTGGGCGAGCTCATCCCCGACGTCTCGATCGGCGACGGCCCGGTGCGGCTGCTGCTCTTCCTGCTGGCGGCCGTCATCGCCCTCGGCCTCGCCCGCACCGCCGCGGCGCCGTCGCGCTGGGACCGGATCGAGATATCCGCCGGCAAGCCCCGCTCCCGCGTAGAATGGGCGCTCCCGCTCATCGTGCTGAACCTGCTCTTCGCCGGCTTCAACGCCGTCCAACTCGCCGTCCTCTTCGGTGGATACGACAAGGTCCTGCGCAGCACGGGGCTCACCTACTCCGAGTACGCCCGCCAGGGCTTCTGGCAGCTGCTCTGGGCGACCCTGCTCACCCTCGCCGTGATCGCGCTCGCCCTGCGCTGGGCCCCGCGCTCCGGCACCGCCGACCGGCGGCTCGTCCGCACCGTCCTCGGCACGCTGTGCGCGCTGACCCTGGTGGTGGTCGCCTCCGCGCTGCGCCGCATGGACCTGTACGTGGACGCGTACGGCCTGACCCGGCTGCGGGTGTCGGTGGCCGCGATGGAGCTCTGGCTCGGCCTGGTCATCGTGCTGATCATGGCCGTCGGGGTGTTCGGCGCCCGCTGGCTGCCGCGTGCCGTCGTCGGAAGTGCCGCGGCCGCCACGCTCGCGTTCGGGCTGATGTCCCCGGATGCCGTGATCGCCGAGCAGAACGCCGTCCGCTTCACCGAGACCGGCAAGATCGACCTGGCGTACTTCCGGTTCCTGTCGGCGGACGCGGTGCCCGCCCTGGACCGGCTGCCCGAACCCCAGCGCTCCTGCGCCCTGCGCGGGATCAACGACGAGCTCGCGCGCGCCGGCCAGGTGCCGTGGTACGCGATGAGCCTCGACGGGTACCGGGCCCGGAAGATCCTCGACGAGCGTCCGGTGACCGTCCCGTACCAGGTCTGCCACCGCCTCGGCGCGTTCGGGAGCCGCTCCGAGTAGGGGACGCTCCGCACGGTACGAGGGCCCGGGCCCGGGACGAGATCCCGCACCCGGGCCCTCGTGCTGTCGGCGGCCACGGTGCTTCACGAATGCGATGTGCCGTGTGTGGACCGGCCCCACGGGCAGGTCCGGGCGGGTCGGACGTGCCGGGGCCGCCGCTGATCAGGGATCCTTCACCGCAGGGGATGGTGTGGGATTGAAGGTCGGTGGATGCGCCGGTTCCGTTTTGTCTGCGGTGTCGGATCGCCGCTTCCGGAGTGCCGGACGGAAGTGTGCAGGAGTGAACGGGTCGGATCCGGGGGTCGGGGAAACCGCCGCTCGTCCGGCCCCTCCGCGGCCGGTGCCCGGGCCGTCGGGCGGGCCGCCGCGCGGACTCCGCCCGGGCCGGGGTGTGCAGGCGGCTCGGGGCGGCGTAATCTTGCTGGCGCCATGGCCTACGAAGCACCCACTCACACCGTCGAACGCTCCCTCCGTGCAACCACCGGCGCCAAGGTCATCGCCGGGGTCGACGAAGTCGGACGAGGGGCCTGGGCCGGTCCGGTCACCGTGTGCGCAGCCATCACCGGACTGCGCCGGCCGCCCGAAGGGCTCACCGATTCCAAGCTCCTCACGCACAAGCGGCGCGACGCCCTCCTCGAGGTCCTGGAGGCGTGGGTCACCTCGTACGCCCTGGGGCACGCCTCCCCGGAGGAGATAGACGAACTCGGGATGACGGCCGCGTTGAGGCTGGCCGCGGAGCGCGCCCTCGAGGCGCTGCCCGTACGGCCCGATGCGGTGATCCTCGACGGCAAACACGACTACCTCGGAGCCCCCTGGCAGGTCCGTACCGTGATCAAGGGTGACCAGTCCTGCGTCGCCGTTGCCGCGGCCTCGGTGATAGCCAAGGTCAGGCGCGACCGGATGATGGCCGAACTCGGCGGCCAGGGCGGCGGGTTCGAGGCCTACGCCTTCGGCGCCAACGCCGGATACCCTTCGCCCGTCCACCGGGCCGCGCTGGAGGAGCTGGGACCCACCCCGTACCACCGGCTCTCGTGGTCGTACCTCGACGCGCTGCCCCGGTGGCGCCACCTGAAGAAGGTGCGCCGCAGCGAGGAAGCGATGGAGCTGGAAAACGGAGGCCAACTCGGCTTCGATTTCTGATCGCACCCAAGTGCCCCCCGCCGGTACGTTTCGTACCGGTGTTTGATAGATATCAACTCATGCCTCTCATCCCCGAGGAGCCTCAGATTCACGAGAGTGCCCAGGGTCCCCGCGTCACGCCGGCCGCGAGCCGCACCGCGCAGACCCCCCGTCCCGTACCTGGTCCGCGTCCCGCCGCCGTCCCGCGGCCCGGACGTCCCGGTCCCGCCACCCGGCCCGCACCGCAGGCCGCACCCGCTGCCGGGCCCGTTTCCCCCGCCGCCACCGCACCGTCCGTCTCGACGGCGGTGCCGCAGATCCAGCTGATCCCGGCCTCCGCCGAGGGCGCGCTGGACGCGGCCGAAGAGGCCGTCGACCTGCTGCTCGACACCGGGCGCGCGCCCGGTGACATCCTGGTGCTCACCACCGGCGAGCTGCACCCGTGGGCCGCGCACGAACTGTCCTTCGGCGAGGCCGCCTACTGGGCCCTGCACGATGCCGCGGACGACGTGTTCTATGCGGACGCGACGCAGGTCAAGCGCGCCGCCGCCCGTCCCGTCGTGGTCTTCGCGGCCAACGGCGGACCCGAGGAGGCCGCTGCCGCCAACCTGCCGGTCGCGCTCGCGCGGGCCGGTGCGCTGCTGATCGTGTGCGGTGAACCGCAGCGGATCAACTCCGTTCTGGGCGCGGGCGTCTGACGCCCCGCACCCCGGTGCGGGCGAGGGGCGGGGCTGGCCGGGGCCGGCCCCGCTGAAGCCCGCAGCCCGAACCGCCGTACGCCCGCTCAGGGTGTACGGCCGCAAGGGCTGTCCGTACGCCGTTGCGCGGGCGCGGCCGCGTGTGCCGGGATGTGGCAGCAGGCCAGGTCGCGGACAGGCAGGGCGCGTCAGCGTGCGGCAGTGCGGCGCAGGGCCTCGGCCGCGCCGCCACCGGTGCTCAGGTTCAGCGCGGGGAACTCGGCAACGGCGTCGCCGAGCCGCTCCGGCCGCGAGTCCGAGCTGGGGCGCCGGCCTCCCCGGCCTTCACCGAGCACCTGCCAGCCGGTGCGGGTCAGCGTGATGTACGCGCCGCAGCGCAGCCCGTGCAGAGTGCAGGCGTCGCGCAGCCCCCACATCCATGCGCCGTCCTCCTCGGTCCACCGCTCGTCGCCCTCCCGGCAGTACATCAGCACCGCCGTGCGCACCGGGGTGCGCAGGCGCAGGTCGTGGGGGATGACCCGGCGCAGGGCGGCCAGGAGCGCGTTGCGGTAATCCCAGCCGTCGGCCGACGCGGACCGCTGGACGAACGACGCGCTCGCCACGAGCCGTTCCTCGGAGTCGAGGACGGCTATGACCGCGGTCGACGGCACGGGGCTGTGCCGGGAATGCAGTCCGCTGACGACCTCGCGGGGGTTGCGCAGCAGGGGGATGCCCGCCGCCGTCCACTCCCCGGGTTCCAGCAGTCTTCCGTGCCGACTGCCACCGCGGGTCGCGTTCGCCAGTGACGATGTGGAAGGCGGGGCGAATCCGAAGGTCACGGTCCTCCCTTCGGGTACACGCCCGCGGACGGGCACAACTGGAGTGCGGGCGCGCCGCGGCACGGCCCAGTGTGTGCCGTCGAACGCGGGAGCTCTCCAATTCTCGCGTGGTGCGCGAGCGCGCGGCAATGAGCAATTGACGCCGCCGACCGGAATTCGCCTGTATGCCGCTCATATCCTTGCCCCGCCGCGCCGACGGCGCCCCATCCGGCTACGGCTGAACCGCGAGCACCAGCGGAAACACCTCCTTCGCGCCTTCCTGACGGAGCAGCCGGGCGGCCACCGCGAGGGTCCAGCCGGTCTCCGCCCGGTCGTCGACGAGCAGTACGGGGCCCGCCGCCGCGGACAGTGCCGCGGCCAGCTCCGGAGGCACGGCCAGGGCCCGGTGGAGTCCGCGCACCCGCTGGGCGCTGTTGGACGAGGGCAGGCCGAATTCCGGGACCTGGTCGGTGTAGGCCAGCGCTCCGAGCAGGGGGAGCCGGCCGACCTCCGCGATGCGCGCGGCCAGCGAGCCGACCAGCCGGGGGCGGCTGCGCGAGGGCAGGGACACCACTCCCACCGGCCGGGCGGGCGCGTCCGGGGCGCCCGATGCCCAGCCGCCCGGGCCCCGTGCCCAGTCGGCGAGAACCGCGACCACGGCCTGCGCCACATCGTCCGGGACGGTCTCGTCCGGGGCCCCCGTGCTCAGCATCGGACGGAGCCGGTTGCCCCAGCCGATGTCGGAGAGCCGGCCGAGCGCCCGCCCCGGCGCGGCCTGCTCCCCGGCGGGGATACGGCCCTTGAGGTCGACGCCGACGGCCGCGAGTCCGGTCGGCCACATCCGCCGCGGCTCCAACTCCACGCCGGGACGGCCGAGCTCGCCCCGCGCGGTGTCCAGGGCGGTGCCGGAGACGTCCGCGGTGAACCGGGCCCCGGCACAGTTGTCGCAGCGGCCGCACGGCTCCGCCTCCCCGTCGTCCAACTGCCGGCGCAGGAACTCCATCCGGCACCCCGTGGCCGCGGCATAGTCCCGCATGGCCTGCTGCTCGGCGGCCCGCTGGCGGGCCACCCAGGCGTAGCGCTCGGCGTCGTACACCCACGGTTCGCCCGTCGCGGTCCAGCCGCCCTTGACGCGGTGCACCGCGCCGTCCACGTCGAGGACCTTGAGCATCGCCTCCAGCCGGGTGCGCCGCAGGTCCACCAGCGGTTCCAGGGCGGGCAGCGACAGCGGTCTGTCCGCCTGGGCCAGCACGTCCAGGGTGCGGCGCACCTGCTCCTCCGGCGGGAAGGCCACCGAGGCGAAGTACTGCCAGATGGCCTCGTCCTCGCGGCCCGGCAGCAGCAGCACCTCCGCGTGCTCCACACCGCGTCCGGCGCGGCCGACCTGCTGGTAGTACGCGATGGGCGAGGACGGCGAGCCCAGGTGCACGACGAAGCCCAGGTCGGGCTTGTCGAAGCCCATGCCGAGGGCCGACGTCGCGACGAGGGCCTTGACCCGGTTGGCCTGGAGGTCGTCCTCTGCCTGCTGGCGGTCGGCGTTCTCCGTCTTGCCGGTGTACGAGGCCACCGTGTGACCGCGGTGGCGCAGGTACGCGGTGACTTCCTCGGCCGCGGCCACGGTCAGCGTGTAGATGATCCCGGATCCGGGCAGTTCGCCCAGGTGGTCGGCGAGCCAGGCCAGCCGGTGCGCGGCGTCGGGCAGGGTGAGCACGGCCAGGCTCAGGCTCTCCCGGTCCAGCGGGCCGCGCAGCACGAGCGCGTCGCTCCCGGCCCCCGTACCCAGTTGCTCGGCGACGTCGGCGGTCACCCGGGCATTGGCCGTGGCGGTCGTCGCCAGCACCGGGACACCGGGCGGCAGGTCGGCCAGCATCGTGCGCAGCCGCCGGTAGTCGGGGCGGAAGTCGTGCCCCCAGTCGGAGATGCAGTGGGCCTCGTCCACCACGAGCAGTCCGGTTGCGGCGGCGAGCTTGGGCAGGACCTGGTCGCGGAAGTCGGGGTTGTTGAGCCGCTCGGGGCTCACGAGCAGGACGTCCACCTCGCCCGCCGCCACCTCGGCCTGGATCCCCTCCCACTCCTCAGGGTTGGCGGAGTTGATGGTGCGGGCGTGGATGCCGGCGCGGGCCGCGGCCTCGACCTGATTGCGCATCAGTGCGAGCAGTGGGGAGACGATGACGGTGGGTCCGGCGCCGGCGGCCCGCAGCAGCGAGGTGGCGACGAAGTACACCGCGGACTTGCCCCAGCCGGTGCGCTGCACCACCAGGGCGCGCCGCTTGTGCGCCACCAGTGCCTCGATCGCGAGCCATTGGTCCTCGCGCAGGCGGGCGGTGCCCGTGGTGTCGCCCACGAGACGGGCCAGTACGGAGTCGGCCGAGGACCTCAGGTCTGCGTTCATGCCCCCATGCAACCCGATGCCTCCGACATCGCGCCAACCGCGACCCGAACCTGTGGATGTTGAAAAATTGACGAGTTATCCACAGGGCTTTCGGGATCGGATCCTGCGCGGGACCGTCGGGGCATGACGAACGAGCACGCATCGCCCACCCCGTCCGGTCGGCCCTCCATCAACCCGTCCGGATCTCCCACCGACCCGCAGATCACCCTGCGCAGCCCCGCCGAGCTGGCCGACGCGCTGCCCTACCTGCTCGGGTTCCACCCCACCGACTCCCTCGTCATGGTCGCCGTGCACGGCGAGGGCGGGCGCTTCGGAGGCCGGCTCCGGCTCGGCATCCCCGCCGCGCCCGCAGAGTGGGAGGACACCGCCCGGCTCGTCGCCGAAAGCCTGATCCAGGGCAGCGAGCGGCGCGCCGCCAAGCCCGACGGCATCATCCTGTTCCTGTACCAGGACCCGCGCGCCGGCGAGAGCGGCCAGCGGGTGATGACCCGGCTGCGGCCCCTGGCCCAGCGGATCAGGCTGGCCTGCGGCGCGCTCGACGTGCCCGTCCTGGAGGCCCTGTGCATCTCCGGCGGCCGGTACTGGTCCTACTGCTGTCCCGACGAGCGCTGCTGCCCGGCCGAGGGCAGCGTCCTGGCGGCCCCCGGCACCTCGGTGGCAGCGGCCGCCGCCACCTTCGCGGGCCTGCGGATCCGCGGCTCCCTGCGGGAGATCGAGGGGCGCCTCGCGCCGCTGAACGGGGCGACCGCGCGGGAGATGGAGTGCGCCCTCGACCAAGCCGCCGCCACCCTCGTCCCGAGGATCCTCGACGGGGCGAGCCGGAAGGACATCGGCGCCGAGACCATCACGCTGGCCCGCACCCTCATGCAGCGGCTGACCCTCGCCCCGCCCGTCGAGGGCGGGCCCGGCGCCGACGACTGGGACGACGCCCTGCTCGGGCACGACGAGGCCGCGACCCTGATCCTCGGCCTCCAGGACCGCGAGACACGGGACATCGCAGCCGAATGGATGGAGGATGAGGAGGCCGCCGCCGCGCTGCGCCTGTGGCGGGCCCTGGCCAGGCGTTGCGTCGGCGCCTACGGCGAGCACGCGGCGGCGCCGCTCACCCTCGCCGGCTGGGTCTCGTGGTCCACCGGGGACGAGCCGACCGCCCGCATCGTCCTGGGGCTCGCCCTGCGGGCCGACGCCGACTACCGCTTCGCCCAACTGCTCCACCAGGCCTGCAACGAGGGCATCGACCCGGAGGGGCTGCGGGCCTGCCTGCGGGCCGAGCGGCGGCGCAGGGAACCCCGCCGCAAGCGCATTGCGGCCCTCAAGCGCCCGCCGGGCCGCAAGGACCGGGGAGTCCGCCGCGAGGGCCGCCGCACCACCGGGAGCGACCGATGAGCCGGGGCCTGTTCCGGGGGCGCACCGGGGCCCGTGAGCCGCGGGATCGCGCAGTGCGGACCGCCACGGACGCCGCGGCGGCGAAGCGGGGGATCGGCCGTTGTTCCGGCCCGAGCCGCCGCCGGGGCCCGTGACCCGCGCGGGGGCGGGGGCGTTCCCCAGGAGGGTGACGGGGGCCCGGCCCCGCCGCCCGGCGGAACCGACCGGAGCGCAGCGCGCCCAGACAAGGCGGACCATGGCCCACTCTGTAATCCCAGCCCCCAGACCCGAGCTGCCGCCCGTGCACGGGGCCGTCATCTGCGTATCGGCGCCCTGCCTGGTCATCTCGCCCGAGCATGGTCAGCTCACCGGCCGCGGGATCGACGGGATCTACCGGTCCGGGCGGCGGCTCCTGTCCCGCTGCGTGCTCAGGGTCGGCGGCCGGGAGCCGGTCGCGGTCCAGGGGCGCAGCCTCGGCGCCGACCGGGCCTCGTTCACCGCGGCCGTCCGCACGGGCGGCGAAGCCGGGCCCGATCCCGACGTCGGCGTCGATCGGGTGCGGTACGCGGACGGCACCGAGCGGATCACCCTGCGCAGCTTCACCGCCCGCCCGGTGCGCCTGCCCGTGGAGATCCTGCTCGGCACGGACCTCGCCGAGCTTGCCGCGGTGGCCGCCGGCCGGGCCGGGCCGGAACTGCCCGCGGGGGTGCATGCCGCCGGGCTGCGCTGGAGCACGGGCGAGGCACAGGCCGTCACTGTGGCCGAACCGGCGCCGGACGACGTGCTCGCCTCCGCGGGGCTGCTGCGCTGGCAGCTCGATCTGGGGCCGGGGGAGTCCCGCACCATCGAGCTGCGGACCACGCACGCCCGTACCTCCAGGGCGCCGGCCGGGCAGGTGGCCAACCCGCTGTCCGACGCCAGGGCCGAGTGCGACGATCCGCGGGCCGAGGCCTGGTTCCGGACCAGCGTCGAGGACCTCGGCGCGCTGCTCCTGCGGGACCACGAGCAGCCGGCCGACGCCTTCGCCGCCGCCGGCGTGCCGTGGCGGCTCGGGCTGGCCCCCGCGGAGTCCCTGTGGGCCGCCAGGATGGCACTGCCGCTCGGGACCGGGCTCGCCGCGGCCACCCTGCGCACCCTGGCCCGGACCCAGGCGGGCGGCCGCGGCCCCGATGCCGGGAAGATCCCCGGTCCGCTGCGCGGCGCCGGCCCGCAGCTCCCGCCGGGGTGCACCGGCACCGAGGCCACGCTCGCCTTCCCGGCGGTACTCGCCGAAGCACGGCGGTGGGGGATGCCCGAAGGGGACGTGGCCCGGCTGCTCCCGGCCGCCGAGCAGTGCCTGGACTGGCTCCGCGGGGCCCTGGGCGAGGACGGGTTCCTCGCCGACCCGGATCCGGGGCCGCGCCGCTGCGAGACCCAGGCCCACGCCCACCGGGCCGCACTGCTCGGCGCCGACCTGCTGGACGGGTGCGGGCGGCCCGGCGCGCAGGAGTGGCGCGACCGGGCGGAGGCACTGCGCGCCCGGTTCCGGGACCGGTTCTGGATCGACGGCCCCGACGGCGGGAGGCCGGCCGCCGCCCTGCACCCCGACGGGCGGCCGCTGCCCCGGCTCACCGGAGCCGCCGCCCACCTCCTCGACACCGGACTCCTCGGCGGCGGCCTGCCCGCCCCTGGCCTGCTGGACCGGGTCCGGACCGAACAGCTCGTCCGGCTCCTCGGGGCTCCGGCCATGGATTCCGGATGGGGGCTGCGGAGCATGGCCTCACGGGAGCCGGGGCACAACCCCTTCGGCCACCGTTCGGGCGCGGTGCGGGCGTACGAGAGCGCCGTTGCGGTCGCGGGCCTGGCCCAGGCCGGCTTCGCGGAGGAGGCCACCGCATTGCTGCGGGGTCTGCTGGACGCCGCGGAGTGCTTCGGGTTCCGGCTGCCGGAGATGTACGCCGCCGAGCAGCGCACCGCGGGCAGTGCGCCGCTCCCGCACCCGGCGGCCTGCCGTCCGGCCGCGGTGTCCGCGGCCGCCGGGGTCCATGTGCTGGCCGCGCTCGCCGGTATCCGCCCCGACGCCCCGGCGGGCACGGTCGCCCTCGTCCCGCTGCCCGGCGCCCCGCTCGGCGCGCTGCGGCTCTCCGGCCTGCGGGTGGCGGGCGAGCCGTTCGCCCTGCGGATCAGCCGGCTCGGCCTCGGCATGGTGGAGGAGGCCGCGCATGCGCTTCAACTGGGCGGGTAGGCTGCCCGTCGTCGTCTTCAGGATCACGAAAGCTCTGTTTATCGTCAGGAAGACGACTATGATCGCGGCATGTCTCCCTACGACCCGTCGGCCTATCCGCCGTTCGCCGTTACCGTCGACCTGGTCGTGCTCACCGTACGGCGCCACGCCCTCTGCGCACTCGTCGTCCGGCGCGGTGAGCAGCCGTTCCAGGGGCGGTGGGCCCTGCCCGGCGGCTTCGTGCGCGGGGACGAGGACCTGGCGGCGGCCGCGGCCCGGGAGCTCTCCGAGGAAACGGGGCTGTGCGCGCATGACCCCGCCGAGCCGGGCGCGGGCAACGGCGCCCACCTGGAGCAGCTCGCCACGTACGGGGACCCGAAGCGGGATCCGCGGATGCGCGTGGTCAGCGTGGCGCACCTCGTCCTCGCTCCGGACCTGCCCGCGCCCCGCGCCGGCGGAGACGCCAACAGCGCGCGCTGGGCCCCCGTCGACGAGCTCCTGGCGGCCGAGGGGGAAGCGTCCTCCGGACTCGCCTTCGACCATGCCCGGATCCTCGCCGACGGGGTGGAGCGGGCCCGTTCGAAGATCGAGTACTCCTCCCTGGCCACCGCCTTCTGCCCGACCGAGTTCACGGTCGGCGAGCTGCGCCGGGTCTACGAGGCGGTGTGGGGCGTGGCCCTCGACCCCCGCAATTTCCACCGCAAGGTCACCGGGACCCCCGGGTTCCTCGTGCCGGCCGGCGGGACGACGACCCGTCAGGGCGGGCGGCCCGCCCAGCTGTTCCGGGCCGGCGGTGCCACCCTGCTCAACCCGCCGATGCTGCGGCCGGAAGCCTGAGTTCTGGCCCCGGGGTCCGGAGGGTACGGCGCCGATACGGGGGCCGACACGGGGGCGCACGCAGCCAGAATGCGGCGAAAATCGGACATATCGCGTTATCTTGTATGGGGAATTGACCCTGCCGCAGAGCGGTCTCACCCCCCGCGAGGGAAGCGATGCTCCAGGCCATCGGACTCACCAGCACTCCCCGTCGAGACCTTCCGCCCCTCGTGGACGACCTCACCTTCGAGGCCCGCCAGGGCGCCGTCACCGCCCTTCTCGGCGAACCGGGTTCGGGCAAGACCACCGCCCTGCGGCTCATGCTGGAGCTCGAACCGGGCCGCGGTGTCGCCTACTTCCGCGGTCGCCCGCTGCACCGGATCCCGCAGCCCGGCCGTGAGGTCGGCGTACTGCTCGGCGACGTCCCCGGGAACCCCGCGCGGACGGTCCGGGGCCAGCTCCGGATGCTCTGCGCCGCAGCCGGGGTGCCCGCCTCCCGAGCTGACACCGTCCTGGAGCTCGTCGGCGTCGCGGGCCTGCGCGACCAGCGGCTCGGCTCGCTCTCGCTCGGCATGGAGCGCCGGGTGGCCCTGGCCGCCGCCCTGCTGGCCGACCCCTGCACCCTGCTCCTCGACGAGCCCGCCGCGGGACTCTCGCCCCGCGACCGCGGCTGGCTCCACGGCCTGCTGCGCAGCCATGCCGCCCTCGGCGGCGCGGTCCTGTTCACCACCGACGACGCGAAGGAGGCCGCACGCTGCGCGGACCGGGTCGTCAGTATCGCCGCCGGGCGGCTCGTCGCCGACCAGGACGCCGCCGCCTTCGCGCACACCCGGCTGCGGCCGCGGGTCGCCGTGCGCACCCCGCACGCCGCCCGGCTGGCCGACGTGCTGGGCCGGGAGGCCCGGGACGCGCAGCGCCCGGTGGAGATCGTCGAGGAGAGCGGCAACCACCTGTCCGTGTACGGGGCGAACTGCGCCGAGGTCGGCGAGGCGGCCTTCCGCCACGGCGTCCTGGTCCACCAGCTCGCCGACGAGACCGGTGACGCCCGGACGGTCATCGCGCCGGAGGAAGCCCCGGTCCCGCAGGCGCGCGCCGCGTCCTCCGGCACCGAAGGCACCGCCGAAGCGGTCGAAGCGGCCGGAACGGCTGCCCGCTCCTCCCCCGGGGCGTCGGGCCCGACCCCGGCCGGGGACGGGCGCCGGCGGTCCGCCGCCCGGGCGCCCGCCTCGCCGGTGCGCCGGGTGGGCGGCCCGCTGCGGCCGCTGCGCTACGAACTGCTGCGCGTCTTCGGAACCGCCGCGCCCGCTCTCACCGCCGCCCTGGTCGTCGCCGTCTCCGTCGTCACCGCCCTGGCGCTGGCGCGCTCCGGCCAGGCGTCGCAGGGCCGTGTGCTGGTCGCCTGGCCGGAGCTGCTGCCCCTGCCGCCCGCGGCGCTCGGGGCCGGCCTGCTCGGCGCCCTGGCCTTCGGCGAGGAATACCGCTACCCCGCGCTCGCCGCCCATCGCGGCACCGTCCCGCGCCGGATGGGCCTGCTCGCCGCCAAGCTCGCCGTCTGCGCCGCCCTCGCCCTGCTGCTCGGCGCGCTCGCCGTCGCCGCCGACGCCGCGGCCACGCAGCTCGTCTTCGGCAGCGGACCGCTGCGCAATCCCGACCGGTGGATCTCCCCGGTCGTGAGCTGGGCCGGCCTGCTCGTCGGCTGTGCCTGGGCCGGGGTGCTGGCCTCCGGCGTCTTCCGGTCGGCGGCCGCAGGGCTGGCCGCAGTGCTCGCCGTACCGGTCGCGGTGGTGCCGCTCGTGCGGCAGGTGCTGGAGGGCCCGTCTGCGCATCCGGTGACCGGGGTCGTGGCCCGGCTGCGCGGACTGTCCTGGGCGCAGTGGCCCCCGGAGGCCGACCGCCTGGTCCTCGGGGCCCTCCGGGTGATGGCCCAACCCGTGGGCACCGCACTCGTGTTGTCGCTGATGGTCCTGTTGTGCGCCTATGGGTTCACAGGACTGCGCAGTCGCGTCCGCTGGTGATCGATGCGGTCCCGTTCGCGGCCGCAGTGTGACCGGACGCGCTCGTATCGGGTGAACGGGACCGCAACTCCCCATGAAAAGCCCGGTTCTTTACGATAAGTCGTCAATTGCGCAGGTGACACCTATCACCCTTTCGTGTGCTTTTCACCAAAGACCTCAAGGCTCATGAAGGCGCGGCCGACAAAGGATTCGTGAGTACCCTTGCGCACACCATGATGACCGCCGCCCGCCATGCCGATTCCGGCCTCGCCGGCCCGGGCGAACTGGACCGCTATCCCTACACGGAGTCCTCCGGGACCGACCGCGTCGCAGCGCCCCACTGGGACGGCGCCGACGTCGAGTTGAGCCGGGTCGGCCGCCGCGCGGCGGGCAGCCGCGGCCGCGGGCTCCACGGCCAACTCGTCCAGCAGCTCGGCCAGATGATCGTCTCCGGCGACCTGGGCGCGGACCGCCCGCTGGTCCCCGAGGAGATCGGCCAGCGCTTCGAGGTCTCCCGCACGGTGGTCCGCGAATCGCTGCGCGTGCTGGAGGCCAAGGGCCTCGTCAGCGCCCGCCCCAACGTCGGCACCCGGGTCCGCCCCGTCGCCGACTGGAACCTCCTCGACCCCGACATCATCGAGTGGCGCGCCTTCGGCCCCCAGCGCGAGGACCAGCGCCGCGAGCTCAACGAGCTCCGCTGGACCATCGAGCCCCTCGCCGCCCGCCTCGCCGCGGGCCACGGCCGCGCGGACATCCAGCAGCGCCTCGCCGACATGGTCGAGATCATGGGCCACACCCTCGGGCAGGGGGACGCGATCACCTTCGCGCGCGCCGACAACGAGTTCCACGCCCTCCTCATCCAGGTCGCGGGCAACCGCATGCTGGAGCACCTCTCCGGCATCGTCTCCGCCGCGCTCCAGGTCTCCGGCAGCCCCACGACGACCTGCGACCGCCCCAGCGAAACCTGCGTCGCACACCACGCGCGGATCGTCGAGGCCCTCGCCGCGGGGGACGCGGCCGGCGCGGAGAGCGCGATGCGCCAGCTGCTGACGGTGCACCCCGAGGTCGAGCGCGTGGTACCCGCCCCGCGCGAGCACTGACGGAGCCGCCCGGACGGAAGGCGCGGAGGTACTCGCACATGTCGCCGGACCCGGCCGGGTCCGGCGACACCAGCGTGAGCGGTCCTTCGCCACCGGACTTCCGCAGCACCGCCGGACTTCCGCGGCGCGCGGATCCGGCCCCCACCGGGCCCTTTCCGGCCGTTTTGCGACCCTGCGCCGGCCGCCTGCAGATACCGTCCGACCTGCGCATATGCCCCTCCAGGCGGCCCATCCGACCCCCCGTTGTGACTTGGGCCACGAAGATTGGGGCGTAACGCTCTGCGAAGTCAAGCGATGACCTAGAGAGGTGATGGCCGACGGAGGGAAGACAGCAGCCCTTGCGGGTGCTGTACAGCTCCCCGGCCCCTGCCCGCGCCCCCGGCCCATCCCCAGTCGGTGGTCGTCGGCTCCGGTCCAGCACCACCCGGCCGGGGTCGGAAGCCGTTTCCATCGTTCCGAGAGGTTGTTCGTGTCGGCCAGCACATCCCGTACGCTCCCGCCGGAAATCGCCGATTCCGAGTCTGTGATGGCGCTCATCGAGCGGGGCAAGGCCGAGGGGCAGATCGCCGGCGATGACGTGCGTCGGGCCTTCGAGGCTGACCAGATTCCTGCGACCCAGTGGAAGAATGTTCTGCGCAGCCTCAACCAGATCCTCGAGGAAGAGGGTGTGACGCTGATGGTCAGTGCCGCGGAGTCGCCCAAGCGCACCACCCGCAAGAGCGTCGCAGCGAAGACCCCGGCCAAGCGGACGGCCACGAAGACCGCCGCGACGAAGACGACGGCTGCGCGGACCGCCGCGGCACCGGCGGCCGAAACGGCGGACCCGGAGCCGGCGGACGCGCTGGAGCAGGAGCCCGCAAGCGAGCCCGCCGCGAAGAAGGCGGCAGCGAAGAAGACGGCAGCGAAGAAGACGGCGGCCAAGAAGGCCGCGCCCGCCGCGAAGAAGACGGCCGCGAAGAAGGCGGCGGCGAAGAAGGACACCGACGAGATCGCCGAGGAGGAGCTCCTCGAAGAGGGCCCCGGCGAGGTCAAGGGCGACGCCGAAGAGGAGGAGGACGGCGGCGAGAGCAAGGGCTTCGTCATCTCCGACGACGAGGACGACGCCCCGGCCCAGCAGGTCGCCGTGGCCGGCGCCACCGCCGACCCGGTCAAGGACTACCTCAAGCAGATCGGCAAGGTCCCGCTCCTCAACGCCGAGCAGGAGGTCGAGCTCGCCAAGCGGATCGAGGCCGGCCTGTTCGCCGAGGACAAGCTGGCCGGCTCGGACAAGCTGGCCCCCAAGCTCAAGCGCGAGCTGGAGATCATCGCCGAGGACGGCCGCCGGGCCAAGAACCACCTGCTGGAGGCCAACCTCCGTCTCGTGGTGTCCCTCGCCAAGCGCTACACCGGCCGCGGCATGCTCTTCCTGGACCTGATCCAGGAGGGGAACCTGGGCCTGATCCGCGCGGTGGAGAAGTTCGACTACACCAAGGGCTACAAGTTCTCCACCTACGCGACCTGGTGGATCCGGCAGGCGATCACCCGTGCCATGGCCGACCAGGCCCGCACGATCCGCATCCCCGTCCACATGGTCGAGGTGATCAACAAGCTCGCCCGCGTGCAGCGGCAGATGCTCCAGGACCTGGGCCGCGAGCCCACCCCGGAGGAGCTGGCCAAGGAACTCGACATGACCCCCGAGAAGGTCATCGAGGTCCAGAAGTACGGCCGCGAGCCGATCTCCCTGCACACCCCGCTCGGCGAGGACGGCGACAGCGAGTTCGGCGACCTCATCGAGGACTCCGAGGCGGTCGTCCCGGCCGACGCGGTCAGCTTCACGCTCCTGCAGGAGCAGCTGCACTCGGTCCTCGACACCCTCAGCGAGCGCGAGGCCGGCGTCGTCTCCATGCGCTTCGGCCTCACCGACGGTCAGCCCAAGACCCTCGACGAGATCGGCAAGGTCTACGGCGTGACGCGCGAGCGCATCCGCCAGATCGAGTCGAAGACGATGTCGAAGCTGCGCCACCCGTCCCGCTCCCAGGTACTGCGCGACTACCTGGACTGACGGGCATCCGGTCCGACTGACGGGCATCCGGTCCGACTGCCCGGCCCTGCCCCGGCCGGCTCTGTCCGGCCCCGGCCGGGCAGGCCGAGCCGTCGGCGGGGGCCGCGCGCGGGTGCGCACGGCCCCCGGGCATCCCACTCTGGGTGGAGTCATCCACACGCAGAGTCAGGAGGCCCGATGCGTCGACCCTTTTCCCGTGCTCTGGCGGGTGCGCTGGCCCTGGCGGCGGGGGCGGCCGCGGCGCCGCTGGCCCGCGCGCCGCAGGCGGCCGCGGACAGTGTGGTGATCGGCGGCAGGCCGGTGAAGGTGGCCGATAGCCCCTGGGTGGTGGCCCTGGCCAGCCGTGACCGGTTCGGCGGTATCCGGGCCGGTCAGTTCTGCGGCGGCGTCCTCGTGAGCCCGACCCGGGTGGTCACCGCGGCCCACTGCCTGAGCCGCGAGGTGCTGGGCAGCCCGGTCGACGGCGTACCCGACCTCCGGGTGATCACCGGACGCACGGAGCTGAGGGCGGCCGAGGGCAGGGAGATCGCGGTGCGCGCGGCCCGGGTGAACCCGGACTACGACCCGCACAGCAACACCGGGGACCTGGCCGTCCTGGAACTCGACGAAGCCGTACCCGCACGCTCCGTGCTCCCGCCGGCCGGGGAGGGGCATCCCGGCTACGCCGAGGGCAGTGAGGCCGTCGTCTACGGATGGGGCGACACGAGCGGATTCGGCGACTACGCGTACGGGCTGCGTGCCGCGCGGGTGACGGTGCTGGAGGACGAGGTGTGCCTGCGCGCCTACCCCGGGGATGCGGACGGCCGGTACCGGCCGGAGTCCATGGTCTGCGCGGGCCACCGCAGCGGAGGCAGGGACGCCTGCCAGGGCGACAGCGGCGGTCCCCTCGTCGCGCAGGGGCGGCTCATCGGCGTGGTGTCCTGGGGGCGGGGCTGCGGCCGGGCGGACAGCCCGGGCGTCTACACGCGTATCGCGGCCTTCGCCGACTTCGTGACGGGCCCGGAGACGGCCCGGCAGCGCGCGGCCGACCAGGACACCACATGGGGAAGCGCAAGGCGCCACGCACCGGCTGCAAGCGCTCTTACAGGGCATCCGGCGGGGCGGGGGGCGGCTCACCGCACTGCTGCCTCACGCGCCGCTGTGGCCTCAGAGGCCCCGGCGGGAGCGCCGACGGTTCTCTCGGCAGCTGTTTTCGGCCACGCGCTCCCCGCGGACCGGCGGGCGCCCGGCGTGCCGGAAGGGCCGCAGACGTGAGGATGGGCGGCACTTCTGGATCTCAGAAGTGCCGCCCATCGACCGGCTTGGCCGGTCCTGGCTCGTCGGATGTGAGGTACAGGCTGGTCAGCGGTCCTCGGTGTCGGCGTGCGCCGCCGGAGCGGACGTCAGCCGCTCGGTCTCATCCTGTATTTCCGCGGCGATCTTCTTGAGTTCCGGCTCGAACTTACGTCCGTGGTGGGCGCAGAAGAGCAGTTCACCACCGCTCAGCAGGACGACGCGCAGATATGCCTGGGCGCCGCAACGGTCGCACCGGTCAGCGGCCGTCAGCGGGGTCGCGGGTGTCAGAACAGTAGTCACGTCGCCTCTTCTCTCAGCTCGACGAGCTGTCGTACCAGGGTCAACATCCAACCAGGCCGAAAACGTTCCCGCTCGCGGCTTTTCCTCGAAACTTCCTTCCGAAGCTGGCCGGCTGCTGCCGGTTGGCGGCGAAGGAGCCGTATTGCGTTGCTTTACGGTTTCGCGTTGTCAGTCGTTCGCTTGCAGCAGTTCGTCTGTCGCAGTTCGTCCTCCCCGGCGCGAGTGCCGGTTGTTCATGAGGACGTGCCCGAACCCTAAATGGTTCATGCCTGGATGGGAACGTGATGTTTGCTTCACCCCCTTGGGGGATCGAACACCCGTGCGGATCTGCACTACGCTGATCCTGGGCGAGGGTGGCGTTGCATCGGCTCTACCAGGCCTCGGTACCCTTCGACGGGCAACCGAGCCACCCTGCGCCCCGACGGGGCCAGAAGAGAAATTCAGCGAGGAGCGAACTGCGTGACCGCCGACACGTCCGTGCCTTCCAGCGCGCTGCTGTCCGGAGCAGACCGGGACGGCTCCAACTACACCGCGCGGCACCTGCTCGTCCTTGAAGGCCTCGAGGCCGTCCGCAAGCGCCCCGGCATGTACATCGGGTCCACCGACAGCCGCGGTCTCATGCACTGCCTGTGGGAGATCATCGACAACGCCGTCGACGAGGCCCTGGGCGGCTACTGCGACCACATCGAGGTGGTCCTCCACGACGACGCCTCCGTCGAGGTCCGTGACAACGGCCGCGGCATCCCCGTCGACGTCGAGCCCAAGACCGGGCTGTCCGGCGTCGAGGTCGTCATGACCAAGCTGCACGCCGGCGGCAAGTTCGGCGGTGGCTCGTACGCGGCCTCCGGCGGTCTGCACGGCGTCGGCGCCTCCGTGGTCAACGCGCTCTCCTCCCGCCTCGACGTCGAGGTCGACCGCGGCAGCTCCACGCACGCGATCAGCTTCCGCCGCGGCGTCCCCGGGGTCTTCGCCGAGCAGGGGCCGGACAGCACGTTCGACCCGGCCAACGGCCTGCGCAAGATCAAGCGCATTGCCAAGGGCAAGACCGGCACCCGGGTCCGCTACTGGGCCGACCGGCAGATCTTCCTCAAGGACGCCCGGCTCTCCCTGGAGACGCTCTACCAGCGCGCCCGCCAGACCGCCTTCCTCGTTCCCGGCCTGACCATCGTCGTCCGCGACGAGCGCGGCATCGACGGCGCCGGCAAGACCGAGGAGGTCTTCCGCTTCGACGGCGGCATCAGCGAGTTCTGCGACTACGTCGCCCAGGACAAGGCCGTCTGCGACGTGCTGCGCCTGACCGGCCAGGGCACCTTCAAGGAGACCGTCCCCGTCCTCGACGAGCGCGGCCACATGACCCCCACCGAGGTCACCCGCGAGCTGGGCGTGGACATCGCCCTGCGCTGGGGCACCGGCTACGAGACCAGCGTCAAGTCTTTCGTCAACATCATCGCCACGCCCAAGGGCGGCACGCACGTCAGCGGCTTCGAGCGCTCGATCACCAAGACCGTGAACGAGGTGCTGCGGTCCGCGAAGCTGCTGCGCGTCGCCGAGGACGACGTCGTCAAGGACGACGCCATGGAGGGCCTGACCGCGGTCGTCACCGTCCGGCTGGCCGAGCCGCAGTTCGAGGGCCAGACCAAGGAGGTGCTGGGCACCTCGGCGGCCACCAGGATCGTCGCCGCCGTCGTCGCCAAGGAGCTCAAGGCCTTCCTGACCTCCACCAAGCGCGACGACAAGCAGCAGGCGCGCGCTGTGATGGAGAAGATCGTCGCGGCGGCCCGGACCCGTATCGCGGCCCGCCAGCACAAGGAGGCGCAGCGGCGGAAGACGGCGCTGGAGACGTCCTCCCTGCCCGCCAAGCTGGCCGACTGCCGCAGCGACGACGTCGAGCGCAGCGAGCTCTTCATCGTCGAGGGCGACTCCGCCCTCGGCACCGCGAAGCTGGCCCGCAATTCCGAATTCCAGGCGCTGCTGCCGATCCGCGGCAAGATTCTGAACGTCCAGAAGTCGTCGGTCTCGGACATGCTGAAGAACGCGGAATGCGGCGCGATCATCCAGGTCATAGGGGCCGGTTCGGGCCGGACCTTCGACATCGACGCCGCGCGGTACGGGAAGATCGTCCTGCTCGTCGACGCCGATGTGGACGGCGCGCACATCCGCTGCCTGCTGCTGACGCTCTTCCAGCGGTACATGCGGCCGATGGTCGAGGCGGGCCGGGTCTTCGCGGCCGTTCCGCCGCTGCACCGGATCGAACTCGTCCAGCCCAAGAAGGGCCAGGACAAGTACGTCTACACGTATTCCGACAATGAACTGCGCCAGACCCTCCTCGAATTCCAGCGGAAGAACATCCGCTACAAGGATTCGATCCAGCGCTACAAGGGTCTGGGCGAGATGGACGCCGACCAGCTGGCCGAGACCACCATGGACCCCCGCCACCGCACCCTGCGCCGGATCAACATCGGCGACCTGGAGGCGGCCGAGCAGGTCTTCGACCTGCTGATGGGCAACGAGGTGGCCCCGCGCAAGGAGTTCATCACCAGCTCCGCCGCGACCCTGGACCGCTCGCGCATCGACGCCTGACCGCTCGACGCCTGACAGTCCTACGTTCGACAGCTCTACGTCTGACCGCCAGGGGCGGCTGCCGGCACCGAACCCGGGTGCCGGCAGCCGCCCCGTCGGCTTCCGGAGCCCCGGAATTCCCGGTTCATCACCTGTTGGAGTGAAGAGCACCGGTACACCAGTCCGGAAACCGCCCATTCCACTCATCCTTGTGCCCACGCCGCCAATGCGGCAGCGGACAAGGAGAGTTCGGTGGACAAGCACAAAGGTCCCGACGCCGGAACGATCCGGCTCGACGACCCCTGGTACGACGCGCTCGCCGTCGGCTGGGGCGAGGGCGAAGGCGGGTACGACGGCACACCGCCGCGGCAGCCCGCCGGCGCCGGCGGGCCCGAGCCCGAGGCGTCCGACAGCATCTACCTGGAAGTGCAGCGCAGCGCCGCCTTCCAGGAGGTCCGCAGCCGCTACCGGGGCTTCGTCGTCCCGGCGACCGCCGGATTCCTCCTCTGGTACGTCGCCTACGTGGTCGCGGCGACGGCAGCGCCCGGCCTCATGGCCCGGCCCGTCGCCGGCGCGGTCAACGTGGCCCTGCTGGCCGGCCTCGGGCAGTTCCTCAGCACCTTCCTGCTGACCTGGGCGTACGCCCGGCACGCACGCAGGCGCAGGGACCGGGCCGCGCTGGACCTGCGCTGGACGGTCTTCGAACAGAACCGGGACCAGGCGCGCGCCCGGAACCGGAGCCGGGGGGCCGGCCGGTGACCACCGAGCACCAGACCCTCGCGCTGATGCTGTTCAGCCTCTTCGTCGCGGTCACCCTGGGCATCACCACATGGGTCAGCCGCAACCGGCGCGGCTCGGCGGAGGAGTTCTACGCGGGCGGGCGGCTGTTCTCCCCGATGGAGAACGGTTTCGCCATCGCCGGCGACTACATGTCCGCCGCGTCCTTCCTCGGCATCTCCGGCCTCATCGCCCTGTTCGGATACGACGGCCTGCTGTACTCCGTGGGATTCCTCGTCGCCTGGCTCGTCGTCCTGTTCCTCGTCGCCGAACTGGTCCGCAACTGCGGGCGCTTCACCCTCGCCGACGTCGTCGCCGCGCGGATGCGCGAGCGGCCCGTCCGGATCGCCGCCGGCACCTCCTCGGTCACCGTCTCGGTGCTCTACCTCGTCGCGCAGATGGTCGGCGCGGGCAGCCTCGTGGGGCTGCTGCTCGGGGACTCGGGCACCGCCACCCGGACGCTCACCGTCATCGCGGTCGGGGCGCTCATGGTGGTGTACGTGTCCTTCGGCGGAATGCGGGCCACCACCTGGATCCAGATCGTGAAGGCCGTCCTGCTCATGGGCGGGGCCGTCACCCTCACCGTGCTCGTCCTGACCCGCTTCCACGGGAACGTCGACCTGCTGCTGACGAGGGCCGCCGAACGCAGCGGGCACGGGCTGCGGTTCCTCGGCCCGGGGCTCAAGTACGGCGGCGACTGGACCTCCCGCTTCGACTTCATGAGCCTCGGCCTGGCGCTGGTCCTCGGCACGGCCGGGCTCCCGCACATCCTGTCGCGCTTCTACACGGTGCCGACCGCGCGGGCGGCCCGCCGCTCGGTGGTGTGGGCGATCGCCCTGATCGGCGGCTTCTACCTGATGACCATCGTGCTCGGCTTCGGGGCGGCCGCGCTGGTCGGCCCGGACGAGGTGCGGGCCTCCAACGCCTCCGGGAACACGGCGGTGCCGCTGCTCGCGGCGTACCTGGGCGGCGGGGCCGACTCCACCGGGGGCGCGGTGCTGTTCGCGCTCGTGGCGGCGATCGCCTTCGCCACCATCCTGGCCGTCGTCGCCGGGATCACGCTCGCTTCCTCGGCCTCCGTCGCCCACGACCTGTACGCCTCGCTCAAGCGCCGCCACGCGCGCCAGCGCAGCGAGGTCGCGGTGGCCAAGACCGCGGCCGTCGGGATCGGGGCCGTGGCGATCGCCCTCGGACTGCTGGCCCAGGACCTGAACGTGGCGTTCCTGGTCGGGCTCGCCTTCGCGGTGGCGGCCTCGGCGAACCTGCCCGTGCTGCTGTACTCGCTGTTCTGGCGCGGCTTCACCACGCGCGGCGCCGTCTGGTCGGTGTACGGGGGCCTGGTCCCGGCGGTGCTGCTGGTGATCCTCTCGCCGGTGGTCTCCGGCAGCCCGGACTCCCTCTTCCCCGGGGTGGACTTCCAGCTCTTCCCGCTGCAGAACCCGGGCCTGGTCTCGATTCCGCTGGGCTTCCTCGCCGGCTGGGCGGGCACGGTCACCTCCGCCGAGGAGGCCGACGCGGCCCGGTACGCGGAGACGGAGGTCCGCGCCCTGACCGGCGCCGGGGCCGTCTGAGCGCCCCGCGGGGGCGGGGTGGGGCGGTGGGGCTACGTTCCGTCGGCCGGCAGCCAGGAGTAGAGGTGTTCCGGGCGGCCCGTCTCGCCGTAGCGCAGGGCCAGGGTGACCCGGCCCGTGCGGTCCAGGAGCTTGAGGTAGCGCTGGGCGGTCTGGCGGCTGATGCCGGCCCGGTCGGCGATCTGCTGCGTCGACAGGGGGCCTTCGGCGGAGCGGAGGACGCGGCGGACCAGTTCCGCGGTCGTGGGGGAGTGCCCCTTCGGCAGCTCGTTGGGGGAGCCTGCCGCGGCCAGGGCGCCGAAGAGCCGGTCGACCTCGGCCTGTTCGGCCTCGCCGCCGGTCTCCAGGGTGCGGCGCAGGGTCCCGTACGCCTCCAGCCGGGTTCGCAGCCCGGCGAAGGTGAACGGTTTGACCAGGTACTGGAGGGCGCCGAGGCGCATCGCGGCCTGCACGGTGGCCAGGTCGCGCGCGGCCGTGACCATGATCACGTCGGTGCGGTGGCCGAGCTGGCGCAGCCGACGGACCAGGTCCAGGCCGCTGCCGTCCGGGAGGTAGTGGTCCAGGAGGATCAGGTCCACCGGGTGGGAGGCGAGGAAGTCCAGCGCCTCGGCCGCCGAATGGACCCGGGCCGCGACGCGGAAGCCGGGAACCTTCGCCACGTACGCCGCGTTGATCAGGGCAACACGCATGTCGTCGTCGACGACCAATACGTGGATCGGGGACTCGCTCATCTCAGGGCCTCCGGGAGTACGACGGAGAACTCCGCCCCTCCGTCCGCTGCTTCCCCGGCCCGGGCCGTGCCGCCGTGCCGCTCCGCGAGGCGGCGTACCAGGGCCAGCCCCAGGCCGCGTTCGCGGTGGGCCGCGGGCTGCTTGGTCGACCAGCCCTCGGTGAAGATCTCCTCGCGGCGGGCGGCCGGGACGCCGGGTCCGCTGTCGCGCACGAGGAGGATCGCCGTCCGGCCCTCGCAGCGCAGCTCGACCTCCACCAGGGGCGCGGCCGACCCGGCCGCCGCGTCCAGGGCGTTGTCCACGAGGTTGCCGGTGATGGTGACGAGGCCGCCGGGGTCGACGAGGCGGTCCGGGAGGAACGTGGTGTCGGCGAGGCGCAGGGGGACGCCCCGCTCGGCCGCGACGGTCGCCTTGCCCACCAGGAGGGCGGCCAGCAGGGGGTCGCGGACCTTCTCGGTGACCTGTTCGGCGGTGCTGCGGTGGCCGCCGACGACCTCGGCCACGAATTCCACCGCCTCCTCCTGCAGGCCGAGCTCCAGCAGGCCGAGGAGGGTGTGGAGGCGGTTGGCGTGCTCGTGGTCCTGTGCGCGGAGGGCGTCGATCAGGCCCTGGGTGGAGTCGAGCTCGCGGCGCAGGTGCTCCAGCTCGGTGCGGTCGCGCAGGGTGGCCACGGCCCCGCCGTCCTCGGTGGGCATTCGGTTGGCGACGAGGACGCGGGAGCCCTGGACGGTGAGCAGGTCCCGGCCCGTGACGCGGCCGGTGAGGACGTCGGCGGTGCGGCCCTCGCCGATCACCTCGCCGAGGGGGCTGCCGGCGAGCGTGCCGGTGCTGTCCGGTGCGAGGCCCAGCAGGCGGGCGGCCTCGTCGTTGACCAGCCGGATCCGGCCGGCGCGGTCGAGGGCGATCACTCCTTCGCGGATGGAGTGCAGCATGGCCTCGCGTTCGGCGAGCAGTCCGGCGATATCGGAGAAGGCCAGGTCGCGGGTCTGGCGCTGGATCCGGCGGGACAGCAGGTAGGCGGCGAGGGCGCCCGCGGCCAGGGCGCCGCCCGCGTACGCCAGCAGGCCGGGGATGGCGCCGAGCAGCCGGTCGCGGACGCTGTCGTAGGCGATGCCGACGGAGACGGCGCCGACGATCTCGCCGTCGGCGGCGACGAGCGGGACCTTGCCGCGGGCGGTGCGGCCCAGGGTTCCGTCGTCGATCGCCATGACCTCGCGGCCGGCGAGGACGTCGCTCGGGTCGGTGGAGACGGGCAGGCCGATCCGGTCGGGGGAGGGGTGTGAGCGGCGGATCCCGTCGAGGTCCATGACGACCACGTACTCGGCACCGGTGGCCCGGCGGATCCGCTCGGCCCCGGCCTGCACCGGGCCGTCCGCGGTCGGCCCGGAGTCCAGCAGGCCGGCGGCCAGCGCCGGGTCGGCGGCGGCGCTCTGGGCGATGGCCAGGGCGCGGCGCATGGCCTGGTCGTCGAGCTGGGCGCCGAGCGGGGCCAGGAAGAGCCCCGTGGCCAGCACGGCGACACCGGCGGCGATGGCCAGCTGGGTGAGCAGGATCTGCGAGACGGCCCGTCTGGGCAGCCCGATGCGCCGAGCGCTCATGGAGAGGAACCGCATGACCAGCAACCGTAGGCCCGCTTCGGCACAAGCGGAATGGCTCCTCCTGCCCCGGGCGCCGGCTGTGGCCCACCCCACCCTGCCGCCCCTGTGCCGGATCCCGGGCTCCGGCCCCGTCAGGGCATCGGCTGGGGCGGGCGCGGGCCCTGGTACTGGCCGCTCGGCCGCATGCGCAGCGGCCGCTCCTCGTACTCCTCCAGGGCGTGCGCCATCCAGCCCGCGGTCCGGGCCACGGCGAACACGGTCTCCCCGGCCTCCGCCGGCATGCCGCAGGACACCGTCAGCACGGCCAGGGCCAGGTCCACATTGGCGTGCAGCCCGTCCTGCCGCGCGGCCGTCGTGGCGACCAGCTCCCGGGCGGCCGCCAGCGCCGGCCGGGCCGCCGGCACGCCCTCCAGCCGGGCGAACAGGGCCGTGGCCCGGGGGTCCTCGCCCGCGTACAGCCGGTGTCCGAGCCCGGGGACGCGCCGCCCCGCCCGCAGGTGGTCGGCGACGACGGGTGCGGCCGCGCCCCGTTCCAGGACCTCCGCCAGCGTCCGGTGGGCGAGCCGCCCGGCCGCGCCGTGCAGCGGCCCTTCGAGGACGCCCAGTCCTGCGGAGACCGCCGCGTACGGGTGGGCCCGCGCCGAGGCGGCGACCCGTACGGCCAGGGTGGAGGCGGCCAGGTCGTGGTCGATGAGCAGGGCGAGGGCCAGGTCGAGGGCGTCCAGGGCGGCCGCTTCCGGCTCCCGGGCGGTCAGCCGGGGCCACAGCCGCTCCGCCAGCAGCCCGCCTTCCGCAGTTCCGGTCCGCTCCCCGTCCGGCTGCCCGGACGGGGAGCCGGGCTCCCGCCCGACCTCCGGCAGGGCGCCGACCAGGGTCGGGATCAGGCAGCGGGCGGAGCCGAGCACGGCTTCCGCGGACAGGTCGAAGCGCAGCGGGTCCGCCACCGCGGCCGCGGCGGTGGCCACCCGCAGCCGGTCGATCGGCCCGGCGTGCTCGGGCAGGGCGGCCACGGCGTGCCGGGCGGCCGTGAGCTGCCCGTCGGGAGCCGTGAAGCGGGCCCCGCGCGGCAGGGCCCCTGTCCAGAGCCACTCCGCGACCTCCTCGTAGCAGTACCGCGAGGCGAGCCCGACGGCGTCCACGCCGCGGAACCAGTACCGGTCGGGCTCGATGAGGGTGAGCGAGGTCCGTACCGAGAGCTCCCCGGCCGCGGGGGCCGCGGCCTCGCGCCGGCTGCGCCGGGCCAGGGCCTCCACCTCGGCCGCGTCGAAGGTGCTGCCGCGGCCCACGGCGTCGCGGCGGCTGGTGAGCTGGCCGCGGCTGACGTACGCGTACACGGTCGCGGGTTTCACCCCGAGCAGCTCCGCCGCCTGGCGGGTGGTGAGCCGTCGTCCGCCGTGCGCCTGATCGTCCATGACAGGCAGGCTATCAATGTTGATTGAATCAACATTGACAAGGATTTGATCCATCATGGATGGTCGATCCATGGATACGACAGTTGATGTGCCCCGCGGACTCGCGGGCGTCGTGGTCACCGAGACCGGACTCGGCGACGTCCGAGGCCGCGAGGGCTTCTACCACTACCGCCAGTACTCGGCCGTCGAGCTCGCCGAGCACCGCAGCTTCGAAGACGTGTGGCACCTGATGTTCCGCGGCACCCTGCCGGCGGACGCCGCCGAGCAGGCCGCCTTCGCCGCCGAGATCGCCCCGCTGCGCCGGCTGCCCGCCGAGGTGCGCGACGCCCTGCCCGCGCTCGCCCGGGCCACCGCGCTCTCCGGCCCGCTCGCCGGACTGCGGACCGCGCTCTCCCTGCTGGGCGCCTCCGCGGGATTCCGGCCCGTGTACGACCTCGACCCCGAGCGGCGGGCCGCCGACGCGCTGGCCGCCTGCGCCGCCGTACCGACCCTGCTCACGGCCCTGCACCGGCTCGGGCAGGGGCTGGAGCCGGTCGAGCCGCGCGACGACCTCCCGTACGCCGCGAACTACCTGTACATGCTCACGGGCCGGGAGCCGGACCCGGTCGGGGCGCGGGCCGTCGAGCAGTACCTGATCTCCACCGTCGACCACGGCTTCAACGCCTCGACCTTCACCGCCCGCGTCATCGCCTCCACCGGCGCGGACGTCGCCGCCTGCCTCACCGGCGCGATCGGCGCGCTCTCCGGGCCGCTGCACGGCGGCGCCCCCAGCCGGGCCCTGGACACCCTGGACGCCATCGGGACGGCCGACCGGATCGACCCCTGGATCCGCGAGCGGGTGCTCGCCGGGGACCGGATCATGGGCTTCGGCCACCCGGTGTACCGCACCGAGGATCCGCGCTCGCGGATGCTGCGCGGCATCGCCCTGCGGTTTGGCGGGCCGCTCGTGGACTTCGCCGTGGAGGTCGAGCGGCAGGTGGAGGCGATCCTCGCCGAGCTCAAGCCGGGCCGGGAGCTGCACACGAACGTCGAGTTCTACGCGGGCGTGGTGATGGAGCTGTGCGGGCTGCCGCGCGAGATGTTCACCCCCACGTTCTGCGCGGCCCGCGTGGTCGGCTGGAGCGCGAACGTCCTGGAACAGGCAGCCGACTCGAAAATCATCCGTCCGGCCGCCCGCTACGTCGGGCCGCCGCCGCCCCAGCCGGTTCCGCTTCCGGCCTGGGTACGATCGGCCTGGTGAACAGCAGCGAGCCCGACCGGTCCGTCACGCCCATCCCCGTCGTCGTCCTCGCCGGATTCCTGGGATCCGGCAAGACGACCCTGCTCAACCACCTCCTGGCCAACCGCGGCGGCACCCGGATCGGCGTCGTCGTCAACGACTTCGGGTCCATCGAGATCGACGCGATGTCGGTGGCCGGCCAGGTCGGCGACTCGATGGTCTCCCTCGGCGGCGGCTGCCTGTGCTGCGCCGTCGACGGCAGCGAGCTCGACGCGTACCTGGAGAAGCTCTCCGCACCCGTCCACCGCATCGACGTGATCGTCATCGAGGCGAGCGGGCTGGCCGAGCCCCAGGAGATGATCCGGATGCTGGTGGCCAGCGAGAACCCGGCGATCCGGTACGGCGGCCTGGTGCAGGTCGTGGACGCCGCCGAGTTCGACGGGACCCGGTCCCGCCACCCGGAGACCGACCGCCACCTCGCCGCCGCGGACCTGGTGGTGCTGAACAAGACCGACCGCGTCGACGAGGCCGAGCGCGCCCGGATCGAGGCCGAACTGGCCGCCCTGTGCCCGGGCACCCCCGTCGCCGCCGCCGACCACGGCCGCATCGACCCCGAGCTGCTCTTCGACCGCCGCCCGTGGACCGAGACGCGGGGCCAGCTCTCCTTCGAGGACCTCATCGCCGAGGCCCGGGACGCCCGAGAGGGGGACACCGGTGACGGGGACACCGGTGACGCCGACGGAGCCGGCGGCTCCGACCACAGCGGGTGCGCGGGCCACTGCGGCCACGCCCACACGCTGTACGAGAGCACGGAGTTCGTCTCCGAGCAGGCCCTGAGCCCGCGGCGGTTCATCGACTTCCTCGACAGCCGCCCCGCCGGGCTCTACCGGATCAAGGGCTTCGTCCACTTCGGCGTCCCCGGCCACGAGGAGCGCTACGAGGTCCACGCCGTGGGCCGGTTCCTCCGCTTCGCCCCCGGCCCCTGGGGCCGGGACGAGCCGCGGCTGACCCGGCTCGTCCTGATCGGGTCCGGCACCGACGGCCCCGCCCTGCTGCGCGGGTTGGAGTCCTGCCGCGAGCCGTCGCCGCAGGACGCGGGCCCGGAGGCCATGTGGGGCGTCCTTCGGTACGTCGCCCGGCCCCCGCACACCGAGGACGGCGACGGGGACGGCGACGGCGACGGCGACGGGACCGCGGCCGGGGCAGCCGAGGGAGGGTTCGAGGACCTCGTAGGGGACCCGGACGGGACCGGCCGCGACGCGGAGGACGAGCCCGAGCCCGAGACCGAAGCTGGGTTCGGGTCTTCGCAGCCCGCGGAGGTCTGATCCCCGCGCGGACGCGCCCGGCGGAAGCCCCCGCCGACCCCGCTCAGGCGACCTCGACGCCGTGGTCGCCCAAGAGGTCCGTCAGGCCGCCGCGGTAGCCCTTGCCGCCGGCCACGAAGTCCCAGTCGCCGTTGGCGCGGCGCCGGAACGAGCCCAGGACCAGGGCGGTTTCGCCCGGCCGGCCGTCGGAGACGTCCAGCGTGCCGAGCTCGGTGCCGTCGGCGGCGAGCAGCCGGATCCGGGCATCGGTGAAGCCGGCCAGGTCGGCGTGCGGATCGGCCTCCGGGTCGACCGCGGCGACCAGGACCAGCCGGTCCGCGGGCTGCGGCAGCGCGTCGAAGGAGACCTCCAGCGCGGCCTTGTCGGGGGCCGCGTGCGCGCGGGCGCGCACGGAACCGTCCGGGGTCCTCGGGTTGTTGAAGAAGACGAAGTGGTCCTCGCTCAGCACCCGCCCGCCCTGGCAGACCAGCGCGCACACGTCCAGCGCGACCGAGCCGGTCCAGGACATGCCCAGCACGTTGTGGTCCGGGGCGGGGGCATCAGCGGCAGCGGCGGCACCGGTGGTGCCGGCGGCGGCGTTCCCGGGAGCGCGTCCGGCCGCCCTCCGGCCCGGTGCACCGGCCGCGGCGCCCCCGGCCGGGCCGAGCCGCCCCCGCAGCCCGTGCTGGTGCAGCAGGTCCACCAGGTCGGTCCCGGGAACCAGTTCCAGCGGCTTGCCGTTGGCAAAGGTGTACGACCCGGGCCCGAAGGACGCGGTGGTGACCAGCACCCCCTTGTTCGCCCCCTTGTCCTGGACCGTGCCGTACAGATCGCGCACAGCTGTCGGCGGCACCGTGTTCCGGTAGCGCTTGACCTGCACCACGATCCGCCCGCCCCGGATCGGCGCCGGGTCCAGCGCCTCCACGTCCACCCCGCCGTCACCGGACCGCTGCGTGGTCACCGCCTCCATGCCCATCGCCCGGAACAGCTCCGCGACCAGGTTCTCGAAGTCGATCGGGTCCATCGCGAACAGGTCCGGCTCGTCCTCGTCCGCGCCGTCCGCGTGCCCGCCGTGGCTGACGACGCCTCCGCCCACCTCGTCCGGCCGGCGCCCGGGGCGCACCGCCGTCCGCTGGTCGGGGCGCGCCGACAGCTGCCCGCCCAACCCCGACACCAGGCAATCCACCGCGCTGACCTGCTCCAGCCGCAGCCCCGCGAAAGCGCTGCGCGCCGCCGGCACCGTGGCGAGCACGAACCGCGCCTCCTGCCCCGTCGCCGGATCGTGGCAGTCCACGAAGCCGTTGACCAGGACGGAGTCCAGTACCCCGAACTCGTCCGCCGCGTACAGCTCGCGCACCACCAGCAGCATGCACTGCGCCACCAGGTCCCGGTACAGCGCCCGCCGCTCCGTGACCGGGCGGGGCTTCACCTTGTCCTGGTCCGTGCTCGGCATGTACTGCACGGCCCTGGCCTCCGGCACCACCGCGTACCCGGGCAGCTCCCAGTCCAGGACCAGCTGGCGCGCGGCGGGGTCGTACGCGGCCGCCACCTGCCTCGGCAGCGCCTCGGGCCAGGCCGTCGAGGCGTACAGGGCGGCCGAGAAGTACTCCACGGCCGCCTCGGCATCGCCCGAGCGCAGGGCGTCGGCCAGCTCGGCGAGCCCGCTGTTGTGCGCCCGGACTCCGGCGAGCTGCTCCGCCGCCCACCGGTCGTACTGCTGCCGGTACGCCGCCAGCTGCTGCTGCCGCTGGGCCTCCGCGGCGTTCGCGGCCTGCCAGGCCTGGGTGTACCGGGCGTGTGCCTCGCGCTCCGCCTGCGCCCGGTGGTTCGAGCCGAGCGTCCAGCCGCTGCTCCGGTGCTGGAAGTCCTCGATGCGGGGCAGCGGCACGGGCTGCGCCAGGGTCCCGGGGTTGAACGGCTCCGGTTGCTCGGACCGGACCAGGGAGGCCATGCGGAACGCCGGTGTCCGGCAGCCCGCGACCAGCAGGCCCTTGAGGGCGGCGACCTCGGCGTCGAGTTGCGCCGTGCGCCGCAGGGCCTCGGCCTCGCGGTACTGGCGGTGGCTCCGGTTCGCCTCCCGCTCGTGGGCGCGCTGCCGGCGCTCCGCCTCCCGATGCTGGATCAGCTGCGTCTGCTGCTGCCGGCGCTGGGCCTCGGCCCAGGTTCCGATCAATCCGCCCGACCGACGACTCATCAGCTGTGTACTCCCCCCGCCAACCCCTGGAGGGGAAACACTAGTCGGCATTCGGGTGGTACGTCCCCTCGGTCGTACCACCCGGACGCCGTCGTACGTCCTACAGCGCGGCTCCCGCCAGCACGGTGACCACCGCGGGCAGCGCGGTCCCCGAGCCGTCGCGGCGCGGGTCCACGGCCGGCAGTTCGGCCGGAGTCCCGTTGGCGGCGGCGGCGCGGGCCGGTGCGTTCCCGGCCCACGCCAGGGTCAGGAGCTCCTCGCCCTTCAGGAACCGCTGGCAGCGGACGCCGCCGGTGGCGCGGCCCTTGCGCGGGAACTGGTCGAACGGGGTCAGCTTCCCGGACTGCATCGATCCGTCCAGCGTGTCGTGCGCGCCGGCCACCGTGAGCACCAGGGCGTCCCGCGCCGGGTCCACCGCCGAGAAGTGGATCACCTTGGCGCCGGCGGAGAGCTTGATGCCCGCCATGCCGCCGGCCGGGCGGCCCTGCGGGCGCACCTGGCCCGCCGGGTAGCGCAGCAGCTGGGCGTCGTCGGTGATGAAGACCAGGTCCTCCTCGCCGGTGCGCAGCTCGACCGCGCCGACGATGCGGTCGCCGTCCTTGAGGGTGATGACCTCCAGCTCGTCCTTGTTGGCCGGGTAGTCGGGCACGACGCGCTTGACCACGCCCTGCTCGGTGCCGAGCGCCAGGCCCTGCGCGGACTCGTCGAGCGTGGTCAGGCAGACCACCTTCTCGTCGGGTGCCAGCCCGGAGAGGAACTCGGTCAGCGCGGCGCCGCCCGCCAGGTTCGGCGCGGCGTGCGTGTCCGGGAGCTGCGGCAGGTCGATCACCGGCAGCCGCAGCAGCCGCCCGTGGGAGGTGACCGCCCCGATGTCGCCGCGGGCCGTGGCCGCCACCTGCGAGACGATCAGGTCGTGCCTGGAGCGGGCGCCGCCCTCCTCCGCGACCACCGGGTCGCCGGTGGCCGTCCGCGCCAGCAGGCCCGTCGAGGACAGCAGGACGCGGCACGGGTCGTCCGCGACCTCCAGGGGGACCGCCGCGACGGCGGTGCCCGCCGACTCCAGCAGGACCGTACGCCGCTCGGTGCCGAACTTCTTCGCGACCGAGGCCAGTTCCGCGGAGACCAGCTTGCGCAGCTCGGCGTCGGACTCCAGGATCCGGGTCAGTTCCTCGATCTCGGTGGTCAGGCGGTCGCGCTCGGATTCCAGCTCGATGCGGTCGAAGCGGGTCAGGCGGCGCAGCGGGGTGTCCAGGATGTACTGGGTCTGGACCTCGCTCAGGGAGAAGCGCTCCATGAGCCGCTCCTTGGCCTGGGCCGAGTTGTCGCTGTCCCGGATGATCCGGATGACCTCGTCGATGTCGAGGAGGGCCACCAGCAGGCCCTCGACCAGGTGCAGCCGGTCGCGGCGCTTGCTGCGGCGGAACTCGCTGCGCCGGCGCACGACCTCGAAGCGGTGGTCGAGGTAGACCTCCAGCAGCTCCTTCAGGCCCAGCGTCAGCGGCTGGCCGTCGACCAGGGCGACGTTGTTGATGCCGAAGGACTCCTCCATCGGCGTCAGCTTGTAGAGCTGCTCCAGGACGGCCTCCGGGTGGAAGCCGTTCTTGATCTCGATGACCAGGCGCAGGCCGTGGGCGCGGTCGGTGAGGTCCTTGACGTCGGCGATGCCCTGCAGCTTCTTCGAGCCGACCAGGTCCTTGATCTTCGCGACGACCTTCTCGGGGCCGACGGTGAAGGGCAGTTCGGTGACGACCAGGCCCTTGCGGCGCGCGGAGACGTCCTCCACCGACACCGTCGCGCGGATCTTGAAGGTGCCGCGGCCCTTCTCGTAGGCGTCCTTGACCCCCGACAGGCCCACGATCTTGCCGCCGGTGGGCAGGTCCGGACCCGGCACGAAGCGCATCAGCGCCTCCAGGTCCGCGTGCGGGTAGCGGATCAGGTGGCGGGCGGCGGCGATGACCTCGCCCAGGTTGTGCGGGGGCATGTTGGTCGCCATGCCGACCGCGATCCCGGATGCGCCGTTGACCAGCAGGTTCGGGTAGGCGGCGGGCAGCGCGACCGGCTCCCGCTCCTGGCCGTCGTAGTTGGCGGTGAAGTCGACGGTGTCCTCGTCGATCGACTCCGTCATCAGCGACGTGGCGTCGGCCATGCGGCACTCGGTGTAGCGCATGGCGGCCGGCGGGTCGTCGTTGCCCAGCGAACCGAAGTTGCCGTGGCCGTCGACCAGCGGGAGCCGCATGGAGAAGGGCTGGGCCATGCGCACGAGGGCGTCGTAGATCGACGCGTCGCCGTGCGGGTGGAGCTTGCCCATGACCTCGCCGACGACGCGGGCGCACTTCACGTAGCCGCGGTCGGGGCGCAGGCCCATTTCGTTCATCTGGTAGACGATGCGCCGGTGCACCGGCTTCATGCCGTCCCGGGCGTCGGGCAGGGCGCGGGAGTAGATCACCGAGTACGCGTACTCGAGGAAGGAGCCCTGCATCTCGTCGACGACGTCGATGTCGAGGATGTTCTCCTCGAACTCCTCCGGCGGCGGGGTCTTCGTGCTGCGGCGGGCCATCGCTGCGCGGCTCCTTAACCAAGAAAGAAGGTGTGCTGGGGGTCTGGCTGGGTCGGACGGGTCCGGCTGGTTCCGGCGGATCGGCCGGTCTGGTGACAGGGGCTGACGTGGGTCGTCGCGACCATTGTGTCCCGAGGCACCGACAGGCCCGACTCCGACCCAGGCGTGCGGCGGGAACTTCTACGGTGCCCGGCGCGCTTGCATACAGTGGCAGGTCTGACGGAATTCTCTGCATCGCGATCGAAGGGACCACATGCCCATGGGTCACACGGCCACATCCCAGGCCGGCTCCGGAGGCCTGACAGCGACGGAACACCGGCTGGCCAACGGCCTGCGCGTGGTGCTGTCCGAGGATCACCTGACCCCGGTCGCCGCGGTCTGCCTCTGGTACGACGTCGGCTCGCGCCACGAAGTCAAGGGACGCACCGGTCTGGCTCACCTCTTCGAGCACCTGATGTTCCAGGGCTCCGCGAGCGTACCCGGCAACGGGCACTTCGAGATGGTCCAGGGTGCGGGCGGGTCCCTGAACGGTACGACGAGCTTCGAGCGCACCAACTACTTCGAGACCATGCCGGCCCACCAGCTGGAGCTCGCCCTGTGGCTGGAGGCGGACCGGATGGGCTCGCTGCTGGCCGCCCTGGACGACGAGTCCATGGAGAACCAGCGCGACGTCGTCAAGAACGAGCGCCGCCAGCGCTACGACAACGTCCCCTACGGCACGGCGTTCGAGCGGCTCACGGCGCTCGCCTACCCCCAGCCCCACCCGTACCACCACACCCCGATCGGCTCGATGGCCGACCTGGACGCGGCCTCGCTGGAGGACGCGCGTGCGTTCTTCGGCACCTACTATGCGCCCAACAACGCGGTGCTGTCGGTCGTCGGCGACATCGACCCCGTCGAGACGCTCGCCTGGATCGAGAAGTACTTCGGCACCATCCCCGGCCACGACGGCAAGCAGCCGCCGCGCGACGGCACGCTGCCGGACACCATGGGCGGCGAGCTCCGCGAGGAGATCGTCGAGGACGTCCCCGCCCGCGCGCTGATGGCCGCCTACCGGCTCCCGCACGACGGCACGCGCGAGTGCGACGCCGCGGACGTGGCCCTGACCATCCTGGGCGGCGGCGAGTCCTCCCGCCTGCACAACCGCCTGGTACGCCGCGACCAGACGGCCGTCGCGGCCGGCTTCGGCATGCTCCGCCTGGCCGGCGCGCCCTCCCTGGGCTGGCTGGACGTGAAGACCTCCAGCGGGGTCGAGGTGCCCGCCATCGAGGCGGCCGTGGACGACGAGCTCGCGCGGTTCGCCGCCGAGGGCCCGACCGCCGAGGAGATGGAGCGCGCGCAGGCCCAGCTGGAGCGCGAGTGGCTGGACCGGCTGTGCACGGTGTCCGGCCGCGCCGACGAACTGTGCCGCTTCGCGGTGCTGTTCGGCGATCCGCAGCTGGCACTGACCGCCGTGGAGCGGCTCCTCGACATCACCGCCGAGGAGGTGCAGGCCGTGGCCGCGGCCCGGCTGCGCCCCGACAACCGCGCGGTGCTGGTGTACGAGCCCCTCGCGGCCGACGCCGCCGAAGGCGCCGACGCCGCACAAGACGCCGACGCGACCGAGAACGAGAACGAGGGGGCGGAGCAGTGAGCGACAACGCAGCCGTCACGATGACCTTCCACCCGCGCCCCCAGGCCGGCCGGCCCCGGCCGTGGGCCTTCCCGGCCCCCGAGCGCGGCTCCCTGCCCAACGGCATGACCGTGCTGCGCTGCCACCGGCCGGGCCAGCAGGTGGTGGCCGTCGAGGTCAACCTCACCGCCCCGCTGGACGCCGAGCCGGCGGGCCTGGACGGCGTGGCCACGATCATGGCCCGCGCCCTGTCGGAGGGCACCGACAAGCACACCGCCGAGGAGTTCGCCGCCGAGCTGGAGCGCTGCGGAGCCACCCTCGACGCGCACGCCGACCACTCGGGCGTGCGCGTCTCCCTGGAGGTCCCCGTCTCCCGGCTGCCGAGGGCCATGGGCCTGCTCGCCGAGGCCCTGCGGGCGCCCGCCTTCGCCGACAGCGAGGTCGACCGCCTGGTCCGCAACCGCCTCGACGAGATCCCGCACGAGCTGGCCAACCCGCAGCGCCGCGCCGCCAAGGAGCTCTACCGCCGGCTCTTCCCGGCCGACCTGCGGATGTCCCGCCCGCGCCAGGGCACCGAGGAGACGGTGGCCCGGATCGACTCCGCGGCCGTGCGCGCCTTCTACGAGGCCCACCTGCGCCCCGCCACCGCGACCGCGGTGGTCGTCGGCGACCTGACCGGAATCGACCTGGACGCCGTGCTGGCGGACACCCTGGGCGCCTGGACCGGCACCGCGGGCCGGCAGGCGGAGGTGCCGCCGGTCACTGCCGACGACACCGGCCGCGTGGTCATCGTCGACCGGCCCGGAGCGGTGCAGACGCAGCTGCTCATCGGCCGGATCGGGCCGGACCGGCACGACACGGTGTGGGCGGCGCAGGTGCTCGGCACGTACTGCCTGGGCGGCACCCTCACCTCGCGCCTGGACAAGGTCCTGCGCGAGGAGAAGGGCTACACCTACGGCGTGCGCGCCTTCGGCCAGGTGCTGCGCTCCACGGCCGACGGCCGGGGCGCCTCGATGCTCGCCATCAGCGGCTCGGTGGACACCCCCAACACGGGCCCGGCCCTGGACGACCTGTGGAAGGTGCTGCGCACCCTCGCCGAGGGCGGCCTGACCGATGCCGAGCGGGACGTCGCCGTGCAGAACCTGGTGGGCGTGGCCCCGCTGAAGTTCGAGACGGCCGCGGCCGTCGCCGGCACGCTGGCGGACCAGGTGGAGCAGCAGCTCCCGGACGACTACCAGGCGCAGTTGTACGCGCAGCTGGCCGCGACGGGCACGGTGGAGGCGACCACGGCGGTGGTGAAGGCCTTCCCGGTGGACCGCCTGGTCACCGTGCTGGTGGGTGATGCCGCGCAGATCGAGGAGCCCGTGCGGGCCCTCGGGATCGGCGAGGTCACCGTCGTCACCAACTGACGGCGTCCTCCGCCCGCGGCAACCGGCGGGTGATTCAAGGGGCTTCGGCGGCTTGTCCGCCGAAGCCCCTTATGTCTGTTTGGCCCGAAGGCTGGCTTATGCGGTGTGGCGTGCGCAACAAAAGGCCGTGACCATTTGGTGATTGACTGATGATCCGCCTAGCGTCGGCCGTGCTGTTCGTCAGTTGGTACGCGCCGCACCCGCGGCACCGGACAGCGATCGCCGAGTCCCCGTCAGGCGCAAGCCTGGGGAGCCGGGGACCCACACGTCCCTGGGGTGAATCGGGCCGCCTCGCAAGAGGGGCCCGTAGGAGACCTTCCTGCTCCGAACCCGTCAGCTAACCCGGTAGGCGAGAAGGAAGGAAAGGATCAGCCTCCTCATGGCCTTTGGCAGCCGTGCCGCCGGCAAGCACCGTGGTTCCAGCCGTCTGAGCCGCAAGACCGCCGGTTACGCCGGTGTGGCCGCCCTCGCGACCACCGGCGTCGTGGGCACCCTCGCGGGCCCGGCGTTCGCCGCTTCGGACAAGGCCCCCTCCATGGAGGACACCGGGCTGAACGCGGTCGTCACCGCCGCCGACGTCGCAGGCGACGTCGAGGCCCAGGCCGAGGCCCAGAGCGCCGCCGCAGAGGCCGCCGCCGCCAAGGAGAAGGCCGAGGCCGACGCGAAGGCCCGGGCCGCCGAGGCCAAGCAGAAGGCCGAGGAGAAGGCGAAGGCCGAGCGCGAGGCCGCCGAGCGCGCCGCCCGCGAGGAGGAGCGCAAGCGCCTCAACACCTTCGTCTCCCCGCTCGACGACTCCTATGTCTCCACCCAGTACCGCGCGGGCGGCGGCATGTGGTCCTCCGGCAGCCACACCGGCATCGACTTCCACGCCGCGTCCGGCACCTCCGTGCAGGCGGTGGGCCTCGGCACCGTCGTCGAGGCCGGCTGGGGCGGCGCGTACGGCAACAACGTCGTCATCAAGCACGCCGACGGCACGTACACGCAGTACGGCCACCTGTCCTCGCTGAGCGTCTCCGTCGGCCAGCAGGTCACCCCCGGCCAGCAGATCGGCCTGTCGGGCTCCACCGGCAACTCCAGCGGCCCGCACCTGCACTTCGAGGCCCGCACCGGCGCCTCCTACGGCTCGGACATCGACCCGATCTCGTACCTGCGTTCGCACGGCGTCAGCCTCTGATCCAGGCGCGTCGCGCACGCACCCGCACACGCTTCGCCCGAAGGCCCCGGCTCACCGAGCCGGGGCCTTCGGCGTTGTGGCCCGTAAATACCCCCGATTTCCTTCCCCGCTCGGAAAATTCCGCCGGTTGCAATAGAGTCCCCGTACGATCCCAGTACGGTCACGGCATTGTCGCCGGCAATCGGAAACAAGCGGAGGTCCCGTCTTGCGTATTCCCGCGCACGCGGTATGCACTGCAATCCGCGACGACATCGTCTCCGGGGTGTTCGAACCGGGCGGCAGGCTGACCGAGGAGGTGTTGGCCCGCCGCTACGGTGTCTCGCGCGTCCCGGTCCGCGAGGCGCTGCGGACGCTGGAGTCCGAGGGCTTCGTGACCACCCGCCGCCACGCGGGCGCCTGCGTCGCCGAGCCCACCGAGCAGGAGGCGGCCGACCTGCTGGAGCTGCGGATGCTGCTGGAGCCGCTGGCGGCCTCGCGGGCCGCCCGCCGGCGCAGCGAGGGCCACCTCAAGGTGCTGCGCGGGCTGGTCAGGCTGGGCCAGGAGCGGGCCAGGCAGGGGCAGGGCGAGGACCTGCGGGCGCTGGGGAGCTGGTTCCACGAGACCTTGGCGCAGGCCTCCGCCAGCCCCGGGCTGATCACGCTGCTCACCCAGATGCGGCACAAGGTCGCCTGGATGTACGCCGTGCAGGCCCCGGCCCGGCCGGCGGAGTGCTGGGCCGAGCACGGCGCGATCGTGGACGCGGTGGCGCGCGGGGACGCCGAGCGGGCGAAGGTGCTCACGGCTCTCCACGCCGACCGGACGACCGGGTCCTACCGGCTGCGGGTGAGGACTTCGCAACCTGCCGTAAACACGGGGAGCCGCTCCCATTAACAGGAGCGGCGTATGAATGGGGGATGCCGCCGCGCCCGGGCATTTCACGCCCCGGAATTTCCGCCCGGCTTTCCCGGCCGGGTGATGTGAATTCCCGCGGCCGCCCGATGCCCCGCCCGGACGCCCGCCCGGAATTCTCGCGGCGAGGCGGGGGCGGAAAACAGTGAAGCCGCGGTCCCGGATTTCCCCGGAAGCCGCGGCCCCACCGTCCGCGCGGTGCGAACCCGAAGGGTCAGACGGTCTCGGGGAGCTCCTCCAGCCCCTCGGCGACCAGCTTCGCGAGGCGGTCCAGCGCCGCCTCGGCGCCCTCGGCGTCGGACGCCAGGACGATCTCCTCGCCGCCCTGTGCGCCCAGGCCCAGCACCGCCAGCATGGAGGCGGCGTTGACGGGGTTCCCGTCGGCCTTGGCGATGGTCACCGGGACGCCGGAAGCGGTCGTCGCGCGGACGAAGATCGAGGCGGGACGGGCGTGCAGGCCCTCGGTCCAGCCGACGTTGACGCGGCGCTCTGCCATGGTGATGCCCTTCAGGTTCTCACGGTTGTCTAGACCAGTCTCTCACGACGCCCCGAGTGCTCCGGCCGACCTCCGACCCGGATCACCCGCCGCTCGACGTACCCCAGCTTGCACCGGTTTGCCCGGTGTTGCCGTACGCGCCGCGCAGGGGCTGTCCTGCCCGTCCTGGGCTTAGGATCGCCGCATGACCACCGCGTCGGACCCCTCGTACCCGGCCCACTGGGAAGCCGACGTCGTCCTGAGGGACGGCGGCACCGCCCGCATCAGGCCCATCACCACCGAGGACGCCGGGCGGCTGGTCGGCTTCTACGACCAGGTCTCCGACGAGTCGAAGTACTACCGCTTCTTCGCCCCCCACCCCCGGCTCTCCGACCGCGACGTGCACCGCTTCACGCACCACGACTACGTGGACCGCGTCGGCCTCGCGGCCACCGTCGGCGAGGAGTTCATCGGCACCGTCCGCTACGACCGCATCGGCCCCGACGGCCGCCCCGCCTCCGCCCCCGCCGACGAGGCCGAGGTCGCCTTCCTCGTCCAGGACGCCCACCAGGGCCGCGGCGTCGCCTCCGCACTGCTGGAGCACATCGGGGCCGTCGCCCGGGAGCGGGGCATCCGCCGGTTCGCGGCGGAGGTGCTGCCCGCCAACACCAAGATGATCAAGGTGTTCACGGACGCCGGCTACCAGCAGAAGCGCACCTTCGAGGACGGCTCCGTCCACCTCACCCTCGACCTCGAACCCACCGCCGAGTCCCTGGCCGTCCAGCGCGCCCGCGAACAGCGCGCCGAGGCCCGCTCCGTGCAGCGGCTGCTGGCCCCCGGCTCGGTCGCGGTCGTCGGAGTCAGCCGCTCCGGCGCAGGCGTCGGAGCGGCGGCCCTGCGGAACCTGCGCGACAGCGGATTCCGCGGCCCCCTCCACGCCGTGAACGAGGCCCGCGCCCCCGGCGCCGAAGGGGACCTGCTGGAGGGCGTACCGGCCTACCGCTCCCTCCGCGACATCGACGCCCCGGTCGACCTCGCGGTCGTCGCGGTCCCCGCCGAGCGCGTCCCGCAGGTGGTGGCCGACTGCGGCGAGCACGGCGTCCAGGGCCTCGTCGTCCTGTCCGCCGGATACGGGGAGAGCGGCCCGGCCGGGCTCGGCCGGCAGCGCGAACTGGTCCGCCAGGTGCGCTCGTACGGGATGCGGCTGATCGGGCCGAACGCCCTCGGCGTGATCAACACCGCCCCCGAGGTGGGCCTCAACGCCTCGCTCGCCCCGATGCCGGCCCCCGTCCCCGGCCGGATCGGGCTGTTCACGCAGTCCGGCGCGATCGGCATAGCGCTGCTGTCCGCGCTGCTGCGGCGCGGCGAGGGGCTGTCGTCCTTCGTGTCCGCGGGCAACCGGGCGGACGTCTCCGGCAACGACATCCTCCAGTACTGGTACGAGGACGAGGCCACCGACGTGGCCCTGATGTACCTCGAAACCCTCGGCAACCCGCGGAAGTTCACCCGGCTCGCGCGCCGCACCGCCGCCGTCAAGCCGGTCGTCGTCGCCAAGGGCGGCCGCCACACCCCGGCCGGCCACGTGGTCCCGGGGACCAGGCTGCCGGAGACCACCGTCTCCGCACTGCTGCGGCAGGCCGGCGTGATCCGGGTCGACACGGTGACCGAGCTGGTGGACGTGGGGCTGCTGCTCGCCTCGCAGCCGGTGCCGGCCGGGCCGCGCGTGGCGATCCTCGGCAACTCGGAGTCCCTCGGCTTCCTCACGTACGACGCCTGCCTCGCCCGGGGGCTGCGGCCCGGCGCCCCGCTCGACCTGACCACGGCGGCCTCCGCGGCGGACTTCGGCCGGGCCCTGGCCGCCGCCCTGGCCTCCGACGCCCACGACGCGGTGGTCGTCACCGCGATCCCGTGGGTGAACGAGGGGGCGAGCGCCGACGACCTCGCCGACGCGCTGCGCGACGCCGTCTCCGCCCACCCCGGCAAGCCGGTGGCGGTCGTCCACGTGGAGCTGGCGGAGCTCGTCGAGTCCCTCTCCCGCGCCGACGTGCGCATCCCCGCCTACCCGGCCGCCGAGCGGGCAGTCCGCGCCGTCGCCGAGGCCGTCCGCTACGGGCAGTGGCGGCGGGTCAACGCCGAGTCCGGCCACGTCCCCGAGTACGAGGACATCGACGAGGCCGGGACCGCCGACCGGCTCGCCGGGCTGCTGGCCGAGGTCGGCGTCGGCGACGGCGTGCTCACCCTCGCCGAGGCCGACGCCGCCGCGCTGCTCGCCCGGTACGGGATCCGGGTGCTGCCGACCCTGCCCGCCCCCACCGCCGACGCCGCGGTCAAGGCCGCGGAGGCCCTCGGCTACCCGGTCGCGCTCAAGACCACCGCCCCGCACCTGCGCCACCGGGCCGACCTGGGCGGCGTACGCCTCGACCTGGCGGGCGAGGCCGCGCTGCGCCGCGCGTACGGCGAGCTGACCGGCCTGCTCGGCTCGCCCGCCGAGCTGCTGCCCGTGGTCCAGGCCATGGTCCCGCGGGGCGTGGACACCGTCGTGCGGTCCGTCATCGACCCCGCCGCGGGCGCCGTCCTGTCGTTCGGGCTGGCCGGCGTGGCCTCCGAGCTGCTCGGCGACACCGCCCACCGGATCGTGCCGGCCACCGACCGGGACGTCGCCGGACTGATCCGGTCCATCCGCGCCGCACCGCTCCTCTTCGGCTGGCGCGGCAGCGACCCCGTCGACACCCCGGCCCTGGAGGAGCTCCTCCTGCGCCTCTCCCGGCTCGTGGACGACCACCCGGAAGTGGTCGGCGTCACCCTGGAGCCCGTCGTCGTCGCCACCGAGGGCCTCTCGGTGCTGAGCGCCGTGGTCCGCATCGCCCATCCCCCGGCCCGCACCGATCTCGGTCCCCGGACGCTCCCCAGCTACTGAGGGCGTCCGGTGGCGGCCGGGGCGCCCCCTGCGGGCCTTAGGATGGACCCCATGGCGAAATCCGGTACGACGACCCAGGGGCTGCGCGCGGCGATCGAGCGCAGCGGCTACTACCCGGCCCTCGTGGCAGAGGCCGTGGAGGCCGCGGTGGGCGGCGAGCCGATCTCGTCGTACCTGGTCCACCAGGAGACGACGTTCGACTCCAACGAGGTCCGCCGGCACGTGACCGTGCTGGTCCTGACCGGCAACCGCTTCATCGTGAGCCACACCGACGAGCAGGCCGCCGACGCCGGGTCCCCGTCCCCGTACGCGACCACCTCCACCGAGTCGGTGAAGCTGTCCGGGATCTCCTCGGTGGTGCTCAGCCGCGTCGTCGCCAACCCCGAGTCCTACACCCCGGGCACCCTGCCCCGCGAGGTCGTCCTGACCATCGGCTGGGGCGCGGTCTCCCGCATCGACCTGGAGCCCGCCGCCTGCGGCGACCCCAACTGCGACTCCGACCACGGCTACACCGGCAACTCCACCGCCGACGACCTCAGCCTGCGCGTCAGCGAGGCCGGCGACGGCCCCGAGGCGGTCCGCCAGACCCTCCTGTTCGCCCAGGCGCTGTCGGAGGCGACCGCGGCGACCGCCTCCTCCGCCCGCTGATGTCCTACTCCGCACCCGCGAACTGGGACGAGCCCGAGCTGCTGGACCTGGCCGGCGCCCCCGTCCCGGAGTACGGGACCGGCTCGCTCGCCGACCTGCTGCCGACCCTCGCGGCCGGCCTGGGGGTCCCCGGCTTCACCGCCGCCATCACCGAGCTGACGCCGGCCGACCGCAACTGCGTGTTCCTCGTCGACGGCATGGGCTGGGAGCAGATAAAGGCCCACCCGGACGAGGCCCCGTACCTGACCTCGCTGCTGGGCACCTCGCGCGGCGGCACCGGCCGCCCGATCACCGCGGGCTTCCCGGCGACCACCGCCACCTCGCTGGCCTCCGTCGGCACCGGCCTCCCGCCGGCCCGCCACGGCCTGCCCGGCTACGCGGTCCGCAACCCGGCCACCGGCGGGCTGATGAACCAGCTGCGCTGGCACCCGTGGACCCCGCCGGAGCCCTGGCAGCCGTACCCGACCGTCTTCCGGCTGGCCGACGCGGCCGGGGTGGCCACCGCGCAGGTGTCCTCGCCCACCTTCCAGACCACCCCGCTCACCAAGATCGCGCTGAGCGGCGGCACCTTCGTCGGGCGGATGACCGGCGAAGAGCGCATGGACCTGGCGGCCGAGCGCCTCGCAGCCGGGGACCGCTCACTGGTCTACACGTACTTCAGCGAGCTCGACGGAGCCGGCCACCGGCACGGCGTGGACTCCGACGCCTGGCGCGGCCAGCTGATGTACGTCGACCGGCTCGTGCAGCGGCTCGCCGAGCAGCTGCCGCCGCGCACCGCGCTGTACGTGACCGCCGACCACGGCATGGTGGACGTCCCCTTCGACGAGGACTCCCGCATCGACTTCGACGAGGACTGGGAGCTGGGCGCGGGCGTGGCCCTGCTCGGCGGCGAGGGCCGGGCCCGGCACGTGTACGCCGTGCCCGGCGCCGAGGCAGACGTGCTGACCGTGTGGCGCGAGGTGCTCGGCGACCGGTTCTGGATCGCGAGCCGCGAAGAGGCCCTGGAACTGGGCTGGTTCGGGCCGCCGGGGGAGTGCGACGAGCGCGTCCTCGGACGGATCGGCGATGTGGTCGCGGCCGCGCACGCCGATGTCGCGATCACCGCGTCCGTGAACGAGCCCAACGAGTCCGGGCTCGCCGGAATGCACGGCTCCATGACCGCGGCCGAGCAGCTCGTCCCGCTGCTCGAAGTGCGCACCTGACCGCCCCGGCCCCGACACCCCCGCACCGCCAGCCCGAACCGGCCCCCGGCCCCGACGGCCCCCGGCCCCACCCCCACCACGACCCGGAAGGTCCCGTTTCCTCCATGCCTGAACTGGTGTTTTTCTCCGGCACGATGGATTGCGGGAAGAGTACGCTGGCGCTCCAGATCGCCCACAACCGCGACGCGCGGGGCCTGCAGGGCGTCATCTTCACCCGTGACGACCGGGCGGGCGAGGGCAAGCTGTCCTCCCGCCTGGGCCTGGTGACGGAGGCGGTCGAGGCGCCGGAGGACATGGACCTGTACGCGTATCTGGTCGCCCAGCTCTCGAAGGGCGGCAAGGCGGACTACGTGATCGTGGACGAGGCCCAGTTCCTCACGCCCGAGCAGATCGACCAGCTCGCCCGCATCGTCGACGACCTCGACATGGATGTCTTCGCCTTCGGCATCACGACGGACTTCCGCACGAAGCTGTTCCCGGGCTCCCAGCGCCTGATCGAACTGGCGGACCGCCTGGAACAGCTCCAGGTGGAGGCCCTGTGCTGGTGCGGGGCCCGTGCCACGCACAACGCCCGCACGGTGGGCGGCGAGATGGTCGTCGAGGGCGCCCAGGTGGTGGTCGGCGACGTGAACCGGCCGGCGGAGGAGATCGGCTACGAGGTCCTCTGCCGCCGCCACCACCGCCGCCGCATGACGAGCGCCGCGGCCCGCGCGGCCGCGATCTCCCCCGACGTCCTGCCGGTCAACCCCGCCTGACGGCCGGGACGGGCTGCAGCGCGGACGCGAAGAACGGCGGGCTCTCCCCTCCCCCCCCGCCGTCGTGACCGGGGGGAGGGGAGACCGCTGACCGGGGAGGGGAGACCCTATGCCGTGCGCAGGGCGCCGGTGAGCGCCTCCCGGAACGCCGTGGTGTGATCGGCCGGCGGGTCGTCGGCCAGACCGGGGCAGTGGAAGGCGAAACGGGCGGTGTTCCCGGCCCGGAAGTGGCGCCAGCCGGAAGGGGCCAGCCGCTCGGTGACCGCAGAGCCGTCCAGGGTGGTGACGCACGCGAACTTCTGGAAGACGGTGAGCAGGGCGGAGGCCGTGCCGTGCTCCTGGGGGCGCACCGCGCTGACCGCCATGATCGACGCAGCCGGGTAGCACAGGGCCACTCCGGACCCGATGGCCAAGGTGGCGGGCAGCAGCCCCTGTGCGTAGGGGAGTTGGAAGCCGACCGTGCCCAGATAGACCAGCGCGGAGGCCACCAGGGCCATGCCCGCCGCCAGCACCCGGCCGGGACCGTGGCGGGTGACGAGGCGGCCGCCCCACACGCCGGCCGCCGCGTTGCTGATGCTCTGCGGTGCGAGCGCCAGTCCCACGGCGAACTCGTCGTGGCCGCGGTTCAGGGCCAGTTCGAGACCGGTCAGGTACATCGAGGCGACGATCGCCGCGAAGACGCCCGCCAGCGCGGTGCATCCGACGATCACACGGGACGAACGCAGAACGCTCGGGGGGAACATGCGGGTTCCCCGCCGCCTGCCCCGGTGGACCAGCAGGGCCGCGAGGCCGGCCGCGGCGGCGAGCAGGCCGCCGCTCGCCCAGGGTGACGTTTCGCCGATGCTGCCGACCGTACCGACGGCCAGGATCACGGCGGCCGTCAGGGCCACCGCCGACACGGCGTCGACGCGGGCGCCGGTGCCGGGGGCGGAGCCGATGGTACGCGTCACCAGCAGCACGGCGACGACCAGGGGGACGTAGACCAGGAAGCTCGCCCGCCAGCCGAGTTGGGTCACGAGGAACCCGGGGACGACGAGCCCGAGCGTGAACCCGGCCGCCCCCATCGAGCCGTAGAGGGCCAGTGCCTTGTTGCGCAGTCGGCCCGGAGGCAGATTGGCCGTGATCAGGGCGATGGCCGCGGGCGCGCTGAAGGCCGCTCCCGCGCCTTGGACGAACCGTCCGAGGACCAGCCACCAGCCCGAGGTGGCGGCGGCGCACAGGACGGAGCCCAGGCCGGACACTCCCACGCCGATCATGAACATCGCCCGCCGGTCCCATGCGTCGACGAGCCGACCGGCTGCCGGCAGCAGGCCGGCGTAGGCGACGAGGAAGATGCTCGCCGTCAACTGGAGCTGCAGAGGGGTGAGGTGCAGGCTGCTTCCCAATGCGGCGATCTGCACGTTGATGCTGGAGGAACTCATGCCTTCCAGCAGCAGCACCGAGCAGATGAAGCCGATCCGCCACCACGACACGTCCGTTGCGGTGGCCTCGTCCGGCGGTTGTCCTACCTTGTGCATGGATCCCCCGTAGTGGCGCCGCCGTGAACCGGCGGCGCCGAACTGCTCGACAATGCCGTTGCGCCGTCCGACCGACCCGTCCTCTGACGAGGTCAGAGGGAGAAGAGCTGCTCCAGGGCGACGGCCACGCCGTCCTCCTCGTTGGAGGCCGTGTGCCGGGACACCGCCGACAGGACGCTGGCGTGGGCGTTGGCCACCGCGTAGCCGGCTCCCGCCCAGGTGAGGATGGACAGGTCGTTGGGCATGTCACCGAAGGCGACCACCTCGGCCGTGTCGATTCCGCGCTCGGCGCACAGGGCTGACAGGGTGCCCGCCTTGGTGACGCCGGAGGCGCTGATCTCCAGCAGCCCGCTGCCGCCGGAGTGGGTGAACTGTGCCACCGAGCCGGCAGCGCGTTCGGCGGAGGCGAGCATGGTGTCGGCGTCGAACGCGTCCGACCACGCCAGGAGCTTGACGATGGGCGCCTCGGACCGCCACAGGTCGTCGACGGAGGGGACGGCGAACTCGGCGTCCACGTCCTCGGGGAGGCGGTGGCCGTATCCCGGCGCGAACAGTACCCGGTGGCCCGTTTCGACGGCGAACCCGATTCCGGGCACGGCCTCCGTCAGGGCTTCGGCCGCACGCCGCGCGGAGTCGACGGGGAGGGTGCGCGAGGAGACCACGCTGCGGGAGGTCATGTCGTACACGAGGGCCCCGTTGCTGCACACGGCCGTCCCGGCGAGGCCGTAGGCCGCGATGAGTGCGTCGACGTAGCGGGGCGGCCGGGCCGTGACGAGCACGACTTCCGCGCCGGCGTCGGTGGCTCCCCGGAGTGCCCGCCGGGTCCGCTCCGAAATCTTTCCGTCGTTGCGCAGAAGAGTTCCGTCGAGGTCGGTGGCAATCAATCGGTGAGGAATCATTCGCGCATCGTACCCAACGTCCGTGTAGGCGCCACCGGCTCCTTTTCTGCATCGGATTTCGGACGCGTCGACGGTGAAATTCACGCCACCTTGGAGGGGGATCCGGCCGCCTCCAAGGATGAAATGCACCCCTTATCTGACGGCGAGTGCGACAGCAGTGGAATGTCCATTGTGCGGTGATTGGCGGAAGGAAGGATGAGAAGATCTCGCAGGAAGCTGCGAAGCGAGGCCCGCATAAAGGCGGTTGATATGGATGATCATCCTGCTTCGTGATCGTTAGGGAGCCGGGCCGCTGCCGCCCAGAGAGGGGCAGTGCGCCGCATTTCGCTCATGTCGCCCGCCCGTTTCTCATGGCGTTTCCATATCGCCCCGCAGCCGCCTTCCGTGCTGCCGTAATTCCCGTCGTCGGGAATGAAGTCTCTTCATCCCAGTTCTCTCAGGGGGAAAGTCGGTGCGTCATTCCGCCATCATCGGTGACGCCTTACCGCTCGGCGGCAGGGTCCTGTCCGACGGCTCCGGGAAACGCCTTCTGTTCGGCACCGGGCAAGGTTGCTACCTCGCCGCTCGCAGCGTATGGAACGAGCAGACCAACCCGCGCCCCTCGGCCTTACCCTCCGTACGCATCGTGGCCGCCGGGGAACTCGCCGACGATCCGCTCCGGGACGCGCACCTGCGCTACGGCGGACCCGACTCCTTCAGCGTCGACCTCCAGGGCATCGACGCCTTCCTCTTCGCCCGGGCCAAATACTTCCGGGACGAGACCGCCCGGCAGGCCGTGATCGCCCTGGGCATGGCGAAGCCCGACACCCGCTACCTGAGGGTCGGCGCGGCGGGGGCCCCGCCCACGGACGACCACCCGGGCGGGGAGGTGCTGGAGCATTCGCTGCTCGCCGGCCCGCACCTCTCCGGCGAGTCCTCCACCGCCAGCGGCCACCTGCCGCAGGGCGGCGATTTCAGCGTGGCCATCCCGCTGACCGTGCCCCCCTCGCCCCGACTGCTCGAACGCCGCAGCGTCTACTTGCACACCGCCTTCCTCCCGCAGACCGACGGGCCCGCGGCGCCCGGAAGCCACCTGCTGCGCCTCGAAGGCTCCCCGGACGGGCTGAACGCGCTGGACGCGGTCAAGGCATTCGTCTCGGTCAACCGGATCGACTCCTACGCCGTCCGGATTTTCGTCCGCGTCACCGACGCGGACCGGCCCCCGCGCATCATCGGACGGGTTCTGCGGCGCATTCCGCACCGGCGCCTGACCCATGTGCAGCAGGCCACCGACATCGCCTCCGAGCAGGAATTCCACCTCCTTCCCGGCCAGGAACTGCACTGCTACGGGACGTACTGGCCGCGCCGGTCCGTCGATTGGGAGGCATTGCGCGGCGGTAAGCCGTACGAGCCCCGCGGCCACATCCACATGGAAGTCCGCGGACTGCCGGCCGGGCCGCGGCAGCACGCCATATCCCACCTCCGCGAGCTCTTCGTCACCCCGGGAACGGAATGCCTCGCCCTCATCAATCCGATCCGCGACGTCGTTCGGATCGAGCCGGTCGTCCAACGAGGGGAAAAGCTCATGAGCAGATGCAGTGGGAGGCCCGTCGCCGACGATTTCAGCTCAACGGCGTGGAGCAGCATATCGTGACTGTATCGACCAATAACGGACCGCAGCGGTCGTGGATCGTCCTCGACGTCGACCGTACCCTGATGAACACCACCGCGTGGTACCACGCGTGCGCCTCGCCGGGCCTTCTGCTCGACGAGCGGGGCGTCCGGGAATTCCTCTCCCTCAATGCCCGCGCATACGGACCGGAACCCACTCTTTCCGATGCGGAATTCCGCCGCCGGACCCTGGACCTGATCAACGCCTCCCCCCCCTCGGCCCCTGGACCGGGCAGCGGATGGAGGACGTCGGGGCAGCCGTCGCCGCCGGCCTCGCGCTCTACCCCGAGGTCGCCGGCTACCTGCGTCACCTCCAGTACCGCCAGGACCCGGACTTACGCATCCTGTTCCTCAGCGCGGGGTACCGGCCCTTCATCGCGGGCGTCGTCGAAGCCCTGCTCGCCCGATGCCTCCTCAACGGGCTGCCGTACGAGGTCACGGGCTCGACGCTCGACTTCGAGGACGGACGGTGCCGCATGGGCACCGTGGTCGACGGCGACCGCAAGGCCGACGCCGTGCGCGACCTGCTGGACACCGGGGCCCGCATCGAGCTCCTGGCGGACGACAACTACCACGACCACGAGCTCTTCGACCTGGTCGAGCGGTCCGGCGGCCGCACCGTCCGCGTCGTGCACGAGCCTGGAGCCCGGTCCAGCCGCAGCTGGCGGGAGTTCATGGCCACCCTCCCGGACATCGAGCTCCAGCACCGACTGGCCACCGGCCCGGCGGACTACGCGCTGGCCGACCTCGACGGCGTACACGCCGCGTACGGGCACGCGCTGGCCAACCTCCCGCCCGCGGACAACAGCATCGGCGTCGGCGCCCTGCGGCAGGACCTGTACCTCCGCGCGCTCGACGACCTGTGCCGCACGGCCACCGGCGACCCCGCCGAGCGCGCACGGCTGCGCGGCCTCCTGCTCGGGCTCACCGAGACCGGGGAGGACCGCGTCCTGCTGCGGGGCAGGCTCTTCCACCTCGCCTCCCCGCCCTACCTGTTCGCCGATCCCGGCACCGGCCGGGAACGGTGGCACCGGGCGCTGGACCTGTCCCTCGACTGCCTGCGGATCCTCGCCGACGGAGGGGTCCTCGCCGGCTGGGAAGCCCTGCCCCGCGCACAGCGGTGGCTCGTCACAGGCGTCCTGGACCACCTCAAGAACGCCGCCACCCACGCCCTGGACGTACTGGTCAAGGCCAACGTCGCCGACGGCGCGCCCGGCGGCCTCGACGAGGACGTCGAGCGGCTCGTCGAGGACTGCCACCTCGCCTACTGGAGCACCGTGTTCGACGCCCCGCAGGTGGACCACGTCCTCGGCGCCGAGGACTGGCCCGCCGGCGTGATCGACTTCCCGTCGGGCGCCCTGGACCTGGGACTCGCCTTCCGGGTGATCACCCGGCTGACCCGCCCGGACCAGCCCCCCGTGGGCGTGGCCCACATGGCGTACTCGTCCAAGAACGCGATGCGCGGCCTGGAGGAGGACGGGTCGCCCGGCTTCGAGCGCCTGATGAACCGGGTGCCCAAGCACTTCCAGGAACGCGTCCTCGCCTGGCTGGACGGCGACGGCGCCGTCGTCCTCTACGACAACAACGTCACGACCTTCTCCACGCTGGCGAACGTGAAGCGGATCCTGGGCGAGCACGCCCCGGCCCGCATCCGGGCCGCCGTCGCCTGCTTTCAACTACGAGAACATCGCCAAGCGCCTGCGCGGGGCAGCGGCCGAGCCGCTGTGCGAGGGCTGGGAGAACGTACTCGACCTGCGTCCCGTGGCCGACTACGTGACCGCCTTCGCCACCTGGGGCACGAGCGCCAAGACCCAGGCGCTCCACCGGCTGTACGCGGCCCTGCCCGCGGCGGCCCCGGAACCGCCCGCCCCCCTCGGCGACCGGCCGGACTGGGTCTTCAAGGTCTGCCGTGTGCACAACGCCGTCGACCTGGCCGCCGTCGTGCGGGCCGGGGCCAACGCGATCGGCGTGCACGCCGTATCCCCCCGTGAGCCCGCCTACTCCCGCAGCCAGGCGCGCCACATGCCGGGCCTGGAGCCGGCCGCGGCAGCCGCCGACCTGCCGCTGGCGCACCACGAGACCGCCGCCGTACGGGCGATGGCGGCTGCCCTGCCCGAAGGCCTGCTGGCGGCCGTCGTCATGGAGGACGTGCCCACGGCCGACGACTGGCGGCGCATCCGGACGGACCTCGGACTGCCCGCGACGTCCGCGCTCCAGCTCCAGTGCCGGGTGACCGCCGAGGAGATCGCCGTCCTGCGCGAAGCGGTCCCGGGCGGGCTCATCTGCGCGATCGGCGCCGACCAAGCCGACTTCGCAGCGTACTTCCGCTTCCTGGACGGCCTGCTCGACCCGGCCACGGATCACGTCCTGGTCGACTCCTCGGCCCACCAGCCCGACCTGATCACCGTGGCCCGGGACACCCCGGACGCCGCCGCCTCCCCCCTGCCGCGGCCGACGGGCGACCCGCTCCCCGCCACGGCCATGCGCGGCAACCGCGTACCGGTCCTGGTCGCGGACGACGAGCCACCCGCACGACGTGACGATCACCGCAGAAGCCCCGAACTACCGCTTCTGAGAGGGGGCTCACGGCAGCCCGACGGCTGTCGGCGCGGGGCCGCTCAGAGGCCGTTGCCGGGCCGGAGCTCGACGAGGGCCAGCAGCGCGCCCTCCGGGTCCGTGACGGTGGTGACCCGGCCGGTGAGGCCCTCGCGGGGCGGCTGGACCACGCGCCCGCCCAGCCGGTGCACCAGGGCCGCGGCCGCGTCGGCGTCGTCGACGGCGAAGTACGTCATCCAGTGCGGCCCGCGGTCGTGCGGCAGGGAGCGCCCGACGCCGTGCACGGCGGCGACGGGCCGGCCGTCCAGGAGCAGGGTCAGGTAGTCGAAGTCGGCGGCCGGGGCTGTCGGGGCGGCCGAGGCGGGGGCCGTGGTGCGGTGCACGGCCTCGTGGCCGAAGACGTGCTCGTAGAACTTGCCGACGGTCGTGGTGTCCTGCGTGACCAGCTCCGCCCACACGGGGGTGCCGTGGACGCCGGACAGCTGGGTCCCCGCGCGCTCCTCGGCCTGCCAGAGCCCGAAGACCGCGCCCAGCGGGTCGGAGCAGATCGCCGTCCGGCCCGTGCCGGCTGCGTCGAGCGGGCCCACGGCGACCGTGCCGCCGCAGGAGCGGACCGCCTCGGCCGCCGCGTCGGCGTCGTCGGTGGCGAAGTACGTCGTCCAGGCCACCGGAAGGTGCCGGTCCGGCGGCATCTCGCCGATCCCGGCGACCTCCCGGCCGCCGAGGAGGGCACGGACGTACGGGCCGAAGGGCTCGGGGCCGGGCTCGTACTCCCAGCCGAAGAGGTCGGTGTAGAAGGCCTCGGTGGTCCCGAGGCCGTGCACCATCAGACTCGACCAGCACGGGGTGCCGGGCGGGCGCCGCATCGCGTGTGCTGCCTCGGTCATGTCAGCAGTCTCCTCCCTCGTGGGGCTGTGCCGGACCAGATGGTTTCACTCCGGCGGGTCCGGCGCGCCCCGACCGGCCGGGATTCGCCGGAGCGGGGGTAGATGACCGAATCGGTGCGGCCCGCCGGTATCGGGCTTGTTACGCGGGCTGCGGGCGGGGAGGAAGATGGCTGCATGACTGCGAACTCTGCGATTCTCTCCGCCGCCGAACTGGCGGACGGGCTGGCCGGTCCCCGGCCGCCGGTGCTGCTGGACGTCCGCTGGCAGCTGGGCGGCCCCGACCTGCGGTCCGCGTACGAGGCCGGCCACCTGCCGGGCGCCGTGTACGTCGACCTCGACCGCGAACTGGCCGGTCCGCCGGGGTCGGGCGGGCGGCATCCGCTGCCGGACCCGGACGCGTTCGGGGCGGTCATGCGCCGGGCCGGGGTCAGGGCCGACACGGACGTGGTCGTGTACGACGGCGGCCTGGGCTGGGCCGCCGCCCGCGCCTGGTGGCTGCTGCGCTGGACGGGTCACACGCGGGTCCGGGTGCTGGACGGGGGCCTGGCCGCGTGGACCGCGGCGGGTGGTGCGCTGACGGACGAGCCGCCGACCCCTGTCGAGGGCGATTTCAAGCCAAGTCCGGGAGCCGTCGGTCTGCTCGACGCGGACGCCGCGGCAGCCCTGGCGCGCAGCGGGATCCTGCTCGACGCACGGGCCGGGGAGCGCTACCGGGGCGAGGTGGAGCCGATCGACCCGGTCGGCGGGCACATCCCCGGGGCGGTGTCGGCGCCGACGACGGAGAACGCGGGCCCGGACGGGCTGTTCCGGCCCGCGGAGGACCTGCGGGCCCGCTTCGCCGCGCTGGGCGCGGGCGGCACGGTGCCGGTGCCGGTGGGCGTGTACTGCGGTTCGGGTGTGTCGGGGGCGCACGAGGTGCTGGCCCTGGAGGTGGCCGGCATCCCGGCCGCGCTGTACGCCGGCAGCTGGTCGGAGTGGTCCTCGGACCCGGAGCGGCCGGTGGCCACGGGCCCGGACCCGCAGTAGCCGCGGGTGGGGCGGGGCGGGCCCGCCGGTGTCCCGGGGTGCCGCTGCGCGGAGCCGTTCCCCAGCCCCGCCCCTTCCCGAAACCGGGGCTCTGCCCCGGACCCCGTTCCGGGCGCTTCGCGCCCGGTGCGCTCAATCGCCGCGCGGGCTGGATTGCCCAGCCCGCGCGCTTACTCCTGTTTCTTGCGGCGGGTGCCGAAGACGATTTCGTCCCAGCTGGGGACCGCCGCGCGGCGGCCCGGGCGGACGCCGTCGGCCTCGGCCTGGCGGTCCGTGGTGCCGGTCAGCCGATCGCGGTGGCCTGCCACCGTCCGCGGCATGAGGACGTCCGCGTACGCGGCGCCCGCGCCCGCCGAGGCGGCCGGGGGCTCCTCGGCCTCCGCCTCCTCCGCCGGGGGGTCGTCGCGCTCGGGGACCACGAGGTCGCCGCGGAAGCTCGGCACCGCCTCCAGCAGGCTGGTGAGCGAGTCCCGCTCCTCCTCCGGCTCCGGCGCGGGCACCATGGGGCGCTCCGGCCGGTCGAGGGCGCGGTCGAGGGTGCGGTCGAGCGGGCGGTCCCGCGGCAGCCGGGCGATCCTCGGCACGAACGGGTAGCTCGGCTCCGGGGCGGTCGGCAGGTCGTCGGCCTCGCCGATCAGCGCGCGGGCCTCGTCGTCCACGGCCACGACCAGCCGGCGCGGCGGATCGTAGGTCCAGCTCGCCGAGTGGGTTTCGTTCGCGACCCGGTAGACCAGCAGGACCTCCCAGGTGCCGTCGTCGCGGCGCCAGGAGTCCCACTGGACGGAGTCCTTCTCGACGCCCCGCATCAGCAGCCGCTCCGCCACGGCCTCGCCGAGCTGGGGGCCGGTGTTCTCGCCGGGGCGGCGTACGGGGGTCTTGCGGGCCCGCTCCGCCATGAACGCGCGCTCGGCCAGCACCGGGCCCTCGAAGCGGCGTACGCGGTCGACGGGGATGCCGGCGAGCTGAGCGACCTCCTCCGCGGAGGCGCCGGCCCGTATGCGCGCCTGGATGTCGCGGGGGCGGAGGTGGCTCTCCACCTCGATCTCGATCTGGTTCAGGCGCGCGCGGTCGTTGCGCACGGCAGCCCGAAGCCGCTCGTCGATCGGAAGGGTGTACTCCGTGCTGTCCGCAGCCTTGAGCACCAGTCGTGTGCCGTCATTCGAGACGGCCACGACACGCAGTTCGGGCATGGGGACCTCCCGGGTGGTGCCTGCCGACGTCACGTGCGTCGCTGCTTCCGCTAGTCGAGTGTGGCCTGCCCGGGTGCAGCCTGCCACAACCTTGCCGAGTTCAACCGGCGTGTCGGGCATGCGCCCTTGATCGCCGTTATGGCACGGTTACCTGTTGGGTACGCACAGTGACCGAGTGGTTACTGTGCGCAGCAGGCGCCCGTGCAATGCCGCGGCATCACCGGTCCGAGTGCCGCTTTCCCCGTCAACCGGCCCCCTCTCCCGGGTCCGGACAGCCGAAAGGAAGGACGGCCCCCAGGCGTCGCCACAGTACTCCATTCGGGCCACCGCGGTGGACCGCCGCGCCGCCGAAATTGTCGGTGTCGGCGGCAGTTGGGCTGCCCCGGATCGGGCCGGAGCTGCGATCGTGCCCGTTTTCGGGTGTCTTGGTGCACAGAATCCGCAGAAACGGAGTCATTCGTTTCGCTCGGGAGTCGCGTGACTCCCGGGAGCGATGGGGCACGAGAGTCCAAGAGTGGTGGGACACACACCAGGTGACGGGGGGACAGGAAACGGAGGGGCGGGACCCCGGCCCGCGCCGCACGCGGTCCGGCGCCGCACCGGAGAACGGCGCCGGACCAGGGGTCCCGCGGCGGGCTCAGTCGCCCAGCACCCGCCTCAGGTAGTCGTTGCCGAAGCGCCGGTCCGGGTCCAGCCGGTCCCGCAGGGCCGTGAACTCGCCGAACCGCGGATAGGCCTCGGCGAGGTACGCGGCGTCCCGGGTGTGCACCTTGCCCCAGTGCGGCCGCCCGCCGTACGCGGTGAAGATGCGTTCGGCGGCGGTGAAGTAGGCCTGGTACGGCGTGCCCTTGTACATGTGCACGGCGATGTACGCCGTGTCCCGCCCCGAGGCCGTGGACAGCGTGATGTCGTCCGCCGGGGCCGTGCGCACCTCCACGGGGAAGCTGATGCGCAGCCGGGAGCGGTCGACCATCGCCTTGAGCTCCCGCAGCGCCGCGACGGCGTGCTCGCGCGGAAGGGCGTACTCCATCTCCACGAACCGCACCCGGCGCGGGCTGGTGAACACCTTGTACGGGATGTCCGTGTACGTGCGGGCGGACAGGGCGCGGCTGGCGACGCGGGCGATGCCGGGTATGGCCGCCGGGACGGCGCGGCCCAGCGAGTTGACGGCCTGGAAGACGCCGTTGGACAGGAGTTCGTCCTCGATCCAGGCGCTCACCGGCCCGGGCGGGGCGGCGGGGCCCTGGCTGCGGTTGTTGCGCTTGGTGTTGCAGTTGCCGGTGTGCGGGAACCAGTAGAACTCGAAGTGCTCGTTCTCCGCGAAGTGCTCCTCGAACTCCGCGGTCACCCGGTCGAAGCGCATGGGCTCCTCGCGGGCGGTCAGGAAGAACAGCGGCTCGACGGCGAAGGTGATCGCGGTGACGATGCCGAGCGCGCCGAGGCCGATCCGGGCGGCCGCGAAGACCGCGCGCTCCTCGTCGTTTCCCTTCTCCGAGCAGGCCAGCAACCGACCGTCCGCGGTGACCAGCTCCAGGCCGCGGATCTGGGCGGCGATGGAGGCGGAGTCGCGGCCGGTGCCGTGGGTGCCGGTGCCGGCCGCACCCGAGACCGTCTGCTCCATGATGTCGCCCATGTTGGTGAGCGACAGGCCCTCGGCGGCGAGCGCCCGGTTGAGGTCCTTCAGTGCCGTGCCCGCCGCCACCGTCACGGTGCCGGCGGCCCGGTCGATGCCGAGGATCCCGGCGAGCGCCTGGGGGCGCAGGAGCACCCCGTCGGTGGCGGCCGCCGCGGTGAAGGAGTGGCCGGTGCCGACCGCCTTCACCCGCAGCCCGTCCTCGGCGGCCCGCCGCACGGCCTCCTGGACCTCCCCGACCGAGGCCGGGGCCACCACCCGTGCCGGCCGGGCGGTGACGTTGCCCGCCCAGTTACGCCACGCTGCCGGATTCCGCGGTGTGCCCGGTGCCCCCGGCCGCCGCCGTCCTGCTGTGACCGTCCCCATCGTCAGCTGGCTCCTCCCCTTGCGCCGGCCTCGTCAGCCGGCGGTAACCCGCGAACGCGACCGCCGCCGCGGCGGCCCCCGCCGAGATGGAGACGACGTACCCGGTCTTCGCACCGGCGGCGTCGATGACCCAGCCGGCCGCGGAGGACCCGAGCGCGACACCGACCGCGAGACCGGTGCTGATCCAGGTCATGCCCTCGGTCAGCTTCGCGCGTGGTACGTGCGCCTCGATCAGGGCCATCGTGGTGATCATCGTGGGAGCGATCGCGAGGCCCGAGACGAAGAGCGCCACGGCCAAGAACGGCAGGTTCCCGGCCAGTAGGAGGGGGATCATACTCACGGCCATCGCACACACGCCCAGTACCCAACGGCGTTCGGCCTTCCCCTTCAGCTGGAGGAGGCCGAAGACGATGCCCGCGATGCAGGAGCCGGCCGCCCAGATCGCGAGGATGAAGCTGGCCGCGGACTTGTGGCCCTGCTCCTCGGCGAAGGCCAGGGTGACCACGTCGATGGAGCCGAAGATCGCGCCGGTCGCGACGAACGTGGCCATCAGCACCTGCAGGCCGGGGGAGGCCAGCGCGGAGGTGCGGTCGGCGGCCGGGTCGCGCGGGTGCGGGGGCGGCTCGGTGGCGCGCTGCGCGGTCAGCCACCAGACGCCCACCAGCAGGCAGAGCGCGGCGACCAGCGGGCCCGCCTCGGGGAACCAGGTGGTCGACAGGCCGATGGCGAGGATCGGGCCGAAGATGAAGCAGACCTCGTCGACGACGGACTCGAAGGAGTACGCCGTGTGCAGCTCGCGCGGCCGGTCGCGGTAGATCGCGGTCCAGCGGGCGCGGACCATCGAGCCGACGCTCGGCACGCAGCCCGCCAGCGCCGAGAAGAGGAACAGGGTCCAGTCCGGGAGCCCGTTCGCTGCGGACAGCAGCAGTCCGGCGACCGCGGCGAGCGCGACCAGGGTCGCCGGGCGGAGCACCCGCCGCTGGCCGTACTGGTCCACCAGGCGGGACACCTGCGGGCCGACGACGGCGGCGGACAGGGCCAGGGTCGCGGTGAGCGCGCCGGCCAGCGCGTAGCGGCCGGTGAGCTCGGAGATCATGGTGAGGATGCCGACGCCGACCATCGACAGCGGCATCCGGCCTATGAAGCCGGCGGTACTGAACCCCTTCGTGCCGGAGGCGGCGAAGATGGCGCGGTAGGGACTGGGCAAGGGCCCTCCGTAAGGGACGTCGCTGGCCCATACAGGTTACGTGTGCCGACAGGCGCCCGCACGGGGGTGGTCCAGACAGGAAGTTAGGTTTACCTTACCTGCGGTTCGGCGGGGGTGGGGCGCGGCGGGCCCCGTTCCCCGCCCCAGGGGCCGGGTGGCAGGATTCGAGGCATGTCAGACCAGCTCCGTGCCGCCGCCTCACCCCCGGCCCAAGGCCCTGCCGGCCCCTACGACGCCCTCCTGCTGCTCTCCTTCGGCGGCCCCGAGGGCCCCGACGACGTCGTCCCCTTCCTGGAGAACGTCACGCGCGGGCGCGGGATCCCGCGCGAGCGGCTCAAGGAGGTCGGACAGCACTACTTCGGCTTCGGCGGGGTCAGTCCGATCAACGCGCAGAACCGGCTGCTGCTGGACGCGCTGCGCAAGGACTTCGCCGACCACGGACTGGACCTGCCCGTCTACTGGGGCAACCGCAACTGGGCGCCGTACCTCACCGACGTGCTGCGGGAGATGGCCGCCGACGGACGCCGGCGCATCGCGGTGCTGGCGACCAGCGCCTACGCCTCCTACTCGGGCTGCCGCCAGTACCGCGAGAACCTCGCCGACGCGCTGGCCGCCCTGGAGCAGGAGGGCGTCGCCGAGCTGCCGCGGGTCGACAAGCTGCGGCACTACTTCAACCACTCCGGCTTCGTGCAGCCGATGATCGACGGCGTGCTGGCGGCGCTGGAGTCGCTGCCGGAGGAGGTGCGCGCGGGCGCCCGCCTGGCCTTCACCACGCACTCGATCCCGACCGCCGCCGCGGACGCCTCCGGCCCGGCCGGGGACCACACCGCCGGCGGCGAGGGCGGGGCGTACGTCCGGCAGCACCTGGACGTCGCCCGGGTGATCGCGGACGCGGTGCGCGCCGAGACGGGCACGGAGCTGCCCTGGGAGCTCGTCTACCAGTCGCGCAGCGGCGCCCCGCACATCCCGTGGCTGGAGCCGGACGTCTGCGACCACCTGGAGGCGCTCCACGGGGCCGGCGCGCCGGCGGTGGTGATGGTGCCGATCGGCTTCGTCTCGGACCACATGGAGGTCATGTACGACCTCGACACCGAGGCCCTGGCCAAGGCAGCGGAGCTGGGGCTGCCGGCGGTGCGCTCGGCGACGGTCGGCGCCGACCCGCGCTTCGCGGCGGCGGTCCGGGAGCTCCTGCTGGAACGGGCCGCGGCGGAGCGGGGCGAGCCGGTGGAGCGGTGCGCCCTGGGGCTGCTCGGCCCGAGCCACGACCTGTGCCCGGCCGGCTGCTGCCCGGCGCGGACCGCCCGGCCGGCGGCCGCGGGCGCCGACAGCCCGTACGCGTGAGGGGGAGCGCACCGTGACATCCGAATCCGAGACGCACGCGGGGCCCGCCGGGGCCCCGGACGGGCTGGCCGCCGAGCTGCTGGAGGTGGCCCGGGAGGCCGCCCGGGCCGCCGGCGAGCTGCTGCGGGACGGCCGGCCGGCCGATCTGGCGGTGGCCGCGACGAAGAGCAGCCCGATCGACGTGGTGACCGAGATGGACCTCGCCGCGGAGAAGCTGATCACCGCCGTCCTGGAGCGGCGGCGGCCGCACGACGGGATCCTGGGCGAGGAGGGCGCGGACCGGCGGGGCACCAGCGGGGTGCGCTGGATCGTGGACCCGCTGGACGGAACCGTCAACTACCTGTACGGCCTCCCGTCCTGGAGCGTGTCCGTCGCGGCCGAGTACGAGGGGGAGACCCTGGCCGGCGTGGTGGAGGCCCCGATGCGCGGGGAGACCTTCCACGCGGTGCTCGGCGGCGGCGCCTGGCTGGGGGAGACCCGGCTGGCCTGCCGGGCGGCCGCACCGCTGGACCAGGCCCTGGTGGCGACCGGGTTCGCCTACCTCCAGCCCCGCAGGGCGCAGCAGGCGGACGTCGCGCAGCAGGTGATCCCGCGGGTGCGGGACATCCGGCGGGGCGGGTCGGCGGCCATCGACCTCTGCGACGTGGCCGCGGGGCGGCTGGACGCGTACTACGAGCGCGGGCTCAACCCCTGGGACCTGGCGGCGGGGGTGCTGATCGCCCGCGAGGCGGGGGCGCTGACCGGCGGCCGGCCGGGGGAGCCCGCCTCCGGCGAGCTGGCGCTCGCGGGCACGCCGGCCGTGTTCGAGGCGCTGCAGCCGCTGCTGGAGGCGGCCGGGGCCTGGCACGACTGACGGCGTACGGCGGGAGTCCCGGGCCCGGACGTGCAGGGACCCCGGCCGCCTGCGGGCGGCCGGGGTCCGGGGGTGGGCGGGAGGATCAGCAGGCGGAGACGGGCACGCCGTGTTCTGCGGCAAGGCGCTGGAGGTCCTCCAGTTCGGCCTGTTCCACTTCCACGAGGTGGTCGTCGCCTGTCTCACGGGCGTGCTGGAGGTCGGACTGCGTGGTCCTGATGCGCTGCAGGAGACCTGTGGTGAATGCGTCCATGGTGGGTTCGCCCCCTCTTCGTGGGTCGGCGGCGGCACGCGGCAGCCGCCGTCAGGGAGTGGTCGGGGTGTTCTGACGTCCTCCCCGGCACCCTGGGCCCAGAAACCTCGCAAGCCCAGGGAATCCTCACTTCCGCCGTGGATCGGCCCCCGTGTGGCGCCTTACAGCCGGTTTACGGCTGAAACGGGCAGGATGGACGGCGCAATACACGTGTGCCCTGAGGGCTTGAGGGAAGGAAACGACGTGCGCGTACTCGTCGTCGAGGACGAGCAGCTGCTCGCCGATGCGGTGGCCACCGGACTGCGCCGCGAGGCCATGGCCGTGGACGTCGTGTACGACGGTGCCGCGGCCCTGGAGCGCGTCGAGGTCAACGACTACGACGTCGTCGTGCTGGACCGGGACCTCCCGCTCGTGCACGGCGACGACGTCTGCCGGAAGATCGTCGAGCTGGGCGTGCCCACGCGGGTGCTGATGCTGACCGCGTCCGGGGACGTGAGCGACCGGGTGGAGGGCCTGGAGCTCGGTGCCGACGACTACCTGCCCAAGCCCTTCGCCTTCACCGAGCTGACCGCCCGCGTGCGCGCCCTCGGGCGGCGTACGACCGTCGCCCTGCCCCCGGTGCTGGAGCGGGCCGGGATCCGGCTCGACCCGAACCGGCGGGAGGTGTTCCGCGAGGGCCGTGAGGTGCAGCTGGCGCCCAAGGAGTTCGCGGTGCTGGAGGTCCTCATGCGGAGCGAGGGGACCGTCGTCTCCGCCGAGCAGCTGCTGGAGAAGGCATGGGACGAGAACACCGACCCGTTCACGAACGTGGTCCGGGTCACGGTCATGACCCTGCGCCGCAAGCTCGGGGAGCCGCCGGTCATCGTGACCGTGCCGGGTTCCGGATACCGGATCTGACGAGGGTGGCACCGACTCCGGCGCCGCCGTCCGCGCCCCCGAAACCCGCCTGGGACCCCGGCCCGCCCGAGGGTCCCTTCCCTTGGCTCCGTCCCACCATCCGCATACGCCTCACCCTGCTCTACGGCGGCATGTTCCTGATCGCCGGGATCCTGCTGCTGTCGATCATCTACCTGCTGGCGGCGCAGGCGCTGCGGGAGGGCAACGCCCTCCCGTTCAAGATCGTCAGCGTCAGCGGGCAGAAGATCGTCGTCTCCAGCCCGACCTGTCCCGGGGTGGGCGGCGAGCAGCCCTTCGACCAGTTCTACGCCGCGATCCAGTCCTGCATGCTCGAACAGCGCCGGCACGCGCTGGACGACCTGCTCAGCCGGTCGCTGATGGCCCTGCTGGGGCTGAGCATCATCGCCTTCGCCTTCGGCTACGCCATGGCCGGCCGGGTGCTCTCCCCCCTGGGCAAGATCACCCGTACCGCCCGCCGCGTCGTGGGCTCCGACCTGACCCGGCGCATCGAGCTGGACGGGCCGGACGACGAGCTCAAGGAGCTCGCCGACACCTTCGACGAGATGCTCGACCGCCTGGAGCGGGCCTTCACCGCCCAGCAGCGGTTCGTCGCCAACGCCTCGCACGAGCTGCGCACCCCGCTGGCGATCAACCGGACGCTCCTGGAGGTGCACCTGTCCGATCCGGGCGCGCCCGTGGAGCTGCAGCAGCTGGGCAAGACCCTGCTCGCGACCAACGAGCGCAGCGAGCAGCTGGTCGAGGGCCTGCTGCTGCTGGCCCGCAGCGAGAACCAGATCGTCGAGCGCAAACCCGTGGACCTGGCCGAGGTCGCCTCGCGGGCCATCGACCAGGCCCGGGCGGAGGCCGGGGCGAAGGGCGTGGAGGTCCGCGGCGAGCGCGCCCCGGCGGTCGTGCAGGGCAACGGCGTGCTCCTGGAGCGGATCGCGCTCAACCTGGTGCAGAACGCCGTCCGGTACAACGTGCCGGAGGGCGGCTGGGTGGAGGTCACCACCGAGGCCCAGCACGGCCAGGCGGTCCTCGTGGTGTCGAACACCGGTCCGGTGGTCCCCGCGTACGAGGTGGACAACCTCTTCGAGCCCTTCAGACGGCTGCGTACGGAGCGCACGGGCAGCGACAAGGGTGTCGGCCTGGGGCTGTCCATCGCGCGCTCCGTGGCGCGCGCCCACGGCGGGCGGATCACGGCGACGCCGAGGGAGGGCGGAGGCCTCGTGATGCGCGTCACGTTGCCCCTCTGAATCCCCGAATCCTTGTTCGCCGACAGCTGAATGACTGGCCTGTGAACAAGTTGAATTCTGTGTGATCGGTCACATGGTCGAGTGTGGGGTCATGTGCGTTCAGTGGCCCAAAGAAGGCGCGGAAGGCCTGGAAAGTCCGGCAAGTCCGGGTTTCCGGGCACCCGCCCGGCGGAAAATACACCGGGTGGCCTTTGTGCAAGGCGGTCTGTGGACCGTGTACGGTCCCGGTCGTCATCCCAGCCGGTCGCCCCTTCAGGCGCGCGGCTGGGTGTCGATTGAGTAACAGACCTTGATGTGAGGCAAAATCTCCGCCTCAGGTCGGGCACAAGTCCGGCCTCTCGCGCGTTACGTGCGCTGAGACACCGCTAAATCCCAGAGGGGGAGAGCGAAACATGGCAACGGACTACGACACCCCACGCAAGACCGACGAAGACGTCGACAACGACAGCATCGAAGAGCTGAAGGCCCGGCGGAACGACAAGTCGGCCTCGAGCGTCGACATCGACGACTTCGACGCCGTGGAGGGCATGGAGCTCCCCGGCGCGGACCTCTCCAACGAGGAGCTGGCCGTCCGGGTGCTGCCCAAGCAGGCCGACGAGTTCACCTGCATGAGCTGCTTCCTGGTGCACCACCGCAGCCAGCTGGCGCGGGAGAAGAACGGTCAGCCGATCTGCCGCGACTGCGACTGAGAGGCGTCGGCCGTGACCGGCTCGACACCCTTCCGCAGGCTTCGCCTCCGGAAGTCCGCTGATCCGGCGGAGACACCGGCGGGAGCCACCGGCCCGGAAACGGGCACAGGAGCTCCCGGCGTCCCCGTCGTGCACTCCGACACCGCCGCGGTGGCCCCGGCGGCCGCGGAGTCCGGCCCAGGGCGCCGGCAGCGGGCCGGAGCCCGTCGGCTGCAGGCCGTCAAGAGCGGTGTGCGCAAGGGCGGCGAAGGCGCCAGGGCCGCCGCCCTGTACATCGCGGACCGCATCATCGAGATCGCCCCGCGCATCCCGGTCCGGGACCTCGCGACCCTGCGGGCCCAGTTCCCGGGCCTCGGCCCCGATCAGCTGGCAGACAAGCTGATCGCCGGCGCCGCGAACGGCACCTCCACGGTGGGCGCGGGCATCGGTGCGGCGGCCATGCTGCCCGTGCCGCCCGCCATGCCCGTGGAACTGGCCACGGAGATCACCGGCGTCGCCGCCATAGAGCTCAAGCTCGTCGCCGAGCTCCACGAGGTCTACGGCCTGCGGCCCCCCGGCAACGTCAAGGACCGCAGCCTCGCCTACCTGACCGCATGGACCGAGGAGCGCGGCGTCGACCTCACGAGGCCGTCGACGCTGAACTCCGTCGTCAGCGGCCACATGAAGAGCGAACTGCGCCAGCAGATCATGAAGCGGATGATCCGCAGCCTGCCGAACCTGATGCCGTTCATGGTGGGCGCGGCCGTCGGCGCGGTCATGAACCGCCGTGACACCCGCAGGCTCGCCGAGAAGGTCCGTGCGGACCTGCAGGGCCGGGCCGTGCCCTGGAGCGCCCTGCCGTCGCTTCCGCCCCTGCAGCTGCCCGCCCAGCGCCTCCCCGAGGCCCCTGGCGACCCCGGGCCCGCCCTCGAAGGACCGCGTACCGAGCCCCAGGGCTGATCCCGGGGCCGGACCGGGAGCGGGAGCATGCCCCGGCCCGGCGGCGCGCCCGGCCGCCCGGATGCCCGGCCGCCCGGATGCCCGGCCGCCCGGATGCCCGGATACCCGGTTGCCCCGGTCAGCCCGCGGCCGGGGAAGCGGCCCTGGCCGCCCGGACCGCCGCGGCCAGCGCCTCGGGCCGCCGGCTGGAGAGGTACACGTACGGCGTCGGGTCGGCCGGGTCCGTCACCGGGATCCGCACCGCCCCCGGGACGTAGCTGCGCATCAGCATGAACGCACGGGTGTCCGCCTTGTACGTCCGCCAGGCGCGCGCCTCCTCCGCGTCCAGCACCTCGGGCTCGCCCAGGGCCGACACCGGGATCCGCGCGTCCCCGGCGGCCAGCGACCCGTTCACCACGCGCACGCGCGCGGAACCGTACGAGCTGACCAGCAGCCCCGCCAGCGCCGCGCCCCCGATCAGCCCGGCCAGCAGCGGCAGCGTGCCCAGCGGCAGCAGCATCAGGGCGCCGGCGAGCCCGGTGAGTACGGCGATGCCCCACCAGGAGCGGGGGGCGGTCAGGCGTTCGTCGTGGTGCGCGGGGGAGAGCTGCATGGCGTCAAGCCTGCCACGACGCGACCGGCGGGTAGCGGCGCGGGTAAGGTCTGCGCCTGTGAGTGGACGAAACACAGCGTTGACGCCCCCGGACGATGCCGCCGCACCCGTCCGGCACCCCGAGGCCCCGGCGCCCGGCGAACCGCTCGGTTCGCACTACGAGCACTGCTTCGGCTGCGGCGGGGGCCAGCCGCACGGGCTCCACCTGGAGGCGCGGGCGGGCGACGGCGTGAGCGTCACCGCCGAGTTCACCGTCAGGCCCGTCCACCAGGGTGCTCCGGGCCTCGCGCACGGCGGCGTCCTGGCCACCGCGCTCGACGAGACGCTGGGCTCCCTGAACTGGCTGCTGCGCGTCATCGCGGTGACGGGGCGGCTGGAGACCGACTTCGTGCGGCCGGTGCCCGTGGGCACCGTGCTGCACCTGCGGGCCGAGGTGACCGCCGTCGCCGGCCGCAAGATCTACTGCACCGCGGTCGGCCGGATGGACGGCCCCGACGGCCCCGTGGCCGTACGCGCGGACGCGCTCTTCATAGAGGTGAAGGTCGACCACTTCATCGACAACGGTCGGCCCGAGGAGATTCGGGCGGTCATGGCCGACCCGGACCAGGTCAGGCGCGCACGCGCCTTCGAGGTGAACCCCTGATGGCTCTGAACAATCACGACCCCCGTCCCGCGATCGACGTGCTGATCAAGCGCGTCGACCCCGAGGTGCCCCTCCCCGCGTACGGCCACCCCGGCGACGCCGGCTGCGACCTGGTGACCACCGAGGCCGCCGAGCTCGCGCCCGGCGAGCGCGCGGTGCTGCCCACCGGGGTCTCGATCGCCCTGCCCGACGGGTACGCGGCGTTCGTGCACCCGCGTTCGGGACTGGCCGCCCGCTGCGGGCTCGCGCTGGTGAATGCCCCAGGGACGGTGGATGCCGGGTACCGTGGGGAGATCAAGGTGATCGTGGTCAATCTCGATCCGCGCGAGAGCGTCCGGTTCGAGCGCTTCGACCGCATTGCCCAGCTGGTTGTCCAGCGGGTCGAGAAGGTGCGCTTCCACGAGGTGGCGGAGCTTCCCGGCTCGGCGCGGGCCGACGGGGGGTTCGGCTCCACCGGAGGCCATGCGGCCGTGGCCGGAAACGGCGCTGGTCAGCAGGGTGGGAATGGCTACGCTTCGGTCGTATCCGACCGGGAAGGACAGTGACGTGTTCGGACGTCGCAAGAAGAACGACTCCGCCAAGGACGGCGGCGCGGCCGAGCAGGTCGTGGACGGCGTGGCTGCCGATGGCCAGGACGGCGAGGAGATCGACGCCGCCCCCCGCAGGGTGAACCTGCCGCCGGCTCCGCGACCCGACGGCCCGTGGGACGTCACCGAGGTGCCCGGTTCCCCGGCAGAGGGCCGGGTCGACCTCGGCGGCATCCTCGTACCGGGTGTCGAGGGCATGGAACTGCGCGTCGAGGTCGCCGGTGACGCGATCGTCGCCGCGACGGTCGTGCTGGGCGACAGCGCCGTGCAGCTGCAGGCCTTCGCCGCACCCAAGAAGGAAGGCATCTGGGGCGAGGTCCGCGAGGAGATCGCGGCCGGCATCGTCCAGCAGGGCGGCCTCATCGACGAGGTCGAGGGCCCGCTCGGCTGGGAGCTGCGCGCCCAGGTGCCCGTGCCGATGCCCGACGGCCAGACCGGCGCCCAGCTGGTCCGCTTCGTCGGCGTCGACGGTCCGCGCTGGTTCCTGCGCGGCGTCATCTCCGGCCAGGGCGCGGTGCGCCCCGAGTCGGCGGGCGTGCTGGAGGCCATCTTCCGGGACACCGTCATCGTTCGCGGTGACGGCCCGATGGCTCCGCGCGACCCGATCGTGCTCAAGCTGCCGAACGACGCCCAGATGGTGCCGGACGGCGTGCAGACCGATGACCAGGAGGGCTCCCGCTTCTCCGGCGGCATGGGCCAGCTGGAGCGCGGCCCGGAGATCACCGAGGTCCGCTGACCCGCTCCTGCCGGAACCGGCCGTGTGCCGGCGTGCGCGACACGGGCCGCACCCCCTCGGGGTGCGGCCCGCAGCCGTCTCCGGTGGCGGGCGTCAGGGATGCGTCAGAGATGGGCGGACGACCGGCCAAAAGTGCGTGAACAGCACAAACGTCCTTGAGAATGGGCGCATGGCACGCGGCAAGCTTCGGATCTACCTCGGCGCGGCCCCCGGTGTGGGCAAGACGTACGCCATGCTCTCCGAGGCACACCGCCGCGTGGAGCGCGGCACGGACTGCGTGGTGGGCTTCGTCGAGCACCACGGGCGGGCCCGCACGGAGGTGCTGCTCCACGGCCTGGAGGCCGTCCCGCGCCGGGAGGTCGCGTACCGGGGCGCGGTGTTTCCCGAGATGGACGTGGACGCGGTGCTGGCGCGGCGGCCGGCGGTGGCGCTGGTGGACGAGCTCGCGCACACGAACGTGCCGGGCTCGCGGAACGCCAAGCGCTGGCAGGACGTCGAGGAGCTGCTGCAGGCGGGCGTCGACGTGGTCTCGACGGTGAACATCCAGCACCTGGAGTCGCTGGGCGACGTCGTGGAGACCATCACGGGGGTGCGCCAGCGGGAGACGGTGCCGGACGAGGTGGTGCGGCGGGCGGACCAGATCGAGCTGGTCGACATGTCGCCGCAGTCCCTCAGACGGCGCATGGCGCACGGCAACGTCTACGCGCCGGACAAGGTCGACGCGGCGCTCTCGAACTACTTCCGGCCGGGCAACCTGACGGCGCTGCGCGAGCTGGCGCTGCTGTGGGTCGCGGACCGGGCGGACGAGTACCTCCGGGAGTACCGGGGCGAGCACGGCATCCGCGCCACCTGGCAGGCCCGCGAGCGCATCCTCGTCGGGCTGACCGGCGGACCGGAGGGGCGCACGCTGATCCGGCGGGCGGCGCGGCTGGCGGAGAAGGGCGCGGGCGGCGAGGTCATGGCCGTGTACGTCGCCCGCAGCGACGGCCTGACCGCGGCCTCCCCGAAGGAGCTCGCCGTCCAGCGCACCCTGGTCGAGGACCTCGGCGGAACGTTTCACCATGTGATCGGCGACGACGCCGCCACCGGCCTGCTGGAGTTCGCCCGCGGGGTCAACGCCACCCAGATCGTGCTCGGCTCCAGCCGCCGCAGGCCCTGGCAGTACGCCTTCGGGCCCGGCGTCGGCGTCACCGTGGCCCGGGAGTCCGGACCCGACCTCGACGTGCACATCGTCACCCACGAGGAGGCCGCCAAGGGGCGCCGCCGCGGCCTGCCGCCCGCCCGCTCGGTCGCCCTGCTCGGCCGGACCCGGGTCATCGCCGGCTGGGCGGTCGGCACCGTCTGCCCTGCCCTGCTGGCGATCCTGCTCACGCACGTCGACGCCGACCCGGGCCTGGCCAACGAGATGCTGCTGTTCCTGGCGCTCACCGTGGCCGCCGCGCTGCTGGGCGGGCTCTACCCGGCGCTGGCCTCGGCCGCCTTCGGATCGCTGCTGCTCAACTGGTTCTTCGCGCCGCCCGTGCACCGCCTGACGATCTCCGACCCCAAGAACATCGTGGCCATCTCGGTCTTCTTCGGCGTCGCGGTCTCCGTCGCCTCGGTGGTCGACCTCGCCGCCCGCCGCACCCACCAGGCGGCCCGGCTGCGCGCCGAGTCCGAGATCCTGTCCTTCCTCGCGGGCAGCGTGCTGCGCGGCGAGACCACCCTGGACGCACTGCTGGAGCGGGTCCGCGAGACCTTCGCCATGGAGTCCGTGGCCCTGCTGGAGCGCGGCGGCGACCGGGAGCCCTGGAAACCGGCGGGCAGCGTCGGCCCGCACCCTGCCGCCCGCCCCGAGGACGCCGACGTGGACATGCCGATCGGGGACCGGATGGCGCTGGCCCTGACGGGGCGGGTGCTGCCCGCCGAGGACCGCCGCGTCCTGGGCGCCTTCGCCGCACAGGCGGCCGTCGTCGTGGACCGGCAGCGCCTCCTCGGCGAGGCCGAGGAGGCCCGCCGCCTCGCCGAGGGCAACCGGATCCGCACCGCGCTGCTGGCCGCCGTCAGCCACGACCTGCGGACCCCGCTCGCCGGGATCAAGGCCTCCGTGTCCTCCCTGCGCTCCGACGACGTGGAGTGGTCCGAGGAGGACCGGGCCGAGCTGCTGGAGGGCATCGAGCAGGGCGCCGACCGGCTCCACCACCTGGTGGGCAACCTCCTCGACATGTCCCGGCTGCAGACCGGCACCGTCACCCCGCTGATCCGCGAGATCGACCTCGACGAGGTGGTCCCGATGGCCCTGGGCGGCGTACCCGAGGACAGCGTCGTCCTGGACGTCCCCGAGACGCTGCCGATGGTCGCGGTCGACCCGGGGCTGCTGGAGCGGGCCGTGGCCAACGTCGTGGAGAACGCCGTCAAGTACAGCCCGGCGCACGAGCCGGTGCTCGTCGCCGCCAGCCACCTCGGCAGCCGGGTCGAGGTACGCGTCGTCGACCGCGGCCCCGGCGTCCCCGACGAGGCCAAGGACCGCATCTTCGAACCCTTCCAGCGCCACGGCGACGCCCCCCGCGGGACCGGCGTCGGCCTCGGGCTCGCCGTCGCCCGCGGCTTCGCCGAGGCCATGGACGGGACGCTGGCCGCCGAGGACACTCCGGGGGGCGGGCTGACCATGGTGCTCACCCTGCGCGCCGCCCCGCGCGGGCGCGCGCCGGCGCCCGGCCACATCCCGGACCGCGACCCGACCGACCCCTTGCCCGAGCCGACCGACCCGTTGCCTGGCCCGGCCGACGCCTCGCCCGAGCCCGCCCCGGCCGACGCCTCGCCTGACCCGACCGGCCCAACCGGCCGCTCGCCTGACCCGACCGATCCCACCGACCCGATACGCCCCGTACGGCAGAAAGCAGGACCTTCATGACCCGGGTGCTCGTGGTGGACGACGAGCCGCAGATCGTCCGAGCCCTCGTGATCAACCTCAAGGCGCGCAAGTACGAGGTCGACGCCGCCGCCGACGGCGCCGGCGCCCTGGAGCTCGCGGCCGCCCGCCACCCCGACGTGGTCGTCCTGGACCTCGGCCTGCCCGACATGGACGGCGTCGAGGTGATCAAGGGGCTGCGGGGCTGGACCCGGGTCCCGATCCTGGTCCTGTCCGCCCGGCACAGCTCCGACGAGAAGGTCGAGGCCCTGGACGCCGGCGCCGACGACTACGTCACCAAGCCCTTCGGCATGGACGAGCTGCTCGCGCGGCTGCGGGCCGCCGTGCGCCGGGCCGAGCCCGCCGCCGGCGCCGGCGGGGAGGAGGTCGTCGTCGAGACCGACGGCTTCACGGTGGACCTGGCCGCGAAGAAGGCGGTGCGCGAGGGGCGCGACGTACGGCTCACGCCCACCGAGTGGCACCTGCTGGAGGTGCTCGTCCGCAACGCCGGCAAACTGGTCGGCCAGAAGCAGCTGCTCCAGGAGGTGTGGGGGCCCTCGTACGGCACGGAGACGAACTACCTGCGCGTCTACATGGCGCAGCTGCGGCGCAAACTTGAAGCGGACCCCTCGCATCCGCGGCACTTCATCACGGAACCGGGCATGGGATACCGCTTCGAGAGGTAGTGCGGGCGCCGGTACGCTTCCTGGTATGAGTGCTGAACCGCGTCCCGAGAAGTCCGCCAAGCCGGTCCGGCAGGCGGGCCGGTTCCGCCGGATGATCGAGCGGCTGTCCTCCTCCCAGGAGGAGCTGCATTCGGCGGAGCTGCAGGAGGACGCAGAAGCCGCGGGATGCACGCGGATCTGCGATTCCCACGACCGCGAGATAGTCAAGGTCACCGGGACCCTGCGTACCGTCACCCTCCGGCCCCGTGCGGGCGTCCCCGCGCTGGAGGCGGAGCTCTTCGACGGCTCCGCCGCACTGGACGTGGTCTGGCTGGGCCGTCGCTCGATCGTGGGAATCGAGCCGGGCCGCCGCATGATCGCCTCCGGTCGGATCGCCATGAGCCACGGTCGCCGGGTCCTCTTCAATCCGAAGTACGAACTCCGACCGCTCGGACAGGAGCACTGACCGGTGACGTCACTCGACAAACCCCCGACGCCCCCCGGGCAGCCCGCCCACGGGCCGCAGGGACACCACGGACCCCAAGGACCCCACGGACCCCAGGGACAGGGTCCGGATCCCGCCGCTGACCAGGGCGCGGTGACCCAGGCGGCGCTCTTCGACGCCTTCGGCGGCATCCGGGGCACGGTGGAGACGATGCTCCCCGGCCTGCTCTTCGTGATGATCTACACGATCAACAAGGACGTGAAGATGTCCGCCATCGCGGCGGGCGCGGTCGCGGTCCTGCTGGTGATCGTGCGGCTGCTGCGCCGGGACACCGTCAAGCACGCCTTCAGCGGGGTCTTCGGCGTGGGCGTGGGCGTGGCCTTCGCGCTCTTCACCGGCAGCGCCAAGGGCTTCTACCTGCCCGGCATGATCTACGGCGCCGGGCTGGGCGTGGCCTTCACGCTGTCCGCGCTGGTGGGCTTCCCGCTGCTGGGGGTGATGCTGGGGCCGGTGTTCAAGGAGAACATGTCCTGGCGCACCCGCAACCCCGGCCGGAAGAAGGCGTACACCAAGGCCAGCCTGGCCTGGGGCCTCATCTTCCTCGCCAAGTACGCGATCCTCTTCCCGCTGTACTGGTGGGGCGACGCGACCCAGCTGGGCTGGCTGCTGATCGCGCTGAAGCTGCCGCCCATGGTCCTCGCGGTCTACTTCACGTGGGTGTTCCTCGCGAAGGCGCCGCCGCCGATCGACGTGATGGCGGAGTACGAGGCGGAGGAGGCCGCGCGGAAGGCGGCCAAGGCCGCGGCCTCCCGGCAGCCGGGGGCCTGACGGCCCCGGCCGTCAGGCCGCTGTGACGGGACGAGGCGGGGCGAAGGGGCGGACAGCCGGGCAACCGGCCGTCCGCCCCTTCCCCCTTCCCCGTGCCGCGGGCCCGGGCCGGGCCCGCGTGCAGCACGCCGCGCGGCCGCGGGCCGAGCGTGCCGCTGTCGGGCCGAGGGTGCCGCGGCCGGGCCGAGGGTGCCGCCGTCGGGCCTTGCCGGCGCGGCGGCGGCACCGTCGTTGCTACTGGCTACTGCCGCGGGGCCTGCAGCAGGTCCTCCAGCTGGCCCTCGCGGGCCTGGGCTGCCACGAACAGCAGCTCGTCGCCCGGCTCCAGGGTCTCCTCCGCGTGCGGGGTCAGGACCCGGTTGCCGCGGATGATCGTGACCAGCGAGGTGTCCTCGGGCCAGCGGATCTCGCTGATCTGGGTTCCGGCGACCGGGGACTCCGCGGGCAGGGTCAGCTCGACCAGGTTGGCGTCGCCGTGGCTGAAGCGGAGCAGGCGCACCAGGTCGCCGACGCTGACGGCCTCCTCCACCAGGGCCGACATCAGGCGCGGCGTGGACACGGCCACGTCGACGCCCCAGGCCTCGTTGAAGAGCCACTCGTTCTTCGGGTTGTTCACGCGCGCCACGACCCGCGGAACCCCGTACTCGGTCTTGGCCAGCAGGGAGACGACCAGGTTGACCTTGTCGTCACCGGTCGCCGCGATGACCACGTTGCAGCGCTGCAGCGCCGCCTCGTCCAGCGAGGTGATCTCGCAGGCGTCGGCCAGCAGCCACTCGGCCTGCGGCACCCGCTCCACCGAGATGGCGGTCGGGGCCTTGTCGACGAGGAGCACCTCGTGCCCGTTCTCCAGCAGCTCGCCCGCGATGGAACGGCCCACCGCGCCGGCTCCGGCGATCGCGACCCTCATGCGTGTGCCTCCTCGGGGCCCTCGGCGAAGGCCGCCTCGACCTTGTCGATTTCGTCCGTGCGCATCATCACGTGGACGAGGTCGCCCTCCTGCAGGACCGTCTGCGACGTCGGCAGCATGGCCTCGCCCAGGCGGGTGAGGAACGCCACGCGGACGCCCGTCTCCTCCTGGAGCCGGCTGACCTTGTGCCCGATCCAGGCCGGGGAGGTGTGCACCTCGGCGAGCTGCACCCCGCCGCTCGGGTCGCGCCACAGCGGCTCGGCCCCGGACGGCAGGAGCCGGCGCAGCATCTGGTCGGCGGTCCACCGCACGGTGGCCACGGTGGGGATGCCCAGGCGCTGGTAGACCTCGGCGCGCTTGGGGTCGTAGATGCGGGCGGCGACGTTCTCGACGCCGAACATCTCGCGGGCCACGCGGGCGGCGATGATGTTGGAATTGTCACCACTGCTGACGGCGGCGAACGCGCCCGCGTCCTCGATACCGGCCTCGCGCAGCGTGTCCTGGTCGAAGCCGACGCCGGTGACGCGGCGGCCGCCGAACCCGGCCCCCAGCCGGCGGAAGGCGGTGGGGTCCTGGTCGATCACCGCGACCGTATGCCCCTGCTGTTCCAAGGTCTGCGCGAGGGCGGAGCCCACCCTTCCGCATCCCATAATGACGATGTGCACGGCCGTCCTTCCGGCTGTCAGCGCTCGCTGGTTCGCAGCCTCAATACATGCTCTGGCTTCACAGGGTCTCAGACCACCGCCCAAGCTACACACGGGTGGTCGGCCGTGGCAGCGCATCGGAGGTGCTTCCAGGGCGCATCACCGGCGCATCCGAGGTTCATTGCGCCGGAATACCGGCGGGGGGTTCGTCACCCCGATTTCGAACGCATACGATCCTCTCCGTGTCCAAACTGACCGACCTGCCCAAACGGATCCTGATCGGCCGGGCGCTGCACCGCGACCGCCTCGGAGAAACACTCCTCCCGAAGCGGATCGCCCTCCCCGTGTTCGCGTCCGACCCGCTCTCCTCGGTGGCATACGCCCCCGGTGAGGTCCTGCTCGTTCTGTCCATCGCGGGTGTGTCGGCGTACCACTTCAGCCCCTGGATCGCCGCCGCGGTCGTCGTGCTGATGTTCACCGTGGTCGCCTCGTACCGCCAGAACGTCCACGCCTACCCCAGCGGCGGCGGCGACTACGAGGTCGCCAACACCAATCTCGGCCCCAAGGCCGGCCTCACCGTCGCGAGCGCCCTGCTCGTCGACTACGTACTGACCGTGGCCGTGTCGATCTCCTCCGGAGTGGAGAATCTCGGCTCCGCCGTGGATTTCGTCATCGAGCACAAGGTGCTCTCGGCGATCGTCATGATTCTCCTGCTCACACTGATGAATCTCCGCGGTGTGAAGGAATCCGGGAAGCTCTTCGCGATCCCGACGTACGTGTTCGTCGGCGCCGTCTTCGCAATGATCATCTGGGGTGCCTGGCGCGGCCTCGTCCTCGGCGACACCATGCAGGCGCCCACCGCCAACCTCGAAATCAAGCCCGAGCACCAGGGACTCGCCGGATTCGCGCTGCTCTTCCTGCTCCTGCGGGCCTTCTCCTCCGGCTGTGCCGCCCTGACCGGCGTCGAGGCGATCAGCAACGGCGTCCCCGCCTTCCGCAAGCCCAAGAGCAAGAACGCCGCTTCGACGCTCGCCCTCATGGGCCTCCTCGCGGTCACCATGTTCTGCGGGATCATCGGCCTGGCCATGGCCACCGACGTGCGGATGGCCGAGACGCCCGCCACCAACCTGCTCGACAACGGCGTCCCCGTCGGCCCCGACTTCGTGCAGAACCCGGTGATCTCCCAGGTGGCCGAGGCCGTCTTCGGCAACGGCAGCATCGCCTTCATCATCCTGGCGACCGCCACCGCGCTCGTGCTGTTCCTGGCCGCCAACACCGCGTACAACGGCTTCCCGCTGCTCGGCTCGATCCTCGCCCAGGACCGCTACCTGCCGCGCCAGCTGCACACCCGCGGTGACCGGCTCGCCTTCTCCAACGGCATCGTGCTGCTGGCCGGCGCCGCCATGCTGCTGGTGTGGATCTACGACGCCGACTCCACCAAGCTGATCCAGCTCTACATCGTCGGCGTGTTCGTCTCCTTCACGCTGAGCCAGATCGGCATGGTCCGGCACTGGAACCGGCACCTGAAGACCGAGCGCGACAAGTCCGCGCGCAACCGGATGATCCGCTCCCGCGCGATCAACACCTTCGGCGCGATCTTCACCGGCCTGGTCCTGGTCGTCGTCCTCGCCACCAAGTTCACGCACGGCGCGTGGGTCGCCCTGCTCGGCATGCTGATCTTCTACGGCACGATGACCGCGATCCGGAAGCACTACGACCGGGTCTCCGAGGAGATCGCCGCCGCCGAGGGGCCGAGCGACGACAGCGTCCGCCCGTCCCGCGTCCACTCGATCGTCCTGGTCTCCAAGGTCCACAAGCCCACGCTGCGCGCCCTGGCCTTCGCCAAGCTGACCCGCTCCGACACCCTGGAGGCGCTCAGCATCAGCGTCGACCCGGCCGAGACCAAGGCCCTGCGGGCCGAGTGGGAGCGACGCGGGATCAACGTCCCGCTCAAGATCCTCGACTCCCCGTACCGCGAGATCACCCGCCCGGTCGTCGAGTACGTGAAGGGCCTGCGCAGCGAGAACCCGCGCGACGCCGTCAGCGTGTACATCCCCGAGTACGTCGTCGGCCGCTGGTACGAGCACCTGCTGCACAACCAGAGCGCGCTCCGGCTCAAGGGCCGCCTGCTGTTCACCCCGGGCGTCATGGTCACGTCCGTCCCCTACCAGCTGCAGTCCTCGGAGCTCGCGAAGAAGCGGGCGAGGAAGCGGCAGGAGTGGAACGCCCCGGGCTCGGTGCGCCGCGGACCGGTGGACACGCCGCGCCCGGCGAAGACCGCGGCGAAGCAGTAGCCGTACGAGCAGCAGCGGCAGCCGGCGTGGCGAACGGCCGGACGGGATCCACGTAGACTGGTGGGTCGGCCGTCCGGCCGTTCGTTCACGCCCGACCCGAACCCTGGAGCACCCCCCGCCATGACCCAGCAGAACGAGAAGCAGTCACTGGTCGGGGAGGAGTACGAGGTCGAGGTCGGCCCCGTCGCGCACGGCGGGCACTGCATCGCCCGGACCGACGACGGCCGCGTCCTGTTCGTCCGCCACACCCTGCCCGGCGAGAAGGTCGTCGCCAAGGTCACCGAGGGCGAGAGCGACTCCCGCTTCCTCCGCGCCGACGCGATCACCATCCTCTCGGCGTCCAAGGACCGCGTCGAGGCCCCGTGCCCGTACGCCGGCCCCGGCAAGTGCGGCGGCTGCGACTGGCAGCACGCCAAGCCCGGCGCCCAGCGCCGCCTCAAGGGCGAGGTCGTCGCCGAGCAGCTGCGCCGCCTCGCCGGGCTCACCCCGGAGGAGGCCGGCTGGGACGGCACGGTGGCCCCGGCCGAGGGCGACAAGCTGCCGGCCGGCCAGGTCCCGCAGTGGCGGACCCGCGTCCAGTACGCCGTGGACGCCGAGGGCCGCCCGGGCCTGCGCAAGCACCGCTCGCACGACATCGAGCCCGTCGACCACTGCATGATCGCCGCGCCGGGTGTCACGGAACTCGGCATCGAGAAGCGCGAGTGGCCGCAGATGGCGACGGTCGAGGCCATCGCCGCGACCGGCTCCCAGGACCGCCAGGTCGTCCTCACCCCCCGCCCCGGCGGCCGCCTCCCCCTGGTGGAGCTCGACAAGCCGGTCTCCGTCCTCCGGGTGGAGGAGAAGGACGGCTCGACGCACCGCGTCCACGGCCGCCCCTTCGTCCGCGAACGCTCCGACGGCCGCACCTACCGCGTCGGCATGGGCGGCTTCTGGCAGGTTCACCCGCAGGCCGCCGACACCCTGGTCCGCGCCGTCATGCAGGGCCTGATGCCGCGCAAGGGCGACATGGCCCTCGACCTGTACTGCGGCGTCGGCATCTTCGCGGGAGCCCTCGCCGAACGCCTGGGCGAGACCGGCGCCGTCCTCGGCATCGAGTCCGGCAAGCGCGCGGTGGAGGACGCCCGGCACAACCTGGCCGAGTTCTCCCGCGTCCGCATCGAACAGGGCAAGGTCGAATCCGCCCTCCCCCGCACCGGCATCACGGAGTGCGACCTGGTCGTCCTGGACCCGCCCCGCGCCGGCGCCGGCAAGCAGACGGTCCGCCACGTGGCGTCCCTCTCGGCCCGCCGCATCGCGTACGTGGCCTGCGACCCGGCAGCCCTGGCCCGCGACCTGGCCTACTTCGCGGAGGCGGGCTACAAGCCCCGCACCCTCCGCGTCTTCGACCTCTTCCCGATGACCCACCACGTGGAGTGCGTGGCGATCCTCGAACCTATCGCAAAGGGTGCCTGACCTGCGGCTTAGGGTAGTGTGCATGATGTGTGGCGTGGGCGATACGGGCGATATCGTCACGCTGATCTGACGCACGTGACGCACGTCTGACGGATCTACTGATGGATGGTCGCCATTAGCGGAAAGCCGCCTCTCGGCGCAGTGCCGTATCAGGCAACGTTCGCCCTGTCCTGGATGTGGTGCGCCCATGAGTGGTGGTGACCAGCCGGATCTGGACGAGATCGAGGCGTGGTTCGCTGATGTCGTTGAGGGGCGCGTGAGCCGTGATGCGGCTGACCGGTGGGCCGGACGTTGGTACAACGATGACGGACTGGGATGGGACGATCTGTCGTGGTGGGCTCTGGGCCTCCTCTACGGAATCGATCTGAAGCCGGGCCCTGAGGAGCCATACCTGCACGACGATGAGCAGGTATGCGGGTGGCTCGAGGAGCTGCGGCGCCGCCGCGCCGAGTGACGCACCGCCAGGATCCTGTTCTTGCCCGCTGCTTGCCGCCAGGCTGTCGGCCCATGGCAGGGCGAGTGCGGGTCCGCGAGATCGATGACAGTGAGGGATGGCGGCTTCTGCGGATCATTCGCAGGTGCACAGGCTCGCTGGCGACCTGGCGCCGAGCCCAGACGGTGCTGTTGTCCGTGCAAGGCATGCCCGTGGCGAAGATTGCCGAGGTGACGTTCACCAGCACGGACCGGGTCCGGGACGTGTTCCACAACTTCAACGCGGACGGCTTCGCCTCGCTCTGCCCCACATACAAGGGCGGCCGCCCGAGGGCCTTCGGGTCCTGCTCCGCGAGGAGGGCGTGTCGTTTCAACGCGTGACGACCTGGAAGACCTCCCGCGACCCCGACTACCCAGCCAAGAAGGCCCGCATCGAGCATCTCTACGCGATTGCCGACGACGAGGTCATACCCGAGGACGGCGAGCCCGAAGTCGTCCTCTGTCTGGACGGGTTCGCGGCCGCTCAACCTCCAGCCCCCTCCCGACCGACAATGGGCCGTGCGCCGCCTACGGCTTTGCCGAAGACCAGCAAGGCCCGGGGCAGCAGGTTCCGCCGCTACATCATCCGGCGGAACAAGCACGCCGCTGACGAACGTTTTCGCGAGGTTGTGGACGAGCGAACGTTGCCTGATGCAGCACAGGTTGTACCCCTACTGCCGCACTTCACACCGCAGTAGGGGTATGTCAAACGTCGACAGAAGTGTCATTCAGGCTGTGCGATGTCGTTGAACACGTCGATCAGGTCCTCGATCTCCTGCCCGCGCGGCGTCACCGCCCAGTCGTCCGTGAAACCTGTACGTGTGAGCTCGTCGGACAGAAAGTCCAACATCGTGTCCGCTGCGGATTCGCTCGGAACTGTGGAGGAAACGGCTGTCTCCATCGCATCCGGATGTCCCTCCACGAGGTTTAGCAGGCACTGGTAAAGCTTGGTGCCTCCGCGAAACCACTCGGGGACGGTGCGGTTCTGCTCGCTCATTCTTCCTGCCATTGGATGCTGCGTAACGGAACGGGAAGTCGGCCCCGGCGTACTGGCATTGCCGGGGCCGATTTCGGCTAGTGCATGTCCTTTGGCCTTGCGGACCGTTTGGCCATGTTCATACCACGGGACTTTCCGAATACTGTGATCACCTTGGAGGCTGCGGTGAGAACCACCGTGGCCTTCTTGTTCCCCTTGCCTTCGAACTTCCATGCAAGGCCGCGATGGTCAACCGAGTGCGTCACCCGCTTCGGGTCGGCCACCGCGTCCTTCATCTTAGCGATACTGACGCCTCGGCCGTCATTTCGGCCGATGGCTTGATGGAGGCCGTGGGTCGTGTAACCCTCGATCTTGGTCGGCTGGTTCGGATGGACAGAACACCCGGAAGCCCCGGTGCACCCGGACTCCGAATTCTTGCTCGGAGAGGGGTTGTCCACCGACCTCTTTGCTTCCGCGGCCTTCTTCGGCGCGGCGGCCTGCTTCTGGGCGGGCTCCTTCTTCGCTGCGGCGTTCTGCTTCGGTGCGGCCTTCTCCGCAGGCTTCTTCGCGGCCTGCTTCTTCGCGGCCTGCTGGGCCGCCTGCTTTTGTGCCTGCTTCTTGGCGGCTTCCTGGGCCGCCTTTTTGGCGGCTTCCGCGGCCGCCTTCTTCGCAGCCTCGGCCGCTGCCTTCTTCGCAGCTTCTTCCACCGCCTTCTTCGCGGCTTCCTGGGCCGCCTTCTTGGCGGCCTCCGCCGCCAAGCGCTTCGCCAGTTCGGCCGCTGCCCTCTTCGCGGCCTCGATCGCGGCGCGGCGGGCGATCTCCATGGCGATGCGCTGGGCCGCGATACGAACGGCTATGCCGACCAGAATGGGGATGATCTTGCCGTCGGGGTCCGAGATGGACACCGGGTTGTTGTTGGCGTAGGCATACCCGTTCATCTGCTGCGGGTCGTCGACGTCGATCAACGGGTCCACCGACAGGAACCGCCCGGTGGCCGGCTCGTACGAGCGGACACCCAGCTGGGTCAGACCGGTGGAGGCGTCGATGGTGCCACCGACGAAGCCCTTCTGGTCCGGCCATGCCTGCGGTGCGGTGCCCCGCGTCTCGCCGTAGGGGCTCATGTCCCGCCGGGTGGCGGTCATGGACCCTGCGGCGTCCACCGCGATGGTCGCGGTGTTGTGGTGGTCGGCCGCCAGGTAGGAGACCTTTCCGTCCGAGGAACGCACGGCGACGGCCGAGTCGCCGAAGGCGTAGCTGCGGGTGGCCTTCGTGTTGCCGTCCGGGCCCAGGGCCACCTCGGTGCCGCCCAGGTAGAGCGTGGTTCCCGAGGGGTCCTTGCGCAGCAGGCGGTTGCCCTCGGCGTCGTAGACGTACTCGGTGACCTTGGTGCCCTCGGTGACCTTGGTGAGCTGTCCCTCGGCATCCCACTCCAGCTTCTGCTCGGAGTTGCCGATCTTGCGGACGGTCGTGTTGCCGGTGGCGTCGTACGCGTACGAGTCCTTGCGGGTCCCGGTGGGTTCGACGACGTCGACGCCGCTCAGGGCGTGCGGCTGCTTGCCCTGGGCCGCCGGGTAGGCGTAGGTGCGGCGGGTCTCGCCGTTGCCGACGTCGTGCTTGGTCTCGCTGGTGCGGTTGCCCGTCGGGTCGAAGGTGTATGAGTGCCAGTACGGTGCCACGCCGCCGACGGTGGCCGCGGAGGGTCCACTCGCGCAGCTCTCCTTCGCCGTCCAGCCCTCGGTCATGCGACGCAGGTGGTCGTAGCGGAAGCACTGCGTGTCGCGGGTCGTCTTCTCCCGCAGCTCGCTGAGGGACGTGATGTTGCCTGCGGGGTCGTAGGTGTAGTCGACCTCGGACAGCTCGAACGGACCGACCTCACGGTCCGCGAACGACTTGGTGACCCGGCGGGTCGAGTCGTCCAGGTGCTTGGTGTGGATCATGCGCTTGCCCTTGGCGCCCTGCATGTACTGCATGAGCTCGCCGAAGGGGGTGTAGCGGCTGCTGCTGACGTACTCGGCCGCGCCCTTGAGGGTGCTGGGCAGCCCCGTGGCGTTGTAGCCGAAGTCCACTTTCTCCGCGGCGAGTCCACCTGCGGCAGGCAGGTGTACCGAAGCGGGGTGGCCGGCGCTGTTGTAGTCGATCTTCGACTCGTAGCTCCCGGAGAGCTTGCCCAGCCCCTCCGGGACGGTGATCTTGGTGCCGGTCGGCGCACCGCTGCTGTCGTAGCCCAGGACGGAACTGGTGTACGGCTTCCCGTCGGTGTAGCGGCTGGCCGAAGTCAGCTGCCCTTTGGAGAGGGTGTCGTAGGTCCACTCCGCGCGCTTCGGGCCGGTCGGCCCGTCCTCCCGCTGCTCCGTCTGCCTACCGAGCGCGTCGTAGGTCACGTGGATGCTCTTGCCACGAGCGTCGGTGCTGGTGACGGGATGGTCGGCGTCGTCGTAGGAGTGGGTGGTCGTGCCGCGGTCGGGGTCGTGCTCCTTGACCTTGCGGCCGCGCAGGTCGTACTCGTACGTCCAGGTGTTGCCCACCGGGTCGACGACCCGGGTCAGTTCACCACCGGGGTCGTAGCTGTAGCGTGTTGCGTCGAACGCGCCGTCGGCCTGCCGTCCCTTGTACTGACGCAGTTCGACCGTATTGCCGCGGACGTCGTTGATGGTGGTGGTGACCGTCGCGCCCTCGGGCGGAACGACGTGCTGACGATCGCCGCCGTACGTAGTGGTGGTGCGCCACTTCTCGGTGCCGAGGCTGTAGAACAGCTCGGCGGTCCTGCGTCCGGCACCGTCGTAGAGGTAGCCGTTCTGACGGATGATCTGGTTGTCCGGGACAGAGACCAGAGCGGTGGCCGGGTTCCCCTTCTCCAGATAGGGGCCCGATTCCTTCACCTGCAGGCCGCGGGAGTCGTACACCGCCTCGGTGACGACCCGGCCTGAGCGGGCTTCGTCGTTCTGATTGAGGTCGGCGCGCGTGGCCTGGGTCTGACGCAGCCGCAACAGACCGTCGTACAGCTCATGGGTGACGGTGTAAGAGTCGTCCGCGAGGCGGGTCCGGGTGCTGACGGCGGAGGGGCCGTCCTTCCGCGTCAAGTACGAGATCTCGACGTCGGGCTTCTGCTCCCGGCTGCGTCCGGCCGACCAGCCCTTGGTCAGGCGGCCGAGGGCGTCGTACTCGGACTCGTCCCGGCGACCGTCACCGTCGATCTCGGTCAGGGTCAGACCGCGCGTCGGGTCGATGATGTCCGTCTCGGTGTGGCCGAGCGGATTGGTGACGACCACTTGGTGCGGCATCTCGCCCGTGGCCGGGGTATACGCCGTCTTGGACGTAGCCCCCCGTGCGTCCGTTGCCTCGACGGAGCGGCCGTACTGGTCGAACTTCTCCGTACCGGTGACCACGTAACGCGGCTGCCCGCCGGCGTACTCGGCGAGCTCCTCCGCGGCCGTGGCGTCGCCCCGGTCCGGAGTCTCGCCGAAGCCCTTGCCGTCGTAGTGCGTGCGCTCGTCGGAGATGACGTGCGCGGGCCGCTGGATGGTGGCGTCGCAGGCGACGGAGACCGTCTCCTGGCGGGAGACGAGATCCAGCAGGTGCTTGCCGGCGTTGCGGGCGTACTCGGTACGGACACAGCGGTCGTCGCTGCCGGTGGAGGTGTCGCCGAGGTCGTTGACCTTGGTGACCAGGCCGTGCTCGTCGTACGTCTTCTCCACCGCGGTGCGTCGGAGCCCTCCGCCCTCGACGGTGGTGCGGGTGCGCTGCGCGCCGTTGTTGAACCTTTGTGCGGTGAGTGGCGTCGTCCCGGTGCGGTTGCGGGTCGCGGTCGGCGCGCTGATGACCGGCTCGTACGAGGTCGCCGAGATCAGCGGGCCGCCGTCGCCGTTGTAGGTGAGGGTCTCGCGGGTGACACCGGCCTGGGAGAGGTGGTCGGTGATCTGGTTGCCCTCGGAGTCGGCGACCTTGACGCTGCGCGTGCCGCCCGAGGCGGTGCGGTCGCCGTCCATGCCCCGGAAGTAGACGTTCTCCGAGCGGGTGCGCTGGTCGGCGCCGTCGCCGGTCCGGGTGATGACCTTGCCGTAGCCGCGCCACTGGTTCCAGGTGCGCTCGGTGTCGCGGAGGAACTCGGAGGTGTCGTAGGCCCAGGCCGGGGCGCCGGAGTATTCGTACCGGGTGACGGTCGAGGGGGATCCGCCGACGAGGTCGTTCTCGACGATCTGGGTGGCGACGTACTTGTGGAAGTAGTCCTTGTAGGGCTTGGGACGCCCGTCGGGACCGATGGGCTGGCCCGGAGCGGACCAGTTGACCGGGTAGCAGCGCAGGGTGTTGTCGGCGTCCGAAGCCGGCAGGGTGCCGTTGCGGTTGCACTCGGGAGCCGAGTAGGTGACGCCGATCAGACCACCGGATTCGGTGCTGATGGCATTGATGCGGTAGCGGATGAAGGGCGGCAGGCCCTCCAGGCCGTCGACGCGGTTGGCCAGCTGCACGCCGGAGAAAGTGATTTCAGGGGTGCTGAGTTCACCGTTGGTCTTGCCGGTGTGCTTGACCGAGGCCAGCCACAGGCCGTTGCTGGTGCCGTCACCGGTCTGGGGGAAGGAGTGGGTCAGGTCCCAGCGGTCGACGTCCTTGTACGCGCCCCGGGTCAGTACCTGGGTGGTGATGGCGGAGAACCGCTTGCGGGTCCAGAAGGTCGGGGCGTGCTGGTTCTTGCATTCCTTGCCGGGGGCGCAGTACTGGTCGACGGGAACGTCGGGCCAGTTCTTGGCGTTCTCCTTGGTGAACTTGGCGTCCGAGCAGTCCGCGCCGGGCAGGCAGCGTTCGGCGGTTTCGACGAGGACCTTGGCCGGGGCCTTGGTGCCGTATTCGGCGCCGGTCCGCAGGCCGTACTCGACGCGGGTGAGGTGGCCGCCGCGGGTGTACTCGACGCCCTGGAGCTTCTTGTTCGCGCCGTAGCGGTTGGTCTCCTTGGCGTAGTAGTACACCATGGCGTTCCCCTGCACGTCGGCGACGTGGTCGAGGTTGTAGCGCCAGGCGCGCTGCTTCCCGCCGTCCTTGCCGTACAGCGGGACGGTGAAGGCGGAGTTGGTCTCCTGGTCGCCGGCCTTCCAGTTGCCCGGCCGGTTGAGGCCGAAGGTGAAGACCGTGCCGGAGACGGTGGTCAGGCGGAAATAGCCGCCTTCGGCGTCACCGTTGGTGGCACCGGTGAGGTACTCGATCCTGGAGCCGTCGTCCTTGACGCCCTTCCAGGTGCCGGTGGCGTCGTCCCTGACCAGCTCGGTGCCCGAGCCGTTGAGGGAGAGGATGGCGTTCTCCGAGGCGAAGCACAGGTCGCCCTTGCCGTCCTTGTAGTTCACTCCGGAGCCGGGGACGTCCGAGCACGGCTGGAAGCGGCGCTCGATGAACCCGCCGGAGGTGAGCTCGAACCCGTCGCCCACTGGCGAGGGCTGGGTGTTGCTGGCGGCCATGCGGCCGTCCACGCTCTGCGCGGAGTAGTTCAGCCCGAGCTCGGGAGAGAGGTCTCCGGGAGCCTCCGGGGTGGACATGGGATAGGTCCAGTTGAAGTCACCGGAGGCTCCTCCGGCCTGCCAGCTCGCCGTAGGGGCGAGAGGCGTCGCTTTGAAGTCTCCACCGGTTCCGGAGGCGCCGCCTTCAGCGGCCAGGACCATCGGTGCCGCGGCGGCGGCACTTTTCGCGGACAGCTGCTGCGGTGATTTGGTGCCGGTGCCGGTGCCGTTCAGTGCGATACGGGCGGTCAGCGTCTTGTTCTTGACGTCATTTCCGCTGTCGACCGGAGTGCCGGTCTGACACTCGGCCTTCTCCGGTGTCGTCAGCACACATGCCGGGTACTGCACCATGCGCATGCGGCCGGCGAAATTCGCTCCGAAGGCTCCGGCGAATGCGGAGTAGTCGAGGGCGAGTTCGACCTTGTCGGGCGAAGGTGCGCCCGCGCCCGGTTCCACGGCCATCAGCACACCGTTGATGCCGGCCTTCTCGGCGTGGGCCTGGTTCTTGACCGATACCTTCACATTGGCCGGGGCCGCCGGTGCAGCCGCCGCTCCCGCCCGAGTGAACGGGACTTCCGTGGAACGTATCCCGACGGGAAGGCCGCCGACGTCACTGCGGCCGGAAGAAGGGGTCTTCGCGCGTGCAGCCGTGGTGGAACCGGGCTCCACGAGCGCTTCGCCGCCCTTGGGCCAGGTGACCTTGGGAGCCTTCTTCTGGGCGTTCTGCGCCGCTTCGTTCTTCGGCGGGGACTTCACCGGGACCTTGGCGCCGGTGAGTACCGGCTCGGTCTGCGTGCCGCGGAGCTTGAACCGCTCGGCAGCCTGCGCGGTGCTCACGCCGGCCGAGAGCAGCAGGGCGGAGGTGACGGTGACGGCAATGGTCTGTGCGGAACGGCGAATGTGTTTCGGCCAGTTCCAGACGTTGTCGGAGCTCCAATGGGGCTCGGTTCTCTGGCGTATGTGTGACGGACTCACGCAGTTCCTCTATGCGGAATGAGGAGCGTTGACGATCAGCGCTCCTATCGCGCACACAGTAAACGATCAATCCTGTCAAGGTTTTGCATCCGTCAAGGTGGTCCATAGCGGAATCGGAAGCGCCTCTTCCGAATTGCCCGTAGGTCCGGGGAGGGGGTAAACCCCAGGGCGGATAACTCAAGGAGAAGTCAAGGCTGAGTATAAGTATGATCTAGTTCCGTAAGGTTCTGGGTGTGTGTGGTTTTTCGGCTCGCCTCCGGTCATCCACCCGCTTGGATGCGGCACCTCGAACCTCCCGCGTGCCGCCGACGAGGCGGTCGCCCCTTCCGATCGCCGTCACCCTTGGATGGTTTCGCCATGTACTCCGCCCCTCCCACGAGGAGCCCACGACGACCACGGCCTTGGCCGGAGGCCCTGGCTGCGCTCGCGCTCACCGGTCTGTGCGTCGGCCTGACGCCCGCTCACGCGGCCCCTGCCCCCGGCCCGCTGCCGGCAGCGGCCGCGAAGGATCTGACACCGGAGCAGAAAGCGCAGGACAGCGCCCGTGCCGACGGGCGGCCGGTGGAGATCCTGGAGAAGCGGACGGAGGACACCCGCACGTTCGCGAACCCTTCCGGCACCTTCACCCTGGAGCGCCACACCAGCCCCAAGTGGACCAAAAGGGATGGGAAGTGGGTTGACCTCGATGCCTCACTCCAGGTCTCGGCCAAGGGCGTTCTGACGCCGAAGGCCTCACTCCTTCCCCTCTCGCTGTCCGGCGGCGGAACGGGACCCCTGGTCAGCCTGGCCGACGGGGACAAAGAGATATCCCTGACCTGGCCCCAAGCCCTGCCGAAGCCGCGCATCAGCGGAGACACGGCGACCTACCCCGAGGTGCTCCCGGGAGTGGACCTGAAGGTCCGCGCCGGTATCGAGGGCTTCTCCCAGGTCCTTGAGGTCAAGTCGGCCGAAGCGGCCGTGAATCCGAAGCTCGCCGAGATCGGCTTCGGTCTCCGGACCAAGAACCTCTCCGTGGCCGCCGACGGGCACGGGAACCTGACGGCCAAGGACGCGGCCGGGCAGATCGTCTTCGGCGGACCGACCCCGACCATGTGGGAGTCGACGCCGACCGCCGGACAGCAGAAGGTTGCCTCGCTGGCCCGGAGCGCCCCGGCCGCGCAGGGCGTCGGCGCCCCCGCGGTACCGGACGGCAGCGCCTCCACGGCGTGGGAGCCGGGTCTGAACGCGAAGCAGGCCCCGATGGCCACCAAGGTGGACGGCACCACCCTGAAGGTGGTCCCGGACCAGAAGATCCTCAAGGGCAAGGACACCGTCTTCCCGGTCTTCATCGACCCGTGGATGAGCGGTGGCCGGATCGCCTGGACCCGGGTGTACAAGAAGTACCAGGACACCGCGTACTGGAACAAGAACGAACTGGCCCGGGTCGGCTACGAGAACGAGTCCAACGGGGTTTCCCGGTCGCTCTACCGGATGGACACGGCCGGGCTCGCCGGCAAGAACGTCATCCGGGGCACGTTCTCCACCCAGCTCGAATGGTCCTGGTCCTGTCAGGCCCGACCGGTACAGCTCTGGTTCACCGGTGCGATCGACTCCGGCACCACGTGGCGGAACCAGCCGGCCTGGGCCCAGCACCTGGCCACGGTGAACACGGCCAAGGGCTGGGGTCCCAACTGCCCGGCAGGCGGCGTGGAGTTCGACGTCACCGGCAAGATGAAGGAAGCGGCCGCGGCCGGCTGGTCCGACGTCACGCTGGGGCTGAAGGCGGAGAACGAGTCCGACACCTACGGCTGGAAGAAGTTCCTCAACAGCGCCACCCTCTCCATCGAGTACAACCAGACGCCGAACACCCCCGGCGAGCTGCACATGACTCCGCAGCCCACCTCCCACGGCTACGTCGGCAAGACCAACCTCGCCGACGGTGTGCACCTGCGCGCGCGGATCTCGGACTCCGACGGCGGAAACGTGACCGCTCGGTTCCGCGTGCACTACGTCGATCGTGGCGGCTGGTTCAACGAGGCCACCGTCAACGTTCCCAGTGGTGGTCTCGCCGACTTCCGCATCCCCGACGGGTGGCTGCCCTGGGACGAGTCGTACGCCTGGGAGGTCCAGGCCGACGACGGCACGAGCGCGTCCCGCTGGGAAGGCGGCGGCCGGTTCACCGTGAAGCGGACCGCACCGCCCGCCCCGAAGATCGACATTGATCCCGAAAAGGGCATCGCCACCTTCACCGCGGAGGGCGTCGAGGGCGGGGAACACGTCCAGACCTACCGGTTCGGCATCAACACCGATCAGCCCACACGACGGGTGGAGGCCTGGCACGGACAGGCCTCGGTACTGCTGCCCAAGATGGGTGAGGGCCGCTACGAGATCAAGGCCTACGCCACCGACAAGGCGGGCAACGACTCGACCGCCACGCTCAACAGCGGCATCCAGTGGGACAACAACAACACGGCCACCTCGCTGGCGGACGCCACCACCACCCAGGGCGGCCACATGGTCGCCGTCGCCGGCGGGCGAGTCTGGCACGGGTTCACCGGAGGCAGTGTCCAGGACACCACGTCCGAAACCGGCGAGCTCGCGAACGTCGAACAGGTCGCCACCATTGGCGCCGACAGCCAGCTCCACGTGCTGGCCCTGGCCGACGGCAAGATCCACCACGCCGTGCGCACCCCCGCGGCCTGGCAGCCCTGGGGTGACGCCACCGCCGCCGCCGGCGGCGGCCTGCCCAAGGTGACGCAGATGGCCGCCGCCCAGGACGGCTGGAACATGGTCGTCGCCGCGGTTGCGGACGGCAAGGTCTACCTGACGACCCGCTACCCGGATCGCTGGGACCCCTGGCGGCTCGTCCCGGGTACCCCCGCGCAGATCGACCAGATCACCCTCGCCTCGGTGAACGGCCGGCCGCACGTGGCGATCCTCTCGGAGGGCCGGGCGTACCACTCCGCCCAGATCGCTCCCGGGAACTGGCACCCCTTCGCCCCGCTGCCCGTCGCCGGCCCACTGACCTCGATCGAGGCCTCTGCCGGCGCCGGCACCGGCGCGGAGTTCCAGCTCGCCGCGGCCTCCGGGGGCCGGATCCACCACACCACCCGCAGGGCCGACGGCAGCTGGACCGCATGGGGAGACGTCACCGCGGTCGTGGGCAACCCCGGCTACACCCGCAAGCTCCTGGGCACTCCGGTCGGGGACGGCTTCCGGCTGACCGCCATCGCCAACGGCACCATCAGCCAGACCACCCGCACAGCCAACGGCCACTGGAGCGGCTGGAAGGACATCTACCAGCCGTAACAGCAGCGCCGGTCGGGCTTCGCGCAGAGCGGGGCCGTCTCTCCCACGTCGTGGGGCGGAGACGGCCCCGTCTCTGCGTTCGGCCGCTGGTGCGCTCGCCTGCTCACCGCGTTCGAGAACGCCGCGCAGCGGCGGGTGCGAACGGACACCAGCTCTTCGCGCCGGCCTCCTCGGCCCAGCCGTCGCGCACCTCACGCAGGCCGGCGCTCCGCCGGTGCCCGGCGGTTCGGGGAGGTTCGCCTCCCCGCCGTCGAGGAAGACGACCAGGTGAAGGCGGTCTCGGAGGTCTGCTGCGTGGAGGGATGTCGCGACGCCGGTCCGGGAGTGTGCGCGGTCGAGAGCGATGGGATTCGGTCAAGTTTTTCCGTCTCTGCCGATCACGAGTGGGGGCTCGGGAGAATGGGTGGTGATGGACACGACTTCTCCGCAGCCCCCGGAGCAGCCCGGCGGGTACGGGCCGTTCTCCCACCTCACCGCGCCGAACGTGCTGTTGTACCGCGCGGTGATGCGGGCGTTCCTCGTGGCCAAGGAGCGGTACGCCGTGCATCTGAGGCCCGAGGAAGTGCAGGCCGCGCTGCCTGTCGGGATCCGGCCCGGAGAGCTCGATGCCGTGGTCAAGGCACTTGACAGTCTGGTGGCGTGGGGGAACCTGCGGGCCGATCCGGACACGGGGCGGGTCACGGCCGTCGAGGACTTCTATCGGAAGCGTTTCGTCTACCAGCTGACGAGGGAAGGGGAGGCCGCCGAGCAGGCACTGTCCGCGTACGACGAGGCGCTCGGGCGGCGGGGTGCGCTGCAGGCCGTCGCGCTGCACGACATCGTCACGCAGCTGCGGGTCCTGCTGGTGCTGGCGGCCGAGGAGGAGCCCGATCCGGCCAAGACGCACCTCGCGCTCGACGGGCTCGCCAGCCGTTTCGCCGCGCTCGCCGACAACGCGCGGGCCTTCATGGGGTCGCTCCAGCGGACCATCGATCTTCATGACGTGGGGGAGGAGGTCTTCCTCGCCTACAAGGACCAGCTCATCCAGTACCTGGAGCGGTTCATCCAGGACCTGATCACCCTCGGCGCACGTATCGCCCGGCTGATCCTGGAACTGGAGGACGGCGGGCGCATCCAGCCCTTGTTGCGGGCCGCCGCCGCCCGCGAGGCGGCCGACGCGACGCCGCAGGAAGCCGCGTACGCCGAGCAGGCCGCGCACCGGCGGTGGGCCGATCGGTGGGCGGGGCTGGCGGCCTGGTTCATCGGCCGCGACGGCCGGGAGTCGCAGTCCCGGCTGCTGCGCGGACGGGCCCTCGGCGCGATCCCGCAGCTGCTGGCGGTCGTTCGGGCGCTGAACGAGCGCCGGGCCGGCCGCTCGGACCGCTCCGCGGACTTCCGTACGCTGGCCCGCTGGTTCGCCGAGGCCCCCGACGACGACGCCCGGCACCGGCTGTGGCGTGTCGCCTTCGGGCTGTATCCCGCGCGTCACCTCAGTGTTGATGCGGAGACGCTGGCCGCCCGCAGGGCGCGTCCCGAAGCCGCAGCCACGCCCTGGGCCGACGCCGAGCCGCTGCGCATCAGCCCGCAGCTGCGCCGTACGGGCAGTTACGAGCGCCGCGGCAAGCCCCGCAAGGTCGAGGACCGGCAGGAGGCGCGTCGGCTGCTCGCGGAGACCGCCGCCAAACAGGCCGCCGAAACCGCCGCAGCGCGGGCCCGGCTCGCCGCCGGCGGCAGCACCAGGCTGTCCGGGCTCGGCGAACTCGATCCGGTCAGCTTCCGGCTCTTCCTCCAGCTCCTCGGCGACGCACTGGCCACCTGGCGGCCCGGCATGACCCACACCACGGCCACCAGCAGCGACGGATCCATGGAGATCCGGCTCAGGTCCCTGCCGGACGGATCCACGGCCGAGATCCGTACACCGCACGGAACCTTCCGAGGCCCCGATCACGCCATCGAGATCGTCGATATCGCCGCCGGAACCGCCGGAACCGCCGGAACCGCCGGAACCGCCGGAACCGCCGGAACGGCCGGAACGGAAGGGGGCGACGTACGGTGACCACCCCGCTCGCCGAAGTACTGGACGGGCAGCACGCCGCCGAACTGCGCAAGGCGGCCCGCGCTCTGCTGCGGCAGCCGCTGCTGGTCGCGCAGGGCTCCTTCGCCGACGAGTTCCGACTGGTCCGGCGGCACGCCTCCGAACTGCGCGCATGGTTCGACCGCAACACGGGCTGGTCGCTCCAGGTCGACTCCGAGACGGCCCGGCTGGGCAAGATCCCCGCCCGCCTCGCCGACGCCACCCATCCCGCCCGCGAGGCCACCCGCAGCGCCGCCCCCTTCACCCGCCGCCGGTACGTCCTGCTCTGCCTCGCCCTCGCCGCCCTCGAACGCGGCGAGGCGCAGATCGCCCTCGGCCGGCTCGCCGGCCAGGTCGTGCTGGAGGCCGCGGACCCCCGGCTCGCCGCCGCGGGGATCCAGTTCACCCTGGACCGCCGCGACGAGCGGCTCGACCTGGCCGCCGTCGTACGGCTCCTCCTGAGCCTCGGAGTGCTGCGGCGCGTCGCCGGGGACGAGGACGCGTACGTCAGCGGGGCCGGCGACGCACTGTACGACGTCGAACGGCGTGTGCTGGCCGGGCTGCTCGCCACCCGGCGCGGCCCCTCCACGGTCCTGGCCGCAGCCTGGGAGGAGCGTCTCGCGGAGCTCACCGCCGAGACCGCCCTCGACAGTGATGAGCTGCGCTTCCGCGCCATGCGCAGGTCGCTGACCCGGCGGCTGCTGGACGACCCCGTGCTCTACTACGACGAGCTGACCGACGCCGAACTCGCCTACCTCACCCGTCAGCGGGGCTTCCTCACCGCACGCATCACCGAACTGACGGGGCTGGTCGCCGAGGTCCGGGCCGAGGGCATCGCCATGGTCGACCCCGACGACGACCTCACCGACGTCCGCATGCCGGAATCGGGCACCCACGGCCATGTCACCCTCCTGCTCGCCGAATACCTCACGGCGGCCGGCGGCGGCCCGGTCGGCACGGCCGATCTGAGGCGCCGGGTCGCCGAACTGGCCGCCGAGCACCGCGGCTTCTGGGCGAAGTCGGCGCGCGAGGCGGGGGCCGAAGCAGAGCTGGTGGAGCAGGCGGTCGTCCGGCTCGCAGCCCTCGGCCTGATCGCCCGCACCTCCGACGGCGTCGTGCCCCGCCCCGCCCTCGCCCGGTACGCCGTCGGCGAGACCGTCGTCCTCGCACCCCGTACGGCGGGCACCGCCGAGGTGCCCGCGCAGCGAAAGGCGTCACCGCGTTGATCCCCCGTACCGTGCTCCCGGCCCCCGCGCGCTCCCGCTGGCAGCCCCTGCGGATGGGCCTCGTCGACCTCTTCCACTACGACGTGGAGGAGTTCCACTTCCGTGACGGCAGGCTCCTGCTGCGCGGGAACAACGGGACCGGCAAGTCGAAGGTGCTCGCCCTGACCCTCCCCTTCCTCCTCGACGGGGACCTCGGCGCCCGCCGGGTCGAGCCGGACGGGGACGCGGGCAAGCGGATGGAGTGGAACCTGCTGCTCGGCGGCGAGCACCCGCACTCCGAACGGCTCGGCTACACGTGGGTGGAGTTCGGGCGCCGCGACGAGGTGAGCGGGGAGGAGCACTTCCGTACGCTCGTCTGCGGGCTCAAGGCCGTCAGCGGGCGGGGCATCGCCCGCCACTGGTGGGCGGTGACGGCGCAGCGGATCGATCACGGGCCGGCCGAGGTCCGCTCACCCGGATCCCTGAGCCTCCTCGACGCCACCGGCACCGTGCTGTCACGGGACCGGCTCATCGAGGCCGTATCGGGGCACGGCCTGGTCCACGACCAGGCCAAGGCCTACCGCCGGGCCGTCGACGAGGCGCTGTTCGGGCTCGGCGAGCAGCGTTACGGGGCCCTGGTGGACCTGCTGATCCAGCTGCGCCAGCCGCAGCTGTCCAAGCGGCCCAACGAGGCCGCCCTGTCCCGCGCCCTCACCGAAGCACTCCCGCCCATGGACCAGGCCGTCATCGCGGACGTGGCCGAGGCCTTCCGCTCCCTGGACGAGGAGAAGGAGGAGCTGCGGGCCGCCCGGGCGGCCGAAGGCGCGGGCGCCGCCTTCCTCGACCACTACCGGCGCTATGCCCGCATCGCCTCCCGCCGCCGCGCACGCCTCCCGCGCACCGAGCACTCGAAGTACGAGCACCTGCTGCGTGACCTCGCCGGAGCACAGGACGAGAAGGCGGGCGCCGAGGAGGAGCGGGCGGCGGCCGCCGAGCGGATCGCCGAACTCGTCGAGACGCAGGTGCGGTTGCAGGCCACCGAGGCCGCCCTGCGCGAGGGCCCCGAGATGCGCAGCGCGCGGGAACTGGAACGTGCGGCCCGGGCCGTGGAGCGGTCCCGGGACGACAGCGCCCGCGCCCACGCCGACCGGGATCAGGCGGCGCTGCTGCACACCCGTGCCCTGGGCCGCCTCGGAGCGGCCGAGAACCGCCTCCAGGCCGCCCGGCAACGGACCGGGGACACCCTCCGCCGGGCCGGGGAGGTCGCCCGGGAGGCCAGGCTGGACCTGCCCGAGGCCGAGGCCGAGACCGGGGCCGGGGCTGAGACCGGCACCGGAGCCGAGGGCGTGGCCGGAGCCGAGGGCGTGCCGATGGCCGGGCTGCGCGCCGCCGTGGCCGAGGCGACCGATCGCCGACTGCGCACCCTCGCGCACGTGGAGGAACTCGCCGGCCGGGCCGGGGAAACGGCGGCCGAGCGCCGCACCGCCGCGCTCCGGCTCGACGAGGCGGAAGCCGACCTGGTCCAGGCCGCCGAGGCACAGGAGGGCGCCGACGCGGCCGTGACGGCGGCCGGCCTGGCGCTGGTGGACGCCGTACGCGAGCACGCCGGCCGGTGCGCGGAACTGGCGTACCCCGACCCGACGGGACTGCTGGACGAGCTCCAGGAATGGGCCGTCCACCAGGACGGCCCCTACCCGGCACGACGGTACGCGGCGCAGGCCCACAGCGCCCTCGCGGCGGTACTCGCCGACGGGACGGCGCAAGCGGCGCAGCGCCGGGCCGCCCTGGCCGCCCGGGCCCGGGAGGCGGAACACGAACTCGCCGGGCTGGAGGCCGGCGGCCGACGGGCGCCCGCGGCCCCGTACACCCGGACGCCGGGGCTGCGCGAGCGGACGCCCGGTGCTCCGCTGTGGCGGCTGGTGGACTTCCGGGAGCACGTCGGGGAGCGTGATCGGGCCGGTCTCGAAGCGGCCCTGGAGGCGGCCGGGCTGCTGGACGCCTGGGTGCTCCCCGACGGTGCGGCCCTGGCCGCGGACGGCCACGACGTACTCCTCGCCCCGCGGACCGGCCCGACCGGCGGCCTGACCGGCGGTCCGGTCGGCGGTCCGGTCGGCGGTCCGGCCGGCGGTCCGTCGCTCGCCGACGTGCTGTGCCCGGCCGTCGACCGCGGCGATGCCCGGGCGGTTTCCGTAGGGGAGGAGACGGTGGCCCGGCTGCTCGGGGCGATCGGCCTCGGGGCGCCCGCCGGGGACACCGCGGAGGATGCTGCGGAGCACACCTGGGCCGCGCCCGACGGCCGCTACCGGGTCGGTGCCCTCATCGGCCGGTGGGCCAAGCCCGCCGCCGAATTCATCGGAGAGGGCGCCCGGGAGGCCGCGCGGCGCATCCGCATCACCGCCCTGCGCGTCGAAATCTCCGGACTTCAGGAGCAGTCGGCTGCCGTCGCCGAGCAGGTGCAGGTGCTGGCAGCGCGCCGCCTCGCACTCGACACGGAGCTGGCCGCCGTACCGGACGAGGCGTCCCTGACCCGGGCGCACGCCGGCGCCGTCGCTGCCGCCGACACCGTACGCCGGGTCAGGCTTCGCCGTGAGGCACGAGCCGCCGAGGTGCTGGCCGCCGGCGAGCGGGCCGAGCGGGCCGCCGCCGAACTCCACGAGGCCGCAGCCGATCTGGGGCTGCCCTCCGACCGGCCGGGGCTGGCCGCCGTACGACGGGCCCTCGGGGAGCTCGCCGTGGTCCTGGCCGAGCTCTGGCCCGCGCTGCGCGAGCGCACGGAGGCGTCCCGTCAGGCGGGGGAGGAGCGCGAGGAGGCCGGACGGGCAGCGGAGCGCACCGCCGAACTCGGCCTGCGGGCGGAGGAAGCGGCCCGGCAGGCGGCGGCCGACGACGAGCGGCTCGCGACGCTGCGGTCGACGGTGGGCGCGGCCGTGGCCGAGCTGGAGCGGCGGCTCGCCGACACCGCGCAGGCCCTGCGCCGGTGCGCGGCCGACCAGCGGCTGGTCCAGGACCGCCACACGGAGGCGGACCGGCGGGCCAGCCGGTCCGAAGGCCGGATCGAACAGCTGGAGAAGGACATCACCGTCGCTGCTGCCGCACGCGCCGAAGCCGTGGCCGCACTCCAGCGGTTCACGGCCACCGGGCTGATCCACGTGGCCCTCCCCGACCTGCCCGTGCCGGCCGCGGGAGAGGAGCCGTGGGCGGCGACCCCGGCGATCGCGCTCGCCCGCTCCCTCGAAGCGGAGCTGGCCGCGACCGATGACTCGGACGGCGCGTGGGAGCGCGTGCAGCGGCGGCTGAGCGAAGAGCTCAAGACCCTCCAGGACGCGCTCTCCCGGCACGGCCACACCGCGTCGGCCCGCATGGTGGAGGAGGGGATGGTCGTCGACATCGTGTACCAGGGGCGTGAGCGGGCCGTACCCGAACTCGTCGAAGCCCTCACGGTGGAAGCGGGGGAGCTCACCCGCATCCTGTCCGCGCACGAACGGGAGATCCTCGAAACCCACCTCATCACCGAGGTCGCGGGCACGCTCCAGGAGCTCATCGGGGCCGCCGAGCGCAAGGTACTGGCCATGAACGCCGAGCTGGAGGAACGCCCGACCTCCACCGGGATGACCCTGCGGCTGGTGTGGCGGGCCTCCCACAAGGCCCCGGCGGGACTGGCCCAGGCGCGTGGCCGGCTGCTGCAGACCGCCGACGCCTGGACCCCGGAGGACCGGACCGCGGTCGGGGAGTTCCTGCAGGCACAGATCGCCCGCCAGCAGACCGAGGACGTGGCCGGCAGCTGGCTGGAACACCTCACCGCCGCCCTCGACTACCGCTCCTGGCACGAGTTCGCCGTCGAACGGCTGCAGCACGGCCGCTGGGTGCCGGCCACCGGACCGGCTTCGGGCGGCGAACGCGTGCTGGCCGTCTCCGTACCGCTGTTCGCCGCCGCCTCCTCGCACTACGCGAGCGCGGGCAGCCCCTACGCGCCGCGGCTCGTGACCCTGGACGAGGCGTTCGCCGGGGTCGACGACGACTCGCGCGCCAAGTGCCTCGGCCTCCTCCACGCCTTCGACTTGGACGTGGTCATGACCAGCGAGCGGGAGTGGGCCTGCTATCCGCAGGTCCCCGGCATCGCGATCGCCCAGCTCTCCCGCGTCGACGAGGTGGCCGCCGTCCTGGTCACCCGCTGGGAATGGGACGGTACGGCCCGCACCCGCCGCGAAGACCCGGTGCGCCGGGCCGAGCCGGAGACGCTGTGGGTGTGAACCAGGCGGCGGTCGACGAAGCCCGCCTGCACCGGCTCCTCGGCGCGGCGGACCTGGCCTGGCTGGTCGACCGCCTTCGCCGCCGGCTGGAGCGAGGACAGCCCCTGACCGGCCCGGTCTCCCTGGCCGCCCCCACCCCGGCCCAACGGGCGGCGGCCGAGCGACTCCTCGGCCGGGCACCGGGCGGCGGCGCGTCGCTCACCGTACGCCTCGACGCCGTGGACGCCGTACTGCGCCGGTCGGGGATCAGCCCCGACGGCCTGACGGCGGCCGCATCCGCGCTCACCGGCCCGGTCGTCCCTCTCGCAGACGCCCGCCGGACCGAAGAACACGCATGGACCGAGGCCTACGCCCCCCTCACCCTCCTCGCCCGGGACGAACCACTCCTCGCCGACTGGGCAGCCGGGCTGCGCGACAACGGCCTCGTACGACGCCTCGCCGGCACCCCCGCGGCTGCTCGCACGCTGCTCGACCAGGCGGCGCGCGTACTGCGGGACCTGCCCGCCGAGCCCGCCCGCTCCCTGACCGTGTTCGCCGCGGACACCCTGGGCAGCTCCCACGCACTCGACGACGGCACCCCCCTGGCCACGGTCGCCCTCTCCGGCGTCCGCGCCCTCACCGGCCATCCGGACGGTACGGGCGCCGCCTGGCGACGGGCCGCCTGGGCCTCGGCCGGCCTGCTCCGCGACGACGTCTCCTCCACGGTCCTCGTCCTGAACCTCCGCGGCACCCCCGCCCTGGACTGGATGGCCGACGCCGGCGAGCCGTGCGTCCTCACCCTCCGCCAACTCGCCCACCACGCCCCGCGGACCGCGCCCCCGCTGATCCACATCTGCGAGAACCCCGCGGTCCTCTCGGCCGCGGCGGACACCCACGGCGCGGGGTCCTCCCCCTTGATCTGCCTCCAGGGCCAGCCGTCAGCGGCCGCCCTCACCCTCCTCGACCGTCTCCGCGGACTCGGAGCCTCCTTCCGCTACCACGGCGACTTCGACTGGGGCGGCCTGCGCATCGCCACGACGCTGCTCCGGCACATCCCGTGGCGACCGTGGCGCTACACCGCCGCCGACTACCGTGCGGCGGTAGCCGCCGCAGACCGCGTTCCCCCACCCCTGGTGGGCAAGCCGGCGTTGTCCCCGTGGGACCCGGACCTGACATCCGCCCTCGCGGAACACGCAGTCCGCATCGAGGAGGAGTCGGTCCTGGCCACCCTCCTGCCAGACCTCGGGCCGGCGGCCGGGTACTCCTGATGCGTGGGGACACGCCGGCTGCCGTAGCCGTGGTTACCGGGCGTTCCGCGGTACTCCGGCCTCAAGACGTTTGCGTCCGACGTACCCGCATCAGTCCGCGAAGCCCTCGTCGAGATCCAAGAACAACTGATCCTCGATCACACGCTTCCGAGGCTTCGGGTCGGCAGTGCCCGTCTCGGGGGAGGAACGCGCGAACGCGTATCCGATGCCAACCGTGGAGGAGGGGCGCCATCGAGAGCGATGTGATGCGACGAACGTCGGTATGCGCGTGGACGGAGCCTGTGCGCGGTGGCTCCGTCCACTCCGCTCGTCGGGCTGCGGGGGCTACCCCTGCCGTGTCAGCGCTGAACCCAGGAACGGGCTGGGCGTTCCGTGCCAGAAGACGTCCACGCTGTCCCTGGCCCGAGTCGCCGCCACGAACAGCAGGGACCGGGCGCGCTGCACCTCGTGGCGGTAGCGGACCGGATCCGTCGCCCGCAGCCTGTTCACGGCCTCGCGCGGGACCAGGCCGTCCGCGACACCGGCAATGATCATGCGCTGGTACTCCAGCCCCTTGAACCGGAACATCGTGCCGATGTGCACGCCGCCGTCCCCGTGCGGGCCGTCGGCGCGGATCTCCACCGGGCGGATCCCGTGCAGGCCGAGGGTGTACGCCACTTCGGCCGCCATCTGGTTCGTCGGCACGCAGATCGCGATCTGCTCGTGCGGAATGCTCATGTCCGGACTGGCGTCCCACGTCTGGATCAGCGCTGCGATGCCCTCCCGCTCCGTTGCCCAGTCGGGGTGCGCGTGCCCGGTCGGCTGGTTGCCGCTCAGCACGGACCGGTAGCCGGCCAGCGTCTCCTGGCTGCCGTCGAGATCGTCGTAAGCCGTCTCGCCCAGTACGTCGAGAGCGGAGCGGAGGATCTGCCGGGTGGTGCGGTAGCTCAGGGTCAGCTTCGAGGACCGGCCGCGGATGTTGATTCCCAGGCTGCCCAGCGTCACCTGGTTCTTGTAGATCCGCTGATGGGTGTCGCCGACCAGGAACAGGTCGTCGGCCTCGCGCGGGGCCATCGCCCGCAGCATCTTCCAGTGCGCCGGGCGCAGATCCTGTGCCTCGTCCACGACGATGTGCCGGTAGCGGTACCGCAGCCAGCCTCCGGAGCCGTCCTGCAGGTGGACGTTGTCCAGCCCGCCCGTTTCCTCACGCTGCCGCGCGATCGCAAGGATGCGCTGCTCTCGGCCGATCTCCAGCCTGGCGGCGCGCTCGGCCACCTGGTCCCACGTCTGCCGGCCGAGGCGGTCGAGTCGCTGCGTGAAACGCTCGGCGAGCTGCCAGATCCGGGCGCGCTCGGCACGGGAGATGTTCCGGCCGCGCCCGGCCCGCCGGGCGCGGAAGTAGTCGGCGCGGGTGGGCACGGCCTGCCCGAGGATGACCTGGGTCCATTCGTCGTGCAGGAATTCGGGATCCCAGTCGTCCTCTCCCAGCTCGTCCAGCAGCGCACGCCATTCCCGTACGGCCTGGCTGTCGTCTATGGTCTGCTTTCCGCTGCCGGGTTCGGCCTCGCGGACGATGCGCAGCGCCACCTGGTCGACGTGGCTCACGTCCACCCGGGCGAGCAGCTCTTCGCCGCCCAGCTCCAGCAGGCGCGAGCGCAGGTCCGCGGCCAGGTTTTTGTTGTATGTCGTCAGCAGGATGGGCTTGTCATGTCCGGGGCGTAGCTGGCCGACCAGATGACGGACCCGGTGCAGGGCGACGATGGTCTTGCCCGTGCCGGGCCCGCCACCGACCCGTGCGGGTCCCGAGTAGCGCCGTTCCACGAGCTTGGCCTGGGTGGGGTGGAGGAAGACCTTCCACCGGCTGAAGTCGCCCCCTTCCAGTGCTTCCTTGAGGGCCTCGTCGGATGTGGTGACCACCGTGGCCGGACGTTCGGCGGCGGCCTGGAAGTCCTCGGGGTCGATCGGCTCGGCGGCGGCGACGGGCGCCGTCACCTGATCGAGCACGTCGTCGTAGGACTTGCCGTCGAAGAGGGCGAGCAGCACCTCGCCCGTGAGCTGGGGCGCGTACTCGACGAGTCCCAGCAGCTGGTCCTCGGTGGTCAGGGTCCGGACGACCGGGAGCAGGGGTTCGGCGACGCCGAGTTCGGACAGCTGGGTGTCGGACCAGGCGGCGAAGAGCTCCTCGGGCCCGGCCGGTGCGGGTGCGGCAGCCGGAACCGCGGGAGGGGGCGCGAGGCGTCGGAAGACGCTCTCCTCGACGACTTCCAGGTCGACGTACTCGATGCCGCCGGTCACCGGGTTGACGCCGGCGGACAGCCGGTCGTAGACGTCCTTGCGGTGCTTGACGGAGACGATCAGCCAGTCGTCGTCCGCGAGCCTGAGCAGCAGGGCCCGGTAGTCGTCGCTGACACGGGCCGACCACAGCCGGCTGTCGCCCTTGAGCTGCTGCAGCTTGAGCCCGGTCGCCCCCGGGTTGGTCTTGAACTTGTGCTGGAAGTCGAAGAACGCGCCCTTGACCGTGCGGGGGAGCTTGCGGATCTCCTTGTCGGCCTTGTCGAGCAGGCGCAGCTTCACGCCCGAGGTGTTCATGAGGTGTGCCCCCCGTTGTCCGTGCTGTGGTGGTTCTCGTCCTCTCGGCGCCCCGTGAGCCGGGCGATCAGCTCGGCGGGGTCCCAGGCGGTGGCGGGGCGGACGTCCCAGCCGGCGGCTGTGAACGCCTTGTCCCGGTCCGCGGCCTCGTAGTCGGGTTCCGCGCCGGCTTCGGGTCCGCCCGTACGGGGGGCCAGGACCACGCCGGTGCGGACGGCGGGCCAGGCCAGTTCCGCCTGCCAGCCCGCTTCGTCGAGTTCGTAGCCGTCCTCGGGCGCGGGCACGCCCGCGTCGGCCAGGGCCCGTGCCAGCGCGGCGAGTCCGGGCTCGTCCTCGTCGAGGTACTCCATCACCTCGTCCCAGCGGGCGTCCCGGCCGTCGGCCGCGGGCGCCGGTTCCCCGGCCGCCGCCCCCTCGTCCCGGACAGCCCCGACTTCCACTGCCGCCGCAGGGGCGGCGGCGGGCTGGGCCGGCTCCGCCACCGCGATCCGGGTCCGCGTGGACGGCAGCCAGCCCTCTCCACCGGTCACGGTCAGCACCTCGGACGCGAAGCCGTCGAGCAGGCCGGTGGTGAGCTGCACGCTGTCGCCGCCACCGTGGTCCAGGAACTGCAGCACGTTGCTCCAGAACAGCCAGGCCCGCCAGCGGCGCCGGTGCGCCGGTCCTTCGGCCAGGGCCGCCTCACTGTCGTCCAGCACCGTGAGCCCCGTCCACACCGGCGGGGTACGCCTGCTGTCCGCGGCCAGCACGAGGCGGCAGCCCGAGGCATCCGTCCCGTACAGCAGCCGGACGGGCCCGGCAGGGCCCGCGGCCGCTCCGCCGCGCAGCGCCGCCTCCACACCCGCGCCGACGCCGTCGCCGCCGAGGGCGGCCGCCCGGATGCCCCCGGCCGCGATGAAGCCCGCGGCAGCCGCCTCGGCCCGCCGCTGCCAGCGGACCGCGTCGGGCGAGCGCAGATAGGCGAGCAGGAGCCGGGCCGGGCTGACCCACACGGAGTCGGCCAGCTCGCCGGGCAGCCCCTTGCCGACCTGGCTGTAGTAGTCGCGGGCCCGCTTCTGCGCCTCCGCCCCGTACGGTTCCCAGACCGGGTTCACCGGACCCGCCCCCGCGTATCCGTTGTCGCGTACGCGCTCGCGCCATTCCTTGACGTCGTCGTACGTCAGCTGGAACACGCGCAGCCCGTCGCTGCGCAGCCCCGTCCGCTTGGCCGCGTCGTCGGCGAGACGGTTGTGGGCGGGAGTCGCGTGGTACGCGAATCCGTCGAGGTACACGGCGACACGGGGGCCGGGGGCGTCGAGGCGTTCGAGGAGTATGTCGGGTCGCGTGCCGTCCAGGGCGCGCTGTTGCGAGACCCGCCAGCTCACGGTGGTGCCGTCGGCCGCGGTCAGCCGGAGGTCGAGGGCGTACGTGCCCGCCGCAGTGGTGTAGGCGTCGGCGGTCGCCTGCGACTCGGTGAGCCTGGCCCATTCCTGGAGCGTCTCGATGAACATGATCTCCAGGTCGCTCTCCGCCTGGCGCTCCAGCGGGATGTGACGCGTGGTCTCGACCGGAGAGGTCCGCCAGCCCTCGGCATTCTCGCCCAGCAGCTCCTGGAACATCTGCCGCACCTCGTTGCGGCTGACCTTGTCGTAGTCGGCCGCCGGGACGCGGCGCAGCAGGCACTGGTGGCAGCCGTCGAGACCCTTGGCGCGGCACGGGCAGCTCTCGATGACCTCGCGCGCCTTCACCAGCACGTCGCGGAAGCCGTCGGCGGACGCGAGCCGGTGCAGGTAGCCGGTGCCGCCCGGGAGGCGGTCGTAGACCACGAGGAACCGCCGCGGCCAGTCGGAGCCGTCGGCACCCGCGTGATCGGGCATGGTCGCCTCGGCGATGTCGATGTGGTCCGGGTCCCCGCCGTACTGCGCCGAGATGCCCGCGAACAGCGCTGCCGTGAACGAGGCGAGGCGCTCCTTGGCCCGCGCCACAGAGGCGGGCAGCAGGACGCGGACGGCCTCCGTGGTGAGTTCGTGGGCCAGCAGCAGCGGCACGTCCTCGCCCTTGCCCTGCTGCTCGCCGCCGCCGGACGCCGAGGTTCCCTTGACCCTGCGGCGGGGGCACCACAGGAGGTGGTGCGCGGCTGCCGTGGTGCTCAGCGCGCCGGACTCCGTGAGCGCGTGCTGGGGTACGTCCACCACGGGACGTCCCTCGGCGGTCGCACCTCCGCAACCGGTGCAGACGTAGAACGGGTTGAGCCGGACGTCCGCGCCGGCGAACGGTACGGTGCTGCTGCCCTCCTCGCGGTCGAGGCCCAGGTTGAACGTCCGGATCTTCGCCTGCCGGGTGAAGTCCACGCCGAACACCGCGGTCTCGTGGCGCCAGGAGCCCGGAGTGATGCGCTCCGGGTCGATGTCGACACTCGTCAGTACCGAGTAGTGGCGGCGGTCGCGTTCGTCGCGGTCGTCCCGGACCCGGGCGTCGTCGCGCTTGTCACGCGAGATGACGCGCCGCGGCTGGAGCACGTACTGCACGCAGCCGGCGTCGGCGATCTCCCGCCCGCCGCAGCGGGGGCACGGACTCGTGTCGGCCTTGGCGTCGTGCGTACGGACGTATCCGCATGCGGGGCAGAGCCGCCACACCGACCAGGCGCGGCGGTCGGGGGTGCCGACGTCGAGCGCGCGCACCACGTGCCGGTAGCCGTTGACGTAGAAGCTGTTGCCGGGAGCCAGTTCCGTCAGGGCGAGCTTCCGGGAGCGCTCGTAGTCCCGGGTCTCGCTGCGGTACACCCGCTCGCGCGGGTCTGCCGCGGGGGCTTCCGGCCGGGCGTCTTCTTCCTCGTCGTCCGCCGTCTGCGTCCAGTACAGCGTCGCTTCCAGCTGTGTCGTGGTGTCGGTCAGGCTGTAGTTCGGCAGCAGGCCCAGTTCCACCAGCGTCCCGTGGGCGCTCGACTGGCTCAGCTCGCGCAGCAGGTTTCCGACACTGCGCCGCTCGGCGAGGAGTTCACGGCGCTCGCGCTCCTGCACGGTGTCGCTGCGGACCAGCTGGTCGGCTGCCTCGTCGATCGCCGCGATCCGCCGCCGCAGCTCCTCGCGGCGCCCGGTCCAGTCCTCCTCGGCTTCCTGCAGGGCCCGGACGATGCCGTCCGTGGCGTACTCCCTCAGCTGGTCCGCCGCATGCTCGGACACGGTCTCCCCGGCCGGGCCGGTGGCGCCCGCGGGGTCCGGGAAGAGGCGGAGGAACTCCTCGACGAGGACGGCGCCGTGCGTCTGGGCGGCGTCCGCCAGGTCCTGGCACCATCCGGTCGCGCCGAACAGGGCGGAGGACAGCCGGGGTACGGGAGCGAGGACCTCGCCGTCCGCGGTGCGCAGCTCGCCGCGGGCGGCGAGATCGAGGAGGCGCGCGGTGTACTGGCGCCGCAGGATCTCGACGGCGGACAGGTAGCAGCCCGGGGGGAGGATCTTTCCGGCGATCATCTCGCGCGGCTCGTCCAGGTAGTACAGGTCGCGGGCCCGGCGGCCGCCGAACGCGACCACCAGGGCGTTGCCCGTGCGGCGTCCGGCGCGGCCGGCCCGCTGCACGTAGTTGGCGGGGCCGCCGGGCAGGGAGCCGAGCAGCACCGCGGACAGCTCGCCGATGTCGATGCCGAGTTCGAGCGTCGGAGTGCAGGACAGCACGTTGGGATCGGTGTAATGCGTGCCCGCCTTGAAACTGCGCTCGACCCGCTCCCGTTCCGGCCGGCTGAGCATGCCCGTGTGCTCGGCCGTGACCACACGGAAGGTTCCGCCCGTCAGGTAGAGCCGGCGGTAGTAGTCGGCGCTGTAATCACGTTCTCGCGCGCCCGAACCGAAGGCGGCCACACTGGATCCGCTGCGCGGCGCGTCGGGCTGGGGAGCCGTCAGCATCCCCTTGCACCGGTAGCGGGGGCAGGGGTGCCCGTACCAGCGGGTGCACCGTTCGGGGGCGACGACCTGCTGCCAGCCGCAGTCCTCGCAGCTGACGTACGCCTTGTTGACGACGGAGTCGTGGAGCAGCTGCGCATGGATGTGCCCGGGCAGGAGCCCGTAGAGCCGGGTCTGGCGGTCGCCGGCGGTCCGCACGGCCAGGACGCGTTCGTCGGCGAGGGCGGGCAGCAGGGTGCGCAGGTATTCCGTGGCACCGGCGGCGTCCAGGTCCAGACACCTGCGCGTCCAGTCCTGGTACCAGCCGAGCCGTCCGGTGACCGCGTCGAACTCGGACCGGTCCTTCTGCCCGTCCAGCAGGAAGCGGGGCGGAGCCACGCCCTCGGGGAAGGCGGGCATGCCGTCGGGCCTGCGGCCGGAGATGAGGTACCGGTTCGTCCCGGCTTCCTTCATCCAGGTGTCGAGCCACCGGTGGTACACCGCGCCGCGCAGCCGCATGCGCTCCAGGAGCCCGCGTACGTACGCCAGGTAGCGCTCGGGCGAGGGCAGCGCGCCCGTGGCCAGCAGCTGGCCCGGCAGGGACAGGTGGAGGTCCCGGGCGAGGTCCGTCACCCGGTCCGGATCCTCCACCACGACCTCGGCGGCGGCGGTGCGGGTCAGCTCCAGGGTGCGGCCCATGCGGCTGCGGAGCCCGAACTCCATCACGGTCGCGAAGGCGAGGCGTTCGCCGATCAGCTTCCAGGTGCGGGCGTCGCCGGTGCCGCGTCCCGAGAGCAGCCGGTCGACGCCCGGCTCGTCGTGCAGGTCGGGCGGCACGACCGCGGCCAGGGCCTCCGGGTCGTCCACGGACTCCAGCACGTGCCCGATCAGGTCGTTGAGCGCGGTCGGCGCGCCGGACTCGTCGAGGTTGTGGGCGAGGAGGGAGCGCAGCGAGAACTTGTACGAGGCGTTGGCGACGTACCCCGCACGGTGTGCCGCGTCCTGGGTGGAGTCGTTGAAGAGGAGCGTTTTGCGCTCTTCGGGGACGAGCGCGATGTCGCCGCCGGTGAACAGCTGGGTGACCGTCGCCGAGGCGAGGGCGGCCTGCGCGGTGCCGAGGAAGCGGATGCTGTTGTCGGTGTGGCAGGCCGGGCAGCGGTCGTCCTTGGCCGCCCGGTCGGCCGTCTTCTTGTCGAGCAGGGCCAGTGCGAACCAGGCGTCGAGCAGTTCCCCGGCGTCCGCGGACGCCGGCATCCGGTACGTGCCCTGGCCGCCGTCCAGGACGACCACCGACAGGGGATCGACGCCGCTGCTCTCCGCGGGCCGGGCGCCGGTCAGCGCGTCGAGGGCCTGCTGCCGCTCCCGCCGGGTGGCGGAGATGAAGTAGCGGATGCGCCGCTTGTCGCGGCCCACGGCGGCCCGCCAGATCCGGTCCTGTGCCATGACCAGCCGCTGCGGATCGGCTTCGGGCGACAGGGCCGCCCAGCCGGAGCGCCCGCAGTTGCGGCAGTACACGGCGGGCAGGTGGATTTCGGGCGGCCGGACCGCCGTGTCCGTGCCGGGGAGCGGCTGGGGCCGGCTGGCGAGCGGCGTCGGCCAGCCTCCGGAGGATCCGTCGGGGTCCTCGTCGGCGAGCGGGGCCGCGTTCAGGGCGGCCCGCCGCGCCGCGGTGCGGTCGTCCTCGTACCAGCGGAACTCCGGCGACGCGCCCACTCCCCGCAGGACACGGGTGACGGGGCGGACCCACAGGTGGGCCTCGATGTGCAGCAGCGGCCGGGGCCGGCGCTCGTCGGACTCGGGGTCGCGGGCCGCCGACAGCAGGGCGACGAACCGGGACAGGGCCTGGAGTACCAGCTGCGGGTTCTCGCGTGCGGTGCGCCCCCAGGCGTACCCGAACCGGGCGAGCCGGTCGCGCAGCCCCCACTCGTCCAGCGGTTCTCCGCCCAGCAGTGACAGCACGCCGTGGGTGAAGTCGTGCCGCTTCAGCAGCCGCCCGATGCGGAAGGCGTCGAGGCCGGTACGGCCCAGCAGCCGGGCGGCCAGGCCGTCCAGGTCCAGCAGGTCGGGCTGGGCCTCCGCACCGGGACCGCCGGAGGCCTCGATGACCTCCTGCGGGGTCGGGGGCTCCGGCAGCTCGTAGTCGACGGCACCGGTGAATTCCTCGGCCGACATCCGCTCCTCGCCGATCACGGCGTCGGCGGGGAACGGCATGCCGAACACCCGCGCCGCCACGTCGAGGATGCCGCCGGACTCCTGGCCGGGGCTGCCTTCGCCCAGGGTCGCCGACGTCGCCACGGGGCAGACCGACCCGAGCGGCCGGCCCGGCTGCGACGCACCCACCGCGGCGGCCAGCCGGCGCAGCAGCATGGCCACGTCGGTGCCCTGGGCTCCGTCGTAGGTGTGGAACTCGTCGAGCACGACGTACGCGAGGTCGGCGCCCTCCCACAGCGAGCGGTCCTCGCCGCGCTGGAGCAGCAGGTCGAGCATCTTGTAGTTCGTGATCAGGACGTCGGGCGGTGACACGCGCATCTCCTCGCGCCGTGTCATCACCCGCCGGAAGTCCGTGTCGGGCCGGTCGCCGATGTAGAGGCCTGCCGTGACCTGTGCCAGCTCCGGGCGGGCCAGGTAGTCCCCGATGCGGCCGGCCTGGTCGGTGGCGAGCGCGTTCATCGGGTACAGCAGGACGGCCTTGACGCCGCGGCGGCCCTGTGCCCGCTGCCGTCGGCAGTGGTCCAGGACGGGGATCAGGAACGACTCGCTCTTGCCGGAGCCGGTACCGGTCGTCACCAGCGTCGGCCGGGCCGGGCCGTTCAGGGTGGACAGCCGGGCCCATGCCTTGGCCTGGTGCCGGTACGGGGCGAAACCGGGGAACCCGGCCGTCCACTCCAGCTCCCGCTGCCAGCCGTCGTCGGCCACGTGGAACGGGGTCCTGATGCGCAGGTAGGGCCCCCGGAAGATCCCCGTCTCGGGGTGGCCGAGGAAGCGCTCCAGCGCCCGCCGGGTGTCCTCCTCGGCGAGGGCGTACGTCGTCGTGAGGTACTGCGTCAGACTGCCGCGGAGCTGGGCGGCGGCCATGGTCGGCTTCACGACGTCCCCTTTTTCTTGCCCGTGCCCTGATGATCAGCACCACCGTATAGCGGGCACGGCCGCCCGCCGGGGCAGATCTGACCGAGCGACCGGCCGCCGGACAGTTTTTCGGTCAATCGGGCCGGAAACGCGCTGTTCCGGGATGTCCGGAAACGGGAGAACCTGAGAAGCGAGGGAAGAGGACACGGGCAGAGCCGAGGGGGAGCCGCCATGTCCGGACCGCTGTATGTTCCCGTCCTGCCGGCCAAACCGCACGCCCTGGCCGCCTACCGGCACCTGGACCCGGCCGTGCAGTCGGCCGTCGTACCGCTCTGGAACCTGCCTCCGCGACCGGGCCTCCCCCCGGACGCCCTCCGCACGGAGGTCCGGCGTGACGCGCAGGCCGTGAGCAGGAGGCAGCGCCACCATCCCGCCTGGCTCGACGCCCCGTCTGCCGACCCGGCACAACTGACCGCACTCGCGGCCGTGCTGGCGGAACTGGGCGAACTGGGCCCCCTGCGACCGGTCACCGGCCCCGACCGCCCCGCCTCACACCAGGCGGCTTCCCTGGCACAGGCCCGCACCTCGGGCAACGGCCTCGGCATACGGGTCACGGTGCCCGGGGAGTGGGACGGCGCCGCCGCCCTCGCCGTACGCGATCTTCTGGCGCGGGCGGATCCGGCCGTCGAGGCGGACCTGCTGCTCGACCTGGGCGCTGTCCTGGCCGACCGGGCCGAGGCCGGGAAGGAGGCCCTGCGCGCCCTCGACGCCCTGATGCCGCTGACTCCGTGGCGGACTGCGGCCGTCCTCAGCGGCGCGTTCCCGGATGTGACCGCCGACATGCTGGAACACGGCCTGCACGCCGAACCCCGGATGGACTGGCACACCTGGCGCGAGCTGTCGGACAGCGGCCGCGGGTACGCGTCCTGGCTGAGCTACGGCGACTACGGCATCCAGCCCGCCCGGGCCCTCGCCCGCGAGGCGTCCGCCGGCCGCGGCGGCCCGCCCTGGGGGACGCTGCGCTACACGGCCGGGGAGTCGTTCGTCCTCGCCAAGGTCCTCGCCCGCGGCGAGGACCGCACCACCGTCAACCGGGCGGCAGCCCGGCAGCTCACCGAGCTGCCGGACTTCCGGGGCGCGGCGGCCGGCGCGGGGGAGAGCTGGCTGCGGGACTGCGCGCACGGGCGGGGGCCGTCCGGGACGGGCAACGCGTCGGTCTGGCTCCGGGTGGGAAACGTCCAGCACATGTCGTACGTCGTCCGGAGCCTGCGCACCTGACCCCGGCCCGCCGACCCCCGGCCCCCGTCCCGCAGGGGAGCGGTCAGGCGAAGAGGGGATCCAGCACCGCCGGCCCGGCCGGCACCCGCCAGGCCGGCAGCCGCACCGTCCGGGCCACCGGCGCGGACTTGGCCCCGCGGCCGCCGGAGGGCAGCCCGATCAGCAGGTCACCGCGTGCGTGGGTGAGCCGCAGATGGCGGGCGGGATCCTGCCCGGGCAGGGGACCCGTGTCGATGAGTACCGCCGTGTTCTCCCCGTGCACGGTGAACAGCAGGTCCACCGGGTGCCCGCCGACCACTGCCGCGCGTTCCAGGTCGGTGATGCCACGAGTACCGAGGTAGTCCTGGAGCCGGTCGGCGAGCTCCTCGCGGAATCCGGGCGACGCCGGGGCACCGGGGACCGTGTCCTGGTCTGCGGAAGCCCCCGCGCCCAGCGCCGTCGAGCGCTCCGCGAGGAGGGCCGGCAGCCCCGCCTGCCCCTGCCAGAAGCGGTGGCTCCCCACCGTGATCAGCTGCGACTTCGCCCGGGTGACCGCGACGTTCCAGAGGTTGACCTGGCTCGACACCCAGTGCGTCGTCTTCGGCGGGGTGTTGTCCGTGGCCACCGGGCTCAGGACCATGACGTCGCGCTGACCGCCCTGGAAGGCGTGCACCGTACCGACCCGGACCCGGTCGTCACCGGCCCACACCCGGGCCAGCGCCTCCTTCTGCGCACGGAACGGCGTCACCACCCCGACCGTGGCGTCCTCGGGCAGCCGTGCCAGCAGCTCGTCCACCGTCCGCCGCACCCGGTCCGCCTCGGCCTGGTTGCGCCAGGACCGGCCGCCGCTGCCGGCCGCGGACTCGCCGTGCGGCACGTCCACCCAGCCGAGCACCGGGGCCGGATCGGCCGCCCCTGCCGGATCGGCCGGCGGGACCTGCCTGCGGACATCGGTGAGGACCTGCAACCGGCCCGCATAGCAGTAGCCGTTGACCACGTCCGCGATCTGCGGATGGCACCGGTAGTGCTCGTCGAGCAGCAGCGCCTCCTCGCCGTGCTGTGCCGCCGCGTGGTACGAGGCGTACACGTGGTAGGCCAGCCGGTGGTCCTCCAGCTGCGCGGCGGTCAGGCCCGCCCGTACCCGGGCCTGCCGCTCCTGTTCCGGGCTGATCCCGGGAATGTGCCCGAGCTGCATCGGGTCGCCGATGATCAGCGCCCGCTTCGCCCGGAACAGCAGCGGCAGCACCGACGGGATCGAGCACTGGCTCGCCTCGTCGATCACCACGAGGTCGAAGAGCTTCGGGGTGAGTTCGAGCTGGCGCACCGAGTGCGTACTGATGGCCCATCCTTTCAGGTGGGCCATCAGATTGCGCTGGCTCTTCTGGAAACCCGAGCGCCGGCGCAAAGCCTGGAGCCGCTGGTTCATCAGCGACTGTCCCCGCACCATGCTCTCGGCGGCCACGGAGTGCGCCAGTTCTCCCGACGCCGCGGAGGACGCGGCGGCGCTCTCCAGCCGGGCCTGCTTCAGCGCGTCCTCGTCCCAGGCGAGATGCGCCGGTACGAGCTCCCGCAGGGCCCGCTCCACCGCCACGGCCTCTGCGAGGTCGAGCAGCAGCCCGGGCGGGGCAGGGCGCTCCGCGGCCCAGGCCGGCCACGATCCCTCGGATCCGCCGCCGGACGAACCCGTGAGCGCTGCGAGGGCCCGCCCGCGGCGCCACCTGCCGAAGGTCAGCCATCCGGCTCCGGCGGCCCTCCGGGCGCGCTCCTCCCAGCGGGCGAGCGCAGCCGGCTCCTCCGCCGCCCAGACGCCCTCCAGCAGTCGTACGGGCAGGGCGAGCCCGTCCGCCCGCCGGGCCCGCTCACGGGCCAGCTCCAGCAGGCGGGCCTCCTCGCCGACCCGCCCTGCCGCCTCCGCCCGGAGCGCGGCCGTACGCGCGTGGCGGTTGCGCAGCTCACCGGCCACGGTCGCGGCACCCCGGGCCGGGGCCGCGGCCGGCTCGGCCAGCAGTCCGGCCAGCTTCTCGGCTTCCCGTTCCCGGGCTTCCACGTTTCCGGTCCGCATGAGCAGGCCGGGCGAGATCTCGTCGCACCGCTCGGCCACCACGTTGACGGCCTCGTTGTTCGTGGACGCGACGAGTACGGTCTGCCCGGCGGCGACGGCGGTCGCGACCACGGCCGTCACCACCTCGCTCTTTCCGGTACCGGGCGGGCCGGTCGCGACGGTGAGCCGACGGGTCATCGCCGAGGAGATCACCTGCTCCTGGCTCTCGTTGCACGGGCCGGGGGACACCACCGTCACGGCCGCCGCGTCACGCCCCGTCCCGTCACCACGGTCGCCGTCGCCGTCGCCGCCGGTCAGGAGGGCCTCCAGCGCGGTCCCCGTGATCTGACCGGCGCGCGTGGACATCTGGAGCAGGTTGTCGACCAGGCCCTCGGTCGCGACCCGCTCCATCCCGGAAGGCGCCAGCAGTACGGCGGCGTTGTGGGCGCCCGGCCGCAGCGAGTCCATCACGGACCGCTCGCTGAGCGAGGACAGGTCGAGGGGCTCCAGCTCCGGAACGCCGAGCTCGGTCAGCAGCTCCCGGACCGCCTTGACCATCTGGATGCCGTTGCCCTCCTGCCAGCTCGGCTGCCAGCGGGCCAGCAGCTCGGTGGCCTCGTCGTCGGACAGCAGCTCGGTGATCACACCGGTGTGCAGGGAGGGAACCCCGTTCGGGCGCAGCAGGTCGCGGCCGTTCTCGTCCGGGGTGAGCTCCATCGGCTGGACCAGCAGCGGCGCGATCCGCACCGCCGCCCGCCGGCGGCCGTCCCCACCGCGTTCGGGAAGGGTGATCGCGGGATACCCGTACCAGTACTCCTGGAGCCCGGACCCGTCGGCCTGCGCACCCGTGCTCTTCGGCTTGGGCAACTGCCCGGGGGCGGGGAAGGAGTTCCCGAGCCCGGACTGGATCTTCTCCGGACCCTGGCCCAGCAGGAAGTACGCGAAGCCCCGGCCGCTGTCGCGGTCGGGCAGCATGCCGGACGCCGCCTGGGCGCTGAGGCAGTGCGCGTAGTACCGCAGCAGCCGCTGCCGGTCGACGCCCTCCCCGGCGTCCTGGGCGACCAGCTGCCGCGCCTTCAGCAGGGCGGGGGAGACCCCGCTCTGAGCGGCGGCCCGGGCCGCGTCGCGCGGCGCGTCGGGAAGACGGACCGGACGGGCGACCGAGCGGGCGAAAGGCAGGGAACGGGTGGCCCGGATCGTGGACTTGGTCGGCCGCTGCTCCTCGGGGACGCCCTTGATGACCATCTGTGCGGTCAGGTACTCGAAGAGGTCGTCCGGGGTGATCCAGCCGCCCTCCTTGATCCGCCCGCTCCGCAGGCCCTCCACGATCTCCCCGGTGAACCGGGACGTACCGAGGGAGGACCCCTCCGGTGCCATCGCGGACGCGGCCTGGAGGGCGTCGGAGGCGGTGATGAAGTACACGCCGCCCGGGCGCAGCAGCGTACTGGGCCCGGGCCGTTCGCCGGTGTCCGTGTCCGTGCCGCCCTTGGCCGTCCACCCCTGGACCACGGACCCGCTGGAGCAGCAGTCCAGCAGCACCAGCTTGGACGCCGCCCGGCAGGACGTGAGCATCCGCTCCAGGAACTCGGCCGGGACCGCCGTGCCCGGCAGGTCGTCCGGGTCGGCGTCCCGGGTCAGGAAGTACAGCTGCCCGTCCGCCTCGCAGAACTGGCCGTGCCCGGAGAAGTACAGCAGCGCCGTCTCGCTGGACTGCCGCTCCTCCAGGAACTGCTCGACGGCGTACAGCATTTCGGCGCGGGTCGGCTCGGCGACCATCGCGCAGTCGTTGTACATGCCGATCTCGGTGCTCTCCAGCACCGCCCGCATGTAGTGCAGGTCGGCCCGGACGGGCGGCAGGTCGTGGTAGCGGTCGCTGTCGTACGTGGATACGCCGATGAGCATGGCGTACCGGTCGTTGTCGCTCACTGCGCGCCCGGCCCCGCCTCGCCGCCGTCCTCGTCCGGGGTCCCGGTCGCACCGCCGGCGAGGAACCGGTCGATCAGCTCGCTGTCGGCCCGGGCCTCCTTGCCGGTCACGCGGAGCGTCGCCCCGTCCGCCCGGGTGATGACGATGGTCCGCTGGGGGACGCGGGCCAGCCAGACCTGGATGCCGGCGGCGACGAGCGAACCCCCGCTGAAGACCAGCCCGATCAGGTCGGTGACGGGGCCGCCCTTGTCGGACGCGGACTCGGCCTCGGGCCGGGGGCGCGGGATGTCGAGCGCGGCCCGCGGATCGGTCTCGGCGAGGGCCGCGAGCAGCTCGCGCGCCTCGCGGCGGGCGCGCAGCGGGTCCTCGTCGACGACGGCGATGCGGTGGCCGACGGCGGCCGGGTCGGTGGTGGTGCTCACGTTCTTCGTCCCCCCAGGTCTTCCCCGTGCGGCGGACACACGGACGGGCGAGAGTACCGAAGACCCCTGGCGCTGAACCCGCAAATTTCCGAAAACCTGCTGATCATTGGCGTGAAACGGCCAGCTCCGCCCACACGGTCTTACCGGGCGCCCCGACACGCGGCGCCACCGCCCACCGGCTCGCCAGGCGCGCGACGACGAGCAGCCCGCGCCCCGACTCGGCGTCGTCCGGTGCGTCGTGGTGGGTGGGCAGCGGCACCCGCTCGGTCCGGGTGTCGCTGACCTCGACCCGGAGCGTGTCGGCCGTGGCCGACAGCCGGAGGTGGAAGTCCCGGCCGGGGACATGGCCGTGCCGGACCGCGTTGGCGGCGAGCTCGGCGGCGATCAGCGTCAGCGTCCTGTTGGCGGGAGAGGCGTACGGGTGTCCCCAGGCATCGAGCTGGTGCGAGACGAGCCGGCGGGCGAGGTGAGCGCCGCGCGGGGAGGAACCGAACTGCATGGAGCACTCGTTGGCAGTCGCTCGGTCCGCTGGGGCGGGGGAAGTTTCGCTGTTCATACGGCATACGCTTCCGCCGCCCGCCTACGGTGGACAGTGGCGGCGCGCCTACGAGCGGTAGCGGTAGGCGGCAGGTCTGCGCGTGTAGGCGGGACGGAGCGTGACGGGCGACGCGGTGCGGCGTTGTCCGCTGGAGGTGATGCGAGGCATGAACGAACCCACCCTCGACGACGAGGAAGACCCCGGCCCGGGCACCGCCCCGGACCCCGGATCCGGCATGCTCCGGGTCTTCGGCCGCCAGCTGAAACGCTTCCGGATCCGGGCGGGCATCGAGCGTCCCGACTTCGGGGACCGGCTGGGCTACTCGGTGTCCACGATCGCCGCGTACGAACAGGGTCGGCGGGTGCCGCCACCGCGGTTCATCGACCAGGCGGACGACATGCTGGACGCGGGCGGGGTCCTGAAGGAGATGAAGGAAGAGGTCGCGCGGGCCCAGTTCCCGGCGTTCTTCCGGGATGCGGCGAAGCTGGAGGCGGAGGCGGTTGAGCTGCACGTCTACGCGAACCAGGCGATCCCGGGACTGTTGCAGACGGAGGAGTACGCGCGGGCGGTGTTCGGGATGATGCGTCCCCCCTTGGATGAGGAGACGATCGAGCAGCGCGTGGCGGCTCGTCTGATGCGTCAGGAGGTCTTCGCCAAACACCCGGCGCCGCTCATGAGCTTCGTGGTGGATGAGTCCGTCTTGCGGCGGCCGATCGGCGGGAAGACCGTCCTGCGGGGACAGCTGGAGCAGATCCTGCTGGCAGGCCAGCGGAGAACGGTAGAGATCCAGGTGATGCCCCTGGGGAGCGAGGAGAATGCTGGGCTCGCTGGCCCGTTTACCTTGATCGAGACAAGAGAAGGCCGCAGGATCGCGTACGTTGAAGTTCAGAACGTGAGTCATGTACACGTAGAGCGGCGGCCTGTGTGGGGCCTTGAGATCAAGTACGGGATCCTGCGCGCGCAAGCCCTGACACCTCGGGCGTCGCTCGGCTATGTAGAGAAGCTGCTGGGAGAGCTATGAAGGCCAAGTCGGAGGGCCGGAGGGATGAGCTGCTCTGGGTCACGAGCAGCTACAGCAGTGAGGAAGGCGGCGAGTGCGTCGAAGTTGCCATGGACTGGCGCAAGTCGAGCTACAGCGCGGGTGATGGTGGCGAGTGCGTCGAGGTGGCTGGATGCCCCCACGCCGTCTATGTGCGCGACTCGAAGGACACCACCCGCCCTGGTCTGAGCGTCGGATCGGCTGCCTGGACTACCTTCGTGCGCTTCGCGAGCTGGTAGCCGTCTGGAGCGGCCGACGGAGCTGCCCCGGACACAGGTGTCCGGGGCAGCCGTCCACGACTCCGCGGGTTGCTGAACGCACCTGGGCTACGAACGGGCCGTCCAATGACGGAGGTCGGCGACCAGGTCGTCATGCGAGCTGTTCCGCCCGACCGGAGAGGTGAGCAGGCCGTGCGCGGACGCGGCCTTGGCGATCAGCGGACCGTCACTCTCTCGGAAAGTGGGGGACGGCAGCACCCGCTTCAGCTTCTCCTTGGGGCTGTCGATCAGCCCCGTGTCCCTGCCGCTCAACTGGGCGGGGAGCTTCCACTTGGGGCGGACGTACGGAAACGCCTTGGGGAACAGGAGCAGCCAGCCCTCGGACTCCCACGCGGCCAAGGCATACAAGGAGTCCGCCGGGCACTGACGCCTCAGCTCCGCCGCGACGGCCTTCCGGATGTTCCGATAGCCGTTGCCGGTGTAGTCGTCCAGATCCTCGTGAACGGCGAAGCCGACGAGCGGTCCCTTCTGCTGGAGCGCTTTGCCTTTGGCCTTTCCGACGAGTACGCGCACGTTCTCTTCCAGCGCCGCGCCGGCCTTCTTCTTCAGGCGGACCGGATCGTTGATCCTGACGATCTTGGTGCTTCCCAGACCCGGATGGTGTGCCTTGATGATCTCGGCGACGATCTGGCAGTCGTTGGCGTCCTCACCTGCCAGGACGATCACTCCGCGTCCTGCTTGGTCCCCCTTCACCCCCCGAAAGCTCACATCTCACCACCGGTGAGGTCGCCGCCGAGGACGCCGGAGAACCAGAGTTCGCCCAGCGGTTGGTCGCCGCTCTCCTCGACGATGGCCCGCACCTCCTCGACAGTGAGAGCGGGAATGACCGATGCTCCTTCCTCGTCGCGCTCGCACACCACGATCTCGTCCGGAAGCAGCCGGTCGACGAGGGACGGTGAGTGCGTGGCAACCAGGAACTGGCTGCGGGACGACGCCTCCCGCAGGCGCTTCACGATCAGCGCGAGTGCTTGGGGGTGCAGGCCGTGGTCGATCTCCTCGATGCACGTGAGCGCTGGAGGATTCGGATCGTAGAGGAGCGCGAGCAGGCCCAGCAGTCGCACCGTTCCGTACGAGGCGTAGGCGAGCGGAGTGGGGCGACGCAGTCCGCGTTCGTGGAGGAGGACGGTGACCTGATCGGCTGCCCCACCGACCGTGGCGAACTCGATCTCCTCCAACTGAGGCAGCACCGTACGGGCGTCCTCGATCAAGGATTCCCAGAGGTCGTCCTCGGTTCGCAGGTACATCAGGAACTCGGCCAGGTTGTCCGCCTGCGGGGACAGGTCGAGGAAACGGGCGCCGCGGCGAACCCGGTTCGGCAGGCGGGCCGCCGCCACATCCACGTCGAAGACCCGGAAGGACGACAGCTGCTCGGCGAACCGGGAAACCTCCTTGCCCCCGTCCGAACTCGCCAGGCGCGGCAGCGTGGACAGACCGCTGCTCAGACGTTGAATCCCGAAGCTGCCGCTGTCGTACTCCTGACCCGCTTTGTTGTCGGTGACCTGCGCGGACTCGCCGGAGATCGTGATGCGGCGCCCGCGGCCCTGAGTGCGCTTGAACCGGAAGGACTCGCGGCGGGAGAGGCTGTCCGACCCCGACTTCAAGGTGCGTCGCTGAACGGTGAGTTCGTACTCGTCCGGGGTGTTCTCGCTCGCGTGGGTCGTCCAGGTCGCCTTGAGCCCGATCTTCAGCGTGTTCGGAGGCTTGGCACCGCCCCAAAACGCGATCTCGGTGAAACCCTGGCGGGAGTCCAGGGCCGGCTGGAGATCCGTACGGATCACGTCCGCGAGGAAGTCGAACACCTCCAGGACGTTCGACTTACCCGCGGCGTTCGGTCCGACGAGCACGGTCAGCGGGCCGAGCGGAATGGTCACGTCGCGCAGGCTGCGGAAGTTCTCGACGTGGAGTTCGAGCAGACGGTCGGTCATGGCTGGAACCTAACGGACAGGGCGGCTGGAGGCGGGAGATACGGCGCTGGAGACCGTCGGTGGTTCACGCCGAGGGCGGCGTCCAGCGGCCGGCCGCGATCTCCGCATCCAGCCGCGCCTGGAAGTGCGCATGCGCGGCCCGCATCTCGGCCTCGCGGTCGGCCTTGTAGAAGGGGGCGACGAAGCCGGCGGGCGGCGGCGTGTTGCCCGGGTCGGCGAGGTGCGCCTCGAAGTCCAGCCAGTCTTGCTTGGTTTGACCATGACCATAGGTGTTGAAGTTCTCGGCGATCTTGCGCCCTTCGCCGTCGAACCAGGTCTTGGACTCGTAGTCGTGCAGCTGTGGGTAGCGCGACTTGAAGATCGCGACGAGCTGATCCGCCGTGATGCCGACCCATGCGGAGACCAACGCATCCAGTTCGACCATTGCAGCACGGCGTTCGTGCTCGGTGCGGAGTGGGGTGGCGTACTCCCAGGTTGGCTTCAATCCTGCGGCAAGGGGCTTTAGGCCAGGCCACCCAGGGTTGCCCCAGTCCTCATAGCCCGCCCAGCGGGGGTCGAACAGCTCTTCCCAGATAGGGGCGTAGTGCTTAGAGAGGGCGTTGAGGCGGAGAGCGCGGAGGAGAAGAGCCTGGGCCAGAGGGTGGTCGGGTGCTGGCGCAGGCATGTTGCGGGCGTTGGTGACGTTGAGGTGCCCCTGACCGGTGATGCGTAGCAGGTAGTCCAACGGGAGCGAAGCCCAGAAACCAGCATTCAAGGCTGTGAGTCGGGTGTCAGCCAGCGACATGCTGCGTACTGCATCGACGTGGGCAGGCCCAGGAGGAATGAGCGCAGCGTGTAGGCAACGGCTGCTGTCGAACGGGATCATTTCTCGCCAGGTCAACCGAAAGTATGACGTGAAGGGCCTTCCATGCCAGTTGTCCTGGGCCGTGCGATATGTCTCCTCATTCGAGGCGCGCACATAGTTGGTCACCGGGATGTAGTCCTCGGGCAGCTGGGCCAGAGAAAGTAGATCCCAGTCCCTATTACTGCGGCAGGGAATTCTCGGCTGCTTTGAGAAGGGTAGTGCCGCGGCAAAGTGTGGCCCTTGCAAGACGACATTTGCGAGATCGGAGACGCCTTGAGTTGACCAGAGGATTAGGCCAGCCTTCTTGGAGCTGGCCTCGTGGTAACCCGCAGAAATAAGAGGCTGAAAATTGGCAAGTTTAGTGCCGTAGGAAGCCAGAGCTTCGATTGCTCCCTGCTCGCCGCGAAGGACCGGGTAGAGCAGGGGAGTCTCCGTTGCCGACCCCTCTGAGTTGGTCAGTGCTTGCCACCTTCTCAGAAGATTGGTGTCTACGTGCACCACGCGTTCAACATGCGGCCGGATGTCCCATGAGCCGTGGTGCTTGATGCCAGGGGCCTCGCCGCTTCCGTCATGAGTCAGAGAGCCGGGCAACACGTCTGCGCCGCGGAGCTCGCTCAGGTGCAGGAAGTCGGGCTCTTGCGGGGTGCCGTAAATGTGCATCGCAAACTCTTGGGAACGGTTCAGGTCTTCGAACGCCCAGTTGGACGAGTTGACGAAGTGCCCGTGTACCCGCAGGTGTCGATATGCTGCTGCCCGTATAGTGCCTTCGCGCACGCCACCGAAGTGTGTGTCCGGGTGGATTAGGCCCGCACTGCCGTGCCGCGCTAGATTTCGCCAGACTTGCGACATGAACGCGCGATACAGGTCGCCCTGGGTCCCCGCAAGGAGCGGGTAAGAGGCCGAGCTGCCCAAGATGCCTACGCCCCCCGAGTGAACGGCCAGCTCCGCTAGCACGTAAGTGCGATGATGTGCGTTGCCATCTAGTAGATCCGCCTTTCTCAACCGCCACTCTGGAGCGCCCGGCTTCTCCGCCAGCACGAACCACGGATCCAGCTCCGCGAGGACCAGGTCTTCCCGCCATTGTGGCCGCACCCACGGCGGGTTCCCCACCTGGAGGTCGAAACCACCAGTGCCTCCAAAAACGTGGGCGAACTCCAGCTCCCAGTGGAAGAAGCCCTGGTGGTCGGCTACCTCGCCCGCGACCGCCAGCCACGGGAAGCGGTTCTCCAGCCAGTACGAGCGGTCCATGCCCATCCAGTCGGGCAGTTCGTCCTCGTACCGCTCCAGCGCGCCGAGGGAGTCGAAGGAGGCGACCAGCGACTCTGCCGGGACATCGTGGGTGCCGAGGAGGGCCTCCGCGAAGTCGAGCCAGTCCTCCAACGAGGCGAGGGGGATTACCTCGCGGCGCTGCTCGGTGAAGGCGGCTTCGGCCTTGCGGGTGCCCTTGCGTCGCTTGTCGAGGTCGCCGCGCTTGACCTCGCGGACCGTGACGTTGCCGAGGAGGTCGACCTCCTCGTAGGTGTGGATCACCTCGTCGGGGTTGGAGTCTGCCGAGGTCTCCAGACCCGGAGTTGCCGGTTTTGCGTATACCCCAGCGTCCGTACCGTCCAGCAGGGCGGCCTTCTGTACCGGCCAGAACCACAGCGCGCACCACGCGTCCATGACCTTCTTCAGCCGCCAGTACGGGGTGTCCACCGCGTGCAGGTCCGCCAGGACCTTCTCCCGCGGTACGGCCTCCTTCGGGGCGCGCAGCCAGCCGTCCTCCGCGCCCCAGACGTCCACGCGACGCGAGATCTCCCGCTCGGAAATCTCCAGGCGCTGGACGACCAGGTCCCACAGGTACTCCGCCCGCCGGGCCAGGCCCTGGAGGCGGGCCGTCTGCTTTGCGGTCGGGGACTTCGTGACGGCCTTGCGCCAGGCGGCCAGTGCCTTCGCGGTCTCCGGGGCGAGGGCCTTGGCCTCCTTCTCGGCCGCCACCGCGCCCCACTCCTTCGCCGGGAGGAGGAAGTGGTGGACCGAGCCCTCCGGGAGGGGGGTGCCGGACTGTGCGTCTGTCAGCGGGTGGCGTTCCGGGGTCGTGCCGAGCCAGCCGCCCTTCTTCAGCTTCTCCGGCCCGTACACCTCGCGCCGGCCGCCGATCAGCGAGTTGCCGCGCCGCAGGTGCAGGCCGAACCAGGGCGCCTCCATGCCCGGGTGCATGGTGTTCAGCCACAGCGAGACCTCGGCCAGCTCGACCGCGGTCTCGTTGAGGTCCACGCCGTACGAGTTGTGCAGCGCGATGTACGCCTTGGCCTTCTGGAGCTCGACCGCGTGCTGCTCGGTGTCGATGAAGCGGTTCAGTTCCTTCTGGCGGCGCCGCAGGTACTCCGCGGCGACCTGGTTGATCGCCTCGTTGAGGAACGCGCCCGAGCCGAGGGCCGGCTCGCAGATCTTCCAGTCCAGCAGCTCACGCGCCTGTGTCGTCGTACCGTCCTGGTCCAGGCGGTGCTGGAGCGCCAGCTGCACGGTGACCTTGGTCAGGGACTCCGGGGTGTAGTACGAGGCCGAGGTCTGGCGGTCGCGGCCGGAGAGCCGGTAGACGAAGGAGCCGGGGACGTAGCTGACGCGGAGTTCCTCGCCCGTGTCGCGGTCGCGCCGCTTCACGAAGACCGTGTCCGGGTACTCCTCGATCTTCGACTTGGGTACCAGCCAGGAGCCGTCCTTCGGGTCGCCGCCCTTGGCGACCTCGTACAGCTCCTCGCCCGCGATGAACCCGGAGTACGACATCAGGCCCTCGTACACCGCGCCGAGCTGGTTGATGCCCAGCTGGGCGTACGAGATGAAGCCGCCGCGTTCGCCCTTCTTGCCCTTGGTGAGCATGAGCTTGTGCAGGACCTGGTACAGGGTGGCGTTGCGCAGCCGGGTGTCGAGGTAGCGGACGGATTCGCCGCGGGCCAAGGCCTCGTCGGCGTCGTGGCGGGGGTCCGTGATGGTGTCCGCGCCGATGAGCCGGATGGACTCGGGTTCGAAGAGCTTGGAGTGCAGGGGTTCGAAGCGCAGCCCGATGTCCTCGCTCGTCTTTGCGTCGAGGGCCGTAGTGGGCTCGGCCGCCTCGCCGTGGGTGCGGCGCGGGCGGTAGCCGTCCTGGACCTTGCGGAACAGCAGGTCCAGGGACTCGTACAGGTAGAAGCCGCGGCGGGACTTCTCGTCCACGAGGTCCCGCTCGGCGACGAGTTCACCGAGCCGGCCGAGGCCGTACCCCATCTGGTACTCGGGGTAGTCGGACGGCAGGATGCCCAGCTCCGGGCGGGCCTCGGCGTAGAGGAGGAAGAGGATCCGGTAGAGGTAGCGGAGCGATTCGCGGGTCAGGCGGCGGCCGAGTTCGGGGAGTTCGCCGATGTCCTGCGGGTGTACGCCCTGCTCGCGGAGGCGTTCCAGTACCTCGTTGGCGATGAGCTCGACGCTGACGCGGAGGCCGTCGCGGAGCTCGCTGGAGACGCCGACCGCATGCTTGGTGGACTTGCCGACGAGCTCGGCGAGGGGGTTCTCGCCGCCCGCTTCGGGCGTGCGCAGCGAGTCGGCGCCGAACAGGGCGGCGACCGTGTCGAGTTCGCCGCCGTTGCGGGTGTCGTTGCGCTGGAGCGCGGTGTCCAGGGAGACCGCGAGGTAGCGGCCTTCGCCCCAGACGACCCGGTCGGCCAGGACGACGACACCGCCGACGAGCAGCAGGACGTAGCGGGGCGGCTCCTCGCACGCGAACAGGAACGAGGCGAGCTTGGAGCCGGTGGCGAGGCTGTTCGAGCCGTCGAGGGCGACGGGTTCGAGGAGGCGGCCCGGGCCTTCGGAATCGAGGGCGGCGTCGGGCTCGGCGGCCCAGCCGCAGTCGACCGCGACCAGGCCCTTCTCGGCGTGGGCGACCGGGACCTCGTAGGTCTGGCCGGCCCGGTCCACGGTGAGCGTGCCCGGCTTGGCGTCGTAGCCCAGGGCGCGGAGCACGTCGGAGTTCAGGGCCCGGACGCGGTCCCGCCAGGCGGGGGAGCCGTAGGTCGCCGAGTCGTCCTCGGTGTCGGGCGCGGAGGCGGTGCCTTCGGCGTCCTCGGGGAGGGCGAAGAACGAGCGGGCCCGGAAGTAGTCGCGGCGCAGGGCGCGCAGGCCGGCCCGCGGGGTGACGGGCAGGGCGGTGGCCTTGGGTTCCTTGGGGGTGTCGTCGGCGGGGGTCGCGTCGGTGCCCGTGCCGGCCGGCGGCCTGGCGGCTTCCTCCCGCTCCTTCCAGGTCTGGAGCAGGCCCGCTTTGAGGTCCTTGGGCAGCACCTCGGCCAGGTAGTGGGCCGAGAAGTAGTCGCCGCGGTTGATCAGGGAGTCGAACGTCATGACGGGGCTCTTCTCAGAGGGCGGCGGGTGCGGCGGACAGGGAGGCGGCGGCGGGGGCGGGGCCGTCCGCGTCGGGGTCGGGCACCAGGACCGCGAGGACGCGCAGCATCGGGCGCTGCCCGGTGGTGAGCAGGTCGTCGGCGAGGTCGGTGAGGCGCCTCTTGGCGGTCTCGCCCGCCAGGGTCGGCTGCTCCCACTCGCCGAGGCGGAGCTTGTGCTTCTCGATGGAGTCGCGCAGCGGCCGGTCCCAGGCGTCCCGGTGCTTCTCCATGAACGCCTCGGCGGATTCCAGGGCCCCGGGGATGCCGGCGGCCAGGGGAGCCGGGTCGCGGCGGCGGAGGGTGTTCGCCATGGTGGGGCCGACTCCGGAGCGGCGGAGCAGGGACACCATGTCGTCGTCCACGAGCCCGTCCCCGGACACGCCCATCCACTTGACGACGGTCGGCCTGCCCAGGGCGTTCGAGTACACGCCCTGGATCAGGTACGTCGGCTCCGCCACGGCCGCGGTGATCACGGGGGCTTCCTGGCGGCCGAGCCGGACCAGCACCTTGTCGGTCAGCCACTCGACGACCGGGTGCAGGTCGGTGAGGTAGGAGATCTCCGGCCAGCTGGAGGTGGAACCCGCCTCGCGGGCCCGCTGGAGGGACTGCTGGGCGAGGCGCCGGTTGAAGGTGACGAGGACCCGCTCGCGCAGGCCCTGTTCGCGCAGGTAGTCGGAGGGAAGGGCCCTGAGCCGGTGGAGCAGGTCGGCCGGGGGCTTGAAGGACAGCAGGCCGGACTTCTCGTCGCGGTCGAGGTCCAGGCGCTCGCGGGCGTCGGGGAAGACCTCGCGCAGGGCCTCGTCCAGGAAGTGCGCGGTCGAGGTGAACAGACGGGGGAGGACCTGCCCGGTGTCGGTTGCCGGGGCGCCCGCCTCGGACGGGGCGAGCGCCTGGGCCGGCGCCGGGGTCGGCTCCGAGGCCGTCTCCGGCGGCGTCCCGGCAGTCGGCTCCGCGGTGGCCGTGCCCTCGTCCGCCGGCGGCTGCTCATTGACCCCGCCCCAGAAGTCGGCGAGGAAGTCGCCCATCGCCGCCGCGTCGGACTCGGCGTCGTTCCGGCGCGCGTCCAGGGACTCGTCGACGGTCTTCCCCCGCAGCAGGTCCTGGATCAGGGACTTCTCCTCGGCCTCCGCGCGGTAGAGGCCGGAAACGGCTTCGGCGGTGCCGAGGGAGCGGTGGGCCTGTTCCTCGCGGTCCAGGAGGCGTTCCGCGACGAGGGTGTCGTCCTTGGCGCCCTCGATCCCGCTGGTGAGGATGAGGGCGCGGAACTGCGGCTGGTGGGCCTGCCCGTAGCGGTCGATACGGCCGTTGCGCTGTTCGATGCGGATCAGGGACCAGGGGACGTCGTAGTGGACGAGCTGGTGGCACTGGCGGTGCAGGTTGACGCCCTCGGAGGCCACGTCACCGGTGAGGAGGATCCGCACGGGGGCGCCGGCGAGCCCGAACTCCTCCACCACGGCCATCTGCTGCTCGTCGGAGAGACCGCCGTGCATGAGGCGGGTACAGCCTTCGGCGGCCTTGCCGCGGAATCCGAGGGCGGCCGGCAGGACGCCCGCGAGCCACTCCAGGGTCTGGACGCGTTCGGAGAAGACGACGACGCGGGTGTCCGAGCCGGGGCCGACACCGATGCCCTTCAGCTGTTCCACCAGCTTGCCGAACTTCGCCGAGTCGGTCTCGGTGAGGTCCGCGGCCAGCTCGGCCAGGCGGTGCAGGGCGGACGACTCCGCCGCCGTGCCCTGGGGTTCGTTCTTCTTCTCCAGGGTCTTGATACGGGCGGCGACGGTGGCCCTGAACGCCGCATGGGAGGAGAGGAAGGACTTGAGGAGCGTGTACGGGAAGAGCGGGACCGAGCTGACGGACGTGCCGCCGTCACCCGGCAGCCAGACCGCCGCCAGCTCCTCGAAGACCTTCTCCTCGGCGGGGGTGGCCGGACAGTGCACGGACTCGGACGGGCCGCGGTCCGCCCACTGTCCCTTCATCTGCTCGCGGACCTCGGGGCTGACCTTCGTCCGCCGGATGAAGAGGTGCTCGATGTCCTTGGCGCGGTAGTTCTCCGGGTCGCGGATCGCCGCCGGGTCCAGCAGTCCGATCAGCTCGGCGAAGGACCGCGCGTCACCGTTGTGCGGGGTGGCGGAAGCGAGGACCAGCGCGTCCGTGCGGGGCGCCAGGGTCTGGGCGAGCTGGTTGCGCAGGGAGCCCCGGTTGATCAGGTTGTGGGATTCGTCGATGACGACCGCGTCCCAGCGGATCTGCTCCAGGTGGTGCCGGTACTGGTCGGTGTTCTTCAGCGTGTCGATGGAGATGATCACGCGCTTGAAGAAGGTGAACGGGTTGCGGCCGGCCGGGATCTCCCGCTGGATCCGTTCGATGCCCACCGAGTCCAGCCGGACCAGCGGGATCGCGAACCGGGTCCACAGTTCGTGCTGGAACTGCTCCAGCACGTGCTGCGGGGTGACCACGAGGATGCGCTCGCCCCGGCCGCGGCGGATCAGCTCGGCGAGGGTGAGACCGATCTCCAGGGTCTTGCCCAGGCCGACCACGTCCGCGATCAACAGGCGCGGGCGCAGGTTGTCGCCCGAGAGGGCCAGCTCGGCGGGCCGGCGCTGGTAGGAGAGCGGATCGAGGAGGAAGGAGTCGGCCAGTGCGAGCCGCTGCTCGGACTGGGGCAGGGCCGTGCGGCGCAGTACCGCCTCCAGGAAGAGGCGGGAGCGGCGGTGGTTCGGGGAGTCGTCGGCGATCAGCCGGGTCTCCCGCGGATCGATCAGCTCGATGCTGTCGAGGCGGGTGAAGAACACGGCCTCCTGGTCGCGGACGAAGTCCGACACCCCGACGACCTCCACCCGAGCGCCGTCCTCCGCCGTGCGCACGCAGTTCCGCACCAGCCACACCTCGTCACGGACCAGGACTTGCGCGCCCGCCGGGAACTGCTCCTGCACGGCCGGATCCGCCGGATCCGCCACGTCGCCGTACTGCTCGGAGCCGGTCTGGAGGGCGGTCACCAAGGGCCTCCTGTGGTGTTTCGTGGCGGATGGGGCAAGGCCATCCAGTATCGCGTGTGGTCGGTCGGGGTCAGAAAGTCGCGCGGGCGGCGTAGGTCTCCCGCAGCCGCTGCGCCGTGATCCGTGCCTGAGCGGAGTGGCGAACGCGCCGGGGGCGGCTGCCCGCGGGGGCCGGGGCGGCGGTCGGGGAAGGCGTTGCGAGGGTTCCGGCGGGCTGCGGGGCGGTGCTGTCCGTCGTGGCTCCGGGGCCGGTGGACACGGCATCGGCCTCGACGGGGAGCGTCGGGGTGGGCTCGGGGCCGGCCGGAGGCAGGAGCAGCGTGGTGGCGACGGCCTCCGGCTGCTCGCCGGCCGGTCCGGCAGCCGGCTCCTGCTCGGAGGTGTACGGAACGGTCGCGGGGTCGGCCGCCGGCAGCGGCTTGCCCGGTGCCGGCGGGGACGCGGGCGCGGCCGTGTGCGTCGTGAGCCGGCGGCGGGCCTGCGCGACCTTGAACCCCTGTGCCTCGATCACGGCGCGGCACTGTTGCACGACGTCGTCGAGGGTCGGCCGGTCCTGGGGGAGGTGCGCCAGCATTCCGGTCAGGAGGGGGACCAGCTCATCGGGTACCCCTGACAGGTCGGGGGCCGTCTCCGGGTCGGTGACCTGGTGGAACAGGACGTGGATGTTGGCCGCCTGGTAGGGCAGGTGGCCGGACGCGGCGAAGAGCAGGACGGCGCCCAGCGCGTACACGTCCACCGCCCCGGTCAGCGGCTTCACGCCGTTCGCCTGCTCCGGAGCCATGCACGACGGGGTGCCGACCACGGTGTTGGGCGCCGTGAGGGACACGCTCGACTCGGCGAAGACCGCGAGCCCGAAGTCGATGATCTTCGGCCCGTTGGGGCCGAGCAGCACGTTGGCCGGTTTGAGATCGCGGTGCAGCAGCCCCTGCTTGTGGACGGTCGCCAGCGCCTCGGCAAGGGTCGCCCCGAGCGAGGCGGTGAGCAGCGAGGGAAGGGGGCCGTTGCCGGTCACGTGCCGGCTCAGGTCGGGGCCCTCGATGTACTCGGTGGCCAGCCACGGCGGGTCCGCCTCCGTGTCGGCGTCCAGCAGCGCGGCGATCCGCGCGCCCCAGACCGTCTTGAGGATCTCGACCTCTTGTGCGAAGCGCTGCCGGGTCTCGGAATCCACCACCGAGGGCTTGATCACCTTGACCGCGGCGGGTTCCCCGCCGGGGGACTCGCCGAGGTACACCTGCCCCATCCCGCCGTGCCCGATGCGGCCGAGCAGCTCGTAGCCGCCGAGCTCGGTGGGGTCGTGCGGACTGAGGGGCGCGATGTGCACGGGGCGTGCCTTCCTTCTCTTCCGGCTCTTCCGGTCATGGGTGCTGCCGCACACGCTATCCAGCGCAGGGATGTCCTGTATCCGCCCCTCGGAAATATCCCGAAGGACCCCTCCCCGGCACCTGATCACGCGGAGGCGTCGTCCCCGAGGTCGCGTCTGCGTTCTTCGAGGCACCGCAGCCACAGCGCGTACGCCCGACGCGCCTCGTGCAGCGAGGCCCGGGCGAAGCCCTCGTCGGCGAAGCCGGCCTCGGCTGCCTGCCGGACGACGCCGACCAGATGCGCGGCGACCTGCTCGGTGCGTGCCCTGTGGGCCTCCCGCAGCCGCGGTTGCAGTTCCTCCCCGCGGGCCGCGAACGCGAGCAGGTTGTCCAGGGGCGCTTCCTCGTCCCCGTATGCGGAGGGCAGCGCAGGGAGGTCCAGCCAGGTCAGGCTCCGCACGGCCGGCGGCGTGTCGCCGGCCGTGTCCTCAAGGTCGAGGATCCGGTTCAGCAGGGCCCGCGGTCCGTCGGTGGCCCGGACGGTCCCGGCGGCGGCGTCCAGAGCGTCCAGTTGGGCGGGGATGCCTGCCGACGCCTCCGCCGTGAGGAGCTCCCGGAGCCGGGCGGCGACGGCCTGCCCGGTATGCGAGGCCGTGTCGATGACCTCGTCGTACGCGTCGAGCTCGGAGAAGGCCCGTGCGGCGGCGCGCACCGCCTTGGTCAGCATGTCCGCGCTGTCGCCGTTGAACCTGCCGACCGCCCGGGCCAGCTGCGCGGGCGTGAGGGAGGCCGCGGAGAGCGACTCCTCGGCCTGTCGCTGCCCGCCCACGGCGTAGGGTGCCTCGCTCTCCACCGTTCCCCCTGTCGTGGTGGCGTTCCTCAGCTGTAGATCATGAACGGTCGGGGAGCGCCGGGGCAATCCGCGCCTGCGCGGGGAGACGACTGCGGCCAGTGTTCGGCCGGAATTGGCCGGAATCCTGCGCTCGGCCCCCGGCGTGATCACCAGAGCGGCACAATGCGGCCACACGATCGAGGAGGACCATGGCCGAGAGGTATCCGGAGTTCCAGCTGAGCCTGCCCCACGGCGGACCCGTGGCGCGCGGCAGGCTGCTGTCCGAGATGGGGACCAACGGCAGCCAGAAGATGGTGGTCCTCGCCGGATCCCCGGCCAGGCCGGACGTCACCGCGTCGTTCCCGGTGCGGATGCCCGCATCGCACAGACTGCGGGAGAAGCTGATCGCGGAAGGGACGATACTCGCAACCGCCACCTGGCCCGGGTGGTTCGAAGTCGTCGGGGACGTCGAGTGCAACTCGCCGTCGGCCGCCGCCGAGATCCTCATGGGCCGCAGCGCCAACGGCTGGCTCGCGTGGCGGACCGCCGACGGCCGACCGCTGGCCGACTTCCTCGAACAGGTCTGGTCCGGCCCTCCACGAGCATGGCTGGTACGGGGGCCGCACGCCACCGGCCTCGACCTCGTCCGGCGGACGTGGATTCCGGAGGGACGGGTGACGCTGGCCGCGTCCCGGTTGCGGCCGGACGTGGCCCAGGGCGTCAGCAAGGAGCAGCTGCGGGCCCTGGTCGACGAGGACTACGAGTCCACCGCGACGTACGACGAGAAGGAGCAACTCGTCGACGGGTTCCACGCCTTCTTCTCCCGCATGCGCCCCGGGGACACGGTGTGCACGGTCGTCGACGGTCTGCTGTACGTCGGAGCGATCACCGGCCCTGCCGAGCAGAAGGTCGCCGAGGACGGCGGCAGCAGCCTCCGGCGCCCCGTCGACTGGGCGGGCAAGGACTTTCCTCTCGGCGGGCTGCCCGGCGAACTGCGGCAGAGGCTGGCCGTGACGCACGAGGTGGCCGACCTGACCTCGGTGAAGGCGATCATCGACGGCCTGGGCGTCAGCGACAAGGAGCTGGTGGAGGAAGCGGCCGACGGCGAGGCCGAGCCGGGGGCCGAGCCCGCGGCCGTCACGGCCCGCCGTGCGGTGGAGCTTCCCGAACCCACCGAGGAACTGCGCCGGACACTCCACGTGCATCGCGTCGACTGGCTGGAGGAGGTCAGGAACCTCCTCGCCGACGAGAACCAGTTGATCTTCTACGGTCCGCCGGGGACGGGGAAGACCTTCCTCGCACAGAAGCTCGCCGAGTTCTTCGGCGGCGGACCCGAGCAGGTCAAGCTCGTCCAGTTCCATCCCTCGTACGCGTACGAGGACTTCTTCGAGGGCTTCCGTCCACGTGAGGACCCGAAGACGCGGGAGGTCGCCTTCCGCCTCACGGCCGGCCCGCTGCGCGAGATCGCCGGCGTCGCGCGTCGCGAGGGGAACCGGCACATCCCGCACTTCCTGATCATCGACGAGATCAACCGGGCCAACCTCGCCAAGGTGTTCGGTGAGCTGTACTTCCTCCTGGAGTACCGCGACCAGTCGGTTCGGCTCACCTACTCGGGAGAGGACTTCTCCCTGCCGCGCAACCTCTTCATCATCGGCACGATGAACACGGCCGACCGTTCGATCGCCCTCGTGGACGCGGCGATGCGGAGGCGTTTCGCCTTCGTCGAGCTGTCTCCGGACGTCGAACCGACGAGCGGGCTCCTGGGCCGCTGGCTGGAAGGGCGGGAGGGGCGGGAGGGGCCGGAGGGGCGGGAGGAAGGAGCGGACGGAGCGGACGGTGAGCTCGCCGACCTGCTGGACGCCCTCAACGCCCTCATCGAGGACCCCGACTTCCGGGTCGGCCCGTCGTACCTGATGAAACCCGGAGTCTTCCGGGAAGGCGGGCTGGAGCGGACCTGGCGGACCAAGATCCTTCCGCTCCTGGAGGAGCACCACTACGGCGAGGGCATCGACATCCAAGGACGCTACGGGCTGCCCGCGCTGCGGCGGGCCGTTGCCCGGAAAACAGGGCGAGACGACGCGCGCGAAGACCTCGACCAGGCATGACGGCTTCTGTTTCCCTCGTGGAGCATGCCCCCGCCCGCTCGTTCCGCCTGCCGGACACCATCGGGCGCGCGCTCCTCGACTCGAAGATCCTGGAGCAGGCCGCACCCGACCCCCACGAGCGGGGGATGTGGCGGCTGCGCGCCGGCAGCAAGGTCGGAGCCGTGGCCGTCACGGTGCCCGGCGGGGAACGGATCACCGTACGGATCGCCCCCAAGGTGCCCGTCGCGCGCCTGCTGTTCCTGCTCGGCTACAGCCGCGACCCGCGCGGCTGGCGTGACGGCGCGGTCGACCTGTCCGCTCACAGCGAGCTGCTTCCGGCCTTCGCGCACGCCGTCGAGCGCCAGACCGAGCGCGCCCTGCGGCAGGGGCTCCTCCAGGGCTATCGGACCACCGAGGAAACGGCCCTCGTCGTACGCGGCCGGATCCGGGAGGCCGACCAGGCGAGACGCCGGTTCGGCCTGCCCCTGCCCGTGGAGGTGGCCTACGACGAATTCACCGCCGACATCGCCGAGAACCGCATCCTGCGCACCGCCGTCGACCGCCTCCTGCGCCTCCCGGGGGTGCCTCAAACGGTGCGGACGCGTCTGCGTCACCACCGGGTGCGACTGGCAGAGGTCACACCGGTCGCGCGGGGCCGGGAGATCCCGGCCTGGCGGCCGACACGGCTCAACGCCCGGTACCACCAGGCGCTGCGACTCGCCCGGGTGGTGCTGGACGGCGCGTCGGGCGAGCACCTTCCGGGCGGGCTGCGCATGGACGGATTCCTCTTCGACATGAACACCGTCTACGAGGACTTCGTGTGTACGGCGCTGCAGGAGGCTCTTCGCCCCCACGGCGGACGGAGCGTCTTTCAGGCGCGGGATGTGTACATGGACGAACGCTCCGCAGTCCGTCTGCGACCCGACTTCGTCTGGTACGGAGACTCGGGGGTGCCGCGCGTCGTCGCCGATGCCAAGTACAAGGCCCGTGTGAAGAAGGGCTATCCCAACGAGGACCTCTACCAGATGCTCGCCTACTGCACGGCTCTCCGACTGCCCGAGGGGCATCTGGTGTACGCGAAGGGCAACGAGCCTCACACGGACCACCAGGTACGGCACGCTGGAGTGACCCTTCACCAACACGCGCTGGATCTGGACCAGGAGCCGAACGAGATGTTGGCGGACATGAGGATCCTGGCCCGACGCATGGTTGTGGGAAGACGCGAGAAACTCTGATCCGGGGCCCCAGGGGCGGCGCGAGGGCTGTCACCGGACGTCGCTGCACGCGACAGTTCGGCGCCCGATGACGCCGTGCAGGCGGTGCTCCGTCATCTGCCGGTTTGCGGGTGGGGCGGTCTGGTCGCCCCGTACCCGGGATCGCGTCCCGTCGTTCGGGTTGGCGGATTGCTGTCCTGCTCGGCCTCCAGGGTTTGGTGGGGTGGGGCGGGTCCGGTTACGGGTCCTGGTGGGGGGCCAGGCGGCGGAAGCGGCTGCCGTGGAAGACCAGGGGGGCCGTGGCCGACGCGGTGCGCAGGTGGTGGATCTCCAGCAGGGCGATCGTGTGATCGCCCGCCGGGACCTCCGCGAAGACCGAGCACTCGAACCAGGCCGCCGCGCCGTCGAGGAAGACCGCCCCGTCCCGGGAGGCCCGCCAGCCCACCTCCCGGAACCGGTGCTCCGCCGCGCCCGCCAGGCGGCGGCACGCCGCGGCCTGGTCCTCGGCCAGCACGCTGAGGCCCAGCCGCAGCCGGCCCTGCAACTGCGGCCAAGTGGACGACGATTCCTGGATGCACGCCGACAGCAGCGGTGGCGTGAGGGACACGGACGTGAAGGCGCTGACGGCCATGCCCACCGGTTCACCGCCGACCAGGCCGCACAGCGCCGTCACACCGCTCGGGAAGCAGCCGAACGCCTGCTTGAGCGTCGGCGCGTCCAGCTCGGCGGTGTCGAAACCGATCAGGTTGTCGATCACGTCAGACGGTGGCCCCGTGGCGGCCGGCCGGGCGGGTCAGGCCCAGTCGGTCGCGCAGCGTCGCCGGTCCGGGCGGGGTCGCCGGGCCACCGTTCGTCCGGCGCACCTCGGCCGCGAGGGACAGTACGGCGTCGTGGGCCGCGTCCGGGTCGGGGGAGGGTGCGTACAGGGTGAAGCCGTCCGCGCCTTCCGCCTCGTACACGGCCAGGAGGTCGTCGGCGGCCCCGGTGGCGCCGTCGGCCGGCCAGTCGAGCAGGACGAGGACCTCGTCGGGGTTGCGCCCGGCCCGCCGGGCCTGTTCCCGCAGGTCGTCGCGGACCGCCTTGGCCTCCCCGGCGCTGTGGGCGGGCAGCAGGACCACGTTGGCGATGCGGGCCGCGAGGGCGAGTTCGCCGGGGTCCGTCGCGCGCTGCACCAGGGGCGGGTGCGCCTGGGGCGGGCGGGCGATGTTCAGCGGTCCGGCCACGTCGAAGTACTCGCCCGCGTGGTCGAGCGCGTGCAGTCGTTCGGGGACGAAGTACGCCCCCGAGGCGCGGTCCCTGAGGAAGGCGTCGTCGTCGAAGCTGTCCCACAGGCCGGTGAGCACCTCGGCGAACTCCGTGGCGCGGGCGTGCCGCTCCGGCGCGGTGCTCGGCTCCCGGTGGTAGTTGGCGGCCGCGTCCGGATCGGCGTGGACGAGCGGCTGCCAGCCGCCGCGGCCGGCGCCGAGGTGGTCGAGCGTGGCCAGGGCGCGGGCCACGTGGTAGGGGAAGGCGTGCTCGGTGCAGACGGAGGGCACGATCCCCACGCTGGTGGTGCTGACGGCCAGGGCCGCTGCGAGGGTGCCGGCCTCGAAGTGCGGGTCGTCGGCCGGGTCGGGCGCCGCCGCATGGCGGTCCGCCAGGAGCAGGGCGTCGATCCCGGCGGCCTCGGCCTCCCGGGCGCGTCGGCGGACCTGCGCGAAGGAGGTGTCCCCGCTGCCCTGCGCGCCCGCGCCGGCCGGCCGGGCCGCCGTGATCAGGCGTGTGAACAACGGGATGCGGCCATCGCTGCGGGTCATGCGGCACCTTCCTCGAACGTCGTGGCACCGGCGAGCGCGGTCGCGTCGGCCGGGGGAGGGCTCGCCAGCCCCAACTTCTCGCGCAGCGTGCCCTCGGCGTACTCCTCGGACACGAGACCTCGCCGCCGCAGCTCCGGCACGACGTGGTCGACGAACGCGTCCAGGGAGGCCGGGAGGTGGGGGAAGTCGACGATGTAGCCGTCTGCGGCGCGCTCGGTGAACCCGCGCTCCATGTGGTCCGCCACCTGCTCGGGGGTGCCCGCGAAGAAGTCCGCCACCTGGCGCAGTGCGAGCTGGCGGAGCGTCAGGTTCTCCCTGCGGGCCAGCGCCGTCCACATCGCCCGCGTGCTGGACGAGCGGTTCGAGGCGGGGATGTCCGGCACCGGCCCGTCCAGCGGGTACTTCGTCAGGTCCACGTCGCCCAGCTGCTCCTGGAGGGCGCGGACGGCGACGATGTCGGGCACCAGGTCGTGCAGCTCGCCGATGAGCCGGCGCGCCTCCTCCTCCGTGCCGGCCACCAGGGGCTGGACACCCGGCCAGATCTGCACCTGCTCCGGGTCCCTGCCGTGGGCGGCGACCCGTCGCTTCAGGTCCTCGTAGGTGGCCTGGCCGTCGGCCAGCTGCGTGTGCCGGGTGAAGATCACCTCGGCGTGGCGGGCGGCGAACTCCCGGCCCACGGGCGAGGCTCCGGCCTGGAAGATCACGGGGCTGCCCTGCGGGGAGGGCGGCAGGTTGAGCGGTCCGCGGACCCCGAAGAACGACCGTGCGCCGGCTGCTTCGGCGGCCGTCGGCCGTTCGAGACCCCACAGCCGCTTGGCCACGCCGATGAACTCCTCGGCGCGCACGTAGCGCAGATCGTGTTCCATGTGCTCGGGGAAGCCGAAGTTGCGCGACTCCCACGGTGCGGCGGAGGTGACCACGTTCCAGCCGGCCCGGCCGCCGCTGATGCGGTCCAGCGAGCTGAACCTGCGGACGACGTCGTACGGCTCGTTGTACGTGGTGGTCGCGGTGGCCGCGAGGCCGATGTGCTCGGTGCCGGCGGCGTAGGCGGCCAGCAGGCTCAGCGGCTCGAAGTGCTCGTTGCGCGCGGTGCGGCTGATGTGCTGGACGTCGGTGCCCCACATGGCCACGACGTCGGGCACGAACACGCAGTCGAACCGACCGCGTTCGAGCGTGCGTACGCACGCCAAGTGGAAGTCGAAGTCGAGCTGTGCGTCGACCGGCGTGGAAGGGTGCCGCCAGGCGGCGATGTGCGAACCCGGGCCATCGATGATGGCGCCGAGTTTCATGGTGCGTTTCTGGTGAACCATGCGAACTTCCCTCAACGGACGTTTTCGAACGAATAGCTCTCCGTGGAACGCGGATCTCGGCGAGCGTTCTGGTCGGTCATGCGGACCGACCGTACTAGACGGGTGGGATTACGGCGACCCGCTCCCGGAACTCATTGCATGCTGAAACCAGACTGAAACCGGTCCGGTCCATACTGGCGAGTAGGTGCTTCGGGGGCCACCGGGAGCGTCGCGTCGTCGGCCCGGTCCCCGTAGCGCTTTCCCAGTGAAATTGAATGGTCGTCGGGGTGCCGGGGCAGGAGAGGTGTCGCGAGGTCACAGCGCCGGCAGACCACTCCCGCAGGGCGGATCCCGAGGGCTTTCAGCGCCCCGTCCGCTCTGTTCATGCTGAATTCGTTTCGTTTCGGATCTGCGTGTGACGCGTTGCGCGAGTGCGCATTGTCCTGGTTTTCTGGAGGGGTATCACCGATGAATGCTGCCGATATGCTCGGGCGTGACGGTCAGAAATCCAGTGCGCAGATCGCGATCGTCGGGACGGCCTGCCGGGTTGCCGGAGCGGACACTCCGGACCAGTTCTGGAACCTCCTCAAGGAGGGGCGCTCGGCGATCAGGGAATTTCCGCCCGAGCGGCGCGCGCACGCGTCGGCGGACGTGGATCTGCCGGGCGGGTACCTGGACGCGGTCGACGGGTTCGACGCCGATTTCTTCGAGGTCTCCCCGGCCGAGGCGGCCGCCATGGACCCGCAGCAGCGCCTGGCGCTGGAGCTGAGCTGGGAGGCCGTCGAGCGCAGCGGGACCTCCCCGCACGCGCTGCGGGGTGCCCGGGTCGGCGTGTTCGTCGGCGTCATCAACGACGACTACGCGGCCCTGCTGCACAGGCAGGGGCCCGATGCCGTCTCCCGGCACAGCCTCACCGGCACCCAGCGCAGCTTCGTCGCCAACCGGATCTCCTACCACCTGGGCCTGCGCGGGCCCAGCGCCGTGGTGGACTCCGGGCAGTCCTCCTCGCTCGTCGCCGTCCACCTGGCGGTGCAGAGCCTGCTGCGCGGCGAGTGCGACGCCGTGCTGGCGGGCGGCGTCAACCTCGTCCTGGCCGACCACGGCACCCGCAGCCTCAAGAGCTTCGAGGCGCTCTCACCCGACGGCCGCTGCTACACCTTCGACGCGCGCGCCAACGGCTACGCCCGCGGCGAGGGCGGCGGCTTCGTCCTGCTCAAGCCCCTGCAGCAGGCCGTCGCCGACGGCGACCGGGTCCTCGCCGTGATCCGGGGAACCGCGGTCAACAACGACGGCGGCGGTGACGGCCTGACCGTCCCCGACGCCGCGGCGCAGCACGCGGTCCTGCTCGACGCCTGCCGCGCCGCCGGTGTCTCGCCCACCGACGTTCAGTACGTGGAACTGCACGGCACGGGTACCCGGGTGGGCGACCCGCTCGAAGCCTCGGCCGTCGGCAGGGCCTTCGGCTCCGCGCGCCCCGAGGAGGCGCCGCTGCGGATCGGTTCCGTCAAGACGAACATCGGCCACCTCGAGGCGGCGGCGGGCATCGCCGGACTGCTGAAGGTCGTCGCCTGCATCAGCGAGCGCGAGATCGTCCCCACGCTCAACCACGAGACCCCCAACCCGAGCATCCCGCTTGACGAGTTGAACCTCTCCGTGCAGCGCGAGCACGAGGCGTGGCCGGACGAGAACGGCCAGATCGTCGCCGGTGTCTCCTCCTTCGGACTGGGCGGCACCAACTGCCACGTCATCCTCACGGACGCCCCGGCGGACCTGCGTGCCCCGAGGGCGGCCGCCCCCGGGGGCGCAGCCGGTGCCGCCGCCCCGGCACCGGTCGCGGCCGCCGGTCCGCTCGCCTGGCCGGTGTCCGGCCGTGACGAGGGCGCGCTCGCCGCGCAGGCGGAGCGACTGGAGGACCACCTGCGGCGGCACCCGGGCTCCGGGCCGCGCGCCGTCGCCCGCACGCTCGCCGCCGGGCGGGCGCAGTTCGAGCACCGTGCCGTCGTCGTCGGCGCGGACGAGGCGGCGCTGCGGGCCGGACTGCGCGCCCTGGCGGGCCGATCCGGCGCGGCCGAGGTGGTACGGGGCGTCGCGGCCGGCCCCCGCACCGGCACGGACCCCGGCGTGGTGTTCGTCTTCCCCGGACAGGGCGCGCAGTGGGCGGGCATGGCCGCCGGACTGCTGGAGTCGTCGCCCGTCTTCGCCGAGCGCATGGCGGCCTGCGAGAGCGCGCTGGCTCCGTACGTCGACTGGTCGCTGACCGATGTGGTGCGGGACCCGTCCGACCCGGAGCGGCTGGACCGGGTCGACGTCGTGCAACCGGCGCTCTGGGCGGTGATGGTGTCCCTGGCCGAGGTGTGGCGGTCGGCGGGCGTCGAACCGGCCGCCGTGCTCGGCCACTCCCAGGGCGAGATCGCCGCCGCCGTGGTCGCGGGGGCCCTGTCCCTCGCGGACGGAGCCCGGGTGGTGGCCCTGCGCAGCCGGGCCATCCGCCGGCTCCTGGCCGAGCGGGGCGGCATGGTCGCCATCGCGCTGGGCGCCGCGGCGACCGGCGAGCTGATCGCCCCCTTCGACGGCCGGCTGTCGGTCGCGGCCGTCAACGGCCCGTCGTCGACGGTGGTGTCCGGCGACCCGCAAGCCCTGGACGACCTGCTGGCCCGGTGCACGGCCGCGGACGTCCGGGCCCGCAGGATCCCGGTCGACTACGCCTCCCACTGCGCCGAGGTCGAGGTCGCCCGCGACGAGGTCCTCAGTTCCCTGTCCGGGATCGTCCCGGAGCAGGCCGCCGTGCCGTTCTACTCGGCGCTGACCGGCGCCCTGCTCGCCGACCCCCGGCTGGACGAGGAGTACTGGTACCGCAACCTGCGCGAGACCGTCCGGTTCGAGGACGCGGTGCGCGCCGCGGCGGCGGACGGCTTCACCCGCTTCGTCGAGATCAGCGCCCATCCCGTGCTCGCAGCGGCCGTCGAGGAGACCCTGGAAGCCGCCGACGCGGGACCGCGGGCCCTGGCGGTCGGCACGCTGCGCCGCGGCGAGGGCGGCTGGGACCGCTTCCTGCTGTCCGCCGGCGAGGCCTGGACCGGCGGCGTCGACGTGGACTGGCCGGCCCTCCTCGGCCCCGGTCCCCGGGCGGCCGACCTGCCGACGTACGCCTTCCAGCGCCGCAGCCACTGGCTGACCCCGGCCCCGGCCCCGGCGGCCGCGTCCCCGGCGACCGCCGAACCGCAGCCCGCGGCCCCCGCCCGGACGGCGCAGTCGGCGCAGTCGGCGCAGGCGGTCCGGGAGCAGCGCCACGACGTGATGACACCCGAACGGGCGGCCGATCTCGTCCGGCAGGAGACCGCCGTCGTCCTGGGCCACCCGCACCCCCACGACATCGACGTGCAGCGCACCTTCAAGGCGCTCGGCCTCGACTCCGTGGGCATGGTCGACCTGCGCAACCGGCTGCGGGCGGCGACCGGGGCGTCCCTCACCACGACCGCCCTCTTCGACCACCCGACGCCCGCCGCGACCGCCTCCCACCTGTACGGCCTGCTCTCCGGCGGCGACGACGCACCCGCGGGGGAGACGGCCGCCCCGCGCCCCGGCTCCGCCGACGAGCCGATCGCGATCGTGGCGATGGCCTGCCGCTTCCCCGGCGGCGTGACGAGCCCCGAGGAACTGTGGGAGCTGGTCCTCGCCGAACGCGACGTCATCGGGGACTTCCCCGTCAACCGCGGCTGGGACCTGGACCACCTCTACGACCCGCAGCTGGAGCGCCCCGGCACCAGTTACGTGCGGCACGGCGGGTTCCTCCACGACGCGGACGGGTTCGACCCGGCGTTCTTCGGCATCTCGCCCCGCGAGGCGCTGGCGATGGACCCGCAGCAGCGGCTGCTGCTGGAGACGTCCTGGGAGGTCGTGGAACGCGCCGGCATCGATCCGCACGGCCTGCGCGGCAGCCGCACCGGCGTGTTCTTCGGGACGATGTTCCAGGAGTACGGACCGCAGCTCAAGGACGGCGCCGAGGGCGTCGACGGCCACCGGCTGACCGGAGGGACGATCAGCGTCGCCTCCGGCCGGGTCGCCTACACCCTGGGCCTCGAAGGGCCCGCGGTGACCGTCGACACCGCCTGCTCCTCGTCCCTGGTGGCCCTGCACTGGGCGGTGCGCTCGCTGCGGTCGGGGGAGTGCTCGATGGCCCTCGCCGGTGGTGTGACCGTCATGCCGACGCCGGGCATGTTCGTCGAACTCAGCCGACAGGGCGCGCTGTCGCCCGACGGCCGCTGCAAGCCCTTCTCTGCGGCGGCCGACGGCACCGGCTGGGCCGAAGGCGTGGGTGTGCTGCTGGTCGAGCGGCTGTCGGACGCCGTGCGACGCGGCCACCGGGTCCTCGCGGTCGTCCGCGGCAGCGCCGTCAACCAGGACGGCGCCAGCAACGGGCTGACGGCCCCGCACGGCCCCTCGCAGCGGCGCGTCATCCGGGACGCGCTCGCGGACGCGGCCCTGAACCCCGACGACGTCGACGCGGTCGAGGCGCACGGCACCGGCACGACGCTCGGCGACCCCATCGAGGCGCAGGCCCTGCTGGCCACCTACGGGCAGGGACGGACCGACGGCCGGCCGCTGCGCCTGGGATCGGTGAAGTCGAACATCGGGCACACCCAGGCCGCGGCGGGCGCGGCCGGCGTCATCAAGATGGTGATGGCGATGCGCCACGGGCTGCTGCCGCGCTCCCTGCACATCGACGAGCCGTCGCCGCACGTCGACTGGACCGCGGGCGCCGTGGAACCGCTGACCGAGGCGGTGCCGTGGCCGGCGGACGGCCGCCCCCGCCGGGCGGGCGTGTCCTCGTTCGGCATCAGCGGAACCAACGCGCACCTCATCCTGGAGGAGCCGCCCGCCGAAACGCACACCGCCGTCCCCGGCCCGCGCCCCACCGCCGGCCGCGCCACCTCCCGCCCCGCGACGGCGGGGGCACCGGTGCCCGTGCCGTGGGTCGTGACCGCCGGCGACGACGCCGGACTGCGGGCGCAGGCCGGACGCCTCGCGGCGTTCACCCGGGCCGGCGAGGAGCCGCCGTCACCGCTCGACGTCGGCTGGTCGCTGGCCGCGACCCGGGCCGAACTGGAGCAGCGGGCCGTGGTCCTGGCCCCCGACGCCGAGGCCGGCGCGGCCCGCCTGGCCGGGCTGGCCGAAGGCCGGCCCACGGTGGGGGCGGTGTCCGGCACCGCCGACGTCCGGGGCCGGGTGGTGTTCGTGTTCCCCGGCCAGGGCTCCCAGTGGCCGGGCATGGCGACCGAGCTGCTGGACACCTCCCCGGTGTTCGCCGCCCGGATGGCCGAGGTGGACGCGGTGCTCGGTCGTTTCGTCGACTGGTCGGTGACCGACGTGCTGCGGGAGGTCCCGCAGGCCCCGTCCCTGGACCGGATCGAGGTCCTCCAGCCGGTGCTGTTCGCCGTGAACGTGGCACTGGCGGCGCTGTGGCAGGCGTCCGGCGTGCGGCCCGACGCAGTCGTCGGCCACAGCCAGGGCGAGATCGCCGCCGCCCACGTGGCCGGCGCGCTGACGCTGGAGGACGCCGCCAAACTGATCGTGCTGCGCAGCGCCCTCTTCGCCCGCGAACTGGTCGGCAACGGCGCGGTCGCCTCGGTGGCCCTCGCGGCCGACGAGGTGCAGCAGCGGCTGGCCCGCTGGGAGGGGCGACTCGTCATCGCGGGACGCAACGGCCCGCGCGCGGTGACGGTCGCGGGTGACGTCCCGGCCCTGGAGGAGTTCGTGGACTCCTGCCGCGGTGACGACGTGCGCGCCCGGCTCGTGGGCGCCACGGTGGCCTCCCACTGCGCCCAGGTGGACCCCCTGCGCGAGGAGATCCTGGAACTCTTCGCCGACATCACCCCCCGCAGGGGCGACGTGCCGTTCTACTCCACGGTCACCGGCGGACAGCACGACACCGAGACCCTCACGGCGCAGTACTGGTTCGACAACGCCCGACAGCCGGTGAACTTCGAGGGCGTCGTACGGACCCTGCTGGCCGACGGATTCCGCTTCTTCGTCGAGTCCAGCGCGCACCCGGTGCTGGCCACCGGCCTCCAGGCCACCGCCGAGGACGCCCGTACCGAGGCCGTGGCGCTGGGATCGCTGCGCCGCGCCGAGGGCGGCCCCGACCGCTTCCTCACCTCGCTCGCCGAGGGCTACGTCCGCGGCCTGCCCGGCGTGGACTGGAAGGCCTGGTTCACCGGGACGGACGCCCGGACCACCGACCTGCCGACGTACGCCTTCCAGCGCCGGCGCTACTGGCTGGACACCGCGCCCGCCGACAGCGGCGACCCCCGCGGACTCGGCCTGGGCGCCGCCCACCACCCCCTGCTCGGTGCGGCGTTGACCACCGCGGCGAGCGGTGACGTCCTGCTGACCGGCCGGCTCTCGCTGACCGCGCAGCCCTGGCTCGCCGACCACACCGCCCTGGACACCGTGCTGCTGCCCGGCGCCGCCTTCGTCGAACTCGCCCTGCGCGCGGGCGAGGCGGTGGCCTGCGACCGACTGGCGGACCTCACCCTCGAAGCCCCGCTCGTCCTGCCCGCCCGCGGCGGCGTCCAGTTGCAGGTCGCCGTGGAACCGGCCGACGCGACCGGGCAGGCGCGCCTCGCGGTGTACTCACGCCCCGAGACGGGCCACGCCGACGACCCCGAAGAGCCCTGGACCCGCAACGCCACCGGCGTGCTGACCGCCGCCGCGGCACCGGCCCCCGCACCGCAGCAGCACCGGGCCTGGCCGCCGCCCGGCGCCGAACGCATCGACCTGGACTCCTTCTACGACCGGATCGCCGACCGCGGCTACGGCTACGGCCCCGCCTTCCAGGGCCTGCGCGCCGCCTGGCGCACCGGCGAGGAGATCCACGCCGAGGTGGCCCTGGCCGAGGAACAGGCCGCCGAGGCCGGCCGGTTCGGCATCCACCCCGCCCTCCTGGACGCGGCCCTCCACCCCGCCCTGCTCGACGCGCTGGAGCAGCGGGACGCCGCCCCGGTACGGCTGCCGTTCGCCTGGAGCGGGGTCGGCCTGCACGCCGGGGGCGCCGTCTCCGTACGGGTCCGCATCGCCCCGGCCGGCCCGGACACCGTGTCCGTGACCCTCACCGACCCCACCGGCGCGCCGGTGGCCGTCGTCGAGTCGCTGACCCTGCGCCCGGTGCCGGACGGCGTGATCGGCGCCGCCGCGGACACCACCCGCAACGCGCTGTTCCGCGCCGAGTGGACCGCGCTGCCGGTGGCCGACACCGTGGACACCGGCGGCTGGGCCGTCCTCGGCACGCCGGACCCGGACGGCCGGACCGCCACCGCCCCCCTCGGCGCCGTCCGGCAGGCCGCCGGCATCGAGGCCCTCCTCGCCGACGGCGACGTACCGCCGGTCGTGGTCGCCGCCCGCTCCGCCGCGGCCGGGGACGGCGCCCCGGCGGCGGCCGCGCACACCGCGACGGCCGAGGTGCTGGCCCTGCTGCACACCTGGCTCGCCGACGAACGCACGGCAGAATCCCGGCTCGTCGTCGTCACCCGCAACGCGGTCGCCGCCCGCCCCGACGAGGACGTCACCGACCTGGCGCACGCGCCGGCATGGGGTCTGCTGCGGTCGGCCCAGTCGGAGCACCCCGGCCGCTTCCTGCTCGTCGACGTCGATGACGCGGACGCCTCCCGAGACGCCCTCGCCGCCGCCGTCACGGCGGCCCTCGACGCCGGGGAACCCCAGGCAGCCGTCCGCGCGGGCACCGCCCTCGTCCCACGGCTGGCCCGGGCCGGCGCCGCCGCGGACGGGGCAACCGCCGACGGCGCGCCCGCGCCCGCGTTCACCACGACCGGAACGGTCCTGATCACCGGCGGCACCGGCGCCCTCGGCGGCCTCCTCGCCCGCCACCTCGTCACCGAACACGGCGTACGCCACCTGCTCCTCACCAGCCGCCGCGGCCCGGACGCGGCCGGTGCCGACCGGCTGCGGGCCGACCTGCTCGCGCAAGGCGCCACCCACGTGGACATCGTCGCGTGCGACGCCGCCGACCGGGCCGCGCTGGCCGCGACCCTCGACGCCGTACCCGCCGACCGGCCGCTGACCGGCGTCGTCCACGCCGCGGGCGTCCTGGACGACGGCCTCGTCACCGCCCTGACGCCGGCGCGGCTGGCCGGCGTACTGCGCCCCAAGGTCGACGCCGCCGTCCACCTGCACGAACTGACCCTCCACCGGCCCCTGTCGGCGTTCGTGCTGTTCTCCTCCGTCGCGGGCACCTTCGGCAACCCGGGCCAGGGCAACTACGCCGCCGCCAACGCCTTCCTCGACGCCCTCGCCCAGCACCGCCGCGCCCGGGGCCTGCCCGCGCACTCCCTCGCCTGGGGCCTGTGGGCCGACGCCGGGGAGATGCTCGGACACCTCGACCAGGACGACCTCGCGTGGATGCGGCGGGCCGGCATCCAGGCCCTCCCGTCCCCGCAGGGCCTGGCCCTGCTGGACGCGGCCGTCCGCCGGGACGACGCCCACCTGGTCCCCGTACGGCTCGACCCGGCGGCCCTGCGCCGCGAGGCGGAGTCCGGCATGCTGCGGCCCCTGTTCCGGGGCCTGGTCCGCACCGCCGCCCGCAGGACGGCCGCCGCCGACGCACCGACCACCGACCTGGCCGGGCAGCTGTCCGGCCTCGCCCCCCAGGAGCAGGGCCGGGCCCTGCTGGACCTGGTGCGCGCCCAGGTCGCCACCGTCCTGGGGCACGCCACCCCGGAGACCATCGCCGCCACCCGGCCGTTCAAGGAGCTCGGCTTCGACTCGCTCACCGCGGTGGAACTGCGCAACCGCCTGAACGCCGCCACCGGGCAGCGGCTCCCCGCCACGCTCGTCTTCGACCACCCCACCCCGAGCCGGCTCGCCGACCACCTGCGCGAGCACCTCCTGGGCGGGTCCGCCGCACCCGCCGCCCTCCCGCCGGCCGGCCCGGCACCGGCGGGCACGGACGACGAACCGATCGCGATCGTCGGCATGGCCTGCCGCTACCCGGGCGGCGTCGCCTCCCCGGAAGACCTGTGGCAGCTGGTGGCCACGGGCCGGGACGCGGTGTCGTTCCTCCCCACCGACCGGGGCTGGGACGCCGGCCTGTACGACCCCGACCCGGAGGCACCCGGCAAGAGCTACGCCCGCGAGGGCGGGTTCCTCCACGACGCCGCCGACTTCGACCCCGCCTTCTTCGGCATCTCCCCCCGCGAGGCGCTGGCGATGGACCCGCAGCAGCGGCTGCTGCTGGAGACGTCCTGGGAGGCGTTCGAACGGGCCGGCATCGACCCGGGCACCCTCAGGGGCAGCTCCACCGGCGTGTTCGCCGGCGTCATGCACCACGACTACGGCAGCGACGCCGAGATCCCCCAGGGCCTGGAGGGGTACGGCGTCACCAGCACCCAGGGCAGTGTCGCCTCCGGCCGGATCGCCTACACCTTCGGCCTGGAAGGACCCGCCGTCACCGTCGACACGGCGTGCTCCTCGTCGCTGGTCGCCCTGCACCTGGCCGTGCAGGCCCTGCGCTCCGGCGAATGCTCACTGGCACTCGCCGGCGGCGTCACCGTGATGGCCACGCCCTGGGTGTTCGTGGAGTTCAGCCGCCAGCGGGGCATGGCCCCCGACGGCCGCTGCAAGGCGTTCGCCGAGTCCGCCGACGGCGCCGGCTGGGCCGAGGGAGCCGGCGTGCTGCTGGTGGAGCGCCTGTCGGACGCCCGCCGCAACGGGCACCCGGTGCTCGCCGTGGTCCGGGGCAGCGCCGTCAACCAGGACGGCGCCAGCAACGGCCTCACCGCGCCCAACGGCCCCTCGCAGCAGCGGGTCATCCGCGCCGCGCTGGCCAACGCCGGACTGACGGCCGCGGACGTCGACGCCGTGGAGGCCCACGGCACCGGCACCACCCTGGGCGACCCCATCGAGGCGCAGGCCCTGCTCGCAACCTACGGCCAGGACCGACCCGCCGACCAGCCCCTGCGCCTGGGCTCCGTCAAGTCCAACATCGGCCACGCACAGGCCGCCGCGGGCGTCGCCGGCGTCATCAAGATGGTGCAGGCCATGCACCACGGACTGCTGCCGCAGACCCTGCACGTGGACCGGCCCTCCCCGCACGTGGACTGGAGCGCGGGCGCCGTCGAACTGCTCACCGAACCCCTGGCCTGGAACCCCGACGGGCGCCCCCGCCGCGCCGGCGTCTCCTCCTTCGGCATCAGCGGCACCAACGCCCACGTCATCGTCGAGGAGGCGACGCGGCCCGACCCCGCCGGGGACGCCCGACCCGCCGCCCCCACCGGGACCGCCGCCGCGCTGTCCGGGCCGGCCGTGGTGCCCTGGCCGCTGTCCGGCAGGTCCGAGTCCGCGCTGCGCGCCCAGGCCGAGCGCCTGGCCGGCTTCGTGGACGCCCGCGCCGACCTCGACGTGACCGACGTCGGCCACGCCCTGGCGACCACCCGCACCGCGTTCGAGCACCGCGCCGTGGTGCTGGCCGCCGACCGCGCGAGCGCCCTGGCCGGGCTGACCGCCCTGGCGCAAGGGCTGCCGGCCGCCGGCACGGTCACCGCAACGGCGGCCGAGGCACCCGGCCGGGTCGCGTTCGTCTTCCCGGGCCAGGGCTCGCAGTGGCGGGGCATGGCAGCCGAACTGCTGGCCTCCTCGCCGGTGTTCGCCGACCGACTCGCCGAATGCGACGCCGCGCTCCGCCCCCACGTGGGCTGGTCCGTCACCGACGTGATCCGCGGCGGCGACGACGCCCCGTCCCTGGACGACGTCGTGGTCGTGCAGTCCGCCCTGTGGGCCGTCATGGTCTCCCTCGCGGCCCTCTGGCAGGCCGTGGGCGTCCGGCCCGACGCCGTCATCGGCCACAGCCAGGGCGAGATCGCCGCCGCCACGGTCGCCGGCGCGCTGTCCCTGGAGGACGCGGCGAAGGTCGTGTCCCTGCGCGCCCGCGCCATCGCCGACGACCTGTCCGGCCACGGCGGCATGGTGTCCGTGCCGCTTCCTGCCGCCCGGGTCCGCGAGCTCACGGCCCGCTGGGGCGAGCGGATCTCCGTCGCCTCCGTCAACGGCCCGTCCTCCACCGTCGTCTCCGGCGAGCCGCAGGCCCTGACGGAACTCCTCGCCGCATGCGAGGCCGACGGGGTGCGCGCCAAGCGGATCCCCGTGGACTACGCCTCCCACTCCGCCCAGGTGGAAACCGTGCGCGACCGCGTCCTCGCCGACCTGGCGGACGTCCGCCCCCGCTCCGGCGACGTCCCGTTCTACTCGACGGTCACCGGCGGACCGTTCGACACCGCCGGCGCGGACGCGCAGTACTGGTACACGAACCTGCGCCAGGAAGTGCGCTTCGACGACACCGTACGGCAGCTGCTGCACGACGGCTTCGGCTTCTTCGTCGAGGTCAGCGCCCACCCCGTCCTCACCGTGGGCCTGCAGGAGACCTTCGACGACACCACGACCCCGGCCGTCGCGCTCGGCACCCTGCGCCGCGACGAGGGCGGCACCGAGCGGTTCCTGACCTCCCTCACCGAGGGCCACGTCCGCGGCCTGGCCGTCGACTGGAACCAGGTCCACGGCACCGCCGCCCGGCGCGTCGACCTCCCGACGTACGCCTTCCAGCGGGAGCGGTTCTGGCTCGACGTCCCGGCCCGCCGCGGCGACGCGGCCGGCCTGGGCCTGACCGCCGCGGACCATCCGCTGCTGGGCGCGACGGTACCGCTGCCCGACGGCCGCGGCGTGCTGTGGACCGGCCGCCTGTCCCTGGCCGCACAGCCCTGGCTCGCCGACCACGCCGTGTCCGGCACGGTGGTGCTGCCGGGCGCGGTCTGGGTCGAGCTGGCCCTCCAGGCGGGCGAACGGCTCGGCTGCGGCCGACTGGAGGAGCTGACCCTCCACCAGCCCCTCGTCGTCGACGGCGCCGGGGCGCGCGTCCAACTGTCCGTGGCGGGCCCCGACGACGACGGCCGCCGTGCCGTGACGGTCCACTCCCGCCCCGAACACGGAGCCGACACGGCCGCCCTCGGCGACGCGCAGTGGACGCTGCACGCGGCGGGTTCGCTGCTGCCGGGCTCGCCCGCTCTCGTGGAGGGCGGTGGTCTGGAGGTGTGGCCGCCGCGGGGTGCGGTGGCCGTGGAGACCGCGGGTCTCTACGACCGGTTGGCCGGTGCGGGGTACGAGTACGGGCCGGTGTTCCAGGGTGTGCGGGCCGCGTGGCGGCGGGGCGAGGAACTCTTCGCCGAGATCGCCCTGCCCGACGCGGTGAACGGCGAGGCACCGGCGTACGGCATCCACCCGGCGCTGCTGGACGCGGCGTTCCACCTGTCGATCGACCCCTCCGGAGAGGAGCTGCGCCTGCCCTTCGACTGGTCCGGGATCGAACTCACCGGCCGGCCCGGGCCCGTACTGCGCGTGGCGCTCGTACCGGCGGGCGATGACGCGGTGGCGGTGCGGGCGACCGACGAGTCGGGTGCGCCGGTGCTGTCGGTGGGCCGGCTGGTGACGCGGCCCGTGCAGCGGGAGCAGCTGCGGGCCGCCGCGGGCGGCGGTGTCCAGGACGCCCTGTTCCACATGACGTGGGAACCGGTACCGGCGGCGACCGACGCGGCGGTGGAGTGGACTGCCTGGGGCTCTTCGGAGGTCTCGGGGTTCGTGGTCCGGGAGGCCGGGGCCGTGGACGACGACCGGGCCGACGAGGTGTCGCAGACGGCGGCACGGATTCTGCCCGTGGTGCAGGAGTTCGTGTCCGGGGAGCGGTTCGTCGGGTCGCGGTTGGTGGTGCTGACGAGGGGTGCCACGGGTGAGGCCGTGGTGGATGTCGGTGCGGCGTCGGTGTGGGGTCTGGTGCGTTCGGCGCAGCGGGAGCATCCGGGCCGGCTGGTGCTGGTGGATGTGGAGCCGGGGCTGTCGGCGGACGCGGAGGCGGCTGCGCTGGGGCTCGCGCTGGGTGTGGGCGAGTCGCAGGTGGCGGTGCGCGGCGGCCGGGTGGTGGTGCCGCGTCTGGCCCGGGTGGGTGAGGTGCCGGTGGGCCGGTCGGAGGGTTCGTTCGGTCCTTCGGGGACGGTGCTGGTGACGGGTGGCACGGGTGGTCTGGGGGCGTTGGTGGCCCGGCATCTGGTGTCGGCGTACGGGGTGCGGGACCTGCTGCTGGTGTCGCGCCGTGGTGCCGCCGCCGAGGGTGTGGACGCCCTGGTGGAGGAGTTGGCGGAGGCCGGGGCGCGGGTGCGGGTGGAGGCCTGTGACGTCGGTGACCGCACGGCACTGGCCGTACTGCTCGACTCGATCCCCGCGGACCGGCCGCTCACCGGGGTGGTGCACTCCGCGGCGGTCCTCGACGACTCGGTGATCGAGTCCCTGGACGCGGACCGACTCCGGGCCGTCTTCCACGCGAAGGCACGGGCCGCACTGCACCTCCACGAGCTGACCGCCGGGCTCGACCTGACCGCGTTCGTGCTGTTCTCCTCCTTCGCCGGCGTCGTGGGCAGCGCGGGCCAGGCGGCCTACGCGGCGGCCAACGCCGTACTGGACGGACTGGCGGCGCAGCGTCGTGAACAGGGCCTGCCCGGGGTGTCACTGGCGTGGGGCTGGTGGGCCTCGGACGGCGGACTGACGGGGGACCTGTCGCAGGTCGACCGGGTACGGCTGTCCTCCCTGGGCCTGGCCGCCATGTCCGCCGAGGAGGGGCTGGCGCTCTTCGATGCGGCGGTGGCGTCGGGGCGTGCGGTGGTGGTGCCGGCGGCGTTGGACGTGGCCGGGTTGCGGCGGCGTGATGCCGACGAGGTGCCGGTGGTGTTGCGGTCGCTGGTGCGTGGTTCGGGTGGGCGTCGTTCGGCTGGTGGGCGTGGTCCGGCGGAGGTGGCGGGTCTGGCCGGCCGGTTGGTGGGGCTGGGCGAGGTCGAGCGTCGTCGGGTGGTGCTGGACGTGGTGCAGCGGCAGGTGGGGGAGGTGTTGGGGTACGGGCCGGGTCGGCCGGTGGCGGTGGACACGCCGTTCAAGGGGCTGGGTTTCGATTCGCTGATGGCGGTCGAGCTGCGCAACCACCTCAACCGGCTCACCGGGCTGCGCCTGCCCGCCTCCCTCGTCTTCGACCACCCCACGATCCAGGAACTCGCCGCGTACGTGGAGAAGGAACTCGGCGCCGGAGCAGGCCCGGCGCTGGAGCCGATCCTCGACGGCCTGGGCCGGATCGAGCAGGCACTGACCGGGCCCGACCTCGGCGACGAAGCCCGGCAACGCATCGCCGCCCGCCTCACCGCACTGCTCGCCCTCTCGGCCCCCGGGCGGGAAACCGCCCCCGAAGCCCCCGTACAGCCGGACCCTGCGGACGGCGGCGGCTTCGTCGACGAACTGGAGGCCGCGACGGCGGACCAGATCCTCGACCTGATCGACAAAGAGTTCGGGAACTCCTGAACCTGCCCCGGCCAGACCTCAATGCACCTTTGCGGGAGTGACCCCTCATGACCGACGACCAGAACCTTCTGAACAAGCTGAAGTGGGCGGCACGGGAGCTGCACCAGACGCGCCGGCAGCTCCAGGAAGCGGAAGACCGCCACCGCGAGCCGATCGCGATCGTCGGCATGGCCTGCCGGTTCCCGGGCGGCGTGAACTCGCCCGAGGACCTGTGGACCCTGGTGGACCGGGGCGAGGACGCCATCTCGGACTTCCCGCAGGACCGGGGTTGGGACACCGAATCCCTCTTCGACCCGGACCCCGAGCGGCCCGGTAAGAGCGCCACCCGCAAGGGCGGCTTCCTGTACGACGCCGCGGAGTTCGACGCCGGCTTCTTCGGCGTCTCGCCGCGCGAGGCGCTGGCGATGGACCCGCAGCAGCGGCTGCTGCTGGAGGCCTCCTGGGAGGCGGTCGAGCACGCCGGCATCGACATGACCACCCTCAAGGGCAGCCGGACGGGCGTGTACGCGGGCGTCATGTACCACGACTACGCGGCCGGACTGCCCGCCGTACCGGCAGAGATCGAGGGCTACTACGGCACGGGCACGGCCGCCAGCGTCGTCTCCGGCCGCGTGCCGTACACCTTCGGCTTCAACGGCCCGGCCATCACCGTGGACACGGCGTGCTCCTCGTCGCTCGTCGCCCTGCACCTGGCCGTACAGGCCCTCCGCAGGGACGAGTGCTCCCTCGCGCTGGCGGGCGGCGTGGCGGTCATGTCCAGCCCCGTGATGTTCGCGGAGTTCAGCCGCCAGGGCGGGCTCTCGGTCGACGGGCGGTGCAAGGCGTTCGGGGCGGGCGCGGACGGAACGGGCTGGTCCGAGGGCGTCGGCGTCCTCGTGCTGGAGCGGCTCTCGGACGCGGTCCGCAACGGGCACCGGGTGTGGGCGGTGGTGCGGGGCAGCGCCGTCAACCAGGACGGCGCGAGCAACGGGCTCACCGCACCCAGCGGCCCGGCACAGGAGAACGTCATCCGGCAGGCACTCGGCGACGCGGGGCTGGCGGCCGGCGACGTCGACGCGGTCGAGGCGCACGGGACGGGGACGAGGCTGGGTGACCCGATCGAGGCGCAGGCCCTGCTCGCCACCTACGGCCGCGACCGTTCCGCCCGGAGCCCGCTGTGGCTGGGCTCCCTCAAGTCCAACCTCGGCCATGCCCAGGCCGCGGCCGGTGTGGCCGGTGTGATCAAGATGGTGATGGCGTTGCGGCACGGCGAGCTGCCGCGGACGTTGCACGCGGATGAGCCGACGCCGTTGGTGGACTGGTCGGCCGGTGCGGTGGAGCTGCTGCGGGAGGCGCGGTCGTGGCCGCGGGCGGAGCGTCTGCGTCGGGCGGGTGTGTCCTCGTTCGGGATCAGCGGGACGAACGCGCACGTCATCCTGGAGGAGGCCCCGCAGGCCCCGGCCCCGACCCCGGCCGCGGAGCCGAAGCCGGAGCCGGAGTCGGAGTCGGAGTCGGTTCCGGCGGGTGGACCGGTGCCGTGGGTGGTGTCGGCGCGCAGCGCGGAAGCGCTGCGCGCACAGGCCCGGAGCCTGTACGCGTACGCCGCTGGACGCCCCGAGTCCGACGTGCGCGCGATCGGCCGCGCGCTGGCGACCACACGAGCCCGCCTGGAACACCGGGCCGTCGTCCTGAGCGAGGACCGGCAGTCCCTGCTGACCGGCCTGGACGCCCTCGCACAGGGCGCTGCCGCTCCTGGACTGGTGCGCGGCACGGCTGATGGTCCGGTGCGTTGTGCGGTGGTGTTCACGGGGCAGGGGAGTCAGCGGCTGGGGATGGGTCGTGGCTTGTATGAGGCGTTTC
>NZ_JBIVXV010000009.1:110898-241835 GCF_044769385.1 Streptomyces sp. NPDC090445 | reverse complement strand
CAGCCCCGACGAATACGAACGCCGACACCACAGCGTTAAACTCACGCTCGCCGCGTGATCAATCCCCGCGTGCCCACCTTCACGGGGGAAGGCCCAACAGCACCTCACGATGCTCCGCCAAGAACGCGAACACACTCCCCGCTGGAATCAACTCCCGGCAGGTCTCCCACACATCCGGCCCGACCGTCTCCCCGGCCCATTCTCCCTGCATGCCAACAAGACTGGCCCCAACTCCACCGAGCTGGGGCCACAACCCGAGATTTTCAGCAGCCTTCTAGGCCGGGCGCATCTGTTGCATCAGTGCGGGAGCGACCTGCCGAACTGAGAACCGTCTCGACCATGAAGCCCCGCCCGAGTCCCATGCCTCGACTCTTCAAGCGCATCAGCCGTGGCGATCCTTGGGCAACGTTGCCTCTGCGCCAGTGGACGTGCTGGTTCAGGCCTACCCACTCGGAGGGGGAGACGCCGAAGGGGCCTGATGCTTCGGAGCTAGGATGCCCGTGGTTGTCGATCAAGGGGGCGCAATATGCGGGGCGTTGAGAGGCCCGAACTACTGCCGGACTGCGACGTTCCGGCTCGAGACAGAACGCCCGACGATTTCATCCTGACCTGCCTGGTCCGATTGGCCGATGACTCGCTCGGCGATAACTGGCGAGCTTCCAGCCTGCACGCGTGTGAGATCCGCGGTGGGGCGGCACTGGCAGCGGCATCGTTCGTGGTCAAGGCTCCAGGGCCCTGGTACGAGGATTTGCAGCGCATCCTGCGCCTGTCCGGCGTTGATGTCGACCGGCCGCCCTACTCCTATGCCGAGTACACCGTCGGTCTCTGCTATGTCGCGGGCACCAAAGGGCTTCCGGCAGGACTGCGTCACCGGGCAGCCGACGCTCTGGTGCACCGCGCGAATGATGCGGGCTACTCGGAGGCCCGAAACCTGCTGCCCAGGAACGGCTGGAACTGGTTGGCGGACGCTGTGCGCGAGGGATGGGCCGTGTGGACCGCGAACCTTTTCGCCAATGATGAGAACGCCCCGCTCTCTGCACGTATGAGAGTCGGCCTTGCCCTGGCCGAGTACGAGCACCCGGCCGGCTTCATACCTGAGGCCGTGGAGCGGCTTGCGGCGCACTCGGATGCAGCAAGTGCGGACCGTCTTGAGTTGGCAATGGCTGTTGCGCAACGCGCTCCCGAGGACGCGGCGAGTTTGTTGTGCAGCGTCGCATCGGACCCGGTCGTCCAGGCCGGGCACCGTATGCGGGCCATCCAAAAGTTGGACGGGATTGCCCCGGAGGAGGCCGAGAGGATGCGCGCCCTACAGACCCGCCTTCCGTCGGTGCGGGCAGCACGTGACCAACAGCGAGAAGCCGCCGAGCGTGCGCGACACGAAGCAGCAGCCAAGCGTGCACGGGAGACTCCGGAGGCTGTGGTGGAACGGCTCGACTCCAAGATCGAGGAGATCCTGGACGACCTTCGCGGCCGGGGTTCGGCCGATTGGTTGGCCGACGGGCTCGACAATCACATTGCGGAGAGCGACGGGGAGGGGGTCGCCCAGGACGTCACAGCCATCTGCAGCCTGGTCTTTGATGAGGACGTCGAATCCGCGCTCCGCCTACTGGAGGAACTGACCCAGATCAGATATGGCAACGACACTAAGTCGACACCGAATAGCGCTGACCCTGATGCGCCGTGTGATCCGGGCTTCCCGAGGCTGACCCGGGAGGAACTGGAAGAGTGCGCGCGTGCCAAAGCCGAGCGGTCTTGGTCGTTTTGGAAGGGACTCGTGGAGAAGCACGGCTGGGATAACGACCGGTTTGATGAGCTCGATCGTCAGTTGACCGAGGTCAACCAGGACGGGGGAGAGACCATCCACCAGAAGGCAGGTGATCACCTGAGGGAACTCCAACAGCACCTGGTTTGGGAGCTGTGGCCCGCCCTCGTGGCTGCCGCGGTGGAGAGGGACTACGGCGCTGCTCGGGAGTACCTCGCAACGGCGCGCAGCCTTTCGGGCGAGGTAAGGCGCGCCGAGGAGTTGTGGCGGGAGACCTCGGCCGAGAACTACTTCTTCGATCCGCTGACTATGTCGTGGCCTCGTGAGTTCTGGCTGGTCCTGGAGGAATGGCGCCGCGGTACAACCGGGGGCTGATGGCCGCCAGGGGTGGTCGGTCGCGGTGCATCGAGCGACCGACCACCACCAGAGCGAGCCCGCACCGGTTCCGGCTCCCGGTCAGTCCTCCGGGGTGCCGTTCGTGGACCACTCGTTGGCGAAATGCTCCATCTGCTTCAGGACCAGGTTGATGGCCTCGGGTGCCTCGTCCGGCGGGTAGTTGCGGCGAGCCAGGAGACGCTTGATCGCACTGCGCAGGCGGGCACGGACCGCCTCGCGGGCGATCCAGTCCGGCTTGAGCTTGCTGCGGACCTCCGCGACCAGTTCGCGGGCGATGCCGGCCAACACCTCGTCGCCCATCACCGAACGCGCCGTGCCATGGTCGGCGACGGCGTCATAGAAGGCCAGCTCGCGCCAGTCCAGCGGCGGCTCGAACTTCTCGCCGCGCCGGGCGTCCTCCATGACCTCCTTGGCCATCTCCACGAGCTTGGCGATGAGCTCCGCGCTCGTGCACTGTTGCCGCATGTACCGGACCATGAGGTCCTGCAGTCGCTCGGAGAAGGTCGTGCGCCGGACGATGTTGTGCCGGGTCACCTCGCGCATCTTCCGCTCGATGAGCCTCCGCAGGGCCTCCGCCGCCAGGTGCGGCGTCTCGCTGCTCTGCAACTTCGCGACGAGCGCGTCGTTGAGGTGCGTCAGATCGGCGGTCTCCAGGCCGGCCTCGGCGAGCAGGTCGGTCACGCCGCCGGTCTCCACGACCGAGGACGTCAGCTGCGCGAGGTACAGCTCGACATCACGGGCGATGGGCAAACCACGGGCCTCGCGCTCCATCGCGTCGTACTTCGCCATGTAGGCGCGGACCTCGACGAAGAACTGGACGTCCCTCCGCCAGGCCGGGTGGTCCGGGAAGCGCTCGCCGATGTTGGTCGAGCTGCCACAGAGCGCGTAGAACCGCTCCAGACGGTACGCGTGATCGCGGAAGCGCCGACCGAGCGTCTGGCGGGGGTCGTCGAGCTTCTCCGGGTCGTTGCCCGCCGTACGAGGGTCACGAAGGTAGTTCGCGGCCCGGATCGCCGCATCGATGAACGCCGTCTTGGACGGCATGCCCAGGCGCGTGCGCCAGTCGAAGCCCCGCAGGATGTCGTTGAGGATGTCGTACTCGTTGCGCAGCTCGTCCAGCGTCCGGTTGAGGTCCTGGCCGAGCGTACGGTCCTGCTGGTCGGCATCGGTGTACTCGGCGATGGCCCGCTGGAGGTTCTCGGTGAGCGGCGCGTACCCGACGAGGAGGCCGTCCTTCTTGCCCCGGAAACGGCGGTTGACTCGGGCCAGGGCCTGCATCAGGCCGGCTCCCCTGAGCGGCCTGTCCAGGTACATCGTGTGGACGGGTGGCGCGTCGAAGCCGGTCAGAAGCATGTTGTTGACGATGAGCAGCTCCAGCTCGTCGTCGGGGTCCTTGGCCCGATTGATGACGGTCTTTCGGCGGCTGTCGCTCAGTGCGTGAGCGAGTAGACGGTCGGGGTCCTTGCGCGAGTTCGAGGAGAACACGATCTTCATCGCGCCCTTGTCGACCTCGTCATTGTGCCAACCGGGCCGCAGCTCGCACAGGGCGTCGTACACGCTGACACAGATCTCGCGGGTCGCGCACACGATCATCGCCTTGCCCGTGGCGCCGCCCGTCTCGGAGACCCCGACGAACGGCTGCATCGCCGTGCGCCGCGTCTCCCAGTGCCGTACGAGGTCGGCGGCGAGGTCCCTGATACGGGCGGGCGCGCCGTACATCGCGTTCATCGTGGCGACGGCCTGCTCGACGCGGCGGCGCTCGACGTCGTCGAGCCCATCGGTGATCCGGTCCGCTTCCTCGTCGATCGCCGTCGGGTCGACGTCCCGGTCCAGGACGAGGCGGATCACCCGGCTCTCGTGGAAGACCTTGACCGTCGCTCCGTCGTCGGCGGCGCGCTTGAAGTCATATTTATCGATGTAATTGCCGAACACCTCCCGCGTGTTGTGGTCAGCTTTGGAGATCGGCGTACCGGTGAACGCTAGGAGTGTGGCGTGTGGGAGCGCGTCGCGCAGGTGGCGGGCGTAGCCGTCAAGGTTGTCGTAGTGGCTGCGGTGTGCCTCGTCGACGACGACCACGATGTTGCGGCGGTCGGAGAGCAGCGGGTGGTCCGCGCCGGACTCCTTCTCCTCCTTGGTACGGCCGAACTTCTGCAGCGTCGTGAAGAGGATGCCGCCGACCCGCTTGGCCGCGAGCTCTTCGCGCAGCTCCGCCCGGGTGAGGACCTGCTTCGGCGTCTCCGGGAGGATCTCGCTCTCCAGGAACGTCGAGTACAGCTGGTCGTCGAGGTCCGTCCGGTCCGTGATGACCACGACCGTCGGGTTCAGCAGCGCGGGGTCCTTCATCACCATGGTGGTGGTGAGGACCATCTCCTCGGACTTGCCCGAGCCCTGCGTGTGCCAGACGACGCCGGCCTTCCCGTCGCTGGCCGCGGCCTCGCGCACGGCCTTGGCCGCGCACTTCACCGCGTGGTACTGGTGCGGCTTGGCGATCCGCTTCATCCGCTTCGACGGCACGAAGTTGACGAAGGACCCGATGAGGGTGAGGAAGCGGTCCTGGGTGAACAGGCCGTGGAGTGCAAGGTTCTGGCCCGACTCCCATATGCCTTCGGCGTCGAGCAGGTCGACGCGCTGGCCGAGATCGTCCGTATTCCACGGCGCGAAGTGCTCGTACGGGGTGAACGGCGTGCCGTATTTGGCGGTGATGCCGTCGGAGAGCAGAACAACCGCGTTATAGCGGAAGGCGGTCGGGAACTCCTTGACATAGCGGGCGACCTGGGAGTGCGCATCCTGCAGCGTGGCGTCCTCGTCACCGGCGCGCTTGAGTTCCAGGACAGCGAGGGGCAGGCCGTTGACGTACAAGACGAGGTCGAAGCGGCGGTTCTTCTCACCGTCGATGACGGTTACCTGCTTGAGGACGCGGTACACGTTCCCATCCGGGTCGTCGAGGTCGACGAGTCGGACGGTGGGGTTGTGCTCGGCGCCGAACGCGTCGGTGTACGTGACGGACCGGATGCCGGCGGTCAGGTAACCGTGGGCCGTGCGGTTCTCCTCGTACGTGTCCTGAGAGGTCGGCGTCACGGCAACGGCGACGGCATCCCGGACGGCATCCAGCGGCAGGTCAGGATTGAGCCGCTCCACTGCCTCGCGAAGATCTGCGTACAGGGTCAGATCGTCCCAGGACTTCCGGTGCCCGGAACCGGGTGCAAACTCGTTCCCGGAGGCACTCTCCCAGGCGAGCTCGGCAAGCTCATCAAGAGCGAGCAGCTCCCAGTCGGACTCGTGGGGCCGGTGGTTCCTTCTGTCGTCACCGTCGGAGGGATACGTCATACGTGGTCCTCGACAATCCTCTCGGCGTCTTTGACGCGGAGCCGGCCGGACATGAGCTGGGGGAGGAGAGTGTCGCGAAGGGCGGCAAGAGTGCGGGACTCGACGACCGCCTGATGCGCACGTTGCCGCAGCCCCATGGCAGCCTCCTCGAACTTCTCCCGCTCCTCGGGCGCGGGGAACGGAAGCGGAGCCTCTTTGAAGAGATCGGCCCGGACCGCCGGGTAGGCGCTACCTTCCGCGGTGCCTTCCAGGTACGCCTGGAACTCCGGGGCCCTGGTCGCCTCGTACAGGAACGCCGGTCCCACGGAGACAGGGGTCAAGACTGCCAGTCCGGTGGAGAATACGAGGTCCTCGTCGGCGTCCAGCACCAAGGCGTGGGAACGCCGGTTGGGCCTAACGGTCGACCACACGGTAGAACCTGCAGGAGCCAGCCGACGGGCCCGGCCGGGGGCATCGCTCCACTCGATTCGGTCCGGCCACTCGTAGAAGCCCACACCGACGCTCGAGATATCGATGTACCGTACAGCTCCCTCCCGCTTCGGTTTCACCGATCGAGAGTTGACCAGCGCAACATCGCTGATTTTGACCTCGCCGGGTGCCGAGCGGCTAGCGATCAAGGCCGAGAACATCGCCGAGACGAGCCGGTCCGTGGTGGTCGCGATGTGCTCATTGACGGCGATCTTGTTATCCAGTGCTCCAAGTGCGGAAGCGATAGCTTTCTGCTGCGGATAGCCGGGATCGGGGATGCGCACCTTAAGGAGCTCGGGCTGACGAATTCCCGAAACGGTTGTGCCGCTTGCTCGATTATGCAAGTCGGCTTGCACGGTTTCGAACTTCAAAGCGTAATAAAGGTACCGACCGTCAAGGACGTCCGACTTGCCGCGAAGCGCATAGAGGCGTTGCGCAATTGCCAACGGCTCATTGTCGGCGACAAGCGCACACTCACCGAGTGGGGCTTCCGAGGTGAGGATGACATCGTATTTTTGGAGAGGGTTGGGCATCCAGCGGGTGTAGGTATCCCGAGAAATGAACCGAGCCTCCTTAAATGAAATGCCGCCGTTCTTGATTGCTTTTGCAGATAGGACTGGAATTCCGGAATCCGTGAAAGGGGGGTTCTTTCCTCGGTTGTCAATCAGGAGTTCCAGAGAGTCGCCCAGTACAAGCTCAGACATCGACCCTCCCCAACTGCTCCCGCACCGTCTTCTCCAGCTTTGCTGACCTGTCGAACAGCCTGTACAGCTCTTCTGTCAGCGTGGCAATCCTCCCCGCCACCGCTTCCGCGTCCTCTTCCTCGCCCTCGACGGCCCCCACGTACCGCCCCGGCGTCGTAACGTAATCGTGCTGGCGGATAGTCTCCAGATCGGCCGAGAAAGAGAACCCCGGCTCGTCCTTGTGCGTCAGCCCCTCCGCACGCGCCGACGGCGTCCCCCGCCACGCGTGATACGTTCCGGCGATCTTGGCGATGTCGACGTCGGTCAGCACCCGCTCGGTGCGATCGACCATCTCGCCCATGTTCCGTGCGTCGATGAAGAGGATCTCCCCGCGCCGATCCTCTAGCCGCTTTGCACCCTGCGGAGACTTGTCCTTGGCCAGGAACCACACGCACGCAGGAATCTGGGTGGTCCGGAAGAGTTGTGACGGCAAGGCCACCATGCACGCCACCATGTCCGCCTCGACCAGCGCCTGCCTGATCTCACCCTCGCCGTTCTGCTGGGAGCTCATCGAGCCGTTGGCCAGGACGATGCCGGCCGTGCCGCGCTCGCCCAGCTTGGACACCATGTGTTGGAGCCAGGCGTAGTTGGCGTTGCTCCTCGGGGGGACGCCGTACTTCCAGCGGGCGTCTCCCTCGTCCCGTGGCCAGTCCTTGATGTTGAACGGCGGGTTGGCCATCACGAAGTCGGCCTTGAGATCCGGGTGCTTGTCGTCGGCGAAGGTGTCGCCCCAGCGCGCGGCCAGGTTGCCGTCGATGCCGTGGATGGCGAGGTTCATCTTGGCCAGGCGCCAGGTGCGCTCGTTGAGCTCCTGGCCGTAGACGGCGATGTCGGCCTTGTGGCCCCGGCCGCGGTGCGCCTCGATGAACTTGCTGGCCTGGACGAACATGCCTCCCGAGCCGCACGCCGGGTCGTACACACGCCCGTTGTACGGCTCCAGGATCTCCACGATCAGCCGGACCACCGACTGCGGGGTGTAGAACTCGCCGCCCCGCTTGCCCTCCGCGCGCGCGAAGTTTCCGAGGAAGTACTCGTACACCTCGCCCAGCACGTCCTGTGCCGGCTTGCCCTCGGTGCCGCCGAAGCGGGCGTCGCTGATGAGGTCGACGAGTTCGGCCAGGCGCTTCTGGTCGACGTTGTCGCGGTTGAAGATCTTCGGGAGGACACCGGTCAGGGAGGCGTTCTCCCGCATGACCGCGTCCATCGCCTCGTCGAGGAGCTTGCCCACACCCTGGCTCTTGGCGTTCGCGGCGATCCACGACCAGCGGGCGGTCTCCGGTACCCAGAAGACGTGGGCACCGGTGTACTCGTCGCGGTCCTCCAGGAAGTCGCCGATCTGGTCCTCGGAGATGCCGTCCTCGGCGAGCTCCTTGGCCAGTTCGTTGCGGCGCTCGTCGAAGGCGTCCGAGACGTACTTCAGGAAGATGAGGCCGAGGACGAACTCCTTGTACTGGGCGGCGTCGATGGAGCCGCGCAGCTTGTCGGCCGCCTTCCAGAGGATCGCCTGGATCTCCTTGGCGGTGGAGGCGCTGAACAGCTCCGCCTGCTCGGTGGGCTTCTTCGTGCGCGGTGGCATGGAGTGGGCCATCTCCTTCAGTTGTCGGTTCCGGGAAGATCGCGGAGGTTCTGGATGGTCAGAGTGCCGTCGGCCATGCCAGCGGCGGTGATGCGGGCCAGGTCGTCGAGGGCGGCGGACTGTTCCCTCAGCAGCTCGGCCCGGCGTTCGATCTCGGCGAGCACGGCGTCGTACCGCTCTGCCTCTTCGCGCCCCAAGTCGGGGATGCTCAGGTCCTCGATGCCGCGCGAGGCCCGTACGGCTCCGCTGGTGCGGCCGTGGTCGGAGGCAGCAGCCCGCAGCAGCGCCGCCAGCACCCGCGGCCGGACCGGAGGGTCGGCGTCGGCGCGGACGCGCAGGATGCGGGCGGGCGCCATGACGACCGACAGCCCTTCGGCGTCGACGTGGACGCCGAAGCGCGGGCTGGCGGTGACGACGATGTCGCCGGGTTCGGTGAACTGGGTGTGTTCGTACGCCGTGAGGAGGAGGCCCCGGTCGATACGGCGGCTGCCGAAACGTGTGCTGCCGAGGATCTCGTCCGGTCCGATCACCGCGTAGTGGCCTTCTGCCCCCATGTGCTCGGGCGCGATGCGGTGGCCGGGGCGGCGACGGAGTCGGTGGTCTTTGAGGAGGCGACGGACTGTGGTGCGGCGTACCGGTTGGTCATCGGGGCGCAGCACGGCCCGGGTTATCAGGGGCCCCTTCGCGTCCGCTCGGGTCACGGCCTGCTCGTCGAGTTCCGCGATGCGTCGTTCCACATCACCGATACGAGCGGGACGCTCGGCGACCGTACGCGTGTACCGAGTCTCGGAAGAGCGGTGCTGGGGAGTGAACGCGGAGCCCGGCCGGTCGTCTAGCTCCTTCACGGGAACGATGGCCGCATTGCGAGGCTCGTGCCGTCGGTCCCCACGCCAGGCGGTGGCTCGCCAGATGGCAACATCCTCAGCGAGTCTGTCGAGGATCGGCTCGGTGAGCGGCTGCGTGGAGTAGTCGGCAAGGAGGACCCGGCCGGTGCGCTCGGCTTCCGGGGTGCGGTTCAACAGCCAGACCGCGGTGCGGTAGCCGGGACGGTAGGCGAACGCTCCGTCGGGCAGGCTGATCGCCGCCTTGAGGAGGCCCTCACGGAGGAAAGAACGACGCAGTCGATCTGCGTCGCCATGGCGCGGGAGGGGTCGGACGAGCGCGTCGGCAGGGCCTAGGACGATCGCCGTCGAGCCGTCGCCAAGATAGTCGGCGAGGTCCTGTACACGCTCCAGTACCTGGCGCGCGCTGCGGGTCTCCCCCGCCTCGTACGGGAGGGCGCAGACCAGCAGGTCGGGATCACCCCAGACGTCCGTGAGCAGCTCCTCGCCCTCGGTGACATCGAGCGCAAACTCATAGACCCCCCGGACGAGCATCCGACGCCGGACGAGACGGACGAGCGTGGGGTCGGGGTCGGCCGCGAGGTAGGTGTGACCGGAGCCCTCGGGTGCCGCCGTGTGCAGGGCTGCGAGCAGGTCGCCGCTGCGCGCGTACAGGGTGGCGATGACGGACTCCTCGCCGAGGGCGTTCATGCCGGCCAAGGCAACGAGGCCACGGGTCACGACCGGGGTGGGCTCGTCGGCGGCCAGATCATGGGAGCCGAGACGGCGGCGGGCATCCAGGACCCAGTCGAATGCCTCGGCGGGGTTGTACGCCGCCTCGGTCAGTTCGTCGGCCAGAGCAGCCAGGGCGGGCCCCAGGTGCACCGGGTCGGGAACGGCCCGTAGCTCGGACAGGAGGAAGGTGTCTTCCATATCGAGGTCGGCGGCTTGGTGCAGGAGGCTGTCCCAGGCACGCTCCCCGACGGGAGAGTCGTGCTGCTGGCGTAGGCAGATCAGGGAGGTCAGCGCGCCCATCAACACGGGAGCGGACAGGCCGGAGCCCCGCCAGGCGGAAAGCGTGTGCAGGACCGCGTCTGCCCGCAGGTGCCGGGGGTCCGCGTTGCCGCGGCCAGTTCGAATCAGCCAGTCCACGACTTCCAGGGCATCGAAGAGCGGACTGCCTCCTTCGCGGGCTACTGGCGCGGGGAAGTCGGGGTGCCGCCGGCTCCAGGTGGTGGGGACGGGCCGCTTCACCTGCGCAAGGGCGGCGATCTCGCCGTAACCGATACGCCAGGACGGCTCCTCGGGCAGGATGGCGGGAAGGTCGCCCGACGCGGCACCGCTCATCGTTCCCCCTCTTGTAGGCCCCCGTGCCCGCCGCTGGCTGGCTCTAGACGAGCCTCTGTGCTGCGGGTGGCAGAAGCCTACAGGCAGTAGCGAATATTCTGCGACTCGCATTGATAACCCCCCTTATCAAGAAGCATTGATCATCGGGAGGGGCAACCGGTTGAAGATCGCGCGACAGAAGCGGAGAGTCGCATTGGTAGCACTGTCCGCAACTCCCGCCGTCCGGAGCCGCCAGGGCCGGCCGGGGTCCGTGCCGCCGCCGACCTGGTTGAGTGCGGCCGTCTCGGGTGAACCCAGCCGACCGATGGGCCAACGAAGCGTCAATTTCCCTAGCAGTACGCATAGTTGATAACCCGGATTATCAATCAAACGAACGCTGCGCACCTCATTCCTCCCTATCGTTCCGTCCTGTCAGAAGGCGGTACACGGCCCTCCGCACCGCCTCGTCCTCGCCCCGTACCGGGAGGTCCTTCATGACCGAGACGGCACAGCCCCAGCACCCCGAGCACCCCCTCGTCGAAACGGTGGCCGCGCGCCTGGCCGGCGCGGCCCTCCCCGAACCGGTGAAGGAACTCCTGCACACCGTGTTGGACAGCGGCAGCACCACAGCCGCCGCGGACGACTGCCCGTCCGGGCGTGTGTACCTCGACTCCCTCAGCGTGAACGGCTTCCGCGGCATCGGCCCCCGCGCGCACCTGAAGCTCAGCCCCCGCCCCGGTGTGAGTCTCGTCGTGGGACGCAACGGATCCGGCAAGTCCAGCCTCGCCGACGCCGCCGAGGTCGCCTTCACCGGAGCCAAGGCACACCGGCACGGCCAGGGCGCCACCCGCGGCGGCAGCTGGCGCAACCTCCACGACGGCGGTAGCCCCAGGATCGAGGTCAAGCTCGCGATCGAGGGTGATACGAACCGCAGCACGCTCACCCGTAGCTGGTCCAGTGAGGAGTTCGCGGCTTCCGAGGCCACGTTCAAGCGCCCGGGCCACGGCACCGTCAGCCTGAGCGAGGCCGGCTGGGGCGCGGCTCTCGCGGACTACCGGCCGTTCCTCTCGTACGTCGACCTCGACAACATGATCAGCGGCAAGCCGTCGCAGAGGTACGACACGATCGCCACGATCCTCGGCATGGGCCAGCTCAGCACCGCACACAGCCGGCTGAAGGAGCAGGAGAAGATCCTCATCACCGCTGAGAAGGAGGTGAAGGAGGCTCTGCCGGGCCTCAAGGAGGCCCTTTATTCCCTTGAGAACGATGATCGCTCGGTGCAGGCGTTGGTGGCGGTGGACACCTCCGGAACCCCGGACTTCGGCATCATCGACGGGCTCGTGGCCGGCCTCCCCCCTGCCGACGGTGGCGTGCTTGCCGAGCTCCGCATCGAGGCCGAGGTTCAGGCTCCCGATGTTGAGAAGGTTGACGAGGCGGTGCACCGGCTGCGGCTTGCTCTCGCAGACGTGGATGACGTCCGGGGAACCGACGCCGAGAGCGCCCGCCTGCGCGCCGACCTCTTGGAGAAGGCCCTGGCCCACTCGGTCCGACAGCCTGACGACGACATCTGTCCGGCGTGCGGCACCGAGCGGGCCATCGGCCCCGACTGGTACGAGCGCGCCTCCCACCAGGTCACCGAGCTGCGCCGGGAGGCGAAGACGGCAGAGGACGCGCACGACGCCGTCCGGTCGGCCGCTCGGATCCTCCGGAACCTCGCCGACCGGCCCGGCAGGCCCCCCCGGGCTCTCGCCGGCCCGTGGGAGGCATGGGCCTCGTGCCGGGAGATCACCGAACCCGTCGAGCTCGCCGGGCGCGCCGAGGAGGCCGCCAAGACGCTGACGACCGCCTGCGCCATGGTCAAGGACCGCGCGGTCAAGGAGCTGGAGAGGCGGGACGAGCGGTGGCGTCTTCTCGTTACGCGTCTGGCTGCCTGGACGGAGAAGGCGCGCGATGTCGAGCGGAACAAGCCCCGGCTGCGTGACCTGCGCAAGGCGCTGACCTGGCTCAAGTCCCTCTCCGCCGAGCTGCGGGCACGGCGCATGGAACGCTTCACCAATGCCTCGCAGCGGATTTGGGAGAGCCTGCGGCAGGAGAGCAACGTCGACCTCACGGCCGTCAGCCTGGAGGGAGGCGAGAAGGCGACCGTCCGCAAGCTCGTCATGGACGCCTCTGTCGACGGCAAGAGCGCTTCGGCCCTCGACGTCATGAGCCAGGGGGAGCAGCACTCCCTCGCACTCTCCCTGTTCCTGCCGAGGGCCACGACCGCGGACAGCCCGTTCGGATTCCTCGTGATCGACGACCCCGTGCAGTCCATGGACCCCGCCAAGGTGCACGGCCTCGCTCAGGTGCTGAACGAGATGGGCAGGCACCGGCAGGTCGTCGTCTTCACCCACGACACCCGCCTCCAGAAGGCTTTCACCAGCCAGGAACTGCCGGTGTCCGTGTTCCAGGTCGAGCGCGCCCAGGAGTCCAGGGTGAAGGTCACCCAGGTCAACGATCCGGTCGCGCAGGCGGTCGCCGACGCCCGGGCCATTGCCTCGACCCCGGACCTCCCTGCTGCGGCACATTCCCACGTACTGCCCAGCCTGTGCCGTATCGCCCTGGAGCACGCCCTCTTGGAGGCAGCGTGGATCCGGCACCACCGCAGCGGTGGATCCGAACAGGATCTGCAGAACGCGGTCGGCGACGCGGAGAGGTTCCGGAAGGTCGCGGCGCTCGCCCTCTTCGGTGATGTACGGCGCGTCGCCGATGTCGACAGCGAGGTGCGCCGCCGCTACGGAGATCAGGCAGTCCGCCTCGTCCGGCAGTGCCAGAACGGGGCGCACCCGGGAGGCGTGCAGATCTCCGATGCTCACCGCTTCGTCTCCGACGTCGAAGCATTGGCGCAGAAGGTGCGCAAGCCGGAGGTGGGTGTCTGATGCCTGCTTCCACCACCTTCTGCCCTTCCGCTCAGGACCTGCTGCTGACGGCCGACCGTCTGCTCCACGGCGAACTCGTCTGCGCTACGACCGCCGGACGACACCGCGGAACCTCCCTCGCTCTGCGGACCGCGCTGGAGATCTGCGTCGACCGGGTGCTGGAAGAAGCCGTGCCCGGCCTCTCCAGGACCACTGGCCGCGCCAAACTCCTCTGCCTGCACCGCTTCACGGCGGTGGACACGGCTCGACGCGTCAAGGCCGTCTGGTCCCAGCTGAGCCTGGGATGCCACTACCACCAGTACGAGATGGGACCCACGTACGACCAGGTGCGGGCCTGGCGGACGGAGGTCGGTGCCCTTGTCGAGGAACTGGCGTTCTGACTGTTCGCCGCCAGGTGATCTTTGATAGTTGTTTCAGCGGGGTACGGGCACAGGCCCGTGGCGGTGTCCTTTCGGCGCCGCAGGGAGGACGCACATGAGCACCACCACTCGGAACGAGATCCTCGCCGTCGAGCAGAAGGCGGTGGACCACGCGTACGACTGCTACACCGCGCGACTGGCCGAGATGAGCGGAACATCGGCCGCCACGGCGTCGGCGAGCGGCAAGGACGGCATCGCCAACCGGGCTGAAGCGGAGGCGCGCGCCGCCGCATACGGAGGTCTTGGAGACGAGGCCCTCGTCTTCGCCCGCGTCGACGCGCCGGAGGAACCCGATGCGGCCCCGCGCCCCTGGTACATCGGGCGTCGTGGCGTGCGGGACGCCTCGAACGAGCCGGTGGTCCTGCTGTGGACCAGCCCGTTGGCGAAGAAGTGGACAGAGGCCCGGCCCGAGAACCCGGGCGAGCTGGTCCTGCGGCGCCAGTTGCGCTGCATACAGCGCATTGTCGAAGGCTACTTCGACGAGATCGCCCAGCCGGTGCCCGAGCCCGCTCCAACGGTCGTCCCGGCGCCTCGGCAGACCACCGCCGATGACAGCCGGACGGAGAACCGGGACGAATCGCCCACCCCTGGCCACATCGTCCGACGCCAGCGCAGGAAGCCGATCCAGCCGGACGACTTCCTGCTGCGCGAGCTCCAGCGCTCACGCAGCGGCCGTATGCGGGACATCGTCGAGACCATCCGCCGTGACCAGATGGACCTTGTCACTGGATCCCCGTCGGACATCCTCGTCGTGCAGGGTGGCCCCGGCACCGGTAAGTCCGCGGTCGGCCTTCACCGCGTGACCTGGCTAGTCAACAACGGGCACTTCAAAGCCCAGGACATCCTCGTTATCGGCCCCCACCAGCGGTTCCTCGACTACGTCGGTCAGGTCCTCCCCACCCTCGGCACCCGGGACGTCAATGCTGTCCAGCTGAACCGCCTGTGGGAAGGCGAGATTCTCGGGACCGATTCCCCGCAGGCCCGACTCGTGAAGTCGGATGAACGCATGGCGGCCGTCCTGCAGCGTCGTGTCGAGAACGAGTATCGCCCCGAAGCCCTCGACGACCTCACTGTCGCCTCCGCCTTCGAAGGCGACGAGCCCGCGATCGTCGTCACTGCGGGGAGCACGACCCTGCGCGTACCGCGGTCCGAGATCCTCGCCCTGCTCGACCAGGCCCACGGCGGCGACGGACCCTACCGTGAACGCCGTGACCGTTTCCGCGGCCTGCTCGTCGACCGTCTCCTTCAGGAGCTCGCCGACATCGCACCCCGGCGCGGGCAGGCCGGCACGATCCGCCGCGACCTGGAACGCAACCGCCGGGTCGAGCGCATCATCGAACGCGTTTGGCCGTCACCGGGACCCCGGGAGGCCCTGCGCAGCCTCTACGACTCACCCGACCTTCTTCGGGTCTGCGCCGACGGCATCCTCAACGAGGACGAGCAGGCCGCTCTACTGCGGGCCCGTGCCGCCAGCGCTGACGCGGACCTGTGGAGCCTCGACGACCATGTCTGCCTCGAAGAGCTCCAAGTACTCATCAGCGGGGACACTCCGAGGCGCTACGGGCATATCGTCGCCGACGAGGCTCAGGACCTCACACCCATGCAGGCCCGCGCCCTGCGGCGCCGCTGCGCCGTCAACGGCTCCATGACCGTCCTGGGCGACCTGGCACAGGCGACAGGTCCCCACATTCCGACAGACTGGGACCGCACCGGCGCGCTCCTGTCCGACCACGGTGACTGGCGCGTGGCTGAACTCAACACGAGCTACCGCGTCCCTGCCGAGATCATGAAGTTCGTCGCCCCGCTCGCGCAGGCGGTCGCACCGACCCTGCCCTACCCACGGGCAGTGCGGGAGGCAGGCGAAGAAGCCGTACGGGTGATGGCGACCGAACCGTGGAAGCTCCTCGACGACACGGTCACCCAGGTGACACGCCTTGTCGGTACCAGCGACGGAACCACCCTCCGTTCCGTTGCCGTCATCGTCCCCGACGACTCGGACTGGCTGGACGCGATCAGCCGCAGGATCGACGAGGTCGGTGGTATCGGGTCTCAACACCGCGAGGCCGTGTCCGTCCTGGACGCCACCCAGGCCAAGGGCATGGAGTATGACCACGTCCTGGTCATTGAGCCTGCCACCATTGCCGACCGAGGCCCTGCCGGCTTGCGGCAACTGTACGTGGCCCTGACCCGCAGCACCCAGAGCCTGACCGTCCTGCACACAGCGCCCCTTCCGGAAGCACTCATCGGCTGCGGGGGCAACGGAGGAGGAGCGGCGGCAGCCGATGCTCAGCCGAAAGACGAAGCCGGACAGCTTCCCCGGATCGGCGCTGATGTCAGGGTCGAGATCGTGGATCGTGCACCTGGCGGCCGCTACAAGGTCAAGCCGTTGTCTCCCGTGATAGACCGACCGCTCGTTCTCACCGTTCGCCATGGATCGGCCCCTCCGCGCCGGGGCGAGAAGCTGGACTGCTGGGTGTTCGCCAACGAGACGACCCAGACGGTGCTTACCGCCGACCAGCGTGGCCGGTCGCCCGTCTCGGAGCGGATGGCGGGACGCTATATCGCGGCGCTGAACGTGCTTGGAGAACTGGCCGAGAGCGACGGGGACGTTCCCGACGCCCGCAGCCGTCTCTCCGAGCTCCAAGGCATGGCCAACCGCATCCTCCGACGGGACCAGGCCGACTGGGTCGATGTGCTCCATCTGTTCGGCGACCCCGGCAGGGAGAGGCTGGGTGTCCTGCGTGACCTCGCCGCGACGACCAACCGCGCGCTCAAGGACGGCACTTTCGACACGGGTCGGCTCGCGGAGGAGCTGGCGGATTCCGGGTGGGCGAGGCCCCTCGCCGAAGCGCGACGAGAGCTCCGGTCCCGCTTCGCAACCACGACGGAGCAGAACCCCGACGACGCGGCCCCCGTCGTTCCTCAGCAACCCGAGCAGAAGGAAGAAACACAGATGACCACCTCCGCCACATCGGCCCCGACCACGAAGGGAGACTTCCTTCGCGTGCTGGAGGCGGCCGCCGGGGCCGACCGCGCGTGCAAGAAGCATGAGGCGGTCCGCCACGCGCTGAAGGCGTCACTCCTCTGGGCGGACCTTCAGCCGGCCGATTCACCGGTCGTTGACGTCAGCTGCGTCACCGAGCGCGGGCTCTTCCTCTACGAGGCCCTGGGCGCCGGATGCTCCACCTATGCGGACCTCCGCTCGGGTGCGACCCGGCTGCTCGAGATCAACCACACGCTGCCCACGCCAGCCGATGACCTCTTCCTTGTTCTTGCCGAGCCGCCCGCCGAGGAGTGGACCGTGGACACGATTCGCGATGTCTTCCGTGTCAACGTCATCTGGCGCAGCCCGGCTGGCTGGGGCGGTGAGAACACAGACGTCGCGTTTGGTTCCCCTGGGGCGTAGCCCTGCCAAGTGGAATGGATCGATCCGCGAGGGAAGTAGCGAGCGCCCGGCATCGCTACCGAGAACGCGGGGCAACGTCAGCGATCCGGAGCCGCCCTTCGGGGCGGTCGCGCCTCGTTCAACAGAAAGAGATGGGGCTGTCAGGAATCCATCCATCGACATAACCGGTGATCAGGGAAACAATGCCGTCAGGGGAGACCTCCCGTCTCCGGCTTCGTAGGCCAGCGGTTCCCCATCGAATGTGGGTAACCGATCTCCGCTCCCTCGACATCGCTGATGCGGAGGTGAAGGCGCGTGCGTCCGTCACACGGCCGAACTCCCAGTTGTCGCCAGTGCGCGACTGCCGGAGTCCGTAGACGGAGCCAAAACGCGGATTCGTGACTTCGAACTGCTCGTCCAGGAATTGGGTGGCCGACCCCCTGAAGTGTGCATCCCTCGTCATGCGGACCTGCGGGACGGTCCAGCCGCCGCAGCATCCACCGCACAACAGGAGCCGGCGCTGGTCGTGCAGCAGGAGGAGATACGCCCGGCGGTCGAAGCGGGGCCATGGCCCCCAAGGAGTAGCGGGATGTGGCACGCCTCTTGCTACTTGAGGAGCAAGACATGAGGTCCGGACGTGCGAGCTGGCATGCCGAGCGAGGAGGACCTAAGCGGCTCCGAGCGGTAGCTCGTGCGGGTGCGGGTCGCTGGCGTGACCTGCGGGAAGCTGGAATTTCGTTAGCAAGAACACCTTGGCGCGTTCGGTGGCCTTCCAGCGCATTCGCCCTGATCTGAGGTGACCCAATTTCCTGTAGATCCCAGTGCCTGGCGGGGGAGATCGGTGCCGGTCGTACACGCCGGACATGTCGACGACCAGGTCGGTACCGGCCGTCGGGCCCGCTGCCCGCTGCGCGCCGCCGTGTCGGCGGAAAGGGGCGGGATCTGGTTTGAGGGGCGGGTGGGTGGTTCATGGGTTCGGTAGGGGGCGGGGCGTGTTTGCGCCTCGCCGCGACGAATGTGAGCCGGACCATGGAGTTCCTGCGCCCCGCCACCTGGGAAGAGGCCCTCGCCGCCAAGGCCGAGTATCCCGAGGCCCTGCCGATCGCCGGCGGGACCGATGTGATGGTCGAGATCAACTTCGACCACCGTCGGCCCGAGTACCTCATGGACCTCACCCGTATCGGGCTGCTCTACGCGTGGGAGGTCGGGGAGGACACCACCGTCCTCGGCGCCGCCGTCCCGTACACCGACATCGTCGAGCGGCTGCGCGGCCCGCTGCCCGGTCTCGCCCTCGCCTCGCACACCGTCGCCTCCCCGCAGATCCGCAACCGCGGCAGCGTCGGCGGCAACCTCGGCACCGCCTCCCCGGCCGGGGACGCCCACCCGGCGCTGCTCGCCGCCGGCGCCGAGGTCGAGGCGGAGTCCGTACGGGGAAGCAGGATGATCCCGATCGACGCGTTCTACACCGGGGTCAAGCGCAATGCCCTCGCCCCCGACGAGCTGATCAAGACGATCCGGATCGCGAACGCCACCGGGCCCCAGCAGTTCTCCAAGGTCGGCACGCGCAACGCCATGGTCATCGCCGTGTGTGCCTTCGGGACGGCCCTGCACCCGCGGAGCCGGACCGTCCGGACCGGCATCGGGTCTGCCGCACCCACCCCGGTACGGGCCAAGGCCGCCGAGGAGTTCCTGTGCGCGGCATTGGAGGAGGGCGGGTTCTGGGAGTCCGGGCAGGCGCTCACGCCCTCCGTCGTCCGGGAGTTCGGCGTGCTCGCCGCCGCGTCCTGCAACCCGATCGACGACGTCCGCGGCACCGCCGGGTACCGGCGCCACGCCGTCGGCGTCCTGGCCCGCCGACAGCTGCTGTGGACGTGGGAGGAGTACCGGGGCGATCGCGGGCGGTGGCTCACGGGCGGGTGATGCGCACCTGGAAGCTGCCGTTGCGCAGCTCGCCCACGACCGAGACGCTGATGCCCGCCTTGTCGTCGGTGAAGGTCTCGCCCGACTGGAACGGCGCGTCCGACAGCTCCCCGTGCACGTTGGGCCGGCGGGTGCAGCCGCCGCTGCCGGCCGCGCTGTCGAGGACCGTGACCGGGCCCTGCCCGGTGTCGACGAGCGAGTCCACCTTGTAGATGAGCACGCCCGGTTCGCAGACGGCCTCGTCGTTCCCGGCCCGGGTCCGCACCTCCACCGCGTACCCGGAGTTGTCCGACAGCGGGACGAAGGCCAGCTTGGTGCCGCCCTCGGCCGCCAGCGGCGACAGGATGTGGTCGCTGACACCGGACTTCGAGGCGCAGCTGATCTGCGTGCCGTCGAGCCAGCCCAGCTTCCACTTGTGCCAGCCCAGCAGGTCGTTGTTGGCGCCCCAGTCCTCGCTCATGATGTCCCAGTGCCCGACCGCGCCCCCGCCGTCGGCGGTGTACAGGTCGGGCAGGCCGAAGATGTGCCCGTTCTCGTGCGGCAGCACCCGGAAGCCGGTCTCCCGGTAGGAGCCGGAGCCGTCGTCCTGCCGGCTGTAGACGAACGACGTGTTCGCGAGCGGCACCCCGTCCGCCACCGGGGCCTCGGCGTTGCCGGAGAAGGTCACCGACAGCACGGTGTCCAGGGCCGAGGGCCCGGCGTTCGGCGTGACCAGGATGTTGACCAGGTCGTACGCGCGGAAGTCCACGTCCGGGTCGGCGGCCTGCACGATGTGCTCGACGAGCTGCCGGTAGCCCGGCTCGTACGGGGACCCGCGCTCGATCCCGTACGCGGCGAACGGCATCGGCATCCGCAGCCACGTCTTGATCGGGGCCTCGGCCCGGTAGCTGAGCCGGCCGTAGGAGCTGGTGCGGAACCACTCCGCGGTCTGCGGGAAGAACTCCGCCAGCCGGTCCAGGGCCGTTCCCTCGCCCTTGGCGTCGGGGAAGTCGACCATCAGGTTCAGCGCCCTTATCTCGCCGGTCGACCGGGAGTACCCGGGCGGTGTCGGCAGGCCCTCGGACATCTGCACACCCGTCGCGCCGGTGATCCGGCAGGGAGCGAGCGCCGACTCGGCCGCAGTGGCGGCGGGCCCCGCCGCGGACTGGCCGCGGCCCGCCATCCCCGTGCTGGCGGTGGCGGCGACACCGAGGGCCAGCGCGGTGAGGCCGATGTAGGCGCCGGCGCGGTGTGGTCTGCGTATCCGGTGGCGGGTCTGCGGCATGGAGATCGCCTTCGGGTCCGCGGCAGCCGGCCGGACCCGGGCTGCGCTCCGTGCGATCACCCTCCGTCGGCCGCGGCGCGCCCGCGCGCCGGGTGCGCCGAACGGGAACGGCGGCGTGTCTCAGGTCACACGGGGGAGTGAAATAAGCGGGGACGCGATCCCCGTTTGCACCGGTGTCCCCGGAACCGGGGAAGGGCTCCCCGTTTCGGATGCGGGGCCGGCCCGTACGAAGTTCAGGCAGTTCGAGAAGTTCGAGAAGTTCAAGCAGCTCAAGCAGTTCGACTGGTTCGAGCGGTTCGAGCGGTTCGAGTCGAGGAGGCCGCGGATGGCGCGCACCGGCACCAGTACCAGTACCAGTTCCAGCACCGGCACCGCCGGTGCGGCAGCTCCGCGTCCGCGTGCCGATGCCGTGCGCAACCGGGAGCGGATCCTCGTGGCGGCGCGCGAGGTGTTCGTCGAGCACGGCTCCGGCGCGCCGTTCGACGAGGTCGCCCGCCGGGCCGGCGTCGGCAACGCCACCCTGTACCGCCACTTCCCCGACCGCGCCGCCCTCGTCCACCATGTCGTGCTGTTCGTGATGGACCGGGTCACGGCCGAGGCGCGGCGGTCGCTCACCGAGGAGCCCGACGCGTTCGCCGGGCTGTGCCGCTTCACGCACACCGCCGCGGACGAGCGGATCGGCGCCCTGTGCGCCATGCTCAGCGGCGACTTCGACCGCGAGCACCCCGAACTCCTCTCCGCCCGCGACCAGTTGGCGGAGGCGGTCGAGGGGCTGCTGGCCGCCGGCCAGGACGCGGGCCTGATCCGGGCCGATGTCGGCGTCGGCGACCTGATGGTCGCCCTGTCCCAGCTCAGCCGCCCCCTCCCGGGCGTCACCTGCATCGACGTGGACACGTTCGTCCACCGCCATCTCCAGCTCCTCCTCGACGGGTTGCGGGCCCCGGCCCGCTCCGCGCTGCCCGGTGAGGCGGCCACCCTCGACGACCTCAGGCAGAAAACCGTGTGACGTTCCGGGCCGGGCCCGTTGGCGTCGTAAATCGCCCCTAACTGACTTCATTCACCCCAAAGCGCTCTCAATCGCCGCCAATTGCGGCATATTCGTCATTTCGCACGCCGAACACACCGAAGTGGGTACCCCCATGCCGAAAACGGCCGCAGCAAGCGCGCCGGCCCCGTCGTCGCCCCCGGCGCCGACCGCCGATTCCAACCGCTGGAAAGCGCTCGTCTTCATCGCCCTGGCGCAGCTGATGGTCGTCCTCGACGCGACGATCGTGAACATCGCGCTGCCCTCCGCCCAGACCGACCTGGGCATCTCCGACGGCAACCGCCAGTGGGTCATCACCGCCTACGCGCTCGCCTTCGGCGGCCTGCTCCTCTTCGGCGGCCGCATCGCCGACAAGTGGGGCCGCAAGAACGCGTTCGTCGTCGGACTCGTCGGTTTCGCCCTCGCCTCCGCGCTCGGCGGCGCCGCCACCGACGAGGCGATGATGCTCGGCGCCCGTGCGCTCCAGGGCGCCTTCGGCGCGCTGCTCGCCCCGGCCGCCCTGTCCCTGCTGGCCGTCATGTTCACCGACGCCACCGAGCGCGCCAAGGCCTTCGGCATCTACGGTGCGATCGCGGGCGGCGGCGGCGCCGTCGGCCTGATCCTCGGCGGCTTCCTCACCGAGTACCTCAACTGGCGCTGGACGTTCTACGTCAACATCCCGTTCGCCGTCGTCGCGGCCGCGGGCGCCTGGATGGTCATCCGCGAGCCCGCCGGGGGACGCAACCGCGCGCCGCTCGACATCCCCGGCGTCATCCTGTCCACGCTCGGCCTCGTCGCGCTGGTGTACGGGTTCACGCGCGCCGAGTCGGCCGGCTGGTCGTCCGAGCCGACCGTGCTCATGTTCATCGCCTCGGCGGCCCTGCTGGCGGCGTTCGTCTTCACCGAGTCCCGGGTGAAGTCCCCGCTGCTGCCGCTGCGCGTCCTGCTGGAGCGCAACCGCGGCGGTGTCTACCTCTCCCTCGGCCTGGCCGTCATCGCGATGTTCGGCCTGTTCCTCTTCCTGACCTACTACCTGCAGGTCGTGAAGGGCTTCTCGCCGGTCAAGACCGGCTTCGCCTTCCTGCCGATGATCGCGGGCATGATCACGGGCTCCACGCAGATCGGCGCCCGCCTGATGACCCGGGTCGCGCCGCGGCTGCTGATGGGGCCGGGCTTCCTGGTCGCCGCCGCCGGCATGCTGATGCTGACCCGGCTGGAGGTCGGCTCCTCGTACCCGGCGCTGATCCTGCCGGCGCAGCTGCTGCTGGGCCTCGGCATGGGCACGGCGTTCATGCCGGCGATGTCCCTGGCCACGCACGGGGTGGCCGCGGCCGACGCCGGTGTCGCCTCCGCCATGGTCAACACCTCGCAGCAGGTCGGCGGCGCGATCGGCACCGCCCTGCTGAACACCATCGCCGCCTCGGCGACCACCGCGTACCTGACCGACCACGCGGCCGAGGCCTCGGCGGGCGGCGCCGCGGCGAAGCTGGTGCAGGCCCAGGCGATGGTGGAGGGCTACTCCAGCGCCATCTGGTGGGCGGTCGGCATCCTCCTCGCCAGTGCGGCCGTCGCCCTGACCCTCGTCAACACGGGCCGTCCCGGCACCGGCGGCCCGGTCGCGTCCGGGTCCGGGGCCGGCGCCGGCTCCGAGGCCGGTGCAGAGGCCGTGGCGAAGGTCCCGGTGATCGCTTCCTAATGCTGTTGTCAAGCGGCTGCCATGGCTGGCGGTGTCACTTCGTAGCACCGTCGGTCACGGATCAGGGCCCACTGACGGGCCGCGGGGTACCCCGGGAATGACGATCGACCCCGCGTCGTTCAAATTTGAACGACGCGGGGTCCGTCCTGTCCCAGGCTCCGCGAGGACGAACGAGGAGCGCCGCCGTGACCCCCGCCGTGACCCCCGCCCCCACCCCGCACCCGGTCGCCGCAGCCGCAGCCGCAGCCGCAGCCGCAGCCGCAGCCGCAGCCGCAGCCGCAGCCGCGGACACGGCCTCAGCCGCAGACATGGCCTCCCCGACCCCGGCGCCGGCCCGCATGCCCGCGCTCTACCTGAGCCACGGCGCGCCCCCGCTCGCCGACGACCCGGTCTGGCCCGGCGAACTCGCCGCCTGGTCCGCCGCCCTGCCCCGCCCCCGGGCGGTCCTCATGGTCTCCGCGCACTGGGAGGAGGCCCCGCTCGCCCTCGGCGCCACCGGCCGCGCACCGCTCGTGTACGACTTCTGGGGCTTCCCCGAGCACTACTACCGGGTCCGCTACGACGCCCCGGGCGCCCCCGACCTCGCCGCCGCCGTACGGGCACTGCTCCGGGCCCCCGGCACCCCCGTCCAGGACATCCCGGACCGCGGCCTCGACCACGGGGCGTACGTCCCGCTCGTGGAGATGTACCCCGGCGCCGACGTCCCGGTGCTCCAGATCTCCCTGCCCACGCTCGACCCGCGGCGCCTGATGGACATCGGCCGCAAGCTGGCGCCCCTGCGCGACGAGGGCGTCCTGATCGTCGGCAGCGGCTTCTTCACCCACAACCTGGCCGCCCTGCGCCACACCGGGCCCGGGGTTCCGGCCTGGTCGGCGGAGTTCGACGCCTGGGGCCGCGAGGCGCTGGACGCCTCCGACGTCGACGCCCTGCTGGACTTCGAGGCCAAGGCCCCGGCGGGCCGGCTCGCGCACCCGCGCACGGAACACTTCGCCCCGCTCTTCGTCACCCTCGGCGCGGCTGACGCAGCCGGCGACCTGGGCCGCCGGACGGATGCGGTGGACGGCTTCTGGATGGGGCTGTCGAAGCGCTCGGTCCAGTTCGGGTAAGGCCGTCCGGGGGCCGGTCCGGGCAACCGGATGCCGCCGGGAGTCGTCTTCCGGGGCAGGAGTGCTTCCGCCGTCCGTGTGATGGCGGTCACGCGGGTGTTGCGCCGGGCCTGGTCCGTGCGCGGCAGGCGGGGGCTTTTCGATCCCCCGCACCCAGTCTGACCTGCGACTCCTCGCGTCCGGCGGAGCCGGCGCCGCCGCCCTCCCGGGGTGCGGCGGGGCAGGATACTGCAAGATCGCGAAAAAGAGAGACGGCGTGGGAATTCTGTCCCGATTCCAGCCGTTGTCTCCCTAGGAAGCGGGCACTCGGGAGAGTGTCCAGGGACGCAGAGCCGCGTTCCAGCAGCCGCACCGCGACCTCACACATTGCAAGGGAGCACGCATGGCAACCCGCGCCGTCGCCCGCCACCAGTCCGAGGGCAGCGCCCGCGCTGCCGGCGGGGAGATCGCCGACCGCGACCTGGTCGGCATGTACCTGGACGAGATCGCGCGCACCCCGCTGCTCGATGCGGCCAAGGAAGTGGAACTGTCCCAGATCATCGAGGCGGGCATCTACGCCCGCCAGATTCTCGACGGCGAGGTGGAGCGCGAAGGGGGCGCTGCCGGCCGCGAGGAGCTGGAGGTCCTGGCCGCGCAGGGGGAGCGGGCCAAGGAGACGTTCATCCGCTCCAACCTGCGTCTCGTCGTGGCCGTTGCCCGCCGCTACCCGCGCAGCGGCCTGCCCCTGCTCGACCTGATCCAGGAGGGCAACGCGGGCTTGGTCCGCGCGGTCGAGAAGTTCGACTACACCAAGGGCTTCAAGTTCTCGACGTACGCGACGTGGTGGATCCGCCAGGCCATCACCCGGTCCATCGCCGACCAGTCCCGCACCATCCGCCTCCCCGTCCACCTCGTCGAGGAGCTCGGCCGGATCCGCCGCGTCCAGCGGGAGTTCAACCGGGAGAACGGCCGGGAGCCCGAACACGCGGAGATAGCCGCCGAGCTGGACTCGACCGAGCAGCGCGTGAGCGATGTCCTGGACTGGGCCCGGGACCCGGTCAGCCTGAACATGTCCGTGGACGACGAGGGCGAGACGCAGTTCGGCGACCTCCTGGAGGACACCTCGGCGATCTCCCCGGAGCAGTCCGTCCTCTCCCTGCTGCGCAGGGAAGAGCTGGAGGACCTGCTGGGCAAGCTCGACCAGCGCACGGCGTCGATCATCAAGATGCGGTACGGCATCGACGACGGCCGGGAGCGGACCCTGACGGAGGTCGGCAAGCAGCACGGCCTGACCCGCGAGCGGATCCGCCAGATCGAGAAGCACGCGCTGCTGGAGCTGAAGCGCATGGCGCACGACACGGGCTTCGACGCAGTGGCCTGAGCGGCCCGCCGCCCCCGATGCCAGCCCCCGGCGCCACCCCCTCCAGGCGCCGGGGCTTCCCTCTGCCCGCAGCCGCCCGGCGGCCCCGCCGACCGCAGCCCGTGTCCGGCGCCGTCACCGTCCGGCCGCCCCTGCCCGGCGGTCGGGGCTACCCCGCCGCCGCTGCCCCGGCCTTGACGCCGGTTCCCACCCCCGCCGTCAGCCGTTCGGCCAGCGACCGGGCCGCCTCCGTCAGGAGCTCCGGCGTGTGCACGGTGAACGGCAGCCCCGTCAGCGCCAGCCGGGCCGCGAGCCACTCCGGGGACTCCCCGGTCTCGAACCGCACCAGGCAGCCCGCTCCCGCCCCCGCCCCCGCGCCCGCCTCCGCGCCCCCGGCCGCCGGTACGGCGTGCCCCTGCAGCCAGCGGGGCAGCTGCTCCGCCCCGGCGCCGAAGCCGACCTCCACCGCGTACGTCTGCCGGCCGTGCATCCCCCTGCGGACGAACTCCACGGCGTCCATCGGCATCTCGCGCGGGGCGAACCGGGCGCCGGTCGTGAAGGGCTCCGCCACCCGGTCCACGCGGAACGTCCGCCAGTCCTCCCGGTCCATGTCGTAGGCCACCAGGTACCACCGGCTGCCGGTGCTCACCAGCCGGTACGGCTCCACCAGCCGCCGCGTGCCGGCCCCGTCCCGCGCCCGGTACGCGAACCGCATCCGCTCCCGCCCGGCCACCGCCGAGGCCATCGTCGTCAGTGTGTGCGGGTCCACGGTGGCCCCGTCGCCGCGGGTCAGCGCGATCGTGGCCGACTGCAGGGCGCCCACCCGGTGCCGCAGCCGCCCCGGCAGGACCTGCTCCAGCTTGGCCAGCGCCCGTACGGAGGCCTCCTCGACCCCCTCGACGGCATGCCCGGCCCCCGCCCGCAGCCCCACCGCGATCGCGACGGCCTCCTCGTCGTCCAGCAGCAGCGGCGGCATGGCCGCGCCCGCCACCAGCCGGTACCCGCCCTCCGGGCCCAGCGTGGCCTCCACCGGGTACCCCAGTTCCCGCAGCCGGTCGATGTCGCGGCGGATCGTGCGCGTACTGACCCGCAGCCGGTCCGCCAGTTCGCTGCCGGGCCATTCGCGCGGGGTCTGCAGCAGGGAGAGCAGGGTGAGGAGCCGTGCCGGTGTGTCCGTCATGCGATCCAGGCTGCCAGCAAAATAGGACACCATCTGACCTAGACACGGTCTAGGTTTCTCTCCATGAGCAGCGAGACGACGATGACATCGCCCGGAGGAAAGACCGGGCCCCTACCCGAAGAGCGGAGCTCCGCCCCCGCCGAACCCGGCGCCCCGGAGGCCCCGGAGGCCGACCGGCGCCGCTGGCTGGCGCTCGCCATCGTGATGACCGCGGCCTTCATGGACCTGGTCGACGTCACGATCGTCAACATCGCGATACCCAGCATGCGCGGTGACTTCGGCGCCTCCACCAGCGCCATCCAGTGGATCACCGCGGGCTACGCGCTCGCGTTCGCGGCCGGCCTGATCACCGGCGGCCGTCTCGGCGACATCTACGGCCGCAAGAGGCTCTTCCTCATCGGCATCGCCGGCTTCACCGCCGCCTCGCTGCTCTGCGGCATCGCCCCCGACCCCGACGTGCTCGTCGCCGCCCGCATCCTCCAGGGCGCCATGGCGGCCATGATGGTCCCGCAGGTGCTGGCGATCATCCACGTCAGCTTCCCGCCGCACGAGCGCGGCAAGGTCTTCGGCATGTTCGGCGCGATCGTCGGCCTCGGTGCCGTCTCGGGCCCGCTGCTGGGCGCCCTGCTGACCCAGTGGAACCTCTTCGGCCTCGAATGGCGCCCGATCTTCCTGATCAACCTGCCCGTCGGCATCGCCGGCGTGCTGCTCGGCCGCGCCTTCATCACCGAGTCCAAAGCCCCCAAGGCCCTGCGCCTCGACCTGGTCGGCGTGGTCCTCGCGACCCTCGGCCTGGTCATGCTGATCTTCCCGCTGACCCACGGCCGGGACAACGACTGGCCGCTGTGGGGCTTCGTCTCCATGGCCCTCGTGCCCTTCGTCTTCGCCGCGTTCATCGCGTACGAGAAGTACAAGATCCGCAAGGACGGCTCCCCGCTGGTCGAGCTCTCCCTCTTCAAGATCAAGAGCTTTGCGGGCGGCATCGCCGTCCAGCTGACCTTCGGCCTCGCGACCGGCATCTTCTTCCTGGTCTGGACGCTGTACATGCAGATGGGCCTCGGCTGGAGCGCCCTGCGGGCCGGCCTCACCGGCGTCCCGTTCTCCATCGCGGTCTCCGTCGCCGCCGGCATGTCGGTGCAGAAGCTCGTCCCGCGCTTCGGCCGCAAGGTGCTCCAGGCGGGCGCGCTGACCATGGCCGCGGGCATCCTGCTCTACATCTGGGAGGCGAAGCACTTCGGCATGGAGATCGCCTCCTGGCAGATGGCCGCCCCCCTGGTCGTCATGGGCCTCGGCATGGGCCTGATCGTGGCCCCGCTCACCGACACCGTGCTGTCCCAGGTGCCGCGCGAGCACGCCGGCTCCGCCTCCGGCCTGATCAACACCACCGGCCAGATGGGCAACGCCCTGGGCCTCGGCCTGACCTCGGTGGTCTTCTTCGGGCAGATGGACGACGACTCGATCTTCGGCCCGCCGTACGTGGAGGCCTTCCACGGGGCGCTGTGGTGGATCGCGGCCGTCCTGGTGGTGATCTTCGCGGTGATGTTCATGCTGCCGCGCAAGTCGGTGCCGCCGGAGCAGCGCGAGGGCGCCGTCGAGCAGGCCCCGGAGCAGGCCCCGGCCGCGTAGCCGGGCCGCGGCCCCCTGCATGCGGGCATGTCCGCTCCTTCGGGCGGGCATGCCCGTTTCTTTTGATTCCGGACATATCGGGCGTACGGTGAGGGAAAATCCAAGGGAGCTTTGCCCGAATGATCCTCACCGTCACCCCGAACCCCTCCCTCGACCGGACCTACGAGGTCCCCGTGCTGGAGCGGGGCGCCGTGCTGCGCGCGGCCACCGACCGCCTCGACCCCGGGGGCAAAGGGGTCAACGTCTCGCGCGCCGTGGCCGCCGCGGGCGTGCGGACGACGGCGGTCCTCCCGCTCGGCGGCCCGGCCGGCACCCTGCTCGCCGAGCTCCTGGCCGCCGAGGGCGTGGACGTCACCGCGGTCTCGATCACCGGGCAGACCCGCTCCAACGTCTCGCTCGTCGAACCGGACGGCACCCTCACCAAGGTCAACGCCCCCGGCCCGGTCCTCACCGGGGCCGAATCCGCGCTCCTGCTGGACACCGTCCGCACCTGTGGGGACAGCCCCGACTGGATCGCGGCCTGCGGCAGCCTCCCGCCCGGCCTGCCGCCCCACTGGTACGCCGACGTGGTCGCCCGGGCCCGCGCGACCGGCGCCCGGGTCGCCCTGGACACCTCCGGCCCGGCCTTGGCGGAGGCGCTGCACGCCCGCCCGGACCTGGTGAAGCCGAACGCGGCCGAGCTCGCGGAAGCGGTGGGCCGCCCGCTGCGCACGCTCGGCGATGTGGCCGCCGCATCGGAGGAGCTGCGCTCCCGGGGAGCGGGCGCCGTCCTGGCCTCGCTCGGCGCGGACGGCCAGCTGCTGGTCTCGGCCGACGGGATCTTCCACGGCATCGCCCCCGTCGGGGCCGTCCGCAGCAGCGCCGGCGCCGGCGACGCCGCACTGGCCGGCTTCCTCGTCGCGGGCGGCAGCGGCCCGGCGGCCCTCGCCTCCGCCCTGGCCCACGGCGCGGCCGCCGTCCGGCTCCCGGGCAGCGCCATGCCGGCCCCCGCGGAGCTGCGCCCCGAGGCCGTCCGCATCACGCCGCGGCCGCCCCTGGACCGGTACCTGACCGAGCCGGCCGCACCGACCGTCCCCGGCGGCCGGGCCCCGGTACGGGTGGAGCCGCCGGCGCCGGCCGGGCCCGTGAACCCGGTGGGGCCGGTGGACCCGACCGGGCCGATCGAACCGACCGCCGTCTGATCGAGCCGAGCCGACCGCCGTCCGGCGGGAGCGCCTCAGCCGTGCGCGCGGACCTCCATCGCCCCGCGCGCCGCGGCCTCCGTCCCGTACACCTCGCACATGTGGCGCCCGTTCGGCGTCGCCGTGTGCTCGACCTCCCACAGGCTGATCTCGCTGCCGTCCAGCAGGACGAACGCGTGCTCGTACAGCCGGAATCCGGCGTCCCGCCCGTCCGCCAGGCACTGCAGGGTGCCGAACGCCTGCGTGATCCGGTGCGCGTACGCCGTCTTCAGCAGCAGCGCCGTCCGCTCCCCGGGCCGGTCGGCGTTCTCGGCGCGCCGCAGCACCCGCCGGGCGTGGTCGGCCGAATGCTCCACCGCGTACTCCCGGTACCGCTGGCCGGCGGTCGGGGTGGTGAGCAGCGCGCTCAGCGCGGCCGCATCCCGGTCCACCGTCTCCGGCTCCTCCTCCGCGTCGAACGCCGCCGGGCCGAAGACGTCCTCCGCCTCCGGGGCCTCGCCGAACAGGCGGGCCACGGCCAGGCGGGCCTCGGTGCGGCTCGCGAAGACCTCGTGCCGTATGGTCCGGTCGCCCTCGTGCCGGTACACCAGCTCCCACAGGGAGGCCGAACCGCCGTCGGAGAGCAGGTAGGTGTGCCGGTGGGTCTCCCGCCACCGCCCCGCCGCCGGGCTGTGGCTCGTGGTGTACAGCGAAGAACTGTGGGCGAGCGCCGTCCCGAGGCGCTCGACCAACCGGTCGGGCAGGTCGTAGGAGTTGAGGGCGCGGCCCAGGAGTCGCTCGAGGTGCGCCTCGGTTGTCTCGTACGGATCGCTCAAGGTGGGTCTCCAGGCCGTCGCAGCTTGTGACTTCGCGGAAGCACAACGTAGCCCCTGGCTCTGACATCACGTCCGGGGTTCGTTAAAACGTCCGGGAAGCGACGGGGGTTCCCGCCACCCCTTCAGGTCAACTTGCGGCGGAATGCGCCTGGTTCGCCCGGGTCTGTCCCGGAGCGCGGGACCATGGGCGGTATGGCTACGAACACAGTGGGCCTCCCCCGCCAGCAGGGGCGGCCCAGCACGCGACACGAGGGCGAACCGGCCGCCGCACCAAGGGCGTTGGCCTGGCTGCTGGTCCTCACCGGGGCCGCTGGCGTGCTGGCCTCCTGGGTGATCACCCTCGACAAGTTCCACCTGCTGGAGGACCCGGACTTCAAGCCCGCCTGCAGCCTCAACCCGGTGGTCTCCTGCGGCAGCGTCATGCAGAGCGAGCAGGCGCAGGCCTTCGGCTTCCCCAACCCCATGCTGGGGCTGGTCGCGTTCGGGGCCGTGGTGTGCGTCGGCGTGAGCCTGCTGGCGGGGGCCCGGCAGCGCGGCTGGTTCTGGCTGGGACTGAATGCCGGCATGGCCTTCGGCGTCGGCTTCTGTACCTGGCTGATGGCCCAGTCGCTCTACCGGATCAACGCGCTCTGCCTGTGGTGCTGCCTGACCTGGGTGGCGACGCTCGTGATGTTCTGGGCGGTCACCGCGTTCAACGTCCGCACCGGGGCGCTGCCCGCGCCGGGGCCGGTGCGGGGCTTCCTCGCCGAGTTCGGCTGGGTCCCGCCCGTCCTGCACACCGGGGTGATCGGCATGCTGATCCTCACTCGGTGGTGGGAGTTCTGGACGGGCTGACGACGGACGGGCACGCACGGGGGCCCCGGCAGCCGGATGCTGCCGGGGCCCTCGTCACATCGCTCCACGGGCGCAGGCCCGGACCGCAGTGGGCAGGGAGGGAGCGGGGATCAGCTGCCGACGGAGGCGTTGCCGGACAGGATCGGGATGTTGTCCAGGATGTGCGAGAGCGCCTCGTCGCCCTTGGCCTGGGTGGAGTTCTCGGTGCACTGCTGGTTCATCGGGTTGGACAGGACGTTGACGTCCTGGATGCCGAGCTGCAGCGCGGCGAGCACGTTCTGCAGGTTGACCTTCGCGGGCACACCGAGGCAGGGCTTGTTGAGGGTGCCCTGGACCAGGCTGAGCTGCGGGCTCATGTCGCCGGCGGTCTTCTGGTTGCCGTAGATCTGCTGGGAGCCGTTGCCGTTGACGGTGTTGACCCCGTTGTCGTTGCCGATGGCCATGGCCGGGGCGGCGAGAGCAGCGCCCGCACCGACGGCGGCGGCGGTGACCGCAGCAGCAGTCATGATCTTCTTGAGCATGATGGGTCCTTTTGTCGCACGAGTGCCCGCTAGTGGAGCGCCCTGGTCAACTGCCCCTCCGCGGCGTTGGTTCCGGGGCTTCACTCGAACGGCCCGCACCCGCAGGGGCTTTCCCCGGCCCGGGTGACTCCGCCCCGGACGCGTGCGCGAAGCCCGTACGCAGCCCGGAGCAACTCCCGTGCGCGCGCGGGTCCTGCGTTCGGCCCGGCTCCGGTTGCAGTCCGTGCGCCCAGTCACGACGGTGGCCAATGAGGCGGATCGCTCGGGTCCGTTTCTCTGCGAACAGCGAAGGAACTCCCATGCGCCGCTCCATGCCGTTCCGCTTCCGCGCCCGCGTCCTCCTCCCGTCGGCCCTCGCCGCCGTCATGCTCGCCGGAGCGGCCGCCCCCGCGGGCGCCGCGGACGGCGAGACCGCCGCCTCCCCGCGCACACGGGTGGCGGCCGAGCAGCGGGAAGTGGAGAAGCGCCGGGCCGCGGCCCCGACCGGCCCGATCGACGACCTGCTGTCGGGCATCTCCGCGGCCCTGGGCGGCCTCCTCGGGAGCCTCGCGGGGCTGCTGCCGGGGATCACACTGCCGCCGGTCACGCTGCCGACGGTCCCCGAGATGCCGGCCGTCCCCGGCCTGCCGATCACGATCCCGGGCCTGCCTGTCACCGTCCCGCCGGCGGACAGCCTGCCGTCGACCCCCGGGATCCCGGAGATCCCGGAGATTCCCGAGATCCCGGAGATCCCGGAGATTCCCGAGATCCCGGAGATCCCGGAGATCCCCGAGATCCCGGACGTGCCCGCGCTCCCGTAGCGGCGGGTCCGGCGCGTGCCGGACCGCCGAACACCGCGTGCTGCGAAGGAGATTGCGCTGAACAGGTTTGATCGGGCGCGAGGCCGTGTCCGATGGGGAGTCCGGACCGTTTCTCTCGGTGTGAGCCCCGTTAGGGGCAGAACGTCGAAGAGAAGGTGCACTTCCCATGAACACTGCCAAGAAGGCCGCCCTGGTCCTGGCCTCCGCCGGTCTCGCCGCAGCCGGCGCCGCGGGCACCGCCCTTGCCGACTCCACGGCCGAGGCCGCGGCCGTGGGCTCCCCCGGTGTCCTCTCGGGCAACGTCGTGCAGGTCCCGGTCCACGTTCCGGTCAACGTCTGCGGCAACACCATCAACATCATCGCCCTGCTGAACCCGGCGTTCGGCAACACCTGCGTCAACGCCTGAGCCTGACGCTGCGTCGACGGCACATCGAACCGTGGGCGCCACCGGCCTCGCCGGTGGCGCCCACGGTTCTTTGCCGTCCGGGTCCGGACGGCTCAGGACTGGTTGCCGCCGCCGTTGAGCTGCACCCCGCCGAGGAGCGGGGAGGCCTTCGTGGCCCCGTTCGCCAGGCCGAGCACCTCGGCCGGGGCGTCGTTGCGGATCTCGTTGACCCGCTGGGCGGTACCCACGACCTTGTCGACCGTCTCGCCCTGCTCGGCCAGGCCGTTGCCGAGGGTCTGCGGAAGCGACTCCGTGACGGGGGCGAGCGAGTCGAAGGCCTGTGTCGCCCCGCCCGTCAGGCTCATGGGGGGCATTGCGGCCGCGCCCCCGGCGGCGAACGCGGGAGCGGAGGCGGCCAGGGCGGCAACGGAACCGGCGACGACCGCGGCGACCTTCGTGAGCTTCATTGTCGAAATCCTTTTCCAGCGGCGACCGTCGCACCGCTTTTGCCCTGGGTAACGATTCCGTGCCGCGGCGGAAACGCGTACGAGGGCACGGCGACGGCCGGAGAATCCGTCAGGGGATTCTCCGGCCGGTATTTCTTTCGACGACCGTTGCTGCCGCGTCAGGCCGTACGGGACCTGCGGTACAGAATCGCGCCGCCCAGGACGAGGGCGGAGGCGAGGAGCGCCGCGATGCCGGTCTGACCCGCACCGGTCTCGGCGAGGACGGGAGCCGGAGCCGTTGCGTGGGCGGCGGCCGGCGCCGGTGCGGGCGCCGGGACGGGAGCGGGCGCCGGGGCCGGGAGCGGCACGGGCGTGCTGCCGTGCGGCGGCGCGGGGGCTGGGGCGGGGGCTGGGCCCTGCTCGACCGGAGCCGGGGCCGGGAGCGGCACGGGGGCTTCGGCCACCGGCGCGGGAGCGGGCGCCGGGGCGGGCAGGGGCGCGGGGATCTCCGCCGGGGCCTCCGGCGCGGGGGGCGCCTGCTCGACCGGGGCGGGAGCGGGCAGCGGCCGCGGAGCCTCCTCGACCGGCGCCGGGGGTTCAGGGTGCGCTGCGGGCGGCGCCGGCGGCGCGGGGTGTGACCGGGGCGGCTCCGGTGCGGGCGGCGCGTGGTGCTCGGCCGGGGCGGGCTTCGGGGCGGGCCGGCCCTGAGGGTGACCCTGCGGGTGGTCGTCGCACTCCTCCTCCGCGGGCTTGCCGTGGCGGCCCTCGGGGCGGGCTCCCTCGTGGCGGGCTTCCTCGTGGCGCGGTGCCGCGTGCCGGGGGGCCGCGTGGCGGGGCGCGTGCCGGCGCGGCTCCTCGTGGCGGGGGCCGCTGTGCCCGGCCTCCTCGCCGCGCTGCCCCGGCAGCCCCTGCCGCGCCCCGTGCTCCTGGAGGTAGCGCTCGAAGGCCTCGGCGTGCTCGGGGCTCAGGTGGCGGTCGTGGGCGTGACCGCCGCGATCGTCGTGGCGGTGGGTGTCCGAACCGCTCGTGGTGGCGCAGGTGTTGCCGAACGAGGGGTTGAGCGCCGCGCCGCCGTCCACACTGTTGCCGCACACGTTCGGCGAGAGGGTGATCGGTACCGAGACGCTGTTGCCGGACAGCACACCCGGCGAGTGCGAGGCCTCGGCCACCGCCCCGGGGTGCGCGAAGGCCGCGCCGGTGGCGATCGACAGCAGGCTGGAGGCGGCCGCGGCCGTGAGTACTCCCTTGCCCAGTACCTGTCGGCTCAGTACCTGTCGCATGGGTCCTTCCCTGTCTACCGGCGCGGGGGCCGGTGCTGAATCGAAGGTGGCCTCGGAGCGCACCGCCGTGCACTCCGAGGCCACCCCGAGGAGGTTCGCCCCTGCGGGCGCAGGCGCTTCGTCAGGCGTTGACGCAGGTGTTGCCGAACGTGGGGTTCAGCAGGGCGATGACGTTGATGGTGTTGCCGCAGACGTTGACCGGGACGTTGACCGGAACCTGGACGAGGTTGCCGGAGACGACGCCGGGGGAGCCGATGGCCTGACCCTCGGCAACGGAGTCGGCCATGGCGGGGGCGGCGGCACCGGCGGCCATCAGAACGCCGGCGGCCAGCACCACTGCCTTCTTGTACGTCATGTGATTTCGATCCTTTCCCGCAGCGGCTTGTCCACTGCAGAAACAACAACGAGCAGGCGGTGTGAAGGAAACTCCCGGTTTTCCGGGGCGCCTTCGGAATTGCCCCGGCGGTCCGGCGGCCGGAAATGGGGGCGCGGATTTCCGCGGCCATTTCCGGGCGGGAGGGCGGGAGGGCGGGAGGGCGCACAGGGCGGGAGGGGGCGAGGGCGGGGCGGGGGGCAGGGTCGTACGCGGCGAGGCCGCCGCGACCCGGAGGTGCGACGGCCTCGGTGGCGCGGGGAGGGTCAGCTGCCGGCGGAGGCGTTGCCGGACAGGATCGGGATGTTGTCCAGGATGTGCGAGAGCGGCTCGTCGCCCTTGGCCTGGGTGGAGTTCTCGACACACTGCTGGTTCATCGGGTTGGACAGGATCGGGATGTCCTGGACGCCGACGTTCACCAGGGCGAGGAGCGACTGGGCGTTGACCTTCGCGGGCAGGGCGATGCAGGGCTTGTTGAAGGAGCCCTGGATCAGCGCCATCTGCGGGCTCATGTTCCCGTAGGTGGCCTGGTTGCCGTAGATCTGCGACGCGCCGTTGCCGTTGACGGTGTTGATGCCGTTGTCGTTCCCGATGGCCATCGCCTGCGGCGCCGCGGCGGCACCGATGCCCACGACCGAGGCCGCAGCCGCCGCCGTGGCCATCATCTTCTTGATCATTGTGGTCCCTTTTTTGCAGGATTGCCCGGTACTTGAGCACCCGGGTCAACGGGGCGCCGTCGGCTCGGGTTGCGTGGCTTCACCCAGATGCCGCCGTTTCGGGTGGCGCGGTTGACGCTCGGGTGTGCGGTCGGGTCGGGGCGGGAGCGGCGCGGACGCCGCCGGACGCCGGGTCCGGTTTCCCTTTCGGTGCGAGCGGCGGCGCACCCGCATAACGACTCGCCGCCTGCGAGGGTGCGTGTTATCGCCCAAAAGGCCGTACGTGCGAGTCCGGCGTGATTCCGGGTCGGGTTTCTGACAAAGTTCACTCCTGTTTTGTCCCTCTTGATCGAAAATGGAGACAGGGTCATGGGTTCCTCCCGCAGAATCCTCGGCATGCTCGGCCTCCTGTCCTGCCTCGCACTTTCGGCCACCGTTCCCGCCGCGGGCGCGGAGGCTCCGCCAGGCCCCAAAGAGGCACCCCGGGTTCCGTTCACGGAGCGTTACCAGGCGGTGCTGCACGGCGGGCTGGTCCGGGCCTCCAACTCCTCGATCGGCTGCCGCAGGGAGGAGGCCCCCGACGCCGCGCCGTGCGCCGAGGTCAAGAAGGGCGCGGCCGGGGTCAACAGCGACTTCGAGATGTTCTACAGCGAGGTCGACAAGGACCCGGACACCTACAACTCCACCCGCGCCGAACTGAAGGTCCCGCCGGGCGCACAGGTCTCGTACGCCCGCCTGTACTGGGGCGGGAACCTGCGCGTCGGCGAGCAGAAGCCGCCGGAGGACAACGGGCGGGTGCTCGTCGCCGAGCCGGGCGGCGCGTACAAGGAGGTCCTCGCCGACACCGTGATCGGGCACCGCACGGACGAGGGCAGCGACGCGTACCAGGCCTCCGCCGACGTGACGCCGATGGTCCGCAAGGGCGGCGCCGGGATGTGGACGGTCGCCCAGCTCAACATCGCCATGGGCCGGTCCGAGGCGGGGGCGTGGGGCGGCTGGACGCTGGTCGTCGCCTACGAGCACCCGCAGGAGCCGCTGCGCCGGATCTCGCTGTGGGACGGCTTCGAGGGCATCGCCGCGGGGGCGGGCGAGGCGGCGGGCGAGTCGATCGAGATCGCGGGGATGGGTGCACCGGCCGGGGCCTCGGGCAAGGTCGGCGTGGTGGCGTACGACGGCGACCGGGGCACCCTCGGGGACTCACTCACCGTGATCGCCGACTCCGGGCGCCGGACCGACGTCAGCGACGAAGAAAACCCTTTCAACGATGTCATGAATTCCACGATCACGGAATTCGGACAACCCGCGTCCGTGCGACAGCCCGAACACCTGAACAATCTCGGATATGACGCGGACGTGTTCGACCTGAGTCCCACCCTCTCCGGTGGCGCCCGCAGCCTGAGCTTCAGGTTCACGGGCGAAAGCCAGGGCCAATTCCTCGGCGTGCTCTTCGTTCAGACAGACGCGCGCCGCTGAACGTAGGAGACCGCTCCGCGTGCCGACACAGCCTGCCCCTGCCCAGCCCTGCCCCGCGCAGCCCCCGACCGCACCCGACCTGACCGTCCTGCACCTCGTCCAGCCCGTCGACGGCGGGGTCGCCCGCGTCGTCGTCGACCTCGTCCGCGCCCAGACCGCCGCCGGCCTGCGCACCGTCGTCGGCTGCCCGCGCGGCGGCCGGCTCGCCGAGGAGGCCCGCGCCGCCGGCGCCGAGGTGCTCGCCTGGCGGGCCGGCCGCGCCCCCGGACCCGACCTGGCCGCCGAGGTCATGGGCGCCCGCCGGGTGATCCGCCGCGCCCGCCCCGACGTCCTGCACGCCCACAGTGCCAAGGCCGGGCTGGCCGGCCGGCTCGCCGCCCGCGGCCGGGTCCCCACCGTGTTCCAGCCGCACGCCTGGTCGTTCGACGCGGTCGGCGGGGCCACCGGCGCCCTCGCCCGGCGCTGGGAGCGCTTCGGGGTCCGCTGGGCCGACCGGGTGCTCTGTGTCAGCGAGGCCGAACGGCGGGTCGGCGAGGCCGAGGGGATCGCCGCCCGCTGGTCGGTGATCCGCAACGGGGTGGACCTGGACCACTACCGCCCCGGCGGCCCGGACCGGGCGGAGGACCGCACCGCCGCCCGCGCCGGACTCCCGCTGCCCGCCGCCTTCCCGGGCGACGGGCCGCTCGCCGTCTGCGTGGGCAGGCTCTGCCGGCAGAAGGGACAGGACGTGCTGCTGCGCGCCTGGCGGGAGGTGCTCGGCAACCTCCCTGAGGCCCGCCTCGCCCTCGTCGGGGACGGCCCCGACACCGAGAAACTGCGCCGTTCGGCCCCACCCGGAGTCCTCTTCGCGGGTGGGGCCGCCGACATCCGACCGTGGCTTCGGGCCGCCGATCTCGTTGTACTGCCGTCGCGGTGGGAAGGCATGGCGCTCGCCCCGCTGGAAGCCATGGCCAGCGGCCGACCGGTCCTGGTCTCCGACGTCAGCGGTGCCAGGGAAAGCCTGCCGCCCGGCCAGGGACGGCTCTGCCTGGTGCCGCCGGAGGATCCGACGGCCCTGGCCAAGGCCCTGGGTCGGCTGCTCGCCGAGCCGCGGCTGCTCGCCGAACTCGGCGAGCAGGCCCAGCAGCACGCCCGGACCGAATTCGACGTGCGGCGGACCACGGACGCGGTCACCGGTCTGTACCACGAACTGCTGGGCAGGCCCCGGCCCTCGAACCAGGAGCGCATCAGCCGATGACGATGGACAGCGCACCCCCCCGGCACACCGGACAGGGCGGCACGGGGCATGCGGCCGGCGCCGCCGGCACGGCCGCCGTCCGACGGACCGTCACCGCCATCCACCCGCCGCGGGGGTCCAGGGCCGGCCAGGCCAGGCCGCTGGTGCGGCAGCGGCGGGACCGGCGCCGCCACGGGGCGCTCCCGCTGCTGGCCGCCGACGCCCTGGCCGTCGTACTGACCACGGCCGCCGTGCCCGGGCCGGCACTCCCGCGCGAGGCGGCCGTACCGCTCGCCGTCCTGCTCGCCCTGCTGCACGCGCAGGCCGGGCTGTACCGGCCGCGGCTGGCCCCGTCCGCCCTGCTCGAACTGCCCGCGCTGGCCGCGCGGTCCGCCGCCCTGTGGTGCGGGGCGGCCGCCGTCGCCGCCGCCGTCGAACCCCGCCGGGCCTTCGGCTGGTGGGCGCTGCTTGCCGCCGCCTGCCTGCAGACCGCCTTGGTGTGCGCGGGCCGCGGCTTCGTCATCCGGCTCCGCCGCCGCTCCGCCCGCCGCCGGCCCGCCTCGGCCCTCGTCGTCGGACCCGGCGCCGGGGCCGCCGCGGTCGCCGCCGCCCTGCACGGGCACCCCGAGTACGGGCTGCGGCCCGTAGGGCTCGCCGACACCGCGGCCGGGCCCGGCGGCGACGGCGCGATGCCCGTCCTCGCCACCCACGAGGACATCCGGCGCGCGGTCATCCAGAACTCCGTCCGGGCCGCCGTCTTCACCCGGCCGCCGGAGGCGGACGAGCACACCGCCTCCCTCGTCCGCCTCTTCCACGACCACGGCTGCCGGCTCTGGCTCGCCGACCCCGCCGGGACCGCCAAGGTCACCGGCATGCGGGTCGCCCAGCCCGCCGACCAGCTGTGGGGGTACGCCGTCCAGCCGCTGCTGCCGCGCCCGGCCCGGCAGCTGGAGCGCTGGGTGAAGCGGGGCCTCGACAGCGGCCTCGCCCTGTGCGCGCTGCTCGCCGCCGCGCCGCTGATGGGGCTGTGCGCGCTGGCCGTGCGGGTCTCCGACGGGCCCGGGGTGATCTTCCGCCAGGAGCGGGTCGGCCTGTACGGGCGCCCGTTCACCCTGCTGAAGTTCCGCACCCTGCGGGCCGACGAGCACGAGTCCGCCACCCGGTGGACCGTCGCCGGCGACCACCGGATGAGCCCCGTCGGCTCCTTCCTGCGCAAGTCCTCCCTGGACGAGCTGCCGCAGCTGTGGAACGTGGTGCGCGGCGACATGAGCCTGGTCGGCCCGCGGCCCGAGCGGCCCTTCTTCGTCGCGAAGTTCAGCAGTGTGCACCCCGGCTACGAGGCCCGGCACCGGATGCCCGTCGGGATCACCGGACTCGCCCAGATCAACGGGCTGCGCGGGGACACCTCCATCGAGGACCGGGCCCGCTTCGACAACCACTACATCGACACCTGGTCGCTGTGGCAGGACCTGTGGATCCTCGCCCGCACCGCGGCCTCCTTCTTCCGCTTCCGGCTGGGGGGCAGCTGACCATGAGCCTCGCCGTGACGACGGCCGCCGCACCGGGCGGGGCGCGGCCGGACGTGCCCCGCCTGGTGCGGCGGCACTGGCCGCTGCTGCCGCTCGCCGCGACCGTCCTGATGCTGCTGGTCCCGGTGCCCGCCGGCGACGCGAGTATCTCGGGCAAGGTCGGCCCGGCCGACGCGGCCTCGCTGGTGCTGGTGCTGGTGTGCGCGGTGCAGGCGCTGCGCGGCCGGGTGCGGGCGCTGAGCCCGCTCGCGGTGCTGGTGCTCGGGGCCCCCGCCGTGGGGCTGGCCGTCGCGACGGCGACCGCCGGGGACCCGCAGGCGGCCCTGCCGGGGTTCGTCCGCTACCTGCAGGTGTTCGTCCTGGTCCCGGTGGCGGTGGTGCTGCTGGTGCGCGACGCCGGGGAGTTCCGGGTGGCCGCCGGGTGCTTCACGGTGCTGGCCCTGGTGCAGGGCGCGGTCGGGGTCGTGCAGTACGTGACCCACACCGGCGCCTCCTACCAGGGCGAGGACGTCCGGGCCGTCGGCACCTTCGGCCCCGGCGACGTGATGGGCATGGCCACCGTCGTGGCGTACGGGCTGGTCGTGGCGACGGCCGCGGCGCTGGCCCCGGGCCTGCCGAGGCCGGTGCGCCGGGTGGCGGGCGGCACGGCGCTGCTGCTGGTGGTGCCGCTGGTGCTGTCGTTCAGCCGGGGCGCGTGGATCGCCACGGCCGGCACGGCGGTGCTGGTGATGCTGCTGGCCGGGATCCGGCGGGCGGTGCGGGTGCTGGTGGCGCTCACCGCGCTCGGTGTGGTGCTGGTCGGCGGGCTCGGGGTCGGGTCCGCGATGGTGGCCGAGCGGCTGACCTCGATCACGCAGGTCTCCAGCGCCCCCGACCAGTCGGTCATCGACCGCTACACGATGTGGGCCGCCGCCGGGGCGATGTGGCAGGAGCGGCCCGCGGTGGGCGTGGGGCTCAAGGGGTTCCCGGCCCACCGGGACGGGCACGCCTCGCTGGGACTGTCCTCCGGCAGCGACACCGCCGGCGCCGGACAGGGGTACGTCCGCCAGCCGCTGCTCTCGCCGCACAACATGTACCTGCTGGTCCTCGGCGAGCAGGGGCTGATCGGGCTGGTCGCGCTCGCGGGCGGCTGGGCGGCGCTGCTGGTCGCCGGGATCCGCCGGTACGCCGCGGGGCGCGCGCAGGATCCGTACGGCACCGCCGGCGCGGGCGGAGCGGACCGGTCGGACCGCTCGATCCGGGACTGCGGGCTGATCGCGATCGGGCTGCTGGTGTGGCAGCTCACCGACTTCCTCTACGCGGACATCGGCGGGCCGTCCACGGTCCTCACCGGAGTGATCATCGGACTGGCGGCCTGGTGGGCGCTGCCGTCCCCGGCCGGCCCGCGCGCCGCTTCCGGTGCGGCCGGCCGGTGACCGATACGACGCCCTGGAGGCGGCCCGCAGCCGCGGCGACCGACGTTGCCGCGGCTGCGGGCCGTCCGCCGCACCCGCCGAAGCCGCACCCCCCGCACCCCCCGAAGCCCGCCGCGGCCCACGGCCAGGCCACCGCCCCGGGCCGGCGGCCGCCCGCGCTGCCCGGGGCCACCGGCCCCGCGGGCCCCGGCGGACCCGCCGGCCCCGGCCCGGGCTCCGGTCCCGACCGGGGCGCGCCCGCACCGCTCGGCCGGTTCCTGGCCAAGGCCGCCGCCGTCACCGCCGGACTCACCGCCGCGGGCTCGGTGCTCGGGCTGGCCCGGGACCAGACCATTGCCCACCTCTTCGGCGCCGGGCACGACAGCGACGCCTTCCTCATCTCCTGGACCGTCCCGGAGATGGCCTCGACCCTGCTGATCGAGGACGCCATGGCGCTGCTGATGGTGCCCGCGTTCAGCCACGCCCTCGCCCGGCGGGCGGCCGCCCGGGCCGGGCTCAGCCGGATGGAGGCCCGCGCGCAGGACCCCGTACGGCTGCTGGTGCGGGCGACCCTGCCGCGGCTGGCGGTGTTCCTGGCCGCCGTCGCGTCCCTGCTGGTCGTCGCCGCGCCGCTCGTCGTCGCCGTCCTCGCGCCCGGGCTGCCCGACCCCGGCCTCGCCGTCGAGTGCACCCGGCTCACCGCGCTGACCGTGCTGTCCTTCGGGCTCGCCGGGTACTTCAGCGCCGCCCTGCGGGCCCACCGCTCCTTCGTGCCGCCGGCCGCGATCTACGTCTCGTACAACGTCGGGATCATCGGGACGATGATCGCCCTGCACGCCGTGTGGGGCGTGCGGGCGGCGGCCGCCGGGGTCGCGGCCGGCGGGCTGCTGATGGTCCTCGTCCAACTGCCCGCGTTCATCCGGAACGTGGGCTTCGGCCAGTCCCGGGCCAAGGACGCGCCGCGCAGCCAGCGCGACCGGGACCGGCCCACCCTGATCGCCCTCGGCGTGATCGCCCCCGTCATCTGCTTCGCCGTCTTCCGGCAGTCGCAGGTGCTCGTCGAGCGGTTCCTCGCCGCGTCCCTGCCCCCCGGGGCCATCTCGCACCTGAACTACGCGCAGAAGGTCGCGCAGATGCCGATGGTGCTGTCCCTGATGATCTGCACCGTCACCTTCCCCGTCGTCGCCCAGGCCATGGCCGGCGGCGAACGCGAGAAGGCCCGCCGGCGCGTCGAACAGGACCTGGCGCTGGCCTGCCTCGCCGTCCTCGTCGGCACCGCCCTCGTCATCGGCTACGCCCCGCAGATCATCGAGGTCCTCTTCGAGCGCGGCGCCTTCACCCACGAGGACACCCGGGCCACCGCCGCCGTCATGCGCGTCTACGGCCTCGGACTCCTCGGCCACTGCCTCGTCGGCGCCCTCAGCCGGCCCTTCTTCGCGACCGCCCGGCCCACCTGGTTCCCGGCGCTCGCGATGGGCGCCGGACTCCTCGTCAACATCGCGGGCGGAGCCGCCGCCGTCCGCTGGTGGGGCGTGTACGGCCTCGCCGGCGCCAACGCGGCCGGCATCTCCACCACCGCCGTGCTGCTGCTCCTCGGCATCGGCCGGCGGATCATCGCGATCCAGGCCCGCCGGGTCGCCCTCAGCATCGGCCGGCTCTCCGTCGCCTCGTTCGCCGCCTGCGGCACCGGCTGGATCGCCGGGCCGATGATCCCCGACCCGCTGCTCAGCGCCGCACTCGGCTGCCTGCTGGTCCCGGCCATGTTCGCGGCCGCCGGCACGGCCATACGGGCGCTCGAAATCACCACCCTGTCCGCCCAGATCGCCCACACGACCCAGAGGTTCCGCAATGTCCGCAATGTCCGCTGACGCCGACACGGCACCGGCCGCCGCGAAGGCTCCCGCCCGCCGGACCGCCGCCTCGCCGTGGGTCCTGATGTACCACTCGGTCACCGAGTTCACCGATCCCGCCGAGGACCCGTACGGCATCACCGTCACCCCCCGCACCCTGGAGGCCCAGCTGCAGTGGCTGCGCTCGCGCGGCCTGCGCGGGGTCTCCGTCGGCGAACTGCTGCGGGCCCGCGCCGCCGGGCGCGGCTCCGGACTGGTCGGGCTGACCTTCGACGACGGCTACACCGACTACCTGACCGGGGCACTGCCGGTGCTGCGCCGCTTCGACTGCACCTCCACCCTGTTCGTGCTGCCCGGGCGGCTCGGCGTGGACAACGTGTGGGATCCGCTGGGGCCGCGCAAACCGCTGCTCACCGCCGAGGGCATCCGCGAGGTCGCCGCCGCCGGGCAGGAGATCGGCTCCCACGGGCTGCTCCACCAGGACCTCACCGCCGTCCCCGACGACGTGCTCCAGCAGGAGCTGCGGGGCAGCCGGGAGCTGCTGCGCGAACTGACCGGAACCCTGCCCGAGGGGTTCTGCTACCCGTACGGCTACCTCGACGCGCGGGTCGTCGACGCGACGCGGGCCGCCGGGTACGGGTACGCCTGCGCCATCGACCCCGGGCGGCTGGCCGGCCCGCACGCCCTGCCGCGCACGCACGTCAGCCAGGCCGACGGCAGCGGGCGGCTGCGGATCAAGCAGCTGCGGCACCGGGTGCGGGAGCTGGGCCGGGCGGTGCACCGGTGAAGCCGCTGGAGGACCTGCGGGTGCTGCACGTCATCACCGGGCTCGGCGTCGGCGGCGCCGAGCAGCAGCTGCGGCTGCTGCTGCGGCACCTGCCGATGCGCTGCGACGTGCTGACCCTGACCAACCCGGGGCCCGTCGCCGAGGGGCTGCGCGCCGACGGGGTGCGCGTGGTCCACCTGGGCATGCGCGGCAACCGGGACCTAGGGGCGCTGCCCCGGCTGGCGCGGTTCGTCCGGCGCGGCCGGTACGACCTCGTCCACACCCACCTGTACCGGGCCTGCGTGTACGGGCGGCTCGCCGCCCGGCTCGCGGGCACCGGGGCGGCCGTCGCCACCGAGCACTCCCTCGGCGACGCCGAGATCGAGGGCCGACCGCTCACCGGCGGGGTCCGGGCCCTGTACCTGGCGAGCGAGCGGCTGGGCGCGGCGACGGTGGCCGTCTCCGACACGGTCGCGGACCGGCTGGCCGGGTGGGGCGTGCCCGCGGCCCGGGTGCACGTCGTGCCGAACGGGATCGAGGCCGCCCGGTTCCGCTTCGACGCCGGGGTGCGCCGGGCCACGCGGGCCCGGACCGGGCTGCCCGAGCGGGCGTTCGTCGTCGGCGGGGTCGGCCGGCTGGTGCCGGGCAAGCGGTTCGACGCACTGGTCCGGGCGGTGGCGGCGCTGCCGGGCGCGCACCTGCTGCTGGCCGGGGAGGGGCCCGAGCGGGCCGCGCTGCGCCGGCTGGCCGCCGAGCTCGGCGCGCAGAACCGGATCCACCTGCTGGGCGAGCGGGACCCGCTGGGCGACGGCCCGGACGGGCGCACGCCGGGGATCCCGGCGCTGCTGTCCGCGATGGACGTGTTCGTGTCGCCGTCGCGGGAGGAGGCGTTCGGGCTGGCGGTGGTGGAGGCGCTGGCGTCCGGGCTGCCGGTGCTGCACGTCACCTGCCCGGCGATCGACGACCTGCCGACCGCGGAGGCACCGGGCGCGCGGCGGATCGGCACCGGGCCGGAGGAGCTGGTCGCCGCCCTGCGCGGGCACATGGAGGCGGGCGCCACCCGGCTGCCGCCGCCGCCCGTGGTCCGGCGCTACGACATCGCGCGCAGCGCGGAGCAACTGCTGGACGTGTACCGGCTGGCCCTCGCCCCCCGCCCGCCGTCCCCCCGCCCCGCCCCGGCTCCCGCGACACCCGCCGCCCCGGCCGCGGCCCCCGCCCCGGCGTCCGCCGTGCCCGGCGGCCGGGCGGCTGCGCCCGCGGGCACGACGGGTTCCGCGCGCGAGCCGCTGCCGGCGCCCGGGGACCGGGACTGAACCGTATGCCCCGGGTCCCGAACGGGTCCGGGAGGAACACCTTTTCACCCAGGAAGTGAGCACGCACATGGCCGACACCGCCGAGCAGAAGAAGTCCGACCACCGCCGCCGCCGGGTCCGGCTGCTGCCGCCGCCCGCCTGGTGGCCGTTGCCCGTCTGCGCCGTGCTGGGCGTGGCCGCGGGCGGCGCGTACGGCGTCCTCAAGGCGCCCGAGTACGCCGCCACCAGCTATGTCGTCGCCGTCCCGGACGACACCACCGAGCCCGCCACCGCCCTCGGCTTCGCCCAGGCGTACGGCCGCATCGCCACCAGCACCTCCACCCTCGCGTACGCCCAGCCCCGCGCCGGGCTGGACGCCCGCCGGCTGCGGACCCAGGTCCGCGCCGAGACCTCCCCCGACTCCCCGATGATCGCCGTCACCGGCACCTCCCGGAGCGCCGCCGAGGCGGCCGACATCGCCAACGCGGTGGCCGACGCCCTGTCGCTGAGCAGCAATCAGGCCGCCAAGAACACCGGCGTGCAGCTGCTGCTGTTCAGCCAGGCCGTGGCCCCGGCCGATCCGGTCTCGCCGTCGGCCCCCGTCTCCGGAGCCGTCGGGCTGTGTGCCGGCGGGCTGCTCGGCGGCCTGTGGATGCTGGCCCGGCCCGGCCGCGGGCGGCGGGAGCAGCAGCAGCTGCCGCGGCAGGACCAGCCCTCGCGGCAGGAGCAGTCCTCGCGGCAGGAAGAAGCCGTCGTCGAGGAGTTCACCGCCACGCCCACGCTGCCGGCCCAGGGCGAGCACCCGGAATCCAAGGAGAAGGAGTCCGTGCGATGACACAGGGCTCCACCGGGGCCCTGTCGGTGGCGCTGTGCCGTGACCCCCGGCAGTTCGCCGCACTGGCCGAGCCCTGGAACCGGCTGTTCCGCTCCTGTCGTACCGCCACCCCCTTCCAGAGCCACGCCTGGCTGCACTCCTGGTGGCTGTCGTACGGCCGGGACGGGCGGCTGCGGATCGTGCTCGTGCGGCGCGACGGGGAACTGCTCGGCGCCGCCCCGCTGATGCTCGTCCACCGGCCGCTGCCGCTGCTGGTGCCGCTCGGCGGGGGCATCACCGACCACTCCGACGTGCTCGTGGCCGACGCGTACGCCGACCAGGTCGTGCCCGCGCTGGCCCACGGGCTGCACCGGGCGGCCCGCGGCGCCGTCGTCGACCTGCGCGAGGTGCGGCCCGGCGCGGCCGCCGAGGCCGTCTACGAGCAGTGGCCGGGCGTGCGCAGCAAGCTCGCCGATTCCACCTGCATGGAACTGCCCGCGCTGCCGTTCGACGAGCTGGTCAAGCGGATGCCGTCCTCCGGGGCCCAGCGGGTGCGGGCCAAGCTCCGCAAGACCGACGCGGCCGGCATCGAGGAGCGCGAGGTCACCGAGCACGAGGTGCCCGGTGCCGTACGGACCCTGCTGCGGCTCCACGAGAAGCAGTGGCGCGGCCGCGGGGTCACCCCCGAGCACCTCAAGCCCCGCTTCGCCGAGCACCTGACCCGGGCCACCCGGCGGATGGTGCGCGCGGGGGAGGGCCGGCTGACCGAGTTCCGGCTCGACGGGAAGGTGGTGGCGGCCAACGTCACGCTGCTGTCGGGGGCGCTCAGCGGCGGGTACCTGTACGGGGCCGACCCGGACCTGCGGGCGCGGAAGGTGGACGTGGCGACGCTGCTGCTGCGCTACGAGGCCGGCCGGGCCCTCGCGGAGGGCCGCCCGGTGGTGAGCTTCCTGCGCGGCAGCGAACCGTACAAGAACCACTGGCGGCCCGACACGGTCGTCAACCAGCGGTTCCTGATGGCCCGGACGGCGCTCGCGCCCCTGCTGCGGCTGCACGAGTCGCAGGTGACGGGGCGCGGGCGGGCGGTGGACGCCCTGCGCGAGGCGCTGCCGGCCGCCCGGGACTGGCGGGCCCGGCTCAACGAACTGCGGGTGCGATGACGGGTCTACCAGGGCCAGAAGCCGGAGTCCCGGCCCCAGTCCCAGTCGAGGGTGATGCACACCGCCTGCTTGCCGACCAGCTCGGAGAGCCAGTCGCCGAGGCCGAGCGGCAGGCACCACTGCGTGCTGTTCACGGGTGTCGGACGGGGCGGCACCGGATCGGGAACGACCGGGCTGGGCGTGGCCGGGCTGGGGGCGGCGGGGCTCGGCGCGACCGGGCCGGGCGTGGCCGGGCTCGGCGCGACGGGCGTGGCCGCCGGGCTCTCGGCCGCCGGGCTCTCCGGTGCCGTGCTCTCCGGCACCTCGGGGGAGGGCGCGGGGGCCTCGGGGGCGGTCTCGACCGGGGACGGGGTCACGACGGGTGCCTCGGGCGTGGGGACCAGCGGCGAGGGCTTCGGCGCGGGCAGGTCGGGGGACGGGACCGGGGTCGGGACCTGCGGGGTCGGGATGTGCGGGGTCGGGATCTGGGGCGTGGGCACGGCCGGGGTCGGCACCACGGGCGTCGGGACGGCCGGGGTCGGGACCACCGGCGTCGGGACGGCCGGGGTCGGCACGACCGGCGTCGGGACCACCGGCGTCGGCACCACGGGGGTCGGCACCACGGGGGTCGGCACCACGGGGGTCGGCACCACGGGGGTCGGGACCACCGGGTCCGGCACCTCGGGCGTGAGCGCCTTGCGGAACACCTTCGCCGACAGCGGGTTCTGCTTGCACTGCCACACGCCGTGCGGGCAGTAGTCGGTGATGGTGTGGTAAAGCGGCTTCTGCTGCTCGATCCACTGGAGCATGCGCCGCATGTACTCCGGGTTGTCCCCGCGGCGGAACAGCCCCCACTCCGGGTACGAGACCCGCTTGCCGTGTGCCTTCGCGAAGTCGACGTGGTGCTGGAGCCCGTACGGCTGGGTGATCTGGTCGTCGAAGGTGCGGCCCGGACCCTGGTCGTAGGAGTCCATGCCGATGATGTCGACGACGTCGTCGCCCGGGTAGCAGCGGGTCCAGCCGATCGCGTCCGTCCCCCGGTTGGGGGTGAAGTCGAAGCTGAACTCCTGCCCGGGGACGGACCGCATCGCGGTGACGACGCGCCGCCAGTACACCTTCCAGTTCTCCGGGTCCGGCGCGCACCGGTGGGTGTAGGTGGCGCCGTTCATCTCCCAGCCGAGCACGATCACCGTGTCCGGCACGCCCAGGTCCACCAGCCGCTCGGCGAGCTTCCGGAAATGCGCGTCGAACCGGCCCTCGGCGCCCTCCCGGATCAGCCGGGCCACCTGCTGGTCCGGCACCCGGCCCTCGTTGCGCTCCTGCATGGGCACGTTGAGCACGAAGAGCCGGTCCGACGCGGCCTGGCGCCACTCGGCCCAGTCCTCCAGGAAGCCGACGTTCCCCTCGATGCCGGCCCAGCGGTCGCCCGGCAGGTAGGTGTGGCCGACGCGGATCTCCTTGCCGCCGAGCCAGTTCGACAGGAACGGGATCCGCGCGACCCCGGACGGCCCGTAGCCGAGGTAGGCGCCCATCGCGGTGTCCGAGGCCTTCGGCAGGTCGTCGCCGGGGGGTTCGAGTGCGGCACCGGTGGCGAGCAGCCCGGCCGCGACCGTACCGATGCAGGTGCTCGCCAGGTGGCGATGTGTTCTGGGCATGGCATCTCCCGGGCTCTCCCGAATCGGTGCGCTTGCCCAAGACGTTAGGCATCACATCCGATGAATGGCCTGCCCGACGGCAGCCTCCATAGGCCATTTGCAGTTGCGCACCATCCCTGCTTGGTCCGACTAGGTGAAAGACACCGTTTCCATGTACGAGTTCTCCGGCCACGTGCCCGCTGTTGTGCTCAGACTCGACCGGAATCCGTTCCACCACGGAACCCTGGGCGCCGTCAGATCCCTTGGGCGCAAGGGCGTGGAGGTCCATGCCGTCGTCGAGGCCGGGGGAGGTCCCATGAGGCGTTCGCGGTACGTGCGCGCCGTCCACGAGGGACCGCCGGGCGGGCTCGACCCGGAGGCGCCGGAGGCGCTCGGGGAGTGCCTCGCCGGGGTGTCGGAGCGGATCGGGCAGCCCGCGGTGCTCATCGCGATGGACGACCTGAGCGCGATCGCCGTCGCGCGGATCGCGCCGACGCTCGAAGGGCGGTTCCGGATCCCCCGCCAACCCGACGGCCTGCCGGCCAGGGTCGCCGACAAGGCCGAGCTGTCGGCGCTGTGCGCACGCTGGGACATCCCCCATCCGGAGACCGTGATCCCCGGCAGCGGGGCCGAGGCCGCCGACGCGGCCTGGCGGCTCGGCCTGCCCGCGGTCGCCAAGTGGAGCCGGCCCTGGCTGCTGCCGAAGGGCTCCGGCCTGCGCAGCACCACCCTCGTGCACACCGCCGCGGAGGCGCGCCGACTGTACGAGCGCACCGCGGAGGCCGGGAGCCGGCTGCTGCTGCAGCGGTTCCTGCCCGCCGGCGCCGGCACGGACTGGTTCTTCCACGGCGCCTTCGGCCCGGGCGGGCGCCCGCTGCTCGCCGGGTCGGGCCGCAAGGAGCTGTCCTGGCCGGTGCGGACGGGGCTGACGGCGGTGGGGCGCTGGCTGCCCGACCCGGCGGTGGAGGAGGCGGGGCTGCGGATCGCCGAACGCCTGGGCTACCAGGGGATCCTGGACCTCGACTTCCGGCGGGACGAGAGCGGCTGCTTCCGGCTGGTGGACTTCAACCCGCGTCCCGGGGCGCAGTTCCGGCTGTTCACCGACGCGGCCGGGCTGGACGTCGTCCAGGCCATGTACCTGGATCTGACGGGGCAGCAGGTGCCCGCGCAGTCCGGGGGGCCGGGCCGGGTGTTCGTCGCCGAGAACTACGCACTGCTGGCGGCGGTGCGCGGGCGGCAGCTCCCGCTGCGGCGGCGCGGGCGGCCGCGCGTGCCCGCCGGGGAGCCGGGTCCGGGGCGCGGGCCGGCGCGCGGACCGGGGCGGGGGCGGGGACGGCCGAAGAGGCGGACGGAGGCGGCCTGGTTCGCGGCGGACGACCTGATGCCCTTCCTGGCGATGCTCGCCGCGTTCCTCGGGCGGGGAGCCGACAAGGGGGCGCGCGTCCTGCGCCGGATCCCGGCGCACGGGCAGCGCACGGCGCGCGCGGTGGTGCGTACGCCGCGGCAGCGCACCCCGCGCCAGCGCGGCGGCAGCCAGGCACCGCCGGGCCCGCCGGCCCCCGCCCTGCCGGCCCCACCACCCGCACCGCCACCGCCACCGCCACCGCCACCGCCGGCTGTGCCCGCCCCGTCGGCGCCCGCTGCGGCTGTGCCGTCACTGCCTGGCGTGCCCGCGCCGTCGGCGCCGGCTGTGCCTGCCCTGTCGGGGCCCGCCGCGCCATCCGCCGCCCCTGCCGCGCCCGTCGTGCCGCCCCCGCCCGGGCCGCCGGAGGCAGCTGCTCCCGACGAGCTGGTGACGCGGTGACCGCCCGGGAGCCGGGCCCGTGCCCCCTGCGGGCGACACGGGCCGTGCCGGCGTTTGAGGCGCCGGGTCCCGGGAAGCCGGAGACGGCGGCGCGCACGACCCCCGCCGGCCCCGTACCGCCCCGTCGAACCACGGGGAACTCATGAGACTGGAGGGACAGCGGTGACGCGGATGGACGACCTCGTCGTGGTCGGCGCCGGTCCGTACGGGCTGTCGATCGCCGCGCACGCGGCGGCTGCCGGGATCGGCGTACGGGTGCTCGGGCGCCCCATGGCCTCGTGGCGGGACCACATGCCCGAGGGCATGTACCTGAAGTCCGAGTCCTGGGCCTCGAACCTCTCGGCGCCCGGCGGCCGGCACACCCTCGCCGAGTACTGCGCCGGCCAGGGGCTGGCGGCCGAGCACGGCCGACCGCTCCCGATCGGCACCTTCAGCGCGTACGGCATGTGGTTCGCCCGCCGGGCGGTGCCGGAGGTGGAGGAGCTGACCGTCACCGAGGTCACCCCGCAGGGCGACGGCTTCCGCATCCGCACCGCCGAGGGGCCCCCGCTCCTCGCCCGGACGGTGGCCCTCGCCGTCGGCGTGATGCCCTTCGCCCGCCACCCCGGGGCGCTGCGCGAGCTGCCGCCCGGGCACTACTCGCACAGCACCGACCACCGCGACCTGAGCCGGTTCGCGGGCCGGGAGGTCGCCGTGATCGGGGCCGGGCAGGCCGCCCTGGAGACCGCGGCCCTGCTCGCCGAGGGCGGCGCCCGGCCCTGCCTGGTCGCCCGGCGGGGCCGGATCGACTGGAACACCGTGCCCCCGCCGCTGGAGCGCCCGGCCCTGGAGGCGCTGCGCCGCCCGCACAGCGGCCTGGGCAGCGGCTGGCGCACCTGGGTGTGGTCCGAGCTGCCGTGGGCGGTGCGCCGGCTGCCCGCGGCGCGGCGGGAGCGGATCGCGGCCACCGCGCTCGGGCCCGCCGGGGCCTGGTGGCTGCGGGACCGGTTCGAGCGCAGCGTCCCGGCGCTGCTGGGGCACCGGCTGCGCCGGGCGGTCGCGGTGGGGGACCGGATCCGGCTGGGGCTGACCGGCGCGGCCGGGGGGCCCGCCGTCCTGGACGTCGCGCACGTCATCGCCGCGACCGGATTCCACCCGGAGCTGGGCCGGCTGGGGCTGCTCGACGCCCGGCTGCGGGACGCCCTGGACACGGTCGGGGGCGGCGGCACGCCGGAGCTGAGCCCCGCATTCGAGTCGTCGTGGCCGGGACTGTTCTTCGCGGGGCTGCTGACGGCTCCCTCATTCGGCCCTTCCATGCGATTCGTGCACGGTGCGGGGTTCACGGCGGGGAGACTGGTGAAAGGAGTCGGTAGGCGCCTCGGCGCCCGGCGCCGGCCGGCGGGCTCCCTCGGGAACCCGCGGTCCGCCCGGGCCGGCGCGGGGCATCCGAAGACGTCTCTGCGGTGAGGTGAGAGGGGTCCGCGATGAGTGCGGAGCAGCGAGCACAGGGCCGCGGCTGGGTGCGCATCCCGGCCAGCCGCACGGAACAGCACGCCACTGCGGGCGCGGCCGCCCCGTACGGTCCGCCCGCGCCCGCCGCACCGGACCCGTCGGCGATCTACCTGTCCCTCCTCAAGCGCTGGCGGGAGGCCGGTCGCACCCTTCCGGGGCATCCGGACGAGGAGTGGGAGCGGCTGATCTCCCAGCCGTACTGGCCCGGCCGTTAGGTGGTGTGTGTCAGGTGGCAGCGGCGGAGCGCGACAGATCCGGCCCAGGACCCGGCCCAGGAGCCGGCCGCGGACCGGGCCGGGGAGCCGGCGGCGGCCCGGTGACCGGGCCCGGCGAGCGGCTCGCCCTGAACGGCATGGGCAGCTTCGAGTGGGACCTGCGCGCCAACACGTTCGAGCTGGACGAGGCCGGGTACGCGGTCATGGACCTGGACCCCGCGGAGTTCGACCGGACCCCCGAGGGCCTCGGCCTGCGGATCCCCACGAACGACAGCGCGCGCCTGGCCGACTCCGTGCGGACCGCGGTCGACGAGGGCGCCGAGACGCACGGCTCGTACTTCACGGTCCGCCGGCGCGACGGCGTCGACCAGTGGACCCACACCCAGGGCAGGATCCTGCGGGACGCCGCCGGACGGCCCGACCGCATCGTCGGGATCGTCCGGGACGCGACGGCCGAGCTGGCCCAGGCGACCGTGCTGCGGAAGCTGGAGACGGCGCGGGCCAAACAGGCGACGATCGTGCAGCGGACCACCGAGGCCCTCTCGCGGGCGGTGACGGTCGACGACGTGACCGCCACGCTGACGGGCGCGGGAGCGCTGGAGCGGCTGGGCGCCGACGGGCTGGCCCTGGGGCTGGTCGAGAACGGCGCGATCAAGATCATCGCCTTGAGCGGGGAGTCCCTGGAGATCCTCAGCGAGCGCAGGTTCACCCGGCTGGACGGCACCCTGCCGCTGTCCCAGGCGGTGCTCACCCGCAAGGCCCGCTTCGCCACCTCGCTCAGCGCGCTGGCCGACGAGTTCCCCCTGCTCGCCGACTACCTGAACCGGATCCGGTTCGACGCGGCCGCCTACCTCCCGCTCATCGCCCAGGCCCGGGCCATCGGCGGTCTGGTGCTCTTCTACCGGCGGCGCACCGATTTCACCCCCGAGGAGCGCAACCTCTGCCTGGGCCTCGCCGGCATCGTCGCGCAGTCCCTCCAGCGGGCGCTCCTGTTCGACCAGGAGCGGGAGTTCGCGACGGGCCTGCAGGCCTCGATGCTGCCGCGGCGGATCCCGGAGATCAGCGGCGGCGAGATCGCCGTGCGCTACCACTCCGCGTGGAGCGGGCGCGAGGTCGGCGGGGACTGGTACGACGTGATCGCGCTGCCCCGCGACCGGGTCGGCATCGTGGTGGGCGACGTCCAGGGGCACGACACCCACGCCGCAGCGATCATGGGCCAGCTGCGGATCGCGCTGCGCGCCTACGCCGGCGAGGGGCACCCGCCGTCGACCGTGCTGGCGCGGGCCTCCCGCTTCCTGGCCGAGCTGGACACCGAGCGCTTCGCGACGTGCATGTACGCGCAGGTGGACCTGGAGACGGGCGGCGTACGGGCGGTCCGCGCGGGCCACCTCGGCCCGCTCATCCGGCACACCGACGGGCGGACCGGCTGGCCCAACGTGCGCGGCGGGCTGCCGCTCGGGCTGGCCTCCGCCTTCGAGCAGGAGGACTTCCCCGAGACCCGGCTCGACCTGGTCCCCGGAGAGACGCTGGTGCTGTGCACGGACGGCCTGGTGGAGGAGCCCGGCACCGCCATCACCCAGGGCATGGAGGCCCTCGCCCAGGTGGTCCGCAGCGGCCCGCAGGAAGCCGGGGCGCTCGCCGACCACCTCTCGGACCGGCTCTGGGAGCGCTGGGGCTCCGGCGACGACGTGGCCCTGCTCGTGCTGCGCCGGGCCCCGGACCCGGGTACCCACCGGGCCCCGCGGATCCACCAGTACATCCACCAGGCCGATCCGGAGGGGCTGTCGGAGGCCCGCTACGCCCTGCGGCAGGCGCTGCGGGACTGGGGCATGCCGGAGCTCGCCGACGACGTGGAAGTGGCCGCCGGGGAACTGCTGGTCAACGCCCTGCTGCACACCGACGGCGGCGCGGTGCTGACCATGGAGGTGCTGCCGGAGCCGGTGCGGCGGATCCGGCTGTGGGTCAAGGACCGCTCCAGCGTCTGGCCGCGCCGGCGGACCCCGGGGGAGGCCGCCACCACCGGGCGCGGACTGCTGCTGGTGGACGCGCTGGCCACGCACTGGGGGGTGGAGTCCCGGGGCGACGGCAAGGCGGTGTGGTGCGAGTTCGACGCGGCGGGCAGCCCCCGCGGCACGGCGTGAGCACGTGCGCACGCCGAGTTGTGGCCGGTGGGGTCCGGCGTGATGATGCGGTCCATGAGACGGACGTGTGTGGAACGGATCGTCCCGTGCGGCGCCGCCTGAGCGGGCGCACGGCCACGGGCCTGCTCGCGCTGCTCCTGCTCGGGGCCGCGCTGCCGACGGCCGTGGACCGCGCCGTGGACGTGGCCACAGGGCACCGGCACGCGGATCCCGGGTGCCGGACCGTGGCGTTCATGTCGATGACGGGCGCGGCGCCTTGCCGCTAGCGCTCCGCCGGAAGCCGGTTGTGATACCGCGGGCCGGTGGGGGCTGGTCGCGCAGTTCCCCGCGCCCCTGGCGGGGCGGGGCGTCGCCTTGCCGTTGGCGCTTCGCCATGCCGGTTGTGACGCTGCGGGCCGGTGGGGGCCGGTCGCGCAGTTCCCCGCGCCCCTGGCGGGGCGCGGTACCGCGGCTCAGCGGTGGTCGACGATCTCGACGACCTTCTCGTCCGCCGCCACCGTGTCGAGCGACGAGGGCATGATGCCCGAGAAGTGGATCTCCTGGAGTTCCGCCGTGGCCTTGGCGGGCCCCGCGTGCACCTGCGGCGTGTAGCCGAGCGTTCCGTGCGCGTGCCAGGCGTGGTCCTTGCCGTCGCAGACGGCCTCGCCGCCGCTGAGGCCGAGGTGGACGTCGTCCTGCACGAGGGCGGCCCTGACCTGGATCGTCCCCTCGGGTGACGGCAGCTCGCAGCGGTAGGTGCCGGAAAGGGTGATCGTGCCGTCCTTGCCGATGGATGCCTTCGACTGCACGGAAACAGCCTGGTTGAATACGGTGGCCTCGGCCGGGGCGGTGAATACCGCGCCCGCGGCCAGTGCCGAGAAGGCCGCCAGGGCGATTCGGCTGCCGTACGTGCGCATTCTTCCTCCAGGTGGATGCGGGTGACGGAATTCCGTCGGAACGCATTGTGCTGGCAGATGGGCGGCAACTCGCTCCGCACACCCGTGTCGGTGTGTGCAATTCCCCGCTCGGGCGCGTGAGACTGGCCGGAAATACCCCTCTCGAAGGTCCCCGAAGGGATCGCGCATGCGCCAGCCCCCCTCCGTCCCCGCCTCCGCTCTTGCCGCCGCCGCCCTCCTGCCGTTCCTGCTGTTCGGGACCACGGCCTGTTCCGCACCCTCCGACGGGGCCGCGCTCGCCCCCGCCGCGGTGCCCGCCGTCCCCGTGGACGACGCCGCCCCGGGCGCCGCGGGCGATCCCGCCGCGAAGGAAGCCCACGTGGGCGACCCCGTACGGGTGCACGGCCGCCAGGTCGGCCGACACCTCCAGGCGGTGCTCAACGCCTATGTCGACCCCGCGGTCAGCATGGAGAAGAACTACTCCCCGTCCGCGGGGAAGCGCTGGGTGGCCGCCTCGATGTCGTTCGTCAACGTCGGCGGGGCCTCGTACGGGGCACTCGGGCGCATGTGGGCGTACGACAGCGCGGGGAAGCGCCACCCGGCGGTGCAGACCGGCGAACTGACCACCGGGAAACCCCTCGTCTTCGATTCCCTCGCCGTCGGCGAACAGGCCGAGGGGTGGGTCGTGTTCGAAATCCCGGAAAATACGCGCATCGTTCGGCTCCAGTACCAGGATGCGAACGTCCAGTCGAATTCCGGAGAAGGATTCTGGGCGGTGTAGCCCGCCCGGGTGACAGGCCGTGAAAGGGGCGGGGTGAAGGCCACTAGGGTGCGGCGCATGACTTCAACTCAAGCCGAAATCGACCGGACCCGGCTCGGCACCCTTTCGGTGCTCGCCTGGATCGGCGACCCCGCCGAAGGCCACGACATGCCGTACCTCCTCGCCTACTCGCTGGGCGACGGCCCGCAGGGCCCGGAGGCCGCCGGGGAGGCCGCGCGGGCGCTGCTGGCGGAGAACAAGCTGTCCGTCGGGGACAAGGTCGAGGACGGCCGGAACGACCCGACGGGCTTCCCCGTGCAGATCATCCTGGCGGACAACCAGGTCGCCCTGACCCTGCCCGGACTCAACGCCACTTGCACCGTCCCGGACGAATGGGTCGAGGCGGCGAACGAGAGCGGGCAGGCGTACTTCCTGTTCGCCACCCGCCCCTGGCCCGAGGCCGTCCCGGGGCGGCCGGTCGACGCCGCGATGCTCCAGGCGTTCGCGGGGGACGAGGAGGTGCTCGCAACCAGCGCCCACTGCCTCCTCGCCGTACGGCGCCTGAAGCAGTAGCGCGCCGCCGCCGCGCGGTGCCGGCGGCGGCGGGCCGGGTGCCCGGCACCTGCTCGCCCACTTGCCCGGCACCTGCCCGCCCGCTCGCCCGGCGCCCGCTCCGGCCGCCGGGCTCCCGGCCTGCCCGGCGGCCGGTCCCGCGCGCCCGCGGCACGCCCGCCGGAGCGCTACCGCGGCTGCTCGAAGGCGAACCTGAGCGAGCGGACGCGGTTGTCGAAGTTCGACCCCGCCAGATCCGGCAGCCCCACCGCCCGCAGCCCGACCGGCCGGATCAGCAACTCGCGGAACAGGGCCTTCATCTCCACCCGGGCCAGGTGCGCGCCCAGGCAGAAGTGCGGGCCGCCGCCGCCGAAGCCCAGGTGCGGGTTGGGGGAGCGGGTGATGTCGAAGGCGTCCGGGTCGGGGAAGACCGCCTCGTCGCGGTTGGCGGAGGCGTAGTACAGCACGACCTTGTCGCCCGGCCTGAACACGTGCCCGCGCAGGGCGTGCTCGGCCGCCACCGTCCGGCGGAACTGGATGATCGGCGTCGAGTGCCGGATCATCTCGTCCACCGCCCCGTCCGCATGCTTCTCGAAGTCCTCCAGCAGCAGGTCCCGTTGGTCCGGGTGGTCGGTCAGCAGGGACAGGCCGTGGGTGATCGCGTTCCGCGTGGTCTCCACGCCCGCGACCATCAGCAGCGAGAAGAACGCCCCCAGCTGGCGCGCCCCCAGCGCCTGCCCGTCCACGTTCGCGCAGACCAGCGCCGAGATCAGGTCGTCGGAGGGGTTCCTGCGGCGCTCCCGGCCGATGCCCGCGACCATCCGCTGCATCCGGGCCAGCGCCCGCAGGCCGCGCCCGGGCATCCGCAGCCGTGCGGCCAGGCCCCGTTCGACACCGATGTTCTCCGAGGCGTGGTTGACGCGGTCGGCGATCTCCGGCCGGTGGCGCTCCGGGATGCCCATCATGTTGCAGATGACCTCCAGGGGCAGCCGGGAGGCCACCGCCGAGACGAACTCGTCGGGCCGCTCCGCCAGGACGTCGTCCACGATCCGCGCGGCCACCGCGTGGATGTCCGCCTCGGCCGCCGCCAGCAGCCGCGGCGTGAACGCCCGCTGCACGATCTTGCGCAGCTGCGCGTGGTCGGCGCCGTCCAGGTTGACCATCGAGTCCCCGAACAGGGCCCGCACCCACCGCGCCGGCTCGGGCGTGGTCACCCCGGGCGCGCTCGCGAACACCTTCGGCAGCCGGCTCGCCTCCTGCACGTCCGCGTGCCGGACCAGGGCCCAGTGGCCCCGCCCCCTGCCCTCGGGCACGAAGACCGGGGAGTCCAGCGCCCGCAGGCGCGCGAACTCCGCGAGCCGCGCCGCCGGGGGCTGCTGCCAGAACGCCGGGTCGGCGAGCTCCCCGTACTCCGCATGCTCCGCCCCCGCCGGGCCGGCCTGCCCGTACCGCTGTACCGGGACCTTCATCGTTTCTTCTTCCTTTTGCCGGCGCGTTGGCCGCGGCCACTGCCGCCCGCGCTCCTCACGCACCAGAACGCTCCCGATCCGCCAAGGTCACGCCCGCCGCGACCGTGGCCGCGGCCACCAGCCCGGCCCACAGCACCGCGTACGGACCCGTCCAGGCGCAGGCGAGGATCGCCGCCGCCGACACCGGCAGCAGCAGCTGCTGGGCCGCGCCGTGCTTGAAGTGGCGCGAGTGCAGCAGCCAGACGAAGGCGAGGTACACCGCCATCGGGACGGCCACCGCGAGATTGGCCGCCGTCTGGGAGATGCGGGCCTTGCCGACGGAGTACTCGATCGCCACCTCGATGCCCGCGCCGATCGCGGCCGCCGAAGCGAAGATCACGTAGTGCCCGTAGCCCCAGGGAATGGCCTGGCGGTTGTTGCGCAGCAGGTCGTGGGCCGGGGCGGCGAAGTAGATCCACCACGCCGAGAACACCAGCAGCAGGCCGCCGCCCGCGATCGGCAGCAGCACGTCCAGCGCCTCGTGCTCGGCGATCGCCGACTGCACGGCGACGGTGCTGGCGGCGATGGTCTCGCCGAGCACGATGATGGTGAACAGCCCGTACCGCTCCGCGATGTGGTGCGGATGCCACGGCGTCTGGTGGCCGCGCTCCGCGATGACCGGCACGAGCAGCTCCGCCGCGACGAGGACGAGGAACAGCCACCTCTTGCTCGCCTCCGGCGCCCAGAGCATCGCCACCCAGCCCGCCTGGCAGATCACCAGCCCGATCGCGTACGTGAGCGCGCAGCGGCGGGCCTCGCCGCTCTCCCCGGCCGCGGCGCGCAGCCACTGCACGGTCAGCGCGAGGCGCATCACCACGTAGCCGATGACGGCGACGGTCCAGTCGTTGTTGTTGAAGGCCTGCGGGATCCCCGCCGAGTAGACCAGCACGCCGGAGATCTGCACGAGCGTCGCGATCCGGTACGGCACGTCGTCGACGTCGTAGGCGGAGGCGAACCACGTGAAGTTCATCCATGCCCACCACACGCCGAAGAACACGTAGAGGTAGCCGCTCACCCCGGCGCCGACGTGGTCCTCGGCGAGCGCGTGGACCAGCTGGCGGCCGGCCTGCGCCACCGCCACGACGAAGCACAGGTCGAAGAAGAGCTCCAGCGCGGTCGCGGACCGGTGCCCCTCGTCCCGGTCGCGGGCCGTCATCGGTACGTACGTCATACCGCCCAGCACAGCAGCCCGGGGCCGCCCGGCAGGCCCCGGCGGCGTCCGGAGGGGGCCGCCTTCACCTGTACGGCCCCGCCGCGGCCGTACCCTGGGGGCATGAGCACCGTCCCCGCTTCCGACCCGCAGTCCGCGAACGCCGAGCCCTCGTCCGCGGCCGGCGCCGAGTCCCCGGCGGACTCCCGGACCGGGTCCGCGGCCCCGCGGAAGCCCCGGCCGCGGCTCGTCTTCGACGACCCGCTGGACCAGCAGTCCCGGGACGACACCGACCACGGGTGGGGCGAGCGGGCTCCCGTGACCGGGAGCTCCGCCGACCTGGCCCGCTTCCTCGACGAGAAGCCGCCGCACCACCTCTGACCGGAAGTCCGGTCGTGACACCGCGGGCCGGTGGCGGCTGGTCGCGCAGTTCCCCGCGCCCCTTACGGGGGCGCGGTACTGCACCCGCTCAGTACTGCTGCTGGGAGCCCGGGGCGGCGGGGCCGCCGTAGCCGTTGCCGTGGCCGCTGCCGTTGCCGCCCGCCCGGCCGCGCTGGGCGACCAGCTCGTCCCGGATCTCCTTGAGCACCACCAGCTCGGTGACCTCGATGGACTCCTTGACGCCCTCCCGGGCCTTGCGGCGGTCCTCCACCTTGGCGAGGTACTTCGCCATGGGCAGCACCATCAGGAAGTACACGACCGCGGCCGTGATCAGGAAGGTCAGCGCCGCGTTCAGCACCGAGCCCCACAGGATGTTGACACCGATGGGCTCCCCCTTCGCGTCGACGCCGCAGGGGCCCTTCAGGCAGGAGCTGTAGCCGTCCAGGCTCTTGGTGCCGATGGCGCCGACGATCGGGCTGATGATGCCCTTCACGACCGAGTTCACGATGTTCGTGAAGGCGGCGCCGATGACCACCGCGACCGCCAGGTCGACCACGTTGCCGCGCATCAGGAAGGCTTTGAAGCCTGCCAGGACGCTCTGCTTCTTCTCGCTCACCGCTGAGCCTCTCTTCGAGTCCGTCATGAATGGAGCCAACGGTTCCGAAAACTACGGCAGTCGGGGCCCGGCGTGTCCAGTCCGGGTCCGGCCCGTGGCGACCCGCCGGTACGGGTGTCCGATTCCGGATCAGCACAGCGTCACCGCCAGCCGCGCCACCGCACCCGCCCCGACCAGGGCCCGCGCGGTGTCCCGGGGCACGGACAGCACCACCAGCGCCCCGCCGTCCCCGGCGCCCGCAGCGGCCTCCTCCGGGCCCGGTACGGCGTCGACCCGGGCCCCCTCAGCCACCACCCGCGGCGGCCCGGCCCGCTCCGCCGCGACCACGTCCACCCGGTCCCCGGGCCGCAGCAGCCGTACGGTCGCCGCGTCCGCGATCCGCACCGGCGCGGACACCATCCGCGCGGGCGGCGGCGGTGGCTCCTGCACGGGCGGCCCGGCCCCCCGGGACGCCTGGGCCTGAGGGCCGCCCGCCACCGCGAGCGCGGCCGCCGCGACGGCCAGCGCGGCCGAGGCCGCCCGCCGCCTGCGCCGCAGCGCCCGCCGCAGCCGGCCCCCGCACCGCCCGACCCGCAGCGGCGGAAACGCCGGCACCGTACGCGCAGGCGGGCACGGAGAGGGCGAAGGAGAGGGAGAAGGAGAGGGAGAAGGCACAGGAGCGAGGGAGAAAGAGGAAGGGGAAGGGGGCTGAGAGGTCCTCGACATGACGGCACCGCCGGGCTGAGTGGGTTCCGGTGTCCGGACGGCCGTCCGGACACCCCCACGATCCGCTGCTCCGCCCGCCCCCGCTCGCGCCTGTGGACGATCCCCAGCCTGTGGACAACCGCGTCACCCGCACGGGAACGGCCCCCTCGCACGCAGCAAGGGGGCCGCTTCGCCGCCAGGGCGGTCCGGACCGTCCTAAGGCAGTTCGATGCCCAGGTCCCAGCCGTCGTGCGCGTGCGTGCACAGGCAGTCGCGGGAGTCCGTGGCCGGCAGGGCCGCCACCGCGTCGAAGAGCACCTCGCGCAGTCGGCCGACGTTCTCGCCGAACACCTTCAGGACCTCGGTGTGGGAGACGCCCTCGCCGGTCTCCGCGCCCGCGTCCAGGTCGGTGACCAGCGCCATCGAGGTGTAGCAGAGCCCCAGCTCCCGGGCGAGGACGGCCTCCGGGTGGCCCGTCATGCCGACGACCGACCAGCCCATCGCCGCGTGCCACTGCGATTCGGCGCGGGTCGAGAAGCGCGGGCCCTCGACGACGACCATGGTGCCGCCGTCGACCGGCTCCCAGTCCCGGCCGCGGGCCGCGGCCAGCGCCACCGAGCGCCCCACCGGGCAGTACGGGTCGGCGAAGGTGGTGTGCACGACGTTCGGAACGGTCCCGTCGGGCAGCGGCTCCCCGTCGAAGAAGGTCTGGGCGCGGGACTTCGTACGGTCGACCAGCTGGTCGGGGACGAGCAGCGTTCCCGGGCCGTATTCGGCGCGCAGCCCGCCGACCGCGCACGGCCCGAGCACCTGGCGCACGCCCGTCGAGCGCAGCGCCCACAGGTTGGCCCGGTAGTTGATCTTGTGGGGCGGGACCTTGTGGCTCCGGCCGTGGCGGGGCAGGAAGGCGACCTGGCGCCCGGCCAGCTCGCCGAGGAAGAGGGAGTCGCTGGGGGGCCCGTACGGGGTGTCCACCTGGATCTCGGAGACGTCCTCCAGGAAGGAGTAGAAGCCCGAGCCGCCGATGACACCGATCTCTGCGTTAGCCATGCCGTCACCCTAACCGGGGCATGCGCGAGGCCCCGCTGCCCGGAGGGGGCGGCGGGGCCTCGCGACGATGCTGCTGGGCTGCGGCTGCGGCTCGGTCAGGCGGCCGAGGTGGAGCCCGTCGACGGGCTGGACGACGCTGCCGGGGCGGCGGAGGCCGTCGAGGTGCTGCTCGACGACGAGGCCGGCTTCGAGGCGGGGGTGCTGCTCGACGAGGCGCCGCGGCTGTCGTTCCGGTAGAAGCCGGAACCCTTGAAGACGATGCCGACCGCGGAGAACACCTTCTTCAGGCGTCCGTGGCAGCTCGGGCACTCGGTCAGCGCGTCATCGGTGAACTTCTGCACGGCCTCAAGGCCCTCACCGCACTCGGTGCACTGGTACTGGTAGGTCGGCACGAATTTCCTCCTGGCACTCTGACTCGACGAGTGCTAACGATGTTCCATGGTGACGTATTCCGGCGGATCAGTCCACCGTCACCGGCGTGCGGTGACCCATCCCACGCTCGTCGGCGGGCGCGGACGCGGACGCGTTGATGATCCGGCTCGGCGCCTTGGGCGCCAGCCTCGACCGCAGCGCCAGCAGCGTGGCCAGGGCCAGCACCGTGCCCGCCATCGGCACCAGGAAGCCGTACGAGGACCCGTGCGCGTCGGTCAGGCGGCCGGCCAGGACGACGGCCACGGCCTGGCCGAAGGCGACCGCGCCGGTCAGCCAGGTGAAGGCCTCGGTCCGGGTGTGGGCCGGGACCAGCGACTCGACCATGGTGTAGCCGGTGATCAGGGCCGGGGCGATGCACAGGCCGACGAGCAGGCCGAGGGCGCCGAGCAGGACCGCCGAGTGGGCGGTCCACAGGACGGACGCGGTGACGGTCAGGCCGGCGTAGCCGAGCAGCAGCCGGCGGCGCGGGCCGATCTTCCAGGCGATGGCGCCGCAGGCGATGCCCGCGATCATGTTGCCGGCCGCGAACACGCCGTACAGCAGGCCGTTCGCGCCCGGGTTGCCGATCTCGTTCGAGAAGGCGGCCAGCGAGACCTGCATGCCGCCGAAGACGGCGCCGATCCCGAGGAAGGCCGCGATCAGGACGCGCAGGCCGGCGTGGGAGAGGGCGGAGGCGTGCTTCTCGCCGGCCGCGGCGGGGGCGTGGGTCGCGGGCTGGGTGGCGCGCCGGGCGGCGAAGACCAGGCCGCCGACGAGGGTCAGTGCGGCCTCGGTGGCCAGGCCGGCGGCGGGGTGGACGCCGGTGCACAGGGCGGTGGCGAGCACGGGGCCGACGACGAAGGTGAACTCGTCGGTGACGGACTCGAAGGCGGCCGCGGTCGGCAGCAGCGGCGAGCCCTCCAGCCGGGCGGTCCAGCGGGCCCGGACCATGGGGCCGACCTGCGGGACCGAGGCGCCGGTCGGGACGGCGGAGAGGGCGAGCGCCCACAGCGGGGCGTCGAGCAGGGCGAGCGTCACCAGGGCGGCGACGGCTGCGGCGTGCGCGAGGACGACCGGGACGAGGACGGCGCTCTGGCCGCGGCGGTCGGTGAACTTGCCCATGACCGGCGCGGACAGCGCCATCGAGATGCCGGTGACGGCGGAGACGATGCCGGCGGAGCCGTAGGAGCCGGTGGTGTGCTGGACCAGCAGCAGGATGCTGATGGTCAGCATGCCGAAGGGGAGGCGGGCGGCGAATCCCGGGAGGACGAAGCCCAGGGCGCCGGGGGTGCGCAGCAGCGCGCCGTATCCGGGCCGGGCGGACGTGTCGGTCGTGACCGCGGATGTCACGGCCTGGCCTTTCCGCTGCCTGGTAGAGATCCCGGCTTGCGGAGGTGTTTCGCTGGTGAGCGGCCGCACCCGTACGCGGGAACCCCGAGAGCTGTCCTCTTGCGCAGAACCGAGTGATACCTGGGCGCCCACTGCGGTTGGGGTGCCACGGCCGCTTTGCGGTCGCGCCAGCTCTGCATCAGGCAGAGTTGGTTCGATGTGGTGTGCGTTTATCGTACAGGGAGGTGTGGTATCACGCCCTGTGATTCCGCCGACAACCTGTGCCTTCGCCTGCGATTAACGGGAAGTTCGCCCTCCAGATGCCCCTGAACCGGGGTGAAGGCCCGCAGTTTCCATGGAAAACGCCGGTCAGCGCCCCGCCTTCCCATTGCCCGTTCCCAGCCATCCGGCCAGCTTTCCGCCTCGGGCCACCGCCCGCAGCCGCGCCTCCGCCGCGTCCCGCACCGGATCGGTGGCCACCACCAGCAGCTCGTCCCCGTGCCGCAGCACGGTCGACGGCAGCGGCACGAAGCTCTTGCCCTCCCGGACCACCAGCGTCACCGATGCCCCGGGCGGCAGCCGCAGCTCGCTCACCTCGACGCCGTGCATCCGCGAGGCCGCCGGGATGGCGAAGGACAGCAGGTGCCCGCGCAGCTTCTCCAGCGGGGCCGACTCGATCCCCAGGTCGGAGGCCGTCTCGTCGCCGGTGCCGAGGCTGAGCTTGCGGGCCAGCCAGGGCAGCGTCGGCCCCTGCACCAGCGTGTACACGACGACCAGCACGAAGACGATGTTGAAGATGTGGTCGCTGCCCTCGATCCCGGTCACCATCGGGATGGTCGCCAGGATGATGGGGACGGCGCCGCGCAGGCCCGCCCACGCCATCAGGGTCTTCTCCTGCCAGGGCAGCCGGAACGGCATCAGGCTGAGGAACACCGACAGCGGCCGCGCCACCATGGTCAGCACCAGGCCGATGACCACCGCGGGCCAGAAGTCGCCGGGCAGGTCGTGCGGGGTGACCAGCAGGCCGAGCAGGACGAACATGCCGATCTGGGCGATCCAGCCGAGCCCGTCCGCGAACCCGCGGGTCGCCGGCCAGTGCGGCAGCTTCGCGTTCCCGAGCACCATGGACGCGAGGTACACCGCGAGGAAGCCGGAGCCGTGCGCCAGCGCGCCGGCCGCGTACGCGGTCACGGCGATGGCCATCACGGCGATCGGGTAGAGGCCGGAGGCGGGCAGGGCCACGTGCCTGAGGCCGTACGCCCCCACGAAGCCCACGGCCAGGCCGATCGCGGCGCCGATCGCGAGCTCCAGCGCGATCTTGCCGATCAGCACGTACCAGGGCTCGATCGGGCCGACGGCCGAGAACGCGACGACGAGGATGACGACGGGGGCGTCGTTGAAGCCGGACTCGGCTTCCAGCACGCCCGAGATCCGGGAGGGCAGCGGCACCCTGCGCAGGACGGAGAAGACGGCCGCGGCGTCGGTCGACGAGACGACCGCGCCGATCAGCAGGGACTGCCGCCAGTCCAGCCCGACCAGGTAGTGCGCGCCCGCCGCCGTCACGCCCACGCTGATCGCCACGCCGACGAGCGACAGGGCGGCCGCGGCCGGCAGTGCCGGCCTGATCTGCTTCCACTTGGTGCCCAGGCCGCCCTCGGCGAGGATCACGACCAGGGCCGCGTACCCGATGACCTGCGTCAGCGCGGCATTGCTGAAGACGACCTGGCCTATGCCGTCCCGGCCGATCGCGATGCCTATGCCGAGGTAGATGAGCAGGCTGGGCAGTCCGCTGCGCGACGAGACGCGCACCGCCGCGACGGCGACGAGCAGGACGAGCGAGCAGACCAGCAGAAGTTCGTTGAGCGTGTGGACGGTCAGCGGGCGGCCCTCCTCTACACGCCTGGCGGATCCTTCCCCCTGGCGACCGGGTCGAGCGGAACGGCAAGTGGTTCGTTACCTTACCTAATATTTGACGCTTCCTTTACGTGATAGTCACATTGTGAAACGCCGGTTCGCCCTTGTCCTGAGGACCTCGACCCCTGGCGGATCAACGGGAGCGGTCCTGCGCCTATGGTTGCTTCCAGTACTGCCAGGACCACCCTGCCGCTCTAAGGACAGCGATGCCCGCCAAAGAAACCGCCCCTTCCGTCAAGAAGAAGGGACGACGCGCCCGACTGCTCGTGCTCGTTCTGGTCCTGGCGCTCGTGTCGGGCTTCGGCTACGGGACGTACTGGGGCCTGGACACCGTCCGGGCCTCGTTCCCGCAGACCACCGGCTCCCTGAAGGTTCCCGGCCTGAAGGGGACCGTCGAGGTGAAGCGCGACGCCAACGGCATTCCCCAGCTGTATGCCGACAGCGACGACGACCTCTTCCGCGCCCAGGGCTTCGTCCACGCCCAGGACCGCTTCTGGGAGATGGACGTGCGCCGCCACATGACCTCCGGGCGGCTCTCGGAGATGTTCGGCGCCGGCCAGGTCGAGACCGACGCGTTCCTGCGCACCCTCGGGTGGCGCCAGGTCGCGCAGGCCGAGTTCGACTCGAAGCTCTCGCCCGAGACCAAGAAGTACCTCCAGGCCTACGCCGACGGGGTCAACGCGTACATGAAGGGGAAGTCCGGCAAGGACCTCTCCGTCGAGCACGCCGCCCTCAAGCTCAGCGACAACTACCGGCCCGAGGCATGGACGCCGGTGGACTCGGTGGCCTGGCTCAAGGCGATGGCCTGGGACCTGCGCGGCAACATGCAGGAAGAGATCGACCGCGCGCTGATGACGAACAAGCTCACGCCGCAGCAGATCGACGAGCTCTACCCGCCCTACCCCTTCGACCGGAACAAGCCGATCGTCGAGGGCGGCAAGATCGAGGGCGGCAAGTTCGCGCCGCAGGGCACCGCCGCCGGCGGCAAGGGCACGGGCTCCGGCCCGGCGTCCGGCTCCGGCGCCACCGGCTCCGGCGCCACAGGCCCGGGCGCGGGCCCGGGCTCCGGCGCCGCAGGCGCCGCCACCGCCAACCAGGCCGCCACCGCCCCGCAGTCCGGCCTCACCGGCAACGCCACCGCCCAGGGCGCGTCCATGGGCCTGCGCACCTCGCTGAGCTCCCTGGCCAAGACCCTGGACCAGGTCCCGGCCATCCTCGGCCCCAACGGCAGCGGCATCGGCTCGAACTCCTGGGTCGTCTCGGGCCAGTACACGACCACCGGCAAGCCGCTGCTCGCGAACGACCCGCACCTGTCCCCGCAGCTGCCCTCCGTCTGGTACCAGATGGGCCTGCACTGCCGCGCCGTCTCGCCCCAGTGCCAGTACGACGTCGCCGGCTACACCTTCTCCGGCATGCCCGGCGTGGTCATCGGCCACAACACGGACATCGCCTGGGGCATGACCAACCTCGGCGCCGACGTCACCGACCTCTACCTGGAGCAGGTGCGGCCCGAGGGCTACGTCTACGACAACAAGGTGGTCCCCTTCACGACCCGCGTGGAGGAGATCAAGGTCGCCGGCGGAGCCTCCAAGAAGATCACCATCCGGTCGACCAACAACGGCCCGCTGGTCTCCGACCGCAGCGACGAGCTCGGCACGGTCGGCGGCCGCGCCCCCGTGCCCAGCTCGGCCCCCGACCGCGGCGAGGGCTACGCCGTGGCCCTGCGCTGGACCGCCCTGGACCCGGGCAAGTCGATGGACGCCGTCTTCAAGCTCAACCGGGCCAAGGACTTCGCCGCCTTCCGCCTCGCCGCCCGCGACTTCGAGGTCCCCTCGCAGAACCTGATCTACGCGGACGTCAAGGGCAACATCGGCTACCAGGCCCCGGGCCGCATCCCGCTCCGCGGCGCCGGCGACGGCCGCCTGCCCGCCCCGGGCTGGGACCCGAAGTACGCCTGGAAGGGCGGCAAGGACGGCAACGGCTACATCCCGCAGGACGAGATGCCGTACGACTTCAACCCGGCGCGCGGCTACATCGTGACCGCGAACCAGGCCGTCGTGGAGAACGGCACCGGCGCCGGCAAGTACCCGCACCTGCTGACCGGCGACTGGGGCTACGGCGCCCGCAGCCAGCGGATCAACGACCTCATCGAGGCGAAGATCAAGGACAGCGGCAAGATCTCCAGCGACGACATGCGCGTCATGCAGATGGACAACAGCAGCGAGATCGCCGCGCTGCTCACCCCGATCCTGGCCAAGATCGAGATGAGCGACCCGGACGTCCGCGCCGCGCAGAAGCTGCTCGACGGCTGGAACTACACCCAGGAGCCGGACTCGGCGGCGGCCGCCTACTTCAACGCGGTCTGGAGCAACATCCTCCGCCTGGCCTTCGGCGACAAGCTGCCCAAGGAGCTGCGCATCCAGGGCAGCTGCAGGAACGTCCGCGAGGAGACGAGCGGCCCGGCCGACGACCTGGCCAAGACCGTCCGGGAATGCGGCGCCCGCGATGCCGACTCGGCGCAGCCCGACGGCGGCGACCGCTGGTTCGAGGTGGTCCGCCGCCTGATCAAGGACGAGAAGTCGGCCTGGTGGCAGTCGCCCGCCCTCCGCAACAAGCCGGCGACCACCACCCGCGACGAGCTCTTCGCGCGCGCCATGGTCGACGCCCGCTGGGAGCTGACCGCCAAGCTCGGCAAGGACCAGTCCACCTGGAGCTGGGGCCGCATGCACCAGCTGACGCTGGAGAACCAGACCATCGGCAAGGAGGGCCCGGACTTCCTGAAGTTCATGCTCAACCGCGGCCCGTGGAACGTGGGCGGCGGCGAGGCCACCGTGAACGCGACCGGCTGGAACGCGGCCGGCGGCTACGGCGTCACCTGGGTCCCGTCCATGCGGATGATCGTGAACCTCGGCGAGCTGGACAAGTCCCGCTGGATCAACCTCACCGGCGCCTCCGGGCACGCGTACCACGACAACTACACGGACCAGACCACGCTGTGGGCCAAGGGCGACCTGCTCGACTGGCCCTTCGGCAAGGAGGCCGTGGACAAGGCGACGGAGTACCGGCTCACGCTGAGTCCGTGAAACGGACCACCCCCGAGGGGGTGGCCACCGCCTGAACGGGGTGGTCGTGCGGTTCCTCCGGGACCCGCGCGACCACCTCTTCGTCGTAGAGGAGCACGACCAGCGCCGGATGCGCCCCGGCGCGCTCCAGGCGCGCGAGCGCCCGGTCGTACGAGCCCCCGCCGCGCCCGAGGCGCATCCCGCGCCCGTCGACCGCCAGCCCGGGCAGCAGGACCGCGTCCGCGCCGGTGACCGCCTCCGGCCCGAGGCGCGGGCCGGAGGGCTCCAGCAGCGGCATCTTCCCCGCGTGGGCGGTCTCGGCGAGGGAGTCCGGGCCCTCGTACACGGCCCAGTCGAGGTCGTTGTCGGCCAGCAGGACGGGCAGCAGCACCCGCTTCCCGGCGGCGCGCAGTGCGTCGAGCAGGTCGCGGGTGCCCGGTTCGCTGCCGACCGAGACGTACGCGGCCACGGTGCGGGCGCCGGCCAGCTCGGGCAGGGCGAGGGCGGAGCGGGAGAGCGCGCGGGCCGACGTACGCAGCGAGCCGGGGGACAGGGCGCGGCGGGCGGCGAGGAGTTCGCGGCGCAGCAGCGTCTTCCCGGACGGCTGCGGCGGGCGGGCGGGGTTCGGCGGGGTCGTTACCACTGGTGACTCGCTTTTCCTCTCAAAAAGGATCAAACGTTGATCTACTTACCGGTTTCCAAACGGAGGCCATGGCATCACCCACTATGGTTCTGCCCATGACTCAGTTGCACCCCGTGATCAAAAAGGCAGTCATCCCTGCCGCGGGCCTCGGCACCCGCTTCCTTCCGGCGACGAAGGCGACGCCCAAGGAAATGCTCCCGGTCGTGGACAAGCCGGCCATCCAGTACGTCGTCGAGGAGGCCGTCTCGGCCGGACTGGACGACGTGCTCATGATCACAGGGCGTAACAAGCGGGCCCTGGAAGACCACTTCGACCGCAACTACGAGCTGGAATCGGCGCTCAGCGCGAAGGGCGACGACGACCGCCTCAAGAAGGTCCAGGAATCCAGCGACCTGGCCACCATGCACTACGTCCGCCAGGGCGACCCCCGCGGCCTCGGCCACGCCGTCCTGTGCGCCGAGCCGCACGTCGGCGACGAGCCCTTCGCCGTCCTCCTCGGCGACGACCTCATCGACCCGCGCGACCCGCTGCTGCGCCAGATGGCGGACGTGCACGCGCGCACCGGCGGCAGCGTCATCGCCCTGATGGAGGTCGACCCGGCCAACGTCCACCTCTACGGCTGCGCCGCCGTCGAGGCCACGGACGACGCGGACGTCGTCCGCATCACCGGCCTCGTCGAGAAGCCGGACCCCGAGGACGCGCCGAGCAACTACGCCGTCATCGGACGCTATGTCCTCAACCCCGCGATCTTCGACATACTGCGGGAGACCGAGCCGGGCCGCGGCGGGGAGATCCAGCTCACCGACGGCCTGCAGAAGCTGGCCGCCGACGAGACCGTGGGCGGCCCGGTGCACGGCGTGGTCTTCCGGGGCCGCCGCTACGACACCGGAGACCGCGGCGACTACCTGCGGGCCATCGTCCGCCTCGCGTGCGAGCGTGAGGACCTGGGCCCGGAGTTCCGCACCTGGCTTCGCCGTTACGTCACGGAGGAGATGTAGCACCTTGAGCACCAGCCCTGAGGCATCGCAGGCGGCGGACGCGGCGGCGGAGGCACCCCGGGACACCGGCGGCCCCACCGGGCGGCAGCGCCTGTGGTCGGTGGACGAGCACCTCGCGGACGTCCTCGCCGCCGTCCGGCCGCTGGAGCCGATCGAACTCCAGCTGCTCGATGCCCAGGGCTGTGTCCTGGTCGAGGACGTCACCGTCCCCGTCGCCCTCCCGCCCTTCGACAACAGCTCGATGGACGGGTACGCGGTCCGCACGGCCGATGTCCAGAGCGCCGGCGAGGAGTTCCCCGCGGTCCTCACGGTCATCGGGGACGTGGCGGCGGGCAGCGGCGAACTGCCCACCGTCGGCCCCGGCCAGGCCGCCCGGATCATGACCGGGGCGCCCCTGCCCCCCGGCGCGGAGGCCGTCGTACCGGTCGAGTGGACCGACGGCGGCACGGGCGGCGGCGCGGCCGCCGCAATGGCCCCGGCCAGCGCCGCCCCCGAGGGCGCGGGCGGCGAGGTGCGGGTGCACCGGCCGGCGCAGGCGCGGGCGCACGTCCGCGCCCGCGGCAGCGACGTCCAGGCCGGCGACCTCGCGCTCGCCGCGGGCACCGTGCTCGGCCCGTCGCAGATCGCGCTGCTGGCCGCCATCGGGCGCGCCACCGTACGGGTCCGGCCGCGCCCGCGCGTGGTCGTGATCTCCACCGGCAGCGAGCTCGTCCAGCCCGGCGAGGCCCTGACCGCGGGCGCCATCTACGACTCGAACAGCTTCGCCATGGCCGCCGCAGCCCGGGACGCCGGAGCCATCGCCTACCGGGTCGGGGCCGTCGCCGACGACGCCGAGACCCTGAAGGCCGCCATCGAGGACCAGCTGGTCCGCGCCGACCTGCTGGTCACCACCGGCGGCGTCAGCGTCGGCGCGTACGACGTGGTCAAGGAGGCCCTCTCCTCGATCGGCACCGCCCCCGACGAGCCGGACGCCGGCCGGATGGACTTCCGCAAGCTCGCCATGCAGCCCGGCAAGCCGCAGGGCTTCGGCACCATCGGCCCCGACCACACCCCGCTGCTCGCCCTGCCCGGCAACCCGGTGTCCTCGTACGTCTCCTTCGAACTGTTCGTACGGCCCGCGATCCGGGCGCTCATGGGCCTGCCGGACGTCAGCCGGCCCAGCGTGCGCGCGGTCCTGAAGGCGGACGAGGCGCTCGGCTCCCCGGCCGGCCGCCGCCAGTTCCTGCGCGGCGCGTACGACGCGGACAGCGGCACGGTCAGCCCGGTCGGCGGATCCGGCTCGCACCTCATCGCCGCACTGGCCCACGCCGACGCGCTGATGGTCGTACCGGAGGACGTCACCTCCGTGGAGCCCGGCAGCGAGCTGGACGTGATCCCGCTCGGCTGACACCGCTCGGCTGACCGCCCGGCCGGCCCCGCTCGGCCGGGGCCGCCGACCGGCCGCGGGGCGCCCGGAGCCGTTCCCCCGCCGCGCCCCTGTTCCGGCAGGTGCGGGTAGCGTGTTGCACCACACAGGCCCCCTCGGGGCCCGGGATCGGGAGCGGCACGACCCATGAACACGCAGAGCAGGCTGACGCACATCGACGAGGCCGGAGCGGCCCGGATGGTCGACGTCTCGGAGAAGGACGTCACGACGCGGACGGCGCGCGCCAGCGGGCGCGTGCTCGTCTCCCCCCGGGTGATCGAACTGCTGCGCGGCGAGGGCGTACCCAAGGGCGACGCCCTCGCCACCGCGCGGATCGCCGGGATCATGGGCGCGAAGAAGACCCCCGACCTGATCCCGCTCTGCCACCCGCTCGCCGTCTCCGGAGTGAAGGTGGACCTGTCGGTCGCCGACGACGCCGTCGAGATCCTCGCCACCGTCAAGACCACCGACCGCACGGGCGTGGAGATGGAGGCGCTCACCGCCGTCGCGGTCGCCGGGCTCACCGTGATCGACATGGTCAAGGCCGTCGACAAGGGCGCCGTCATCACCGACGTCCGGGTGGAGGAGAAGACCGGCGGCAAGTCCGGCGACTGGACACGCGCGTGAACGCCCCGCGCGGCGGCGACGCCTTCGGCCACGCCCACCCCGACGCCCAGCCCCAGCGCGAGGGCGGCGGTACGGCTGCCGGTGCTGCTGCTGCTGCTGCTGCCGCTGCCGCTGCCGGTGTCGGCGCGCGGCAGGCGCGCGGCCTGGTGGTGACCGCCTCCAACCGGGCCTCGGCCGGCGTGTACGCCGACAAGGGCGGCCCCCTGCTGGCCGAGGGGCTGCTGGAGCTCGGCTTCGCCGTGGACGGCCCGCGCGTCGTCCCGGACGGCGACCCCGTCGAGCAGGCGCTGCGCGAGGGCGTGGCCGCCGGGTACGACGTCATCCTCACCACCGGCGGCACCGGCATCTCGCCGACCGACCGCACCGCGGACGTCACCGCGCGGGTGCTGGACTACGAGATCCCCGGCATTCCGGAGGCCATCCGGGCCGAGGGCCTGGCGAAGGTGCCGACCGCGGCGCTGTCCCGGGGGCGCGCGGGCGTGGCCGGCCGCACCCTGATCGTCAACCTGCCCGGCTCCACCGGCGGCGTCCGCGACGGCCTCGCGGTCCTCGCGCGGATCCTGCCGCACGCGGTGGACCAGATCCGGGGCGGCGACCACCCGGCACCGTCGGGGAGCCAGAGCTGAACGGACCCACCTGGCCGGTGGCGCTCGCCGACGGCGATGTCATCCTCCGGCCGATAAGAATGCGGGACCAGAGCGCCTGGCGCGAGGTGAACCGGCGCAACCGGGAATGGCTCCGGCCGTGGGAGGCCACGATTCCGCCGCCCGCGCCCTGGGGGCCGGTGGTCCGGCGCCCGACCTACCGGCAGATGGTCCGCCATCTGCGGGCGGAGGCGAACGCCGGGCGGATGCTGCCGTTCGTCATCGAGTACCAGGGGCGGCTGGTCGGCCAGCTGACGGTCGCCGGGATCACCTGGGGCTCCATGTGCGCGGGCCACATCGGCTACTGGGTGGACCGCGAGGTGGCGGGGCGGGGCGTGATGCCGACCGCCGTGGCGCTGGCGGTGGACCACTGCTTCGCGCGGGTCGGGCTGCACCGGATCGAGGTGTGCATCCGGCCGGAGAACGGGCCCAGCCGGCGCGTGGTGGAGAAGCTGGGCTTCCGCGAGGAGGGGCTGCGGCCGCGCTACCTGCACATCGACGGAGCCTGGCGCGACCACCTGGTGTACGCGCTGACGGTGGAGGAGGTCCCGGAGGGGCTGGTGTCCCGCTGGCACCGCACGCGGGACCGGGGTGCCGAGCCGCCGCCGGGCCCGGACACGGGCGCCCGATAAACGCCGGACGCCACCGCCCCCCTCAGTAATTCGAAAGCGCGTTCGAATTCCTGAGCGGGGGCCCGAATCGCCCATATCCTGATCCGAAGAATCACAAAAAAAGTCGGTGATATCAGCCGGTTCGTGCGACACACCGGTCCAATTGGCGGATCCCTCAGGCCGTATCCCTCTACGGTGTGAGGTGTGAGCAGCAGCGGCCTCATCTACGCAGTCATTGTGGGGGCTTGGGCCGCCTACTTGGTGCCCATGTGGCTCCGGAGGCAGGACGAGCTGAACGAGGCCCGTCCGACGGAACGCTTCTCCACTGCCATCCGGCTGCTTTCCGGCCGGGCGGGAATGGAGCGCCGTTACGCCAAGGGGCTGCGTGAGCGCACCGACCAGGAGGCGGATCCCCAGTACCTCGCGGATCCGGACGCCGCGACGGAAACGGTGAATTCCGTGGACGCCGACGCCCGGTCCGTCGGCATGCCCGCAACCAGGACGGAGCCGAGGTCCGCCCTCGTGGAACGGCAGGCCGTGGCCGAGCGGCAGCGGCGCCAACAGCGCCTGCAGGTGCTCGCCCGCCGCCGGCGCACCACCGCGCTCCTCTTCCTCGTCTTCTCCCTCGGTGCCGTCGTCGCCGCGGTCGGCGGCATCGCCTACCTGTGGGCCCCGGGCCTGCCGGCCGTCCTGCTGAGCGCGTACATCGCGTACCTGCGCGCCCAGGAGCGGCGGCGCTACGAGTTCACCATGGACCGCCGGCGCGCCGAGGCCGCCGCCCGCCACCTGCGCGAGAACCGCCCGGGCCGCCGCGAGACCGAGGAAGCCCCGGGAGCCGAACCCGAGCCCGCACCGCCGGTCTCCCCGCAGGAGGCGGGGCGGCGCGCCCTGGTCGAGCAGACCGACCACGCCGAGTGGGTGGACCAGCAGCGCGAACGCGGCCCCGGCCGCGGCGACAGCTGGGAGCCCGTCCCGGTCCCGCTGCCCACCTACGTGACGGCCCCGGTCGCCCCCCGCGCCACCGGCCCGGCGGCCCCGGACGGCTGGAGCGCCTCCCGCTCCAGCACGGCCGAGCCGACGGACCCCCGCCTGCGCGCCCAGCCCGCGGCCCCCGCCAAGCCGGACGCCGCCGGGGCCGCGCAGCCGGCCCGCCCGCGCGGCCGCGACCGCGGGCGCACGCCCCTGTTCGACCAGTACGAGAGCGACGACCGCCCCCGCGCGGCCAACGAATGACCGCCGCGAAGCCGCTCCGGGAACGGATTTTGGTGCGGCGACGCGAGGATGCTAATGTTTCACACGTCGCAAGGGCCTGTGGCGCAGTCTGGTAGCGCACCTCGTTCGCATCGAGGGGGTCTGGGGTTCAAATCCCCACAGGTCCACAGACGACAGTTCTCGGATAGCTACCGGGAATCGTCACGAGATCCCGTTCAGCCGAAAGGCTGGGCGGGATCTCGGCGTTTGCCGGGACAATGACCGGAGTTACCCGGGAGGGGGGGCCGTGTATCGACGCCGGGTGCGGGTGGTGGGGCTTGTGCTTGCCCTTGCCGCCGTGGGCGGGGCCCTCACCGCCTGTGGCTCCGACGCATTTGAGCGGTGCGTCCCGGAGGCGGCTGACACCGCGGGCGCCGCGCAGTTGGCGGGCACGTTCGACGGTGAGCTCAAGGCGAAGGGGGCCAGCCTCGTTCTGACCCTCACTCCCGGAACGGCTCAGGGGGGCAGCTTCACGGCGGAGAACTGGCCCACGGGCGACAGCTCCTTCCACGCCCATCTCGGCAAGACCTTCAGCGGGTCCGGTACCTGGCAGGTGCAGGCCCCTGTTTCGGCGAAGGGCCGGACCATGCTCGTCCTGGAATTCACCGAGCCGGAGGGCTTCCTGCACGGTGACACCCTCGACAAGCTCTCCATCGGCATCGACGCGAAGCGCACCTTCGTCTACGACGACCGGGATCCGGACGTCTGCCCGAAGTTCCGGCTCCGGCTCCGGCAGGGGTGATCCCGCCCGGCTGATGGGCGGACGGGCGGGACCACGGGGCGCCCGGCGGGCGTCAGGAGAGGGGCTTGGCCATGCAGTGGCTGGACGGGTATTCGCGGTAGTAGCCGAACTTCTCCGTCGTGGCGTAGCCCGAGGAGCGGTAGAGGGCGATGGCCTCCGGCTGCTTGTTGCCGGTCTCCAGGACCATGCGGGTGCGCCCGGCCGCACGGGCGTCGGACTCCAGCTCCGCCAGGATCCGGCGGGCGAGGCCCAGGCCGCGGGCCTCGGGGACGACGTACATGCGCTTCAGTTCGGCGTCGCCGTCCGAGTAGCCCTCGTCGTTCTCGTCCTGGGTGCGCCAGCCGCCGGTGGCAACCGGCGCTCCCGATGTGTCGTACGCCACCAGGTACAGGCCCTGCGGCGGCAGGAACATCGCCGGGTCGAGGAAGGTGGCGTCGCCCTCGCCGTCGTACCGCACCCGGTATTCGAGCTGAACCTGGTCGTTGAGCCTGATCGCGTCCGGGTGGTCGTACGGCACGGCGCGCAGGTCTATCCCGTGAGACATCCGGACATCGTACGGAAGGGCCGGGCTATGGTGCTGGGATGCTCTCCGTGACCTCCGTGAACGTGAATGGGATCCGCGCTGCCGCCAAGAAGGGCTTCTCCCCGTGGCTGGCCGGCTCGGAAGCCGACGTCGTGTGCCTGCAGGAGGTACGCGCCGAGGAGGCGCAGATCCCGGAGGAGGTGCGGGAGCCCGAGGGCTGGCACACCGTCTTCGCGCCGGCCGCCGCCAAGGGGCGGGCCGGGGTCGCCGTGTACACGCGGCGGGAGCCCGAGCGGGTGCAGGTCGGCTTCGGCAGCGACGAGTTCGACGGCTCCGGGCGGTACCTGGAGGTCGACCTGCCCGGCGTGGTCGTCGCCAGCCTCTACCTGCCGTCCGGGGAGGCCGGGACCGAGAAGCAGGACGAGAAGTACCGGTTCATGGACGAGTTCCTGCCCTACCTGGCGGCCCTGAAGGAGAAGGCCGCGGCGGACGGGCGCGAGGTCGTCGTCTGCGGCGACTGGAACATCTGCCACCGGGAAGCGGACCTGAAGAACTGGCGGACCAACCGCAAGAGCGCCGGCTTCCTGCCCGAGGAGCGGGAGTGGCTCGGCAAGGTCTACTCCGAGGCCGGCTACGTGGACGTCGTCCGCGAGCTGCACCCCGACGCGGAGGGGCCGTACTCCTGGTGGTCCTACCGGGGGCGGGCCTTCGACAACGACTCCGGCTGGCGGATCGACCTCCAGGTCGCGACGCCGGGGCTGGCGGCGCGGGCCGTGAAGGCGTTCGTGGAGCGGGCCGAGACGCACCCGGAGCGGTGGTCCGACCACGCGCCGGTGACCGTCGTCTACGGGGCCGGTGTCTGAGGCGTCTACGGGGCCGGTGTCTGAGGCGTCCCGGACTGCCGAGGGGTCTGGGGCGCTTCTTCCGGCAGCCGTGCCGCGGCCAGGAGGCGGTCCATGGCCATCGAGAGCTCGGCCTCGACCACGCTCTTGGCCAGCGGGCGGAGACGGGTGACCGCCTCCGCGTCCTCTTTGTCCCCCTTGCCCAGGTGTTCCGTGACCAGCCCGGCGAACAGGGCCGCCAGGGCGTCCGCGTGCTCGCGGACCCGGCGCCCGGTCTCCAGGACGGCGGCGAGGGGGACGCCCTCGCGCACCAGGGCCGAGGAGACGTCCAGCAGGCGGCGGCTCACGTGGACGATCTCGTCGCCGTCGGTGGCCACGTAGCCGAGGTCGAGGGAGGCCGCCAGGTTCTCCGGGGTGACCTCGCCCTCGAAGTAGTCGGCCAGCGCCTCCGGGGTCAGGCGGACGGGGGTCTCCTCCGACCAGCCGATGCCGAGCAGTTCGCCGAGCTGGCCGACGTCGCGGCCGTTCTCGAAGGCGGCGGTGAGCTCGGCGATGCCGCCGAGGGTGTGGCCGCGTTCGAGGAGGGCGGCGATGGTGCGCAGCCGGGCCAGGTGGTGGTCGTCGTACCAGGCGATCCGGCCCTCGCGGCGCGGCGGCGGCAGGAGCTTGCGCTCGCGGTAGAAGCGCAGGGTGCGGACGGGGATGCCGGCGGCCTCGGCCAGCTCCTCCGTACGGTATTCACGCACTGTCGTCCCCGCTTCCGTGTCTGCCACAGCCGAAGCCTAGGGCGTACCGGCGGTAACTTTCCGGGTGCGACCCCTACCCAGCGGTACGGAGCTGCTCTACCCTCCCGATTGTGCCAGTGATTGCTGGCAGTGTGTGCGTGGTGTGTTGTTGGGGTGGCTGGGAGGCGGCATGGGCGGCACAGACAGGCACGAAGGCGGGCGCGGGGGCGGGCGCGAGCACGTCCGGGTGGCGGTGATCGGGTCCGGCTTCAGCGGGCTCGGCGCAGCCGTCCGGCTCCGCCGCGAGGGGATCACGGACTTCGTCGTCCTGGAACGGGCCGACTCCGTCGGCGGCACCTGGCGGGACAACAGCTATCCGGGCTGCGCCTGCGACGTGCCGTCCCACCTGTACTCGTTCTCCTTCGCACCCAACCCCGACTGGCCCCGCACCTTCTCCGGCCAGCCGCACATCCGGGCCTACCTGGAGCACGTCGCCGACACCTTCGGGCTGCGCCCGCACATCCGGCTGAACTCCGAGCTGCTCACGGCCCGCTGGGACAGCGCCGAGCTGCGCTGGGAGATCGAGACCACCGCCGGCGCACTCACCGCCGACGTCGTCGTCTCCGCGACCGGGCCGCTGTCCGAGCCGAAGATGCCCGAGATCCCCGGACTCGCCGAGTTCCCCGGCGCCGTCTTCCACTCCGCGCGCTGGGACCACGGCTACGACCTGCGCGGCAAGCGGATCGCCGTGGTCGGCACCGGCGCCTCCGCCATCCAGATCGTCCCGGCCATCGCGCCCGAGGCGGAGCGGCTCACCCTCTTCCAGCGCACCCCGCCGTGGGTGCTGCCCCGCGCCGACCGGGCCATCGGCTCCGTCGAACGCCGGCTGCACCGGCAGCTGCCGTTCACCCAGGCCGCGCGCCGCGGGCTGCTGTGGGGCATCCGGGAGCTCCAGGTCAGCGCCTTCACCAAGCGGCCCAACCAGCTCGGGCTGATCGAAACCCTGGCCAAGGCCAATATGGCCCGCTCGATCAAGGACCCGGCGCTGCTCGCCAAGCTGACGCCCTCGTACCGGATCGGCTGCAAGCGGATCCTGCTCTCCAGCGACTACTACCCGGCGCTCGCCCGCCCCGACGTGGACCTCGTCGCCTCCGGGCTCAAGGAGATCCGGGGCAGCGTCCTCGTCGCCGCCGACGGCACCGAGACCGAGGCCGACGCGATCGTCTTCGGCACCGGCTTCCACATCACGGACATGCCGATCGCGGAACGCGTGGTGGGCGCGGAGGGCCGCACCCTCGCGGACCACTGGAAGGACGGGATACAGGCGCTGCGCGGGGCGACCGCCGCCGGCTTCCCGAACTGGATGACGATCATCGGACCGAACACCGGGCTCGGGAACAGCTCGATGATCCTGATGATCGAGTCGCAGCTGAACTACATGGCCGACTACCTGCGCCAGCTGAACGTCCTCGGCGGACGGGTCGCCCTCGCCGCCCGCCCCTCGGCCGTGAACCGGTGGAACCGGCAGGTCCAGACCCGGATGGAGCGGACCGTGTGGAACACCGGCGGCTGCACCAGCTGGTACCTGGACGCGCAGGGCCGCAACACCACCGTCTGGCCGGGCACGACGGGGGAGTTCCGCAAGCTCACGCGGACCGTGGACATGGGCGAGTACGAGGTCGTCCGGCTCCGGGAGCCCGACGGCGGGCGGGTTCCCGTCCAGGCCGCCGCGTCCGCGGCTGCGTCCGCCGCCGCTACCGGATCGGCCGCCTCCGCTTCCGGTTCCGCCTCCGCCGAGGACGGTGCCGCGTGAGCCGGCTGACGCACGTCACCGGCGGGCGGTACACGCCGCCCGCCGCCCGCCGCGAGCTGACCGCCGTATCCGCCGACGGGGCGCGGCTGCACGTGGAGGAACACGGCGAGCCGGACGCGCCGCCCGTCGTGCTCGCCCACGGCTGGACCTGCTCCACCGCCTTCTGGGCCGCCCAGATCCGCGACCTCGCCACCGACCACCGGGTCATCGCCTACGACCAGCGCGGCCACGGCCGCAGCCCCGCCGGATCCGGCTACTCCACCACCGCCCTCGCCGACGACCTGGCCGCCGTGCTGCGGGCCGCCCTCGCCCCCGGCGAGCGGGCCGTCCTGGCCGGGCACTCCATGGGCGGCATGACGATCATGGCTGCCGCCGGGCGGCCCGAGCTCGCCGAGCACGCCGCCGCCGTCCTGCTGTGCAGCACCGGCAGCTCCCGGCTGGCCGCCGAGGCGCTCGTGGTGCCGCTGCGCCCCGGGCCCCTGCGGACCCGCCTGACCCGCGCGCTCCTCGGCTCACGCGCCCCGCTCGGCCCGGTCACCCCGCCCGCCAAACGGGTGCTCAAGTACGCCACCATGGGCCCCGGTTCGGCGCCCGACCGGGTCGAGGCCTGCGCCCGGATCGTGCACGCCTGCCCCACCTCGGTCCGGTACGCCTGGTCGCAGGTCCTGGCCGAGCTCGACGTGCACGCCAACCTGCCCGCCCTCACCGCCCCCACCGCCGTCCTCGGCGGCACCGCCGACCGGCTGTCCCCGATCGTGCACGCCCGGCGGATCGCCGCCGCGCTGCCGCACTGCATCGGGCTGACCGAGCTGACCGGCATGGGGCACATGACCCCGATCGAAGCCCCCGAGGCCGTCACCAACGCGGTGCGCGAGCTGACCACCGCCTACCTCGGCACACCCGCGAAGGACGCGAAGGAGAAGACGCCGTGAGCGCCCACAGGAGTCTGGAAGGCCAGGTCGCCGTCATCACCGGCGCAGCCCGCGGCGTCGGCGAGCTGCTCGCCCGCAAGCTGTCCGCGCGCGGCGCGCGGATCGCACTGGTGGGGCTGGAGCCGGAGGCCCTCAAGGAGGTCTCCGAGCGCCTGCACACCGACAGCGACCACTGGCACGCCGACGTCACCGACCACGAGGCCATGGCCCGGGTGGCGCAGGAGGTCAAACAGCGCTTCGGCAAGGTCGACATCGTCGTCGCCAACGCGGGGGTCGCCGCGGGCGGCCCGTTCGCCGACTCCGACCCCGAGGCCTGGCGCCGGGTGATCGAGGTCAACCTGATCGGCAGCGCCGTCACGGGCCGGGCCTTCCTCCCCGTCCTCACCGAGAGCCGCGGCTACTTCCTCCAGATCGCCTCGCTCGCCGCGATCACCCCGGCGCCGATGATGACCGCGTACTGCGCCTCCAAGTCCGGGGTCGAGGCCTTCGCCCACTGCCTGCGGGCCGAGGTCGCCCACAAGGGCGTCAAGGTCGGCGTCGGCTACCTGTCCTGGACCGACACCGACATGGTGCGCGGCGCCGACCGGAACGACGTGATGCGGGAGCTGCGGCAGCGGCTGCCGTGGCCGGCGAACCGCACCTACCCGCTGGGCCCGGCCGTGGACCGGATCGTCGCCGGCATCGAACGCCGCTCCGCGCACGTGTACGCCCAGGGGTGGCTGCGCGCGATGCAGGGCGTACGGGGCTGGCTGCCGGGGCTCATCGCGGTCGGCGGGCGGCGGGACATGGAGCGGTTCGAGCCGCGGCTGGCCGGCGTCTCCAAGGGGCTCGTCGGGGCGGGCGGAGCCGCCGATGAGCGGGAGCGCGGGGGTAGTACGCCCGCCTGACGCCCGGGCCGCGCCCCGGCCTGGCCCGGCGCGGCCCCGGGCCGCAGCCCGGCCCGGCCTGAGTGCTCCGTGGGAGGGGCGCGAGGGTCCGGCGGTCGTCTGCGGGCCGGCTGTGGCTGGTCGCGCCGTTCCCCGCGCCCCTTGCGGGGAGCGGGGAACCGCCTAGCGCGGCGGGAGTTTTGGGCGGCGTAGGTCGGGGACGTCCTCGTAGCCGGGTGGGACTGCGGCCGGTTCCTGTTCCAGGAGTTCCAGGGCCAGGTGCACGGCGTCGTCGAGCTGTGCGTGGCGGCCCTCGGCCCAGTCCAGCGGGGTCCGCAGGATCGCGAAGTCCGGCTCCACGCCGTGGTTCTCCACCGACCAGCCGTACTCGGGGAACCAGGCGGCGTTCATCGGCACCGTGATGACCGTGCCGTCGCCGAGGGTGTGGCGGCCGGTCATGCCGACGACGCCGCCCCAGGTGCGCTGGCCGACGACCGGGCCCAGGCCCAGCAGCTTGAACGCCGCGGTGATCATGTCGCCGTCGGAGGAGGTCGCCTCGTCGGCCAGCGCCACGATCGGGCCGCGGGGCGCGTTGGAGGCGTAGGACACCGGCTGGGCGTTGCGGGTGAGGTCCCAGCCCAGGATCGAGCGGGTGAGCTTCTCCACCACCAGTTCGCTGATGTGCCCGCCCGCGTTGCCGCGGACGTCCACGAGGAGCGCGGGCCGGGACATCTCCATCCGGAGGTCCCGGTTGAACTGCGCCCAGCCCGAGCCGCCCATGTCGGGGATGTGCAGGTAGCCGCACTTGCCGCCGCTGACCTCGCGGACCACGGCGCGGCGCTTGGACACCCAGTGCTGGTAGCGCAGCGGCCGGTCGTCGACCAGCGGGACCACCGCCACGCGGCGGGCCGCGCCCTCGCCGTCGGCCGGGGTGAAGGTCAGCTCGACGGTGGTGCCGCCGGCCGCGGCCAGCAGCGGGTAGGGCCCGGTGACGGGGTCGACGGGCCGCCCGTCGACGTGGGTGAGGACGGAGCCCTCCCGGATGCCGCTGCCGGCCAGCGGGGAGCGGGCCTTGGAGTCGGAGGCCTCGCCGGGCAGGATCCGCCGGACGACCCAGCCCCCGTCGCGGGGCACGAGGTCGGCGCCGAGCAGGCCGATGGGCCGCTGGTAGTGCGGCGGGCCCTCGTTGCGGCGGGCGGGGGAGACGTACGCGTGCGAGGTGCCGAGTTCGCCGAGGACCTCGCGCAGCAGGTCGGCGAACTCGTCGGGGGAGGCGACGCGTTCGACGAGCGGCCGGTACTGGCGCAGCACGCCGTCCCAGTCGATGCCGCACATGTCCGGCTCCCAGAAGTAGGCGCGGATCAGCCGGCCCGCCTCCTCGAAGGCCTGCCGCCACTCGGCGGCCGGGTCCGCCTCGTGGTGGATGCGCCGCAGGTCGAGGTAGACGGTGGAGTCGCCGTCGCCGGCCTCGGTGGCGGGGACGGCCCGCAGGTCGCCGTCGTCGTTGAGGACGAGCCGGGTGCCGTCGCCGCTGACCGCGAACCAGTCCAGTCCGGAGGCCAGTTCGGTCTTGCGGGCCTTGGTGATGTCGAAGTGCTCCAGGGTGGGCTTGCCGCTGGTGTCGGCGGGGTTGGCGAAGGTCTCGCCGAGCGCGCCCGAGATGGGCCAGCGCAGCCACACCAGCCCGCCGCCGTGCACCGGGTACAGGGCCGAGTACTTGGAGGCCGTCACCGGGAACGGGGTGACGCGGCTCTCCAGGCCCTCCACCTCCACGGTCACCGAGCCGTCGCCCTCCTGGCCGGACTCCCCCTCCGCCGGGTCGAGTCCGCCCGCCGCGGGGCGGCCGTCGGGGGTGAACGCGAACGGCGAGGGCGTCGCGGAGGACAGCGGCACCAGGTAGGGGCGGCAGCCCAGCGGGAACGACAGGTCGCCGGTGTGCACGTCGTAGACCGGGTCGAAGCCGCGCCACGACAGGAAGGCCAGGTAGCGGCCGTCGCGGGTGAAGACCGGGTTCTCGTCGACGAAGCGGCCGCTGGTGACGTCCACGATGTTCCGCGCGCCGGGACCGAAGATCCGGGCCATCTTGATCTGCCGCAGCGCGTGCCCGACGCCCGGGTGCGACCAGGTCAGGAACGACCCGTCGGGGGAGAACGCCAGGTCGGTGACGGGCCCGTTGACGGACCGGACGAGCTCGGTGACCTCGCCGGCCGACTCCTCCGTCGCGTCGATGAGCAGCAGCCGCCCGTCGTGGGAGGCGATCGCGAGCCGCTCCCCGGCCGGGTCGGCCACCATCTCCAGTACGCGGCCCAGCTGCCCGGAGGCGAGCCGGCGCGGCTCCCGGTCGCCGGAGGCCCGCGGCAGGTAGGCGATCTCGACGGCGTCCTCGCCCTCGGCGTCCGTGACGTACGCGACCTGCCCGCCCGTGCCGAGCATCTCGGGCTGCCGCACCCGTACGCCCGGGGTGTCGGCGAGCGTCCGGGCGGGCCCGTCGCGGTGGGTGAGCCAGTACAGGCTGCCGCGGATGACGACGGCGCTGGCCCGGCCGGTGGTGTCGACGGACAGCGAGTCGACGTGGCTGCCGGCGGGCACCTGGTAGGTGCGCCGGCCGGCCCGCGGGCCGCCGAGGCGGACGTCGAGCCGGCGCGGGGCGGAGCCGGGGGCCAGCGAGTCGACGAGCCAGAGCTCGCCGGCGCACTGGTAGACGACCCGGGAGCCGTCGCTGGAGGCGTGCCGGGCGTAGAACTCCTCGTGGTCGGTGTGCCGGCGCAGGTCGGTGCCGTCGGGCAGGCAGGAGTACAGGTTGCCGATGCCCTCGTGGTCGGAGAGGAAGGCGATCCGGCCGGCGACGAACATGGGCGCGTCGAGGTGGCCTCCGATGTCCTCCAGCAGCCGCTTGCCGTGCAGCCAGAGCCGTCCGGTGGCGCCGCCGCGGTAGCGCTTCCAGGAGGCGGGCTCGTGCGGGGGCTTGCCGGTCAGCAGCAGGGTGCGCCGCCCGCCGGGGCCCTCGCCGTCGTGCTCCTCCTCGTGCACCGCGATGTCCGAGACCGGGCCCCAGGGGAGCTTGCCGCCGGGGGAGCCGTCCGTGGGCACCCGGTAGGCCCAGGCGAAGTAGGAGAACGGCTGCCCGTGCGAGGACACCGCCAGGATGTCGCTGCGGCCGTCGGCCTCGGGCGGGGTCCAGCCGCAGACCCGGGTGTCGGTGGCGCCCCAGTAGGTGAGCCGGCGGGCCGGGCCGCCTTCGACGGGGGCGAGGTGGATCTCGGGGTCGAGGCTGCGCCAGGTGGTGTAGGCGATGTGGCGGCCGTCGGGGGAGAAGCGGGGATGGCCGATGCGGGTGCGGTCGACCGTGATGCGCCAGGCCCGGCCGGGGCTTTCGCCCTCGGGGACCAGGGGCGCGATCCACAGGTCGTCCTCGGCGGCGAAGCAGAGCAGGTCGCCGTGGAGGTGCGGGAACCGGAGGTAGGCGAGGTCGTGGCTCACCCCACCATGCTTTCCGCGGTAGGGGGGCCCGGCAACTCGTACAGGTGATCCAGGCCACCCCCGAAAGCGAAACGGAACGGTTTCGTTTCGCTCGCGTCGGGAGTATGGTCGTACCTGTACGACGTGAAGTACGAAACGGTTTCGTTCGAAGGGAGGTGCGCCGTGGTGTCCGACGAGGTCTCCTCGCGGCGCAGCCGCATCACCCCCGAACGGGAGGCCGAACTCCACGGAGCGGTCCTGGACCTGCTGCGCGAGGTCGGCTACGACGCACTGACCATGGACGCGGTCGCCGCCCGCACCAAGTCCAGCAAGGCCACCCTCTACCGCCAGTGGGGGAGCAAGCCCGAGCTGGTAGCCCGGGCCCTGCGCTGCACGCAGCCGGTCTCCCTGGAGGAGATCGACACCGGCAGCCTGCGCGGGGACTTCGGACTCATGGTCCAGCACTCCGACGACGCGCAGATGGCCAAGGACACCGCCCTGATCCGGGGCCTGGCCCATGCCGTCCACACGAGCCCGGAACTCCACCAGGCCCTGCGGGAGCTGCTGATCGACCCGGAGATCACCGGTCTCCAGGCGATGCTCCGGCGCGCCGTCGACCGGGGTGAGATCGCCCCGGACTGTCCCGCCCTGGATTTCGTACCGCACATGCTCATCGGGGCCTTCATCGCGCTCCCGCTCATCGAGGACCGGTCCGTCGACCGGGCCTTCCTCGCCGAGTTCGTCGACGCCGTGGTCTTCCCCGCCCTCGGCGTCTGAGTCACCACCCGCGCACCGTTCCTGCTGCTCCTGACACGCCGCTCTCGTCGTCGGGCCGGCTCCCCACGCCCTGATCCGCACCCGGATCCATCCCACGACCAGAACGGGAGACCGCCTCCGTGGCCACCTTCCTCTACCGCCTCGGCCGGGGCGCCTTCCGGCGCCGCGGCCTCGTCGCCCTCATATGGGTGGCGCTGCTGTTCGCCGCCGGCTTCGGCGCGGCGTCGGCCGGCGCGCCCACCTCCGGCTCGTTCTCGATGCCCGGAACGGAGGCCCAGAAGGCCTTCGACCTGCTCGACGAGAAGTTCCCGGGCATGTCCGCCGACGGCGCCTCCGCCCGCATCGTCATCAAGGCCCCGCAGGGCGCCAAGATCACCGACGAGGCGAACAAGGCCCAGGTCCAGAAGATCGTCTCCGGCCTTCAGGAAGGCCCGGGCAAGGCCCAGGTCGCCTCGATCGCCGACCCCTTCCAGGTGCAGGCCGTCAGCCAGGACGGCTCCACCGCGTACGTGAGCGTGAAGTACACCGTCAGCGGCATGGAGCTGAAGGACGACACGCGTGACGCGCTCACCGGGTCCGGCACCGCCGCCAAGGCCGCCGGGCTGACCGTCGAGATCGGCGGCGACGCCCTGATGACCGTCCCCGAGAGCGGCTCCGGCGAGGTCATCGGCATCGCGGTCGCCGCGGTCGTCCTCGTCATCACCTTCGGCTCGCTGATCGCGGCCGGGCTGCCGCTGCTGACCGCGCTGATCGGCGTCGGCATCGGCGTCTCCACCGTCACCGCGCTCGCCAACGTGCTCGACCTCGGCTCCACCACCTCCACCCTCGCGATGATGATCGGCCTCGCGGTCGGCATCGACTACGCCCTCTTCATCGTCTCCCGCTACCGCGTGGAGCTCGCCGAGGGCCACCCGCGGGACGAGGCCGCGGGCCGGGCCGCCGGCACCGCCGGCTCCGCCGTCGTCTTCGCCGGCCTGACCGTGGTCATCGCCCTCGTGGGCCTGGCCGTCGTCAACATCCCGATGCTCACCAAGATGGGCCTCGCCGCCGCGGGCACCGTGGTCATCGCCGTCCTCGTCGCCCTCACCCTGGTCCCGTCCATCCTGGGCTTCGCCGGCAGGAAGGTGCTGCCCGCGGGCAGGAGGAGCAAGCTGCTCGGCAAGGGCCGCCCCGCCGACGCCGAGCCCAAGGCCAACGCCGGCACCCGCTGGGCCCGCTTCGTGCTGCGCCGCCCGGTCGTCGTCCTCCTCCTCGGCGTGATCGGCCTCGGCGCCATCGCGGTCCCGGCCGGCAAGCTGGAGATGGGCCTGCCCGACGACGGCGCCCAGCCGGTCTCCACCACCCAGCGCAGGGCCTACGACCTGCTCTCGGAGGGCTTCGGCCCCGGCTTCAACGGCCCGCTGCTCGTGGTCGTCGACGGCGGCAAGAAGCTCGCCGACGAGACCGCGGACCGGATCAAGGGCCTGGACGGCGTGGCCGTGGTCGTGCCGCCGACGCCCAACGAGGCCGGCGACGCCGCCATCATCACCGTCATCCCGAAGGACCGCCCGTCCTCCGCGAAGACCGAGGCCCTCGTCCACGACATCCGCGAGGGCAGCGGCGACGACGTCCTCGTCACCGGCGCGACCGCGATGAACATCGACTTCTCACAGAAGATGAACGACGCGCTCCTGCCCTACCTGGCGCTCGTCGTCGGTCTCGCCTTCCTCCTGCTGATGGTCGTCTTCCGCTCGATCCTGGTCCCGCTCAAGGCAGCCCTCGGCTTCCTGCTGTCCGTCGTCGCCGCCCTCGGCGCGGTCGTCGCGGTCTTCCAGTGGGGCTGGCTCGGCTCGGTCTTCGGAGTGGAGCAGACCGGCCCGATCATGAGCATGATGCCGATCTTCATGGTGGGCGTCGTCTTCGGCCTGGCCATGGACTACGAGGTCTTCCTCGTCACCCGGATGCGCGAGGCGTACGTCCACGGCGAGCGCCCGGGCCAGGCCGTCGTGACCGGCTTCCAGTACAGCGCCCGGGTCGTCGTCGCGGCCGCCGTGATCATGATCGCGGTGTTCGCCGGGTTCATCGGCGCCAGCGAGCAGATGGTGAAGATGATCGGCTTCGGCCTGGCCGTCGCCGTCTTCTTCGACGCCTTCGTCGTCCGCATGGCCATCGTCCCGGCGGTGCTCGCCCTGCTCGGCCACAAGGCCTGGTGGCTGCCGCGCTGGCTGGACCGGATCCTGCCGAACGTGGACGTCGAGGGCGAGAGCCTGCGCAAGCACCTGGAGGCCGCCGGCACCGCCGAGGGCCCCGACAAGGACCGCGAGCTGGTCAACGCCTGACCGAGCCGCCCAACGCCCGACCGGAGCCGATCCGGTCGGCAAGGCCCGGCTCCGTACCCGGCCGATCCGAGGGGATCGCCGGGTGCGGGGCCGGGCCGTTCGCGTGTTCCGGCCCGTGGCGGCCGGCCTGCGTCCCGCGGCGGCCGGCCTGCGGCCCGTGGCCCGTTGTTACGCCGACCGGGTGGCGGGGGTGTACGCGCGGCGCAGGAAGCGGCGCAGCGCGGCGCTGTCGAACTGGATGACCGCCACCCCGTCCGGGGAGTGGAACTCCACGACCACCTGGACGCGGCCGCAGGGCCAGATGCGCACGTCGCCGGTCCCGGACGGAGCCTGGAGGCCGGCCTCCAGCAGGGCCCGGGGGAAGACCCACTCGTTGTCGGTGCCCTCGGGGGAGAGGCCCGCGGGGAAGACGATCCGCACGGCGAGCGGCTCGCCGGGGGCGAAGCGCAGGGCGACGGGGATCTTCCGGTAGAGCGGATCGTCGGTGATCACGCGGGCGATGACGCGCTCCTCGACGGCAGTGGCGACAGCGCCGCTCGTGGTGGCGGTGGCGGCCGTGGCGGTGGCGGGGCCGGTGGGATTCTCGGCGGTGGCAGACATCGACAAGACTCCTCGAATCGGAACAAAGCAGTCCGTATTCCCTTCAGCCTCGCACATTCCGACGAAGCTGCGAACAAGCATTTGTGGTGTCGCCGCTCTTGCCACCGGTTTGCAAGTAGGGCCTATTCTTAAGCGGATAAAGATTTTGTCAGCTCAAGGACCGCAGGAAGCGGAGCCAGCCTCATGCACGTGCCCGACGGATTCATCGACGCCCCCGTCTCCCTCGCCGCCGGCGCCGTCGCCGCCGGCGCGGTAGCCGTCAGCCTCCGCGGCGCCCGCCGGGAACTCGACGAGCGGACCGCCCCGCTCGCCGGCCTCGTCGCCGCCTTCATCTTCGCCGTCCAGATGCTGAACTTCCCCGTGGCCGCCGGCACCAGCGGCCACCTGCTGGGCGGGGCACTCGCCGCGATACTCGTCGGACCCTGGACCGGCGTGCTCTGCGTGTCCGTCGTCCTCCTCATGCAGAGCGTCCTGTTCGCCGACGGCGGGCTCACCGCCCTCGGCGTGAACATCGTCAACATGGCCGTCGTGACCGTCGTCATCGCCTACGCCGTCTTCCGCGGCCTGGCCCGGCTCCTGCCCCGCACCCGGCGCTCCGTCACCGTCGCCGCCTTCACCGGAGCCCTCGTCTCCGTCCCCGCCTCCGCCGCCGCCTTCACCCTCATGTACGCCGTCGGCGGCACCACCGACGTCCCCCTCGGCAAGGTGCTCACCGCCATGCTCGGCGTACACGTCCTCATCGGCATCGGCGAGGCCGCCATCACCGCCGCGACCGTCGGCGCCGTCCTCGCCGTACGGCCCGACCTGGTCCACGGCGCGCGCGGGCTGACCGCTCCGCTGAAGCTGCGCGTCGGCGGCGAACTCGTCGACGCCCCGGCGGCCGCCTCGCCCGCTGCCGCAGCCGCGGCCCCGGCTGCCGCCCGCTCGACGAAGAAGGTGTGGGGCGCGGGCCTCGCCACCGCCCTCGTCCTCGCCGGCATCGTCTCCTTCTACGCCTCCGCCAGCCCCGACGGCCTGGAGAAGGTCGCCGCCGACCAGGGCATCGACCAGAACGTCACCGAGCACGCCGCAGCCGGCTCCCCCCTCGCCGACTACGGCGTCAAGGACGTCGACGACGCCCGCCTCTCCGGCGGCCTCGCCGGCGTGATCGGCGTCGGCGCCACCGTCGCCGTCGGCACCGGCGTCTTCTGGGCCGTACGCCGCCGCCGCGCCGCCGCCCCCGACCGGGCCGCCGCCCCCACCCCCTCGGCCGGCTGACATGGGAGCGGGCCACGCCCACCGGCTCTACCGGCACGCGGACTCCCCCGTCCACGCGCTGCCGCCGCACTGCAAGATCGCCGCGGTCTTCGCGTTCGTCCTCGTCGTCGTGTCCACACCCCGCGAGGCGGTGTGGGCCTTCGGCCTGTACGCACTCCTCGTCGCGGCCGTCGCCGCCACGGCCCGGATCCCGGCCGGCCTCCTGCTCCGCCGGATGCTGATCGAGATCCCGTTCGTCCTCTTCGCCGTCCTCATGCCCTTCGTGGCCGAGGGCGAGCGGATCGAGGTGCTCGGCACGTCACTGAGCGTCCCCGGCCTGTGGGGCGCCTGGAACGTGCTGGCCAAGGGCACCCTCGGCGTCGCCGCGTCCGTCATCCTCGCCTCGACCACCGAACTGCGGGAGCTGCTCCTCGGACTCCAGCGGCTGAAGCTGCCCCCGCTGCTCGTACAGATCGCCTCCTTCATGATCCGCTACGGCGACGTGATCACCGACGAGCTGCGGCGCATGTCCGTCGCCCGCCGCTCCCGGGGCTTCGAAGCCCGCGGCATCCGGCACTGGGGGGTGCTCGCCAAGACCGCCGGAGCCCTCTTCATCCGCTCCTACGAACGCGGCGAACGCGTCCACCTCGCGATGGTCAGCCGCGGCTACACCGGCTCCATGCCGGTCATCGACGACGTCACCGCCACCCCCGCCCAATGGGCGCGGGCGGCCGTACTCCCCACGGCGGCCCTCGCCGTCTGTGTGATCGGATGGACCTCGTGACCCCGCCCCCCGCCGCTTCCCCCGCCCCTGCCTCCCTGGAGGTGGCCGGCCTCGCCTACGCCTACCCCGACGGCCACCAGGCCCTCTTCGGCGTCGACCTGGCCGTCGGCCGCGGCGAGCGGGTCGCCCTGCTCGGGCCCAACGGCGCCGGCAAGACCACCCTCGTCCTCCACCTCAACGGCATCCTCGCCGGCGGGGTCGGCACCGTCGCCGTCGCCGGCCTCCCCGTCGAGAAGCGGAACCTCGCCGAGATCCGGCGCCGCGTCGGCATCGTTTTCCAGGACCCCGACGACCAGCTGTTCATGCCGACCGTTCGGGAAGACGTGGCCTTCGGCCCGGCCGCAGCCGGAATGCGCGGACCCGAGCTCGAACAGCGGGTCCGGGAAGCCCTGGAACAGGTCGGCATGGCCGGCTTCGCCGACCGGCCCCCGCACCACCTCTCCTTCGGCCAGCGGCGGCGCGTCGCGGTCGCGACCGTCCTCGCGATGCGGCCCGAGATCCTCGTCCTCGACGAACCCTCCTCCAACCTGGACCCGGCATCGCGGCGCGAGCTCGCCGACATCCTCCGCTCGCTCGACGTGACCGTGCTCATGGTCACCCACGACCTGCCCTACGCGCTGGAGCTGTGCCCCCGCTCCGTCGTCCTCAGCGAGGGCGTCATCGCCGCCGACGGACGCACCCACGACCTGCTGTGCGACGAGGAGCTCATGCGCAGGCACCGCCTGGAACTGCCCTTCGGCTTCGACCCGCGCACCGTGCCCGCGGCATAACCGGAAGCCCGTGGTGGTTGCACCGCTCGTGAACATCCAGGGTCAGGTGGCGGAGGGCTTCGAGGCCGTCCGGGACGCCTTCATACGCAACTTCGAGGTGCTCGGCGACCGGGGCGCGGCGGTCGCCGTGTACCGGGACGGCCGGCGGGTCGTCGACCTGTGGGCCGGCACGCGGGACGTGGACGCGGATGCGGATGCCGGTGCCGGTGCCGGTGCCGGCGGCGTGCCGTGGACGGCCGACACGGCGCAGGTCGTCCGCTCGGCCACCAAAGGCGTGGCCGCCGTCGTACCGCTGCTGCTGCACCAGCGCGGACTGCTGGACCTCGACGCGCCCGTCGGCGCGTACTGGCCGGAATTCAAGGCCGGCGGCAAGGAGCGGGCCCTCGTACGGGACCTCCTCGCCCACCGGGCGGGCGTACCGGCCCTCGACGTGCCGCTCACCCCGCAGCAGGCCGCGGACGGGCTGACCGGAGCGCGGGCCGTCGCCGAACAGCAGACGTTCTGGGAGCCGGGCACGGCCCACGGCTACCACGCCCAGACTTACAGCTGGCTGCTGTCCGAACTGGTGCTCCGCATCACCGGCGCCTCCCTCGGCACCTGGCTCGCCCGGGAAGTCACCGGGCCGCTCGGGCTCGACTTCTGGATCGGCCTGCCGGAAGCCGAAGCGGCGTCCGGGCGGGTCGGGCGGATCGGCGCCGTCGAACCGCCGGAATCCGCGGGCGCCCTGCGGACCCGGCCGCGCCGGAACGTCTCCGAGGCCTACGCCGACCCCGCGTCGCTGACCCGCCGCGCCTTCGCCGCGATCACCCCGCTCGCCGACGAGAACGCCCCCGCATACCGGGCCGCCGAACTCCCCGCCTCCGCGGGCATCGGCACCGCCCGGGCCCTGGCCGGGCTGTACGCGGCGCTGCTGGACGACACCGAGGACGGGCCGCGGCTGTTCACACCGCAGACGGTGGCCCTGGCGGGCGCGGAACTGTCCGCCGGCCCGGACCGGGTCCTGGTCGTGAACACCCGCTTCGGGCCCGGATACATGCTGCACAGCCCGGCCTCGCCGATGCTGTCCCCGGCGTCGTTCGGCCACCCGGGGCGGGGCGGGTCCCTCGCCTTCGCCGACCCCGAGGCCGGCATCGGCTTCGGCTACGTCACCAACGCCCTGGCCAAGTCCGTCACCGCCGACCCGCGGGCGCAGGCGCTGATCCGCGCCCTCCACGCCTCCCTCTAACACCCGGCCGCGGCGCCCTGCCGCGGGCTGCGCCGCCTTGCCGCGGGCTGCGCCGCCCTGCCGCGGCCGCCGGGGGCTGTCCCGCCGCCAGGGCCGGGCGCCTGCGGCCGAAGCAGGCGGGGCGGAAGCAGCCACGCCGGGCGGGGGGCGTGGCCCTGCGGGGCTGTTCCCCTACCCACCCTTCCCCCGTTCCCCGGGCTCCGTCCGGACCCGCTCCGGCTGCCGCCGGAGGCAGGAACCCGCGCCTGGCGGCGCAGGCCGGGCAAATCCAGCTGCGGGGCGGCTTGCCGGCGCGGGCCGGCCGGCGGGGCGGGGACCCGCGCTTGGCGGCGTGGGCCGGGCAGTTCCAGCCTCGCCGGCGTTTGAGGCGCGGGGTCGGGGGCGGAGCCCCCGGTGTGACGCCGCCGGCCGGCTTGCCCCCGCGGGCCGGCCGCGTCGGCGTCCGCAGGGACCCCGCGCCTGGCGGTGCCGGCCGGGCAATTCCAGCCTCGCCGGCGTTTGGGGCGCGGGGGCGGGGCGGGGCCCCGGTCAGGGGAGGGGCGTGGCTCCGGGGGCCGGGCTGGTGGTGGTGCGGGTGGCCCGGCAGGTGCCCGACGCTTCGAGGGCCGCGGCGACCTTGGCCGCCGCCTCCTCGTCCCGTACGAGGAACGCCGTGGTCGGTCCGGAGCCCGAGACCAGGCCGGCCAGGGCGCCCGCCTCCACCCCGGCGGCAAGGGTGCGCCCCAGCTCCGGGCGGAGGGACAGCGCTGCCGGCTGGAGGTCGTTGGCCAGGGCCGCGCCCAGCGCGTCCGGGTCGCCGGAGGCGAGGGCCGCCAGCAGGGCGGGGGAGGCCTGCGGCTCGGGGATGTCCCGCCCCTCGGCCAGCCGGTCGAACTCGCGGAACACCGCCGGGGTGGACAGCCCGCCCTCGGCGACCGCGAAGACCCAGTGGAACGCGCCCGCCTCGACCGGGGTCAGCAGTTCGCCGCGCCCGGTGCCGAGCGCCGCCCCGCCGATCAGGCTGAACGGCACGTCGCTGCCGAGCTCCGCGCAGATGTCCAGGAGCTCTTCGGTCGGCGTGTCCAGCCCCCAGAGGAGGTCGCAGGCCAGGAGCGCGCCGGCGCCGTCCGCGCTGCCGCCGGCCATGCCGCCCGCCACGGGGATGCTCTTCGTGATGTGGATGTGGACGGCGGCGTCGGAGCGGCCCGCCTTGGCCGCGAGGAGTTCCGCCGCCCGCGCCGCGAGGTTGGTGCGGTCGAGGGGGACCTGGTCCGCGTCGGGGCCCGAGCAGGTCACCGTCAGCTCGTCGGCCGGGGTGACCGTCACCTCGTCGAACAGCGACACCGCGAGGAAGACGTTCGCCAGGTCGTGGAACCCGTCCGGCCGGGCCGCGCCCACCGCCAGCTGCACGTTCACCTTCGCGGGCACGCGTACCGTCACGCCCGCGTTCAGAGCGGCGCTCACAGGGCCGGCCTTTCCGCGTGGGCGGGCTTGTTCTCGGCGATGGCGGCGAACTCCTCCACCGTCAGCGACTCCCCGCGGGCCTGCGGGGAGATCCCGGCGGCGACCAGGGCGGCCTCGGCCCCGGCGGCGGAGCCGGCCCAGCCGGACAGCGCGGCCCGCAGCGTCTTGCGGCGCTGCGCGAACGCCGCGTCCACGACCGCGAACACCTCCGCCTTCGAGGCGGTCGTCTTGATCGGCTCGGCCCGCCGCACCAGCGAGACCAGCCCGGAGTCCACGTTCGGCGCGGGCCAGAACACGTTGCGGCCGATGGCGCCGGCCCGCTTCACGTCCGCGTACCAGTTCGCCTTGACCGAGGGGACCCCGTACACCTTGTTGCCGGGCCGGGCGGCCAGCCGGTCGGCGACCTCGGACTGCACCATGACCAGGGTCCGCTCGATGCTGGGGAAGCGGTCCAGCATCGTCAGCAGCACCGGCACGGCCACGTTGTACGGCAGGTTCGCGACGAGCGCGGTGGGCGGCGGCCCCGGCAGTTCCTCGACGAGGAGGGCGTCGGAGTGGACCAGTGCGAAGCGGTCCTTGCGCCCCGGCATGCGCGCCGCGATCGTCGCGGGCAGCGCCGCGGCGAGGACGTCGTCGATCTCGACGGCGGTGACCCGGTCGGCGGCGTCCAGCAGCGCGAGCGTCAGCGAGCCCAGCCCGGGCCCGACCTCGACGACGACGTCGTCGGGCCGGACGTCGGCGGTGCGCACGATGCGCCGCACCGTATTGGCGTCGATGACGAAGTTCTGGCCCTTCTGCTTGGTCGGGCGCACGCCGAGGGCGTCGGCCAGCTCGCGGATGTCGGCCGCGCCGAGAAGGGCGTCAGGGGCGTCAGGGGTTCTGTCGGGCTGCTGCTCTGCGGTGCTCACCGGTAAAGCCTACGGCCGCAGTGCGGCCACGGAGTCGCCCCCCGCTGCACGTACAGCTTCTTGGCCCGGTACGTCTGCTCCGCGCCCGACGCGTCCTGCGGGCGGCCGCTGCCGCCGAGGGCCTGCCAGGTGCGGACGTCGAACTGGTACAGGCCGCCGTACGTGCCCGACGGGTCGGTCGCGTCGGCCCGGCCGCCCGACTCGCACTGGGCCAGCGCCGCCCAGTCGAGTCCCTCCGCGCCGGCGACGGATGCCGGCAGCGGCTTCGTGCCGACCTTGACGAGCTGGGTGACGGGCTCGCGGACGGTCTCCTCGGCGACCTGGCGGGGCGTCTGCCGGACGCCGTTGACGGTGCGCAGGACGTACGTGACGCGCCGGGTGCCGGTGCGGCCGGGCTGTTCGACGAGCTCGGTGCCGGCGAACAGGGTGTCGTCCTCGACGCGTTCGGTCGCGAAGGGGATGCGCTCCTCGCGGACCTCGCGGGTGCCGGTGATGCGGAGCACGGTGACGGTCTGGCCGTCGCGGGGGAAGGAGTCGGGCGGGACGGAGGTGGTGTCCTGGCCGCTGAGGCCGATGCCGGCCTGGGCGAGGGCCTCCTGGACGGTGGCGGCGTTGGTGCGGACGGTGGTCTCGTCGCCGTCGGCCAGGAACGTGACGCTGCGCTCGGTGCGGACGGCGAAGGTGAGGCCGGCGCGGGGGACGGGCGCGGTGCGGGGGACGGAGAGGTAGGCGCCCTCGACGCGGATCCCGAACTGGCGCAGGGCCGCCTCGACGGTGTCGGCGGTGGTCCACACCTGGCGGCTCTGCCCGTCGAGGGTGAGCTGCAGGGGGCGGCCGTAGCGGACGACGACCTCGTCGCCGTCGCCGAGGGCGGCCCCGCGGGCGGGGGCGACGAGGTCGTGGGCGCTGACGCCGAGGCCTTCGGAGGCGAGGAGCTCGCCGACGTCGTCGGCGAAGGTGTGGAGGGTCCGGGACTGCCCGTCGACGGTGAGGCGGACGGACTTGTCGGCGGCGACGAACGCGGTGGTGCCGCCCGCGAGGAAGGCGACGACCAGCGCTTGCGGAACGATCCGCCGCCAGGAGGCGGGCGCCGCGACACGGCCGGGTACGGGGACGGGGCCGGGCCCGGGGGCGGGCCCGGAGCCGGGGCCTGCGGTGGCGGGCTCGTCCCGCTCGTCCGGCGACGGGGTGCGGCGTCGGCGGCCGGTGCCGGTGCCGGGGAGGCCGGGCCCGGGCGGGCCGTCGGGCGGCGCGGCCGCGCGCCGGCGGCCGGTGCCGGGGGCGGCGGGGCCGAGGACGCCGGGGAAGCCGGGGAGGCCGTCGGGCACGGCGCCCGCCCGTCGGCGGCCGGTGCCGGGGACGGCCACGGCCAGGGCCAGGGCCGCGGGGGCGGTGGCGGCCTCCGTCGCCCCGGTGAGGCCCCCGGTGCGGCCGCGGGCCCGCCTGCCCGGGACGGCCGCCTCCGGCGGCTTCCGGCGGCGGTCCGCTCTCCGCGGCCCCGGAAGGCCGTCCTCGGCCGTCACCGCCCCCGCCGAACCGTCGTCGCCGTCGCCGTCCGGCTCCGGCCCCGGCCCGGGATACCGGCCGCGGCCCCCGCCCGGGTGCGCCCAGGGCCCGGGATCCGGGGCCGGATCCGCTCCGGGGGCCGCGTAGGGCGGCCAGGGGAGGCGGGGGTCGGCGGCGGGCCCGTAGACCCCGGTGTAAGGACTCTCGCTCACGACGCTCGCTCCACTGGTCCGGCCCGCCTTCGGTTTCGGGCACGGCACCCTAGCGGAGCCGCGGTGACTCTCCAAAGCCGCGCAGCTACCCAGCGTGTCGGGGTGAGGGAAGGGGAGGAGCGGAGGGGGGAACGGAGGGGCGGAGAAGGGCTCAGTAGTCGAAGGCGCGGGCCGTGTTCGCCGCCAGGGCCGTGGCCATCGCGTCCTCGTCGATCCCGCGGACCGCGGCCATGGCCCGTACGGTCAGCGGAATGAGGTACGGCGCGTTGGGCCGTCCGCGGTACGGCGCCGGGGTGAGGTACGGGGCGTCCGTCTCGACGAGGACGAGTTCCAGCGGGGCCACGGCGAGGGCGTCCCGCAGCGGCTGGGCGTTCTTGAACGTGACGGTCCCGGCGAAGGACATGTAGTAGCCGGCGGCGGCGCACTCGCGGGCCATGTCGGCGTCGCCGGAGTAGCAGTGGAAGACCGTCCGCTCGGGCGCGCCCTCCTCGCGGAGCACGCGCAGCACGTCCGCGTGGGCGTCGCGGTCGTGGATGACCAGCGCCTTGCCCTGCCGTTTGGCGATCTCGATGTGGGCGCGGAAGGAGCGCTCCTGCGCCGCCATGCCGTCCGGGCCGGTGCGGAAGTAGTCCAGGCCGGTCTCGCCTACGGCCTTGACGTGGTCGAGCTTCGCGAGCGCCTCGATCTCGGCCAGCGCCTCGTCGAGCGCGGCCTCGCCGCCCCCCGCCCGGGCGCCCTGCCGGGACCAGCCGTCGGGGTCCCCGAGGACGATGCGGGGGGCCTCGTTCGGGTGCAGGGCCACCGCCGCGTGGACGTTCTCGTACGCGGCGGCGGTCTCGGCGGCCCAGCGGGAGCCCTTCACGTCGCAGCCCACCTGCACGACGGTGGTCACCCCGACGGAGGCGGCCTTGGCGAGGCCCTCCTCGACGGTGCCGGACTGCATGTCCAGGTGGGTGTGCGCATCCGCGACCGCCACGCGGAGCGGTTCCGGCAGCGGCGGCGGGGTGTCGCGGGCGTCCCGGTCGTTCCGGGCGCCCGCGGCGGAGGCGGAGGGGCTGGCAGGGCTCATAGGGCCGATCTTATGACCGGCGCAGCTTCCGCAGCAGGCGGGCGAGCGGTCCGCGGCGCTTCTGCTCCCCGTCCAGCTCGGCGTCCACGGCCACCGGGCCGGGGCTGTCGTGCGACGGCTTCCTGCTCTGCCGGTGGGTCCGCGGCTCGTTCGCCCCGGCCGGCACGGGGCCGGCGATCCCGGGTGCGATGCGGTGGTGCCAGAGCTTGTCGATCGTGCCCAGCACGGACGAGACCTGCCCCGCGCGCATGATCCGCACCACGTGGCCGCCGCAGTTCTGGCAGGTCGGGTTCGACAGCGGGGAGGGCACCCGCTCGCCCTCCACCTTGTACAGGATGAAGGGCTGGCCCCTGCCGTCGGTGTGGTGCTCGATCTCGTAGGCCTGCTCCCACGCGAATCCGCACCTCATGCACGCGAAGGAGTACGCCTCGTGCACGGTCCGCACGCCGGGCGCCACGGGCGGGGATGCCGGGGTCGGCGCGGGTGCGGGTGCGGGTGCGGGGGCGGGTATCGAGGTGTCTGCGGTCTCACTCATGCCAGCTCCTCTTGTTCCACTGTGCCAATGCCAGTGGACGCCTCTTCGGGCAGGAGCGCATCAGGCCATGTGCAGTGTTGTACGGCCCTTGGGCGACTCATTCCCGAAGCGCCCGGTGCGCGGTCTGAGCTTTGCTTTTCAGATTAGCTCTTTACCTTCTCACTGCATGTTTCCGGCCGCATTCTTTGCCGCCACCACCGCGTCGAAGACCTCCCGCTTGGGTACTCCGGCCTCGGCCGCGACCGCCGCGATGGCTTCTTTCCGACGCTCTCCCGCCTCCTCGCGCACCCGTACCCGGCGCACCAGCTCCTCGGCGTCGACGTCGCCGGGGCCGGCGGCGGGGGCGCCCTCCACCACGATGGTGATCTCCCCGCGCACGCCCTCGGCGGCCCAGGCGGCCAGCTCGCCGAGACCGCCCCGCTTCACCTCCTCGTACGTCTTGGTCAGCTCGCGGCAGACGGCGGCCCGCCGGCCGGGACCGAACACCTCGGCCATCGCGGCGAGGGTGTCGTCGAGCCGGTGCGGCGCCTCGAAGTAGACGAGGGTGCGCCGCTCGCCCCCGACCTCGCGCAGCCGGCCGAGGCGCTCGCCGGCCTTGCGCGGCAGGAACCCCTCGAAGCAGAACCGGTCGACGGGCAGCCCGGACAGGGCGAGCGCGGTCAGCACGGCCGACGGACCCGGCACGGCGGTGACCCGGATGTCCTGCTCCACGGCGGCGGCGACCAGCCGGTACCCGGGGTCGGAGACGGACGGCATGCCGGCGTCGGTGACCAGCAGCACCCGCTTGCCGTCCCGCAGCGCCTCCACCAGCTCGGGGGTGCGCGCCGACTCGTTGCCCTCGAAGTACGACACGACCCGCCCGGAGGTGTGCACGCCGAGGCCCTGGGTCAGCCGGCGCAGCCGCCGGGTGTCCTCGGCGGCGACCACGTCGGCCCGCTCCAGTTCGGCCGCGAGCCGGGGCGGGGCGTCGGCCAGGTCGCCGATCGGGGTGCCGGCGAGCACGAGCACGCCCGCACCGGAATCGGAGGCGCTGCCCGAGACCCGGGAGGCGGCGGGGCGTGCGGGGGTTTCGGAGCCGATGGGCTGGTCAGTCGTCACCCGTCCATCCTCTCAGCCGGGCCGGCCGCCCCCGCCCGTACCGCCCGGCGCGGACACCGGGGGGCACCGGCGCGGGCACCGGGGGGCACCGGCGCGGACACCGGGGAGCACGGGCGCGGGCACCGGCGCGGACACCGGCCTTCTGCGGCACCGGGGTTCGGCACTGGGGTTCCCACAGCGGCGTTCCCTACGATGACCCGGTGACCAGTACCGCGACGCCGCCGCCCAGCCCTGCGGGGGCCCCGCCCGCCCCGGTCGCGGGGCGCGAAGAAGAGCCGTCCCCCTGGCTGCGCCGCCTGCGCGGCTTCGGCTACGCGCCGCCCGCCGGCGCACGGCGGCCGGATGTCCGAGCCCGCCTGGTGCCCCCGTACGCCCGGCCCTCCGCGCAGCTGTGGGCGGCGCTCGGGATCCCCGCGTCGGCGGCGGACACCTGGCAGCGCGCCATGGCGTGGGCCGGGCCGGTGCTGGTGGCGCTGGTCGCCGGCGTGCTGCGGTTCGTGAACCTGGGCAGCCCGAAGGCGGTGATATTCGACGAGACGTACTACGCCAAGGACGCCTGGGCCACGATCCGGCAGGGCTACGAGGCGAGCTGGCCCAAGGACATCGACAAGTCGATCCTCGCCAACCCCGACGGGGTCGCCCTGCCCGCGGACCCCGGGTACGTGGTGCACCCGCCGGTCGGCAAGTGGGTCATCGGGCTCGGCGAGTGGATGTTCGGCTTCAACCCGTTCGGCTGGCGGTTCATGACCGCCGTGCTCGGCACCCTGTCGGTGCTGCTGCTGTGCCGGATCGGGCGGCGGCTGTTCCGCTCCACCTTCCTCGGCTGCCTGGCGGGCACCCTGCTGGCGGTGGACGGCCTGCACCTGGTGATGAGCCGCGCCGCCCTGCTCGACCTGGTCCTCATGTTCTTCGTCCTGGCCGCCTTCGGGGCGCTGCTCGTCGACCGGGACCGGGCGCGGGCCAGACTCGCGGCCGCGCTGCCCGTGGACGACGAGGGCCGCACCAGGCCGGACGCGGCCGTCGCCGAGACGCTGCGGCTGGGCCTGCGCCCGTACCGGATCCTGGCCGGCGTCTGCCTGGGCCTGGCCTTCGGCACCAAGTGGAACGGCCTGATCGCACTCGCCTTCTTCGGCGTGCTCACGGTCCTGTGGGACGCGGCCGCCCGCCGCACCGCGGGAGCCGGGACCCCGTACGCGGCGATGCTGCGCCGGGACGCGCTGCCGGCGTTCGTCTCCACGGTCCCGGTCGCGATCACCGTGTACGTGGCCTCCTGGACGGGCTGGATCCTCAGCCCGGACGACGGCAAGGGCGGCTACTTCCGCGACTGGGCCGCCAAGCAGGACCAGGGCAGCGCCCTGTCGTTCCTGCCGGAGTGGGTGCGCAGCCTGTGGCACTACGAGACGGAGGTCTACAAGTTCCACGTGGGCCTGACGTCGGGGCACACCTACGAGTCGAACCCGTGGAGCTGGCTGGTCCTGGGCCGCCCGGTGTCGTACTTCTACGAGTCCCCCGACCCCGGCACGGACGGCTGCCCGGCGACGGAGGCCGGCAAGTGCGCCCGCGAGGTGCTGGCCCTGGGCACACCGCTGCTGTGGTGGGCGGGCTGCTTCGCGCTGCTGTACGTGCTGTGGCGGTGGTTCTTCCGCCGCGACTGGCGGGCGGGCGCGATCGCCTGCGCACTGGCCGCGGGCCTGCTGCCCTGGTTCAACTACCAGGAGCGGACCATCTTCTTCTTCTACGCGGTGGTCTTCGTCCCGTACCTGTGCCTGGCGGTGGCGATGACGGTGGGGGCGCTGCTGGGCCCGGCGGGCTCGTCGGAGCGCAGGCGCGCGCTGGGCGCGATCGCGGCGGGCGTGCTCGTGCTGCTGATCGTCTGGAACTTCATCTACTTCTGGCCGGTCTACACGGGCGAAACGATCCCGATGGACTCCTGGCGCAGCCGCATGTGGCTGGACACCTGGGTCTAAGACTTGATCCGCAATTCACCGGAGGGTGAGCTGCGGGTTGCAGCCGTGGCGGGGGCCGGGCGCTCCAGCGTGGTCACGCACGAGGCGTGTCTCATCTGGGGTTGCTCGGTCCCGCCGTTCGGCGGTTCGGTGAGCAGAGGTCCCGCGTTGACGGGGGACTGCCACGCGACCAGCAGTCCGAGGGCTGTTCTGGCACGGTGTGGTTGACTCACTCAGCGCTTCTTCCAGCGCTTCTGCATAGGTGATCTGCGCGTGCCGGGACGAGGTGGTGTCCAGGTACGTCGTTTTGGGGTCGTCCACGTCGGTCTGGAGTACGGCCGGGGAGGCGTAGCCGGGGCCGAGGATCATCAGGTGCGCCTCGTACGTCCAGCCGCCCGGCACGGACGCCTTCCGCCGACGTACGAGGTCCACCTTGTGCGCGGCCTTTTCGGAATGTCTCCCTCCCGTAACAAGATGTGCATGGCATGCGTACGCCGCGTAAGGTCCGTACCGAGGGGTCTTTGAACGCGTTCAGGGGTCCGGGGGATTTTACGGGGAGGACGTGACGTGAACGGGGCGGCGAAGGGGGCCATCATCGGCGGGGTGTTCCTCGCGATGCTGGGCGGGGCCGGATACGGGGCCTATACGCTGGTGGCCGACGCCGGCAGCGGCAGCGGCAGTGGCGACGTCAAGGGCGCCACCACGCAGTCCGCGAAGGGGAGCGGCCCCGTCACCGACCAGGACGCCGCCCGCACCGCCAAGGCCTTCCTCGACGCCTGGGCCGCCGGGGACGGGGCCGCGGCCGCCCGGCTGACCAACAACCCGCAGGCGGCGCAGGCCGCGGTCGCCGACTACCGGGCCAAGGCCTTCGTCTCCAAGGCCGTCATCACACCGGGCGCCGCGACCGGGACCACCGTCCCGTTCGCCGTCGCCGCCGAGATCACCTACGAGGGCGCGACCAAGCCGCTCGCCTACGACTCCAAGCTGACCGTCGTCCGCGGCGCGACCAGCGGCAAGCCCGTCGTCGACTGGCAGCCCTCGGTCATCCACCCGCAGCTCGGCAAGGACGAGAAGCTGCGCGCCGGCGCCCCCGCCGTCCCGCCCGTCAAGGCCGTCGACCGCAACGGCGCGGAGCTCACCGCCGAGAAGTACCCCTCGCTGCGCCCGGTCCTGGACCAGCTGCGGCAGACCTACGGCGCCAAGGCCGGCGGCCGCGCCGGGGCCGAGCTGTGGATCGAGCCGGCCGCGCAGGACGCGCCGAAGCGCACCCTGCTGACCCTGGCCGAGGGCGAGCCCGGGACGCTGAAGACGACGCTCGACGCAGAGGTCCAGGCCGTGGCGGAGAAGGCCGTCGCCCGGTTCCCCGAGGCCTCGGTGGCCGCCGTCAAGCCGAGCAGCGGGGACATCCTGGCCATCGCCAACCACCGCAAGGACGGCTTCAACGCGGCCATGGAGGGCGCCCGCGCCCCCGGCTCCACCATGAAGATCGTCACGGCGGCCATGCTGATCGACCGCGGCAAGGCCGGGGCGGACCAGCCGGCCGAGTGTACCAAGGAGGCCTCCTGGGGCGGCCGCTCCTTCCGCAACCTGAACCACTTCGACCTGCCCGCCGACGCCACCTTCGCCACCGGCTTCGCCCGCTCCTGCAACACCTCCTTCATCAAGCGGATCGACGACGTCCGCGACGACGCCGCCCTGTCGAAGGAGGCCCGCGAGGTCTTCGGCATCGGACTCGACTGGAAGACCGGCGTCCGCTCCGCCGACGGCAAGGTCCCCGCGGCGACCGGCGCGGCCGCCGCCGCGGCCTACATCGGGCAGGGGCAGATCACCATGAACCCCCTCAACGTCGCCTCCCTCACGGCCACCGCCCGCACCGGCCGGTTCCACCAGCCCGTGATCATCGCCCCGGACCTCGACGGCCGCCCGATCGCCCGCGCCGAGCGCGGCATGAAGCCCGCGGTCGCCCAGCAGGTGGTGCGGATGATGAAGCAGACCGCCTCCAGCGGCACCGCCGCCGAGGTCATGGGCACCGTCCGCGGCTCCGACAAGGGCGCGAAGACCGGCTCGGCCGAGGTCGACGGCGCCGGCAGCCCCGACAGCTGGTTCACCGGCTTCAACGGCGACCTGGCCGCGGCCGCGATGGTCGAGGGCGGCGGGCACGGCGGCGACGCGGCCGGCCCCATCGTCGCGGCGGTCCTCAATTCCTGAACCGCCCGGTACCTCTGAACCGCCCGGTACTCCTGAACCGCCCGGTACCGGGTACCCAGACCGGAAATGAGTACCAGCGCTCTGGTCCCGGGCCCCGGCCGCGCGGGAGCGTACCGGCATGGACAAGAGTGCAACGAGCGCACGGGACCTGGCCGAGGCGACCCCCGCGACGCGGGACCGGTACGTCGATCTGCTGCGCGTCGCCTCGCTGGCCACCGTCGTGCTCGGGCACTGGCTGATGGCCGCGGTCAGCGGTGACGGGATAGGGAACCTGCTCGCCCTCGTCCCCGAACTGCAGATCCTCACCTGGGCGCTGCAGATCATGCCGGTCTTCTTCTTCGTCGGCGGGTTCTCGCACGCCCTGTCGTACCGCTCCCTGGAGCGGAAGGCCGGCGGCCGGGGCGTCTACGCCGCCTTCCTGCGGGCCCGGCTGCGCCGGCTGCTGCGGCCCACCCTCGTCTTCGTCCTCGTCTGGACGGCCGCCGCGGTCGCCGTCCAGGCCGCCGGCCGCGGGGACGGGCGGCTCTCCGGGGCCGCCCTCAGGATGGTCACCCAGCCGCTGTGGTTCATCGGCATCTACCTCGCCATGGTCGCCCTCACCCCGCCCCTGCTCCGGCTGCACCGCCGCTGGGGCTGGGGTGCCTTCGCCGCGCTCGCCGGGGCCGCAGCGGCCGTCGACCTGCTCCGGTTCGCGGCCGGCGTGCCCTACGTGGAGTTCCTCAACTTCGCCTTCGTCTGGCTCGCCGTGCACCAGCTCGGCTTCCTGCGCGCCGACGGCCGCATCACCCCCGCCACCACCGGCCTCCCCGGCACCGGCGGCCTCCCCGCCACCGGCCGCCGCACCCGCCTCCTGCGTCCCGCCGTGCTCGCCGCCGCCGGGCTCGCGGGGGCCGCGCTGCTCGTCGCGTACGGCCCGTACCCGCTGTCCATGGTCGGGATGCCCGGCGAGAAGGTCTCCAACATGGCACCGCCCACCCTCGCCCTGCTCTGCCACGGGCTCTGGCTCGTCGGGGCCGTCGAACTGCTCGCGGCGCCCGCCGCACGGCTGCTGGCCCGGCCCCGCGTCTGGCGGGCCGTGGTCGCCGCCAACGGGATCGCCATGACCGCCTTCCTGTGGCACCTCACCGCCATGCTCGCCGTGTACGCCGCCCAGCTCGCCCTCGGCATGCGGCTGCCCGAGCCCGCCTCGGCCGCCTGGTGGGCCCAGGTGCCCGTACGGCTCCTGCTCGCCGCCGCGCTGACCGGGCTGCTCGTCGCCGCCTTCCGCCGCTTCGAAGCCCCGGCCCCCGCCCCGGCCCCCGCTCCCGCCCCTGCGGCTTCCGCCCCCGGCTCCTCGCCGCGCGCCGCCGCCGGCACCACCCTGTGCCTGCTGGGCGTCCTCGGCCTGTCCATGACCGGCCTCGGCGGCCTCTTCGAGGGCCACACCGCCACCCTCGTCGCCCTGCCCGTCACCGCACCCGCCGCCATCGCCATGGCCCTCGGGGGCTGGTACCTGGTGGAACGCCCCGCCCCGCCCCGGAGCGTTAGGCTGAGGGGCTGATCCACACCCTCCCCCGGACCCGTCCGGGGGTACCCCACCTGGAGCGCGTCTGATGGCCGTCAATCTGGTCAATGTCGAGGCAGTCAGCAAGGTGTACGGCACCCGTGCCCTGCTCGACGGCATCTCCCTCGGCGTGTCCGAGGGGGACCGGATCGGTGTCGTGGGCCGCAACGGCGACGGCAAGACCACCCTGATCCGCATGCTGGCCCGCCTGGAGGAGCCCGACTCCGGCCGGGTCACCCAGAGCGGCGGCCTGCGCATGGGCGTCCTGACCCAGCACGACTCGCTCGACCCCGCCGCGACGATCCGCCACGAGATCATCAGGGACATGGCCGACCACGAGTGGGCCGGCAACGCGAAGATCCGCGACGTCCTGACCGGCCTGTTCGGCGGCCTGGACCTGCCCGGTTTCGACCGGGGCCTGGACACCGTCATCGGCCCCCTCTCCGGTGGCGAGCGCCGCCGCATCGCCCTCGCCAAGCTGCTCATCGAGGACCAGGACCTCATCGTCCTCGACGAGCCCACCAACCACCTCGACGTCGAGGGCATCTCCTGGCTGGCCGAGCACCTGCGGCAGCGCCGCTCCTCCCTCGTCTGCGTCACCCACGACCGCTGGTTCCTCGACCAGGTCTGCACCCGCATGTGGGACGTCCAGCGCGGCAGCGTCTACGAGTACGAGGGCGGCTACAGCGACTACGTCTTCGCCCGCGCCGAGCGCGAGCGGATCGCCGCCACCGAGGAGGTCAAGCGGCAGAACCTGATGCGCAAGGAGCTGGCCTGGCTGCGCCGCGGCGCCCCCGCCCGCACCTCCAAGCCGCGGTTCCGCATCGAGGCCGCCAACGCCCTCATCGCGGACGTGCCGCCGCCGCGCGACACCTCCGAGCTGATGCGCTTCGCCAACGCCCGCCTCGGCAAGACCGTGTTCGACCTGGAGGACGTGACCGTCCAGGCCGGGCCGAAGACCCTGCTCAAGCACCTCACCTGGCACCTCGGCCCCGGCGACCGGATCGGCCTCGTCGGCGTCAACGGCGCCGGCAAGACCTCGCTGCTGCGCGCCCTGGCCGAGGCGGCCCGCACCCAGGGCGACGTCCAGCCCGCGGCCGGCATCGTCACCGTCGGCAAGACGGTCAAGCTGGCGTACCTCTCCCAGGAGGTCGGCGAACTCGACCCGTCCCTGCGGGTCCTGGAGGCCGTCCAGCGCGTCCGCGACCGCGTCGACCTCGGCAAGGGCCGCGAGATGACCGCCGGTCAGCTGTGCGAGCAGTTCGGCTTCACCAAGGAGAAGCAGTGGACGCCGGTCGGCGACCTCTCCGGTGGTGAGCGGCGCCGCCTGCAGATCCTGCGGCTGCTGATGGACGAGCCGAACGTGCTCTTCCTCGACGAGCCCACCAACGACCTGGACATCGAGACCCTCACGCAGCTGGAGGACCTCCTCGACGGCTGGCCCGGCTCGATGATCGTCATCTCGCACGACCGGTTCTTCATCGAGCGCACCACCGACACGGTGATGGCGCTGCTGGGCGACGCGACCCTGCGGATGCTGCCGCGCGGCCTCGACGAGTACCTGGAGCGCCGCCAGAAGATGATCGAGGCGGCCGCCCCCGCGCCCGCCCCGGCCGCGCCGAAGTCGACGTCGGCCGGCGACGCCCGCGCCGCGAAGAAGGAACTGCAGCGGATCGAACGGCAGCTGAACAAGATGGCCGACCGCGAGACCAACCTGCACGCCCAGATCGCCGAGAACGCCACGGACTTCGCGAAGGTGGCCAAGCTCGACGCCGAGCTCCGCGAACTCATTGCGGAGCGGGACGAGTTGGAGATGCGCTGGCTGGAGCTGGCCGAGGAGGCCTGACGGTCCGCAGGCGCAGCGGCCAACCGGCCTGATAACGACGCTGTCACAGGCCGGTCCGCCCTTGGGAACAGGGGTGCGACCGGCCCGCTGCCGTCTCGGAGGCAGTGGTAGAAAGGTGATCTCCCACCACTCCCCCGTGACGCCGAAGGTACGCGCCGATGACCGAGCAGCCCCAGCCGCCGAACCAGCCTCCGGCGCCGGACGCTTACGCGCACCTCCCCGGCCCCCCGCAGCCCTCGTACAACACGCCCTCGCAGGGCCCCAACCCGTACGCCCAGCCGCAGCCCCCCACCACTCCCATGGGGCAGCCCGGTTACGCCTTCCCGCCGCAGTCCGGCGCGCCCCGGCGCCCGGGCACCCCGCCCGGCCGTCGGCGCACCACCGCCGTCGCCGCGGCCGCGGTCGCCGGCGTGCTCGTCCTCGGCGTCGGCGGGTACGCGCTCCTCGCGGGCGGCGGGGAGAAGGATCCGGCCACGCCGGTGGCGCAGAGCTCCCCGCCCGCCGACCCCAAGGCCTCCGGCGACCCCGACAAGGGCGACGGCAGCGGCAACGGCTCCCAGGCCGCAGAGGACTTCAACGCCGGGCGCAAGCAGGGCGAGGACAAGGTCCTCTGGCTCAAGACCGTCAAGATCGACGGCCCCGGCAGGGGCGTCGCCACCCAGGGCCAGTGGGTCGTCGGCGACACCGTCGTCAAGAGGCTGTGGAACAACCTCACCGCCTACGGGGCCGGCGACGGCAAGGAGCAGTGGACGCTCGCCTTCCCCACCCCGATCTGCTCCGTCACCCCGCAGACCACCGCCGACGCCAAGACCGTCGTCCTGTACAAGGAGAGCGGAGCCGAGGGCGCCCTCTGCAACCGGATGCGGATGGTCGACCTGAAGACGGGCAAGGAGGGCTGGTCCAAGGAGATCCCCGACGAGGGGTTCACCGACATCATGACCAGCCCCACCCTGGGGATGACCGGCGACACCGTCGCCGTCAGCCGCGGCTCCGCCGCCAGCGCCTTCAAGATCAGCACGGGTGACAAGCTGTTCGCCAGCGGCGGGTCCGCCGAGGGCTGCCAGCCCGGCGCCTACACCGTCCGCGACAACAGGATGATCGCGATCTCCCGCTGCCTGGAGAAGGGCGGCAAGGGCGAGGTCTCGGGCGCCGACCCGGTCACCGGCAAGAAGACCTGGACCTACCAGCTCCCCGACGGCTTCAAGGTCGCCAACGTCTACTCCCTCGACCCGGTCGTCCTCGACCTCGTCAACAAGGCGAAGAACGAGCGCGCCATCGTGGTCCTCGGGCCCGACGGGAAGCACAGCGCCACCGTGAAGGGCGAGGGCAAGTTCGCCAACGAGTGCGACCCCGAGTCGTCGGATTCCCTTGAGGTCTGCCGCATCACCGTCGTCGACGGCGGCACCCTCTACATGCCGACCGCCACGGACACCGGCAGGGCCAACGAGATCGTCGCCTTCGACCTGGGCACCGGCAAGGCCAAGTGGCGCACCCCGGCCGGCGACGGCCGCACCCTCACCCCGATCAGGATGGAGAACGGGCAGCTGATCGCCTACCGGTCCGCCGAGAAGGACGCGAAGGACAAGGGCGGCGAGGTCGTCGCGATCCCGGCCGCCGGAGGCACGCCCACCGCCCTGCTGCGCAACCCGTCCGGCATTGCCGCTCCGATCGAGAGCGCCTTCTACTACCCGCAGATCGACTACGCGGGCGGCCGTCTCTACCTCTCCGTCACCTACCTGCGCGCCCAGGACAAGGACGAGAAGCTCCTGATGGTCTTCGGCAAGTGAAAGAGTCCACCGAGAGGCAGTACAACCGATGAGTACCCCGCCGCCCCCTCAGCAGCCGCCCGCCGGCGGCTTCGGCGCACCGCAGGATCCCCCGCCCGGAGGCTTCGGCGCCCCGCCGCCGACGGCCCCGCCCGTCCCGCCGCAGCAGCCCCCGGCCGCCGCCCCGCAGCCGCCGACGGCCCCGCAGCAGCAGCCGGGCATGCCGCAGCAGCCGGGCATGCCGCCCGCCGTGCCGCCGACCGTGCCCGCGGGCGGGCCGGCCGTCCCGCCGCAGGCACAGCCCGGGCAGCCCGCGTACGGCTACCCCCAGCAGGGCTACGGCTACCCGCAGCAGGGACCCGCCGCCCCGAACCCGTACAGCGCCCCCACGGCGCCCATGCAGGCGGCCCAGCCGCAGCCCGGCCCCTCCGGCACGGGCGGCGGCGGGGAGAAGCGCACCCAGATGATGATCATCGGTGCGGCGGCGCTCGCCGTGGTCCTGATCGTCGCCGGCGGCCTCTGGTACGCCTCCGGCAGCGGGCCCGCCGACGAGCCCGACACCAACCCCACGGCCGGCGCGAGCAAGGCCCCGGCCGGCACGCCCGGCTCGGAGAAGGTGCCCGCCAACACCAAGTCGCGGCCGCTGTACAACCACCCGAGCCCGACGCCGGAGGAGATCACCACCGTCGACGGCTCCTGGCTCACCGACTCCACGTACGCCAAGACCGACCTTTCCAAGATCGTCGGCTACAACCTGGTCGACGGCGGCAAGAAGTGGGAACTGCCGTTCCCGGGCGAGGTCTGCGGCGCGACCAAGCACGTCACCGACAACAAGACGGCCGTGCTGTTCAGGCCGGTCGCGGGCACGCCGGAGAACAAGTACCCGCCGTGCACCGAGGTCGGCGTCCTCGACCTGAACACCGGCAAGCTCCTCTGGTCCGGCACCGCCAAGGGCAGCGCCACCGGCGACCAGCCCGCCCCGCTCGGCGAGATCACCATCAGCGGCCAGACCGTCGCCGCGGCCGGCTCCAGGGGCGGCGCCGCCTGGAACCTCGCCGACGGCAAGTCGCTGTGGGCGCCCAAGGTCGACGCCCAGGACTGCAAGGACGTCGGCTACGCGGGCGGCGAGGGCCTCGCCGTCATCCGCAGGTGCAACGAGACCCTGTACGCGCAGAGCCTGGACCCGACCACCGGTGCGCCCTCGGCCTCGTACAAGCTCTCCGAGGGCATCGACTCGGCCTCGATCATCTCCACCAAGCCGCTGGTCGTCGCCGCCAACGTCGGCAGGACCGCCAAGAACGGCACCGGCGTCAGCGACCTGTTCGTCGTCGACCCCAAGGGCCAGCTGAAGGCCCGCATCTCGCTCGCCTCCGGCAACTTCGGCGGCAGGTGCAGGGGCGAGGTCGAGCAGTGCAGCAGCATGGTGGTCGGCAACGGCAAGGTCTACGTGCCCTCGGTCGAGCACCAGGGCAAGGACTCCGGCTCCCTCGCCCGCACCAACGAGCTGCTCTCCTTCGACCTGGAGACCGGCAAGCAGACCAGCGACCGGGCCGACGCCGGTGAGCGGTACACCATGTTCCCGCTCCGCATGGACGGGTCGAACATCATCGCCTACAAGGTGCCCCCGTACGACAAGGGCGGCCAGATCGTCTCCATCGACGGCATGACGATGAAGGAGACCCTCCTGATGGAGAACCCGGCGGACAAGGCGAGCCACACCGTCGAGACCGCCTTCTCCCCCGACTACTCCGAGTTCCGCTACCACAACGGCAAGCTGTTCATCTCCCGCACGAACGTGAGGAAGCCGTACACCGCCAAGACGGATCCGGAATACCTGTTCGCGTCCTTCAGCGCCAGCTGATCCCCGGCCGTATCCACGCAGCGGCAGAAGCCCCCGGAAGGTCCGCCTTCCGGGGGCTTCTGCGCCGTATCCGCCGCACGCCGTCGAACAAGCGTGTAGCTTGCCGGGGCAAAGGGGAGGGGTGGGGGCCCAATGGGCGTAAGGGTCATGGTGCTCGACGAGCACCGGCTGCTGGCCGAGGCGCTCGCCTCGGCCCTGAAACTGCGCGGGCACCGGGTGCTCGCCGCGGCCGCACCGGCCGCGGGCGCCGCCGACCTGGTGATCAGCCGCGCTCCGGAGGTCTGCCTGCTGGGCACGGCCACCCCCGCCGAGCCGGGGGTGTTCGAGCCCGTCGTCCGCATCAGACGGGAACGCCCGCAGACCGCGGTCGTGGTCCTCGGCCCCGTGCCGAGCCCGCGCGGGATCGCCGCCGCCTTCGCCGCCGGCGCCTGCGGGTACGTACGCCAGGACGAGCGGATCGAGGGCGTCGAGCGGGCGCTGGCCAAGGCGCGGGCCGGGGAGGTCGCGATCTCCCCGCAGCTGCTCCAGGGGGCCTTCGCGGAGCTCCTCAACCCCGCGGCCGCACCCGACGACGAGGGCAGCCGGCTGCTGCGGCTGCTCACCCCGCGCGAGGTGGAGGTGCTGGTCCGGGTCGCCGAGGGCGAGGACACCCGGATGATCGCCGCGGGCATGGAGATCGCGCCGAGCACGGCCCGTACGCACGTGCAGCGGGTGCTGATGAAACTGGGCGTCGGCTCGCGGCTGGAGGCGGCCGCCCTGGCCGCCCGGACCGGCCTGCTGGACCGGGCGGCACTCCCGCGGGCGGACGCCGATTTCCCCGGACGCCCGTAATCCGGTAAGCCAGTGACCGGCATGCGCACCGTCGCGCGTGCGTTCCCCTGCGAGAGGTAGTAGGCCAGTGAGCAAGACGCCGTCTTCCGCGACGCCGATTTTCAAGTACATGGTCACCGGCGGCGCCGGATACGTGGGCAGCGTCGTCGCGGCGCACCTGCTGGAGGCCGGGCACGAGGTCACCGTCCTCGACGACCTCTCCACGGGCTTCCGCGAGGGCGTCCCGGCCGGGGCCGCGTTCATCGAGGGCCGCATCCAGGACGCCGAGCGCCACCTGGACCCCTCCTATGACGCGGTCCTGCACTTCGCGGCGTTCTCCCAGGTCGGCGAGTCCGTCGTGAACCCGGCCAAGTACTGGGACAACAACGTCGGCGGCACCCTCGCCCTGCTGGGCGCCATGCGCACGCACGGGGTGCGCAAGCTGGTGTTCTCCTCCACCGCCGCCACCTACGGCGAGCCCACCGAGAACCTGCTCACGGAGGCGTCCGCCACCCGCCCCACCAACCCGTACGGCGCCTCCAAGCTGGCCGTGGACCACATGATCACGGGTGAGTGCGCCGCCCACGGCGTCGCGGCCGTGTCGCTGCGCTACTTCAACGTCGCCGGCGCCTACGGGCAGTACGGCGAGCGCCACGACCCCGAGACGCACCTGATCCCGCTCGTGCTCCAGGTCGCCCTGGGCGAGAGGGAGTCGATCTCGGTGTTCGGCGAGGACTACCCGACCCCCGACGGCACCTGCGTCCGCGACTACATCCACGTCGCCGACCTCGCGGAGGCCCACCTCGCGGCCCTGGACGCCGCCACCGCGGGCGAGCACCTGATCTGCAACCTGGGCAACGGCAACGGCTTCTCGGTCCGCGAGGTCGTCGAGGCCGTCCGCAAGGTCACCGGCAAGGACATCCCGGAGGCCGTCGCCCCGCGCCGGGCCGGCGACCCGGCCGTCCTCGTCGCCTCCGCGCAGGCCGCGCACGACAGGCTCGGCTGGACCCCGTCCCGCCCCGACCTGGAGGGCATCATCGCCGACGCGTGGAACTTCACGCGCGCCCTCCGCGGCTGACCGCCCCCGCACGCCTCCACCGCGCCCCCCGCACCCGTCGTGCGGGGGGCGCGGTGTGTCTCCCGGCGCCCGCCGGGGGAGCGCACCGGGCACCGGGAGCGCCGCGGGCAGGCGCAGTGCGCGGGCGCCCGGCGTGCACACGCCGGGTGAAATGCCCCCCGTGCATCAGCCCGGAGCACCTCCAGGGCCGGAAAGGGCCTTACCGTACTTGCAGCCGTTGAATTCAGGCCATACAGAGGGCCGTTCGGGGCGGCGCCGACCGGAAAATCGCTCGGAAAAGTTCTGCTATTCGGCCAACCGCGAGCCGCACCCCGCTCTACGCTGATGCGTGACACCGGTGGGGGCCGGTGTTGATTCAGGGGTCGAGACACGCCGGGTACGGCGTCCGGTCCGGGGTAGTGCAAGAGATGTCTCGGCGGCGGCCGCGACAGCTTCCATCACCCGGTCCGGACGCCGTACCCGCAGTCGTCCGTCCCCGACCCTTGGGGGTTTTGTGGTTCGCATCCGAGTTCTCGTGGTCGACGACCACCGCATCTTCGCCGAGTCCTTGGCCGCGGCTCTCGCGGCCGAGCCCGACGTCGACGTGTCCGCGGCGGGCAGCGGCCCGGCCGCACTGCGCTGCCTGGAACGCGCGGTCGCGGAGGGGCGCCGCTTCGACGTGCTGCTGGTCGACGCCGACCTCGGCGCGGGCGCCGGGCAGGTGCCCGCCCAGCGCGAGGCGGGGTCCGGGGCCCCGCCGCCCGGCTCCGACGGCATCGCGCTCGTCGCCGGCGTACGGGCGGCCCATCCCGCGGTCCGCACCGTCGTCCTCGCCGAACGCGACGACCCGCGCCGGGCGGCGTACGCCCTCCAGGCGGGGGCGTCGGGCTGGGTGGCGAAGGACTGCTCGCTCTCGCGGCTGCTGGCCGTCATCCGGGGCGTCCTGCGCGAGGAGACGCACCTGCCGCCCGCTCTGCTCACCGGCGTCCTGCGGGAGTTGACCGCGGCGCGCAAGCACCGCAGCGACAGCGAACGGCTCGTGGAGTCCCTGACGCCGCGCGAGCACGAGGTGCTGCGCTGCATGGTGGCGGGGCTGGGCCGCAAGGACGTGGCGGCCCGGCTGTTCCTGTCCCCGCACACCGTCCGCACGCACATGCAGAACGTGCTGGGCAAGCTCGGGGTGCACTCCACGCTCGCGGCCGTGGCGCTGGCCCGGCGCGCGGGCGTACGGCCGGCGGACCTATCCGGGGATGTTGTCGAACGGAGCGGTCAACTGGCGTAGCAGGTCGGCGAGGTCGGCGCGCTGGGTCTGGGAGAGCTGGGCCAGGATCGCCCGCTCCTGGGCCAGCAGTCCCGCGAGGGCCTCGTCGGCGCGGTCGCGGCCCTCGGGGGTCAGCCGGACCAGGACACCGCGCCGGTCGCTGGGGTCGGGCAGCCGCTCGACGAGCCCCTTCTTGGCGAGCCGGTCGATCCGGTTGGTCATGGTGCCGGAGGTGACCAGGGTCTGCGTCAGCAGCTGGCCGGGGGAGAGCTGGTAGGGCGCGCCGGCGCGGCGCAGCGAGGTCAGCACGTCGAACTCCCACGGCTCCAGGCCGTGCTCGGAGAAGGCCAGCCTGCGGGCGCGGTCGAGATGGCGGGCGAGCCTGCTCACGCGGCTCAGCACTTCCAGCGGTTCCACGTCGAGGTCAGGGCGTTCCCGCCGCCATGCCGCGACCAACCGGTCGACCTCGTCCTCCATGCCGATCAGTGTAAGGGGTCTGTCGATGTGAAGTCTCTTGAATGCGAGAGTCTCGGAGAGGTATATCTTGAAGACGTGAATCTTCAAGACGTGAGTCTTGATATCGAGATATATTTCTGGTGGCCGCGGGCATGGAGGGGGCCATGAGCGGCGTCCGCTTCCGACCGCCCCGCCAGCAGGGAGGCTCGAACATGCATTCCGATACGCACACCCCGGCACGCATCCCCACCACCGCCACCCGCGCCGCGCCCACCTGGGACCCCCGCCAATACCTCCGGCACGCAGGACACCGCACCCGCCCCTTTGTCGACCTCCTGAACCGCATACCGGAACTCCCCGCCGACCCCGCCCGCATCGCCGACCTCGGCTGCGGCCCCGGCAACGTCACCGCCCTCCTCGCCGAACGCTGGCCCCGCGCCCGCATCACCGGCTACGACCTCTCCACGGAGATGCTCGACCGCGCCGACACCGAACACGCCGGACCCACCCCCGGCGGCGGCACCCTCGACTTCCGCCGCGCCGACCTCACCGACTGGCTCCCCGACGAGACCCACGACCTGATCGTCTCCAACGCCGCCCTCCAGTGGGTCCCCGGCCACCCCCGGTCCTTCGCCACCTGGATCAACGCACTGCGCCCCGGCGGCACCTTCGCCTTCCAGGTCCCCGGCAACCACGCCGCCCCCAGCCACGCCCTCCTCGCCCGGCTCTGCGACAGCCCGCGCTGGCGCGACCGGCTCGCCGGCCACGGCTCCCGCTACACCCACGTCCTCGACGCCGCCGAATACCTCGACCGGCTCACCGAGCTCGGCTGCACCGCCGACACCTGGGAGACCACCTACTTCCAGCTGCTGCCCGGCGACGACCCCGTCCTCGACTGGGTCAAGGGCACCGCCCTGCGCCCCGTCCTGACCGCCCTCGAAGACGACCCCCGGGCCGCCGACGCCTTCCTCACCGCATACCGCGACCTGCTGCGCACCGCCTACCCGCCCGGCCCCCGCGGCACGGTGTTCCCCTTCCGCCGCATCTTCGCCGTCGCCGTCAAGGAGCACTGACCTTGCTCACCGCAGTCGACCACGTCCAGCTCGCCGCGCCGCCCGGCACCGAGGACCGGCTCCGCGCCTTCTACACCCACGTCCTGGGCATGACCGAGACCCCCAAACCGCCCGCCCTCGCCGCCCGCGGCGGCTGCTGGTTCGCCGCCGGCGCCGTCCGGCTGCACCTCGGCGTCGAGGAGGACTTCCGGCCCGCCCGCAAGGCCCACCCCGGGCTGCGGGTGACCGGCATCGAGGTCTACGCCGCCGGACTCGAAGAACGCGGCGCCACCGTCGTCTGGGACGACAACCTGCCCGGACACCGCCGCTTCTACTCCGAGGACCCCGTCGGCAACCGCCTCGAATTCCTGGAACCGCACCACCCGGCGGGGTGAGCCGGCCCGGACGTACGGCGGGGGGGGCGCCCCCCCCCCGGGGGGGGGGGGGGGGCGCCCCCCGGGGGGGGGGGGCCGGGCGGGGGGGGGGCCCCGGGGGGGGGGGGGGGGGCGGGCGCCCCCCCCCCCCCCCCCCGCCCCCCCCCCCCCCGCGCCCCCCCCCCCCCCCCCCCGCGGGGGGGGCCCCCCCCCCCCCCCCGCGCCGCCCCCCCCCCCCCGGGGGGGGGGGGCGCCCCCGCCGCCGTACCCCGTGCGGGCTCCCGCGGGAGCCCGCACGTCCTCAGTTCTTGCGGTGGCCCACCAGGCGGGGCTTCGACTCCAGCCCGTCCAGCCCGTGCCAGGCCAGGTTCACCAGGTGCGCCGCGACCTCCGCCTTCTTCGGCCGCCGCACGTCCAGCCACCACTGCCCGGTCAGCGCCACCATCCCCACCAGCGCCTGCGCGTACAGCGGGGCCAGCTTCGGATCGAACCCGCGCGCCTTGAACTCCAGACCCAGGATGTCCTCGACCTGTGTGGCGATATCGCTGATCAGCGACGCGAACGTACCCGTCGACTGCGCCACCGGCGAATCCCGCACGAGGATCCGGAAGCCGTCCGTGTAGGACTCGATGTAGTCCAGCAGGGCGAACGCCGCCTGCTCCAGCAGCTCCCGCGGATGACCGGCCGTCAGCGCACCCGTCACCATGTCCAGCAGCTGCCGCATCTCCCGGTCCACCACGACCGCGTACAGGCCCTCCTTGCCGCCGAAGTGCTCGTACACCACCGGCTTGGACACCCCGGCCTTGGCCGCGATCTCCTCCACCGACGTGCCCTCGAAACCCTTCTCGGCGAACAGGGCCCGGCCGATGTCCAGCAGTTGCTGGCGCCGCTCCGCGCCCGTCATCCGAACCCGGCGGCCACGCCTGGGCTTGTCGCTGCTGGAAGTGCTGCCGTCGATCGCCACGTCCCCCATCATGCCGCGTGCGACGCGTTTTCCCTGCGTCGGGCGTCGATCCGGGCCCCGGACGGCCACCGCACGTCCGTCGCCCAGCCCGCCCGCTCGAACCAGCGGATCAGCCGCGCACTGGAATCCACCTGCCCGCGCAGCACCCCGTGCCGGGCCGACGTCGGGTCCGCGTGGTGCAGGTTGTGCCAGGACTCCCCGCACGACAGCACCGCCAGCCACCACACGTTCCCCGACCGGTCCCGGGACCGGAACGGCCGCCTGCCCACCGCATGGCAGATCGAATTGATCGACCACGTCACATGGTGCAGCAGCGCCACCCGCACCAGGGAACCCCAGAAGAACGCCGTGAACGCACCCCACCACGACAGCGTCACCAGACCGCCCACCAGCGGCGGCACCGCCAGCGACACCGCAGTCCAGAGCACGAAGTCCCGCGAGACCCGCCGCAGCGCCGGATCCTTGATCAGATCGGGGGCGTACTTGTGCTGGTCGGTCTGCTCCGAATCGAACAGCCACCCGACGTGCGCCCACCACAGGCCCTTCAGCAGCGCCGGCAGGGTCTCCCCGAACCGCCACGGCGAATGCGGGTCCCCCTCCTGGTCGGAGTACCGGTGGTGCTTGCGGTGATCCGCCACCCACCGCACCAGCGGCCCCTCCACCGCCATCGACCCCATGACCGCCAGCGCGATCCGCAGCGGCCGCTTCGCCTTGAAGGAGCCGTGCGTGAAATGGCGGTGGAAGCCCACGGTGATCCCGTGGCAGGTCAGGAAGTACATGAACGCCATCAGGCCGAGGTCCAGCCAGCTCACCCCCCACCCCCAGGCCAGCGGCACCGCCGCCAGCAGCGCCAGGAACGGGACGGTGATGAACAGCAGCAGCGCGATCTGCTCCACCGACCGCTTGTGCTCGCCGCCGCGGGTCGCGGACGGCAGCGGCGGACCGGACGGCGGGGAGGCGGCCGAGGAGGGGGAACCGGCCGGGGAGCCGGAGGAGGGGTCGGACGGCGGATCCGAGGGCGCCGGGACGCCCTCGATCAGATCGGGACCGGTGGTCATGGGTGTCCCCTGTAGGGAAGAGGGAGGAGGCAGGCACCCTGGCTACGGATGCGTAACCTACGGCAACGTAAGTATGGCAAAGCGCGGCCCCACGACAAGGGGGGCGCAACAACACGGCACGGCGCACCCACAGGCGCACACCCGCCACCCACCCGCCGCCCACGCCCGCCCACACGGCGCCCACGCCCGCCCATCGACCGCCCACGCCCGCCCACACGGCGCACAGCGCCCGCCTGTCGAGACGTTTACCGAGGCACGAGGCCCGGACACCTATCCTGGTGTCGTCGGACAGCGCGGTCCGCACGGGCAGCCGAGCTGCGCCGCAGAGGGACTCCGCCGCAACGGGACAGACACCCGGCCGGGCGGCAGTACCACCACGCGCGCACGCCGGAGCCCACCTCCCCGTAGCGCTCGACCACTGCAAGGAGCCGCACCCGTGAGCAGTGCCGACCAGGCCTCCACCGCCCACACCCCGGGCCGGGCCCCGTCCGCCGTCGCCGCCGTCAACGCCGAGCTGCGCGCGGACATCCGCCGACTCGGCGACCTCCTCGGCGAAACCATCGTCCGCCAGGAAGGCGGGGAACTCCTCGACCTCGTCGAGCGCGTCCGCGCCCTCACCCGCACCGACGGCGAGGCCGCCGCCACCCTCCTCGGCGACACCGACCTGGAGACCGCGGCCAAGCTGGTGCGCGCCTTCTCCACCTACTTCCACCTCGCCAACGTCACCGAGCAGGTCCACCGCGGCCGCGAGCTGCGCGCCCACCGCGCCGCCGAGGGCGGCCTCCTCGCCCGCACCGCCGACATGCTCAAGGACGCCGACCCCGAGCACCTGCGCGAGACCGTCCGCAACCTCAACGTCCGCCCGGTCTTCACCGCCCACCCCACCGAGGCAGCCCGCCGCAGCGTCCTCAACAAGCTGCGCCGCATCGCCGCCCTCCTGGAGGAGACCGCCTCCGGCGCCGGAGACCGACGCCGCCAGGACCTCCGCCTCGCCGAGAACATCGACCTCGTCTGGCAGACCGACGAACTCCGCGTCGTCCGCCCCGAACCCGCCGACGAGGCCCGCAACGCCATCTACTACCTCGACGAGCTCCACGCCGGCGCCGTCGGCGACGTCCTCGAAGACCTCGCCGCCGAACTCCAGCGCGTCGGCATCGAACTGCCCCCCGGCACCCGCCCCCTCACCTTCGGCACCTGGATCGGCGGCGACCGCGACGGCAACCCCAACGTCACCCCCGACGTCACCCGCGACGTACTGATCCTCCAGCACGAGCACGGCATCACCGACGCCCTCGAACTCGTCGACTTCCTGCGCAGCCTGCTGTCCAACTCCATCCGCTACACCGGAGCCACCGAGGAACTCCTCTCCTCCCTCCAGGCCGACCTCGAACGCCTCCCCGAGATCAGCCCCCGCTACAAGCGGCTCAACGCCGAAGAGCCCTACCGCCTCAAGGTGACCTGCGTCCGGCAGAAGCTCCTCAACACCCGCGAACGCCTCGCCAAGGGCACCCCCCACGAAGAGGGCCGCGACTACCTCGGCACCGCCGAGCTGCTCACCGACCTCACCCTCATCCAGACCTCCCTGCGCGAGCACCGCGGCGGCCTCTTCGCCGACGGCCGCATGGACCGCACCATCCGCACCCTCGCCGCCTTCGGCCTCCAGCTCGCCACCATGGACGTCCGCGAACACGCCGACGCCCACCACCACGCCCTCGGCCAGCTCTTCGACCGACTCGGCGAGGAGTCCTGGCGCTACTCCGACATGCCCCGCGAGTACCGGCAGAAGCTCCTCGCCAAGGAGCTCCGCTCCCGCCGCCCCCTCGCCCCCACCCCCGCCCCCCTCGACGCGGCCGGCCACAAGACCCTCGGCGTCTTCCTCGCCGTCAAGGACGCCTTCGACAAGTTCGGCCCCGAGGTCATCGAGTCCTACATCATCTCCATGTGCCAGGGCGCCGACGACGTCTTCGCCGCCGCCGTCCTCGCCCGCGAGGCCGGCCTCGTCGACCTCCACGCCGGCTGGGCCAAGATCGGCATCGTGCCCCTCCTGGAGACCACCGACGAGCTGCGCGCCGCCGACGTCATCCTCGACGAGATGCTCGCCGACCCCTCCTACCGGCGCCTGGTCTCCCTCCGCGGCGACGTCCAGGAGGTCATGCTCGGCTACTCCGACTCCTCCAAGTTCGGCGGCATCACCACCAGCCAGTGGGAGATCCACCGCGCCCAGCGCCGCCTGCGCGACGTCGCCCACCGCTACGGCGTCCGCCTGCGCCTCTTCCACGGCCGCGGCGGCACCGTCGGCCGCGGCGGCGGCCCCTCCCACGACGCGATCCTCGCCCAGCCGTGGGGCACCCTCGAAGGCGAGATCAAGGTCACCGAGCAGGGCGAGGTCATCTCCGACAAGTACCTCGTGCCGTCCCTGGCCCGCGAGAACCTCGAACTCACCGTCGCCGCCACCCTGCAGGCCTCCGCCCTGCACACCGCCCCCCGCCAGTCCGACGACGACCTCGCCCGCTGGGACGCGGCCATGGACATCGCCTCCGACGCCGCCCACGCCGCCTACCGGACCCTCGTCGAGGACCCCGACCTGCCCGCGTACTTCTTCGCCTCCACCCCCGTCGACCAGCTCGCCGACCTCCACCTCGGCTCCCGCCCCTCCCGCCGCCCCGACTCCGGTGCCGGCCTCGACGGCCTCCGCGCCATCCCGTGGGTGTTCGGCTGGACCCAGTCCCGCCAGATCGTCCCCGGCTGGTACGGCGTCGGCTCCGGCCTCAAGGCCATCCGCGAAGCCGGCCAGGAGAACGTCCTCACCGAAATGGGCGAACGCTGGCACTTCTTCCGCAACTTCCTGTCCAACGTCGAGATGACCCTCGCCAAGACGGACCTGCGGATCGCCCGCCACTACGTCGACACCCTCGTCCCCGACGGCCTCAAGCACGTCTTCGACCGCATCCGCGCCGAACACGAACTCACCGTCCGCGAGGTCCTGCGCATCACCGGCGGCGAACGCCTCCTCGACTCGCAGCCCGTCCTCCAGCAGACCTTCGCCGTCCGCGACGCCTACCTGGACCCCATCTCCTACCTCCAGGTCTCCCTGCTGGCCCGCCAGCGCGCCGCCGCAGCCCGCGGCGAGGAAGCCGACCCGGTCCTCTCCCGCGCCCTGCTCCTCAGCGTCAACGGCGTCGCCGCCGGCCTGCGCAACACCGGCTGACCCGCCCGCGCGAACCAGCAGCCGGGGTATCCGCCCCCGTCACACGATGTGATGACGGGGGCGGATACGGGCCGCTACCGTTGATCCCCTGGACCAGAGTTCCGTCCATGGGAGGAACCATGACCGCAGAGCCCGTACACCACGTGCATCACCCATGGCCGGTGCCCCCGCAGGACGGGTACACCGTGGACGACTTGTTTACGCTGCCGGACCTCCCGCCGCACACCGAGCTGATCGACGGGAGCCTGGTCTTCGTGAGTCCGCAGCGCAACTTCCACACCGACGTCATCGACATGCTGGTGAGCGGCCTGCGCCAGACGGTGCCGTCCGACCTCAGGGTCAAGCGGGAGATGACCGTCATCATCGACAAGCGCAACGGCCCCGAGCCGGACATCTCCGTTGTCCGGGCCGAGGCCGTCACGGGGCCGGACCAGTCCTCCTACCGGGCAGCTGACGTCCTGCTCGCCGTCGAGGTGGTCTCACCCGACTCCGAGTCCCGCGACCGCGACACCAAGCCCCGCAAGTACGCGGCCGCCGGCATCCCGAACTTCTGGCGGGTCGAGCGGTCCGGCACCGGAAGCCGCCCCGTGGTGCACGTCTACACCCTCGACCCGCAGACGAACCAGTACATCCACGCCGGGATGCACCGCGACACGCTCAAGGTCGACGCCCCCTATGACATGAGCATCGATCTCGCAGTGGTCGACCACCTCTGAGTCGGCCCGTCAGGAGTTGTACGCGGACTGCGCCCGCTCCAGACCCTCCGTGATCAAGCACTCCACGGCATCCGCCGCCCGGTCCACGAACCAGTCCAGCTCCTTGCGCTCCGTGGACGAGAAGTCCTTCAGCACGAAGTCCGCCACCTGCATCCGGCCCGGCGGACGCCCGATCCCGCACCGCACCCGGTGGTACTCCGCCCCCATCGCCTTCGTCATCGACTTCAGGCCGTTGTGCCCGTTGTCGCCACCGCCCAGCTTCAGACGCAGCGCCGCGTAATCGATGTCCAACTCGTCATGGACCGCCACGATCCGGTCCACCGGCACCTTGTAGAAGTCCCGCAGCGCCGTCACCGGACCACCCGACAGGTTCATGAAGGACATCGGCTTCGCCAGCACCACCCGCCGGTTCGCCGGCCCCGGAGGCCCGACACGCCCCTCCACCACCTGCGCCCGCGCCTTGTGCGCCTTGAACTTCCCCCGGATCCGGTCGGCCAGCAGATCGACCACCATGAACCCGATGTTGTGGCGGTTGCCCGCATACTCCGCCCCGGGATTCCCCAAGCCGACGATCAACCAGGGCGCCGCGTCGTCCGACATCACAAAGCTCCTTAACGTGGACGACCGCCGTCCTGCCCCAGTGGAACAGAACGGCGGTCGTTCAGCATCAGCTGAAAAGGAAGGGCGAGGCTCAGGCCTCGGCGCCCTCGGCCGGGGCCTCGGCAGCCGGCTCCTCGACCTGGGCCGCGACGACCTGCAGGACGACAGCCTCGCCCTCGGTCACCAGGGAGACGCCCGACGGCAGCGCGATGTCCTGGGCGAGCACGGAGGAACCGGCCTCCAGGCCCTCGACGGAGACCGTCACGGACTCGGGCAGGTGGGTGGCCTCGGCCTCGACCGACACGGTGGCGAGGACGTGCTCCAGCAGGTTGCCGCCGGCGGCCAGCTCACCCTCGGCCTGGACCGGAACCTCGACGGTGACCTTCTCGCCCTTCTTCACGGCGAGGAAGTCGACGTGGTCGATGGTGCGCTTCAGCGGGTCCTTCTGAACGGCCTTCGGGATGACCAGCTCGGTGCCGTCGCCCGCGATGTCCAGGGAGATCAGGACGTTCGGGGTCTTCAGCGCCATGGTGAGGGCGTGACCCTCGACGGCGACGTGCTTCGGGGCCTCGCCGTGGCCGTAGATGACCGCGGGGATCTGCTTGTTGCGACGGGTGGCACGGGCGGCACCCTTGCCGAACACCGTACGGATCTCAGCGGAGAGCTTGACCTCGGACATGAACACTCCTCGTGGGGTGACGGAAACGGACAACGGTCACCCGGCCACGAAACGGCCTGCTACGAAGAGCGCGTCGATAACGGAGCACCGGCACCTTCACAAAAAAGGCGCGGCCTCCCTCGCCGAGCAACTCACCAAGTCTACCCGGCGCGGAGACCGCACCCAAAAGGATCTACCGCAGGCCCCGGAACAGGACCCGCCGCCCGACCCCTACCGCTACTGCTGCTCCTCGAAGAGGCTCGTCACCGAACCGTCCTCGAACACCTCGCGCACGGCGCGCGCGATCGTCGGGGCGATCGACAGCACCGTGATCTTGTCCAGCTCCAGGTCGGACGGGTCCGGCAGCGTGTTCGTGAACACGAACTCGCTCACCTTGGAGTTCTTCAGGCGGTCCGCAGCCGGGCCCGACAGGATGCCGTGCGTGGCCGTCACGATCACGTCCTCCGCACCGTGCGCGAACAGCGCCTCGGCCGCGGCGCAGATCGTGCCACCCGTGTCGATCATGTCGTCGACCAGGACGCAGACACGACCCCGGACCTCACCCACGACCTCGTGGACCGTCACCTGGTTCGCGACGTCCTTGTCGCGCCGCTTGTGCACGATAGCCAGCGGCGCGTCCAGACGGTCGCACCAGCGGTCCGCCACCCGCACACGGCCGGCGTCCGGAGACACGATCGTCAGCTTCGTACGGTCCACCTTCGCGCCCACGTAGTCCGCGAGGACCGGCAGCGCCGACAGGTGGTCCACCGGGCCGTCGAAGAAGCCCTGGATCTGGTCCGTGTGCAGGTCGACCGTCAGGATCCGGTCCGCACCCGCCGTCTTCAGCAGATCCGCCACCAGACGCGCCGAGATCGGCTCACGGCCCTTGTGCTTCTTGTCCTGGCGGGCATACCCGTACGACGGGATGATCACCGTGATCGACCGGGCCGACGCGCGCTTCAGCGCGTCCAGCATGATCAGCTGCTCCATGATCCACTTGTTGATCGGAGCCGTGTGGCTCTGGATCAGGAAGCAGTCCGCACCACGCGCCGACTCCTGGAAGCGGACGTAGATCTCACCGTTGGCGAAGTCGAAAGCCTTGGTCGGCACGAGCTGGACGCCCAGCTGGTGCGCAACCTCCTCGGCCAGCTCGGGGTGGGCGCGGCCGGAGAAGAGCATCAGCTTCTTCTCGCCGGTCGTCTTGATCCCGGTCACAGCACAGTCTCCTCAGACGTGTTGAAAGCTGCTCGCCCCCGCGTGCGTCCGTCCCGCACACGGTGAGCCAGCCGATTGCGTGCACCTATCACGGTACGCCGTCTCCAGCGCACCTGTTTCCGGACAGTTCACCCGGAAGGACTTCCTCAGCCCTCCGCGGACCCCTCCCGGGCCGCCGACTGCGCAGCAGACGCAGCAGCACTCCCCGGACGCTTACGGGCCACCCAGCCCTCGATATTCCGCTGCTGACCACGCGCAACGGCCAGCGCACCGGGCGGCACATCCTTGGTGATCACGGACCCGGCCGCCGTGTAGGCACCGTCCCCGATCGTGACAGGCGCCACAAACATGTTGTCCGAACCCGTCTTGCAGTGCGAGCCCACCGTCGTGTGGTGCTTGTGCTCACCGTCGTAGTTCACGAACACGCTCGCCGCACCGATGTTGGAGTACTCGCCGATCGTCGCGTCACCCACGTACGACAGGTGCGGAACCTTCGTCCCCTCACCGATCGTCGCGTTCTTCATCTCCACGTACGTACCGGCCTTCGCCTTCAGGCCCAGGTTCGTTCCCGGCCGCAGGTACGCGTACGGACCCACCGACGCCGACTCACCGATCACCGCCGAGTCCGCCACCGTGTTGTCCACCCGCGCCCCCGGACCCACCTGCGTGTCCTTCAGCCGCGTGTTCGGGCCGACCTCGGCACCCTCGGCGACGTGCGTCGCGCCGAGCAGCTGCGTACCCGGGTGCACCAGCGCGTCCTGCCCGAACGTCACCGTCACGTCCACGAACGTGCTCGCCGGGTCCACGACCGTCACGCCCGCGAGCATCGCCCGCTCCAGCAGCCGCGCGTTCAGCAGCGCCCGCGCCTCGGCCAGCTGCACCCGGTTGTTGATCCCCAGGATCTGCCGGTGGTCACTGCCCACGGACGCACCCACGCGGTGGCCGGCCTCCCGCAGGATCCCCAGCACGTCGGTCAGGTACTCCTCGCCCTGGCTGTTGTCCGTCCGCACCTTGCCCAGGGCGTCGGCCAGCAGCGCACCGTCGAACGCGAAGACACCGGAGTTGATCTCCCGGATCGCCCGCTGCTCCCCGGTGGCGTCCTTGTGCTCGACGATCGCGGTGACCGCGCCGGTCTCCGCATCGCGGACGATGCGGCCGTAGCCGGTCGAGTCCGGGACCTCGGCGGTCAGGACGGTGACGGCGTTGCCGTCGGCGCCGTGCGTCGCGACCAGGGCAGACAGGGTCTCGCCGGTCAGCAGCGGGGTGTCGCCGCAGACCACGACCACGGTCCCTCCCCCAGACTCCGTCCGGGGGGACCCCCAGGAGCCGCCGAGCTCCTGCAGCGCCATGCGGACGGCGTGGCCGGTGCCGTTCTGCTCGTACTGCACGGCCGTGCGGACGCCGGCGTCGATGTCGGCGAGGTGCGCGGTGACCTGCTCACGGGCGTGGCCGACGACGACCACGAGGTGCTCGGGGTCGAGCTCGCGCGAGGCGGCGACGACATGTCCCACGAGCGACCGCCCGCAGATCTCGTGCAGGACCTTCGGAGTGGCCGACTTCATGCGGGTGCCCTCACCCGCTGCGAGTACGACGACGGCTGCCGGGCGGTTGGCGCTCACGGGTGTGCCCTTCGGCTTCGGGTGGTGGACTCCCGAAGGATACCGGGGGGTCAGAGGGTGTGAACGAGGGCGGGCCCTGACCTTCCGGTCAGGGCCCGCACCTGCAAAGCTCCCCTGCCAGGATTCGAACCCGGACATAAGGTACCAAAAACCTCAGTGCTGCCATTACACCACAGGGGATGGTAAATCACCCCAAATCGGATATTCCAGCTTTCCGGTTCAGGCTGACCGCCCCTACTATGCCGCACCAAGCGCCCTCGATGCGACGGTAGATGTCTGCGCTTCGGCTGACGCAAAGAGCGAGACGGCCGCGGCAGTTCTCGTCGATGCCCGAGCGGGATCCGGTCGTGGGCCATTGCCCTGGAGACGGATTCCGCGGGAATTCCGGGCGGTGGTGTGCCGGGGCCGCTGCGTAGGCTGGACGGCATGACCATGACGGGGGAATTGCAGGGCGGGGCCGGGCGGGACGGGCCCCTGTGGTGGGACCGGCCGCAGGCGGCGGTGCTCGACGGGGGGATCGCGGCGGTGTCGGCCGCGGAGTGCGCGGCCGAGGGGGTGGCCTTCGCGCACGAGACCGGGATTCCGACGGCGCTGGGGGTGCTCTTCGGGGTGCTGGTGGGGTCCGTGGTGCTGCTGCGATGGCGCTGGCCGGTCGCGGTGGTGCTGTTCGGGATCGCCGTGGCACCGGCGGCCATGGGCATCGTCCTCAGCGTGGTCGGGCTGTACACGCTCGCCGCCAGCGAGGTGCCCCGCCGGATCACCTCGACGCTGACCGCGCTGGCGCTGGTGGCGACGTTCGCCGTCATGTACGTGCGCACCAGCGGGGGCGTCGGCGCCACGCACGGCGTGGTGCTCGCGCTGTCCGGGGTCCTGGCGGTGGCGCTGAACGTCGTGCCGGTGCTGCTCGGCCTCTACATGGGGGCGCGGCGCCGTCTGATGGAGAGCCTGCAGGAGCGGGCGGACTCGCTGGAGCGGGAGCTGCTGCTGCTGGCGGAGCGGGCGGAGGAGCGGGCCGAGTGGGCCCGGCGGGAGGAGCGGACCCGGATCGCGCGGGAGATGCACGACGTGGTGGCGCACCGGGTGTCGCTGATGGTGGTGCACGCGGCGGCTTTGCAGGCGGTGGCGGCCAAGGACCCGGTGAAGGCGGCGCGGAACGCGGCGCTGGTCGGGGACATGGGCCGGCAGGCGTTGACGGAGTTGCGGGAGATGCTGGGCGTGCTGCGGGCGCCGGCCGCGGCGAGGCCGGCGGTGTCGGCTCCGGCGGCCGTCGTGGCGGAGCCGGTGGCGGTGGGGGCCGCGGCGGCGGGGCCGGAGGACGGGCCGACGCTGGCGGAGCTGGAGGCGCTGGTCGGGCAGTCCCGGGCGGCGGGGATGGCCGTGGACCTGGACGTCCGGGGTGCGGGGGGCGCGTATCCGGCGGAGGTGGAGCAGACGGCGTACCGGGTGGTGCAGGAGGCGCTCACGAACTGCCACAAGCATGCGCCGGGCGCGAAGGTCGTCGTGCGGCTGGCTCACCGGGAGGGTGAGGTGGCGATGCAGGTGGAGAACGGGCCCGGTGCGGCGGACGTGGCGCGGCCCGAGCTGCCCAGCGGGGGGAACGGGCTGGTCGGCATGCGGGAGCGGGTGCTGGGGCTGGGCGGGGTGTTCGTGTCCGGTCCGACGGATGCGGGGGGTTTCCGGGTGTCGGCGGTGCTGCCGGGTGCCGCGGGGCAGGGGTAGCGGCCGGTGCCGTCGGGCGGCCCGGTCTCGGGCCTGGCCGTGGGGGCGGCCCTGCCGGCTGCGGTTCACGTTCCGGCCGTCCCGGTGCGTCTGCTCCGGCCGGTCCCGGCGCATCCGGTGCGCCGGGGCGGGCGGGTCAGTGGTCGGCGGTGAGGCGGGTCGGCTGGAGGCCGGTGAGGAGGAGGGTGAGGGCTTCGTCCATGCCGGAGCCGAGGTACCAGTCGCCGGTGTGGTCGATGGCGTAGACGCGGCCCTCACGGTCGATGGCGAGGTGGGAGGCGCCCCCGGCCGCCGCCGGGAGGTTCCCCCGGTCGGAGTCGACGCCGAGGGGGCAGAGCTGCGTGGACAGGGCGCGGCCGAGGTCGGCGAAGGTGCGGGCGAGGTGCAGGCCGGTCAGCGGGTCCAGGTGGACGGGGACGGGTGCTATCTGGCGGCCGGGGCCGTTCGCGGTGATGGTGAGGCCGCCGAATTCGGCCCAGGCCTCGACGGCGGCGGGGAAGACGGTGTGGCGGTGCCCGGCCGGTGTGGTGTGGTCGCGGAGGGCGTCGGCCCAGTACTCGGCCTGCTTGATGTCCCAGCGGCCCGGTTCCCAGCCGGCGGTGCGCAGGGCGGTGTCGACGGCGGTGGGGAAGCGGGTGGCGGAGGAGCGGTCGTAGGAGGCGGAGGAGGTGGTGGTCATGGTGGCGGGGGTCAGGCCCTCTCGGAGGCGGGTGTGAGGTCGACGTGTCGTACGCCGAAGTGGGCGAGGAGGGCCTCGCAGGAGCGGCAGGGGGGTGCGTAGGTGCCGTGGAGGGGGTCGCCGTCCTCGCGGATGCGGCGGGCGGTGATCTTGGCGTTCTTCAGGGAGCGGCGTGCCTCGTTGGCCGTGAGGGGTTTGCGGGAGGCGCGTTTGCTGCGGGCCTTCTCGGCGGTGGTCAGGTGCCGGGAGAGGAGGATGGCCTCGGGGCAGCGGCCGGTGAAGCGTTCGCGCTGGCTGCTGGTGAGGGTGTCGAGGAAGTCCTGGACGAGGGGGTGCAGTGCGGGTGGCTGGTCGGCCTTGCCGGCGGTGCCGGTGAGGGTTTCGCCGCGTACGGAGAGGGCGGCGGCGATGGTGGGGAGGATGCCGTCGCGGCGGAAGCGGGGTACGGGTGCGGCGGTGCGGCTGCCGTCGGCGCTCCAGCGCAGGCGCGGGTCCGAGGCGGGGCCTGCGGCTTCCGGTCCGGTGTCGGCTGCTGTTGTGCGTGTTGCCGTGTTCTGCATGCGTCTTCCCTCCCGTGGCTGCGGTGATGGCCGCTGGCGCGCACGCCCCCGTGCTGTGGGGACAGCCTGTCAAATGTCTCTCGCGGTGTGGAACGGGGGTCGAATATTCGTATCAATTCGGATGTTCCCGGCCGTCGGATGGGTGCGGGGCTCGGGGGCGGGTGTGCCTCTTGCCGGAGCACATAGGCTGTGGTGAACCAGCCAGATCCAGCAGGGGGCTACTGCCATGACGACAGGTCGGCTCGGCCAGCACGCCGCGCCACCCAACGCCGCTTATTCGGGGCAGGTCGTGCATTTCCCGGACCCGGTCCGGGCCGCTCGGCATCCCCACGGTGTGCGGATGGGCGCGCAGGGACATCCCGACTTCTCCGTGTACGCGCGGGCGGCGGTGGAGATCGCCGAGCCGCCGGAGGGTTTCGGTGTGGACGAGCTGCGGCTGACGGACTACGTGTCCGCGAACGCGGCCATGCGTGCGGTGGGTCACCCGTTGTGGGACACGGTCGGGCCGGTGGCGACACCGCACGGCTGGACCTGGCACCACGTGGCGGGGACGCGGCGGATGGAGCTGGTTCCGGTCGAGGTGAAGGCGCTGCTGCGGCATCACGCGGGGCTGGCGACGGCGCCGGTGGACCACGACAAGCGGGGGACGCGGCCGCTGCAGGAGGTGCGCCCGGTGCACTTGGGGCTGCCGAAGTCGGTGGTTTCGGTGTCGGAGCAGCAGGTGCAGGGGATCGAGGAGGATCTCGGGTTCCGGCTGCCGGAGGCGTACCGCTCGTTCCTGAAGGCGGCGGGCGGGAGCGCGCCGGTGGGTGTCGGTCTGGACGTGGATCTGGGTGTGCTGGTGGACCAGCCGTTCTTCACAGTGCGTGAGGAGGCGGCGGTCAACGACCTGGTGTACGTCAACAAGTGTCTGCGCGACCACCTGACGAAGGATTACCTGTGTGTGGCGTTCGCGCAGGGCGGGCTGCTCGCGCTGAAGGTGAAGGGCGAGGGCCTCGGGTCGGTGTGGTTCTCCCCGTACGACGACGGACGTGACCGGGACGGCTGGTCCGTCCAGGAGCGCGTCGAGCGGCTGTTGCTGCCGTGCGGTGCCGATTTCGATGCCTTTCTCGAACGACTGGCCGGAAATCCACCGGAGTTGGAGACCGTCGCCGGTCTGATGGTGGACGGCGGATTTGCACGCTCGGTTCCCGTGGAGGGGCCGGTTCCGGCGCCGGGTGCGGCGCCGGTGGAGGGATGACAGCGCTATGGTGACGTTTGCGCAGGCGCAGGAGCGTGCCGAGGAGTGGATCAACGGCGACGTGCCCCCGTACCAGCACCGTGAGGTGCGGGTGCGGGAGTTCGGGCTGGGGTTCGTGGTGTGGGCGGAGGACCGTCCGGGCGGTCCGGTGTCCGGGGGTGGCCGGCAGCGGCTGGTCATCGCGCGGGACAGCGGTGAGGTGACGCTGTGGCCGGGGCTGCCGGTGGGTGAGGTCATCCGCCGGTACGAGGAGGAGTACGGGGCCGTGGCCGCTCCGGCGGCGGAGGCTTCGGTGCCGTCCCCGCGGATCGACTCGGAGCAGACGTCGTTCATGCTGAGCCCGCCCGAGTGGCTGCAGGAGGCCGCGGACCGGGCGGGGATCCCGGGCGGACCGGCGTCTTCGGGTGCGGGCGCGTCTTCGGGCGCGGGGGTCGGGGCTGCGGCTCCGGCGGCGCCTGCTGCGGCTGCGGCTGCGGTGGAGGAGTCCGCCGGGTCGCTGCCGGGTGTGCCCGCGGCCGGGCCGGAGCCGGTGCCGCTGCGGCGTGAGGTGCCGTACGAGCCGACCGCCGGCGAAGGGGTGCCCGCCGGGGCGACGCCCTGGGCGGGTACGGACGTGAACCCGGGGGCGGACGAGGGGTCGGTGGCGCTGCCGGCGACCGTGTTCGCGCCGCCGCTGTCCGGGTCGGACCTGGAGGAGCTCGCGTCGTCCGCCGGTGCGTCCGCGGAGGCGAAGACCACGCTGATGGCGGGGGGCAGCCAGCTGCCGAAGACGGCCATCGTGTCCGCCGTCGACCTCGGGGCGGGGGCGCCGGCGGTGCCCGTTCCCGGGACCCCGGAGGCGCTCGCCCAGGAGCCCACGAGCCGCGCCCCGGTCACTCCGCCCGGGATGCCGCCGATGCCGCCCGCGCCTTCTGTCGCGCCGCCTGCCCCGCCCGGGCCCGCGCCTGTGGCCGGGGGCGCCTCCGCCGAGGCGCTGGCCCAGGAGCCCACGGACCTGGCCCGCGTCTCGCCCCCGCCTGCGGCGCCGCCGGCCGCTCCGGGTGCTGCCGCGCCGGGTCAGCCGCCCGCTCCTCCCGGTCCGCCGGGTGCTCCGGGTTCGCTGGGGCGTGGGCTGGACCATGCGGCGACGATGCTGGCGGGTCCGGCTGTGGTGGCCGGTGGGCCGCCGGCGCCTCCCGGTCCTCCCGGTCCGCCTGGTGTTCCGGGTGGGTCGAACGGCGCCGGTGTGGGTCAGCCGCCCGCTCCTCCCGGTCCGCCGGGTGCTCCGGGTTCGCTGGGGCGTGGGCTGGACCATGCGGCGACGATGCTGGCGGGTCCGGCTG
>NZ_JBIVXV010000009.1:41613-110799 GCF_044769385.1 Streptomyces sp. NPDC090445 | reverse complement strand
GTGGTGGCCGGTGGGCCGCCGGCGCCTCCCGGTCCTCCCGGTCCGCCTGGTGTTCCGGGTGGGTCGAACGGCGCCGGTGTGGGCCAGCCGCCCGCTCCTCCCGGCCCGCCCGGAGCCCCGGGCTCGCCGGGCGGCGGACTGGACCACGCCGCGACCATGCTGGCCGGCCCCGCCGTCGTCGGCGGGCCCCCCGCGCCCCCCGGCCCGCCCGGAGCCCCCGGCGCCGGTCAGCCGCCCGTGCCCCCCGGCCCGCCCGGAGCCCCGGGCGTGCCCGGTACGCCGCCGCACGGCATCGACCACGCCGCGACCATGCTGGCCGGCCCCGCCGTCGTCGGCGGCCCGCCCGCGCCTCCCGGTCCCGGACCGGCCGCCGCCGCGCCCTCCGGCGTACCCACCGTCGGCCCGGGCTACCAGGCCGTACTCCGCTACCGCGCCCCCGACGGCACCGAGCAGCAGATCATCCGCCGCTCGGCGCCCGGCACCCCGCACCCGGAGTGGCAGATCCTGCACGAGCTGCGCGCCATGAACGTGCCGCCGCAGCAGGTGCTGGAACTGCACACCGAGCTGGAGTCCTGCGAGCTGCCCGGCGGCTACTGCGCCCGGATGATCCGGGAGACCTGGCCGCAGGTCCGGATCACGAGCGTGGCCCCGTACGGCAAGGACCACGCCGGACGCCAGGCCGGCATGCGGCACCTGCTGACCCACCAGGGCGAGCTGCACCAGGTGGCCGACGGGCCGGCGCGCCCCGCGCCGGTGCGGGCGCCCCTGCCGCAGGCGCAGCTGCAGCCGGCGATCCCGCTGGACGCGATCGGCTCCGAGCTGGTCGGGGCGTTCGGCCCGCAGGGCGTGTTCCGGTTCGACCAGCGGGCGGTGTCCCGCCAGGGCGTGCCGGAGATCGTGGCGCAGACCCTGGTCTGGGCGGGTCTGCCCGTGGACTTCGGGCCGTTCTTCTGGGCGCAGGCGGTGCCGGGCCAGCCGGTGCCGACGCTGGCCGAGCTCGCCGCGCAGCGGCAGGTGCAGCCCGCGTCGGACGCGGGCTCGTACCTGGTCATCGGCAGCGACTTCGGCAAGGCGCTGTGCGTGCAGTACGGCACCGCGCACATCGTGGCCGTCCCGGTCGAGGGCGGTCCCGGTGGGGCTCCGGTGCCGCCGCAGTTCGTGAATTCGAGCCTGCCGCAGTTCGCGCGGTCGCTGGCGATGCTGGGTCACATGTGGCGTCTGCGGCAGCATCTGACGCCCGAACAGGCGGGCCGCTGGACGGTCGATTTCCAGGCGAATCTGGCCGGTCTCGACACCGCGGCACTGAATTCGCCCGAGAGCTGGTGGTCCGTGCTGCTGGAGCAGATGTGGGACGGGCTGCTCTGATCGGATGATCGGTTCAGTGGCCGGGCCGGGACCCTGGAACGGGGTCCCGGCCCGGCCATTCCGGCTTCTGGCCGCAAATGACGCATCCTTGACAGGAATCCCCGCGAGAGAGGCGCCCCAGGATGGCTGCACGCATGTCCCCTCACGGACAGGGTTTCGCGATCGTGCGCGTTCGCGGCTACCGGACCGACCAGGTCGACCGGTACGTCGCACGGCTGTTCGCGGGCCGTGACGAGGCCTGGGAGCGGGTGGCGCGGCTGACCGTCCTGGCCAAGCAGATGGAGGAGGAGGCCGAGCGGCTCCGCGACGCCGTCGCCTCGCTCGTCCCCCACCAGTACGAGGACCTGACCGAACGCGCCCGGCGGATCCACACGCTCGTCATCGAGGAAGCGGAAGCGCTGCGCAGCGAGGCGCAGGGCGATGCCGCGGACGCCATGGGCGCGGCCGAGGCCTACGCCGAGCGGTCGGCCGAACTGGCCCGGCAGGACGCCGAAGCCGTCCGCGAGCAGACCGAGGTCCGGGCCCGGCAGGGGGTGCAGGCCGCCGAACGCGAAGCGGAAGAACTCCTGGGGGAGGCCCGCGAAGACGCCGCGGCCTGGCGGGCCCAGGCGCAGGCCGCGCTCGTCGAGACCCGGCGGCGGGCCGACGAGCTGCTCGCCGAGCGGGAACAGGACCAGGCCGACCGGTGGGACGCCGCCCAGCGGGAACTGGCCCGGCGCGAAGCGGACCTGGCCGAGCGGATCGCGGAGATGGAGCGGCAGGCCGACGCGCGGCTCGCGGAGGCGCGGCGGGGCTACGCGGAGGCGGAGGAGGCCGCGCGGCACGGGCAGGAGGACGCGGAGGCGCAGGCCGCCGACCTGATCGCGCAGGCGCGGGTGCAGGAGGAGCGGATCGGGCGGGAGACGGAGCGGGTGCTGCGGGAGCACGCGGAGGCGGAGGAGGAGATGCGGGCGCACATGAGCCATGTGCGGGCGAGCCTCGCGGCACTGACGGGCCGCGCCGCAGCCGAGGGCTGAGCGGGGGTTTCCGCGCGGCGGCGCCGGGTCGCCTCAAACGCCGGCCGGGTACACCGCCCGGTCCCGCCGGCGTTCGAGGCGACCGGGAAGCGCGGGCCCGGGTCAGGCCACCGCGGCCGGGGCGTAGGCGTACGGGTCGCTGCGCAGGCCTCGGGCCACCACGACCACCGTGAAGGTGCTCGGCGGACCCTCCGGCAGCGGTGCCGTGAGGGTCTCCGGGTCCGGTTCGTACTGCGTCGGCAGGAGGGCCCCGTTCACCTCCACCCGCGCATCGGCGGTGAAGCCCCCGCCCCGCACGACCACGGTCCCGTCCTTCAACGTCACTTCGGTGATCACCGGGTTCGGCCGTGTCGCCATCTTGTTCACCAGGTACGCGCCGGCCGGGGCGCCCGTGAGCGCCCAGATCTCCCCGGGCAGGTCCGGCAGCCCGCCGCTCACGTCCGAGAGGAAGAACAGCACCACGTACAGCATGGTGACCACGCTGAGCGCCACGTACTGGAGGTCGACCAGGTCGGTGCGCCCGCTGTCGTTGGCGATCAGCTCCCGCAGGGGCCGTCGTCCCGAGTCCGTCGGCCGGGCGGCGGGTTTGGCGAGGGTGCCGTTCTCCAGCCGGATCCCGACGACCGCCTTGGCGGCGATGAGGGCCACGTACGGGCCGCCTAGCAGCGGCAGGTAGACGGTGGTGAGGGAGGACAGCGGGCCGTGCTCGCCGGTGAAGTAGCGGGTGCCGCCGCCGGTGGTGAGCCCGTAGGCGAGGATCGTCAGGAGCAGCCAGACGAGGATGACCGTCCAGGCGAGTGCGAGGACGGTCGAGGTGGAGAGGCGGCCGTCGCGGCCGGTGACGAAGGCGGGGCGGCGGCGGAGCCGCCAGCCGACCGGTCCGGCGACGGCGGCCAGTAAGGCCAGTGCGAGCAGTGCGGAAGCCATCTCTTCCCCCGGGCGATGACGCGGATCTCCGACCTCAGAGGTGTACTCCGTCAGCAGGGGCCATGACAAGCGCGGGTGCGGGTGGGCGGCCGGCCCCGAGTAGGGCGGCGGCGTTTTCCCTGTGCACGCATCTGCCGGAAACGCCTTCTCGCCGGGCTGTGACCGGGCGGTATCCCCCATCCGGTGTCCGTCGAAGGGGGTAGCTCCCCTAGGGGTTGCTCCGCAGAAGGAGCCAGGGGCTGTTCGTCCCGGCGGAGGAGGAGACCCGTTCCCGGGTGTCCTTGACTGGTTCATACGAGCGGGGTGGGGCTAACCCCCCGGTGGATACGGCGATCCGCACCAGGGCGCCGGCCGCCCTCCGCGGCACACACTTCGATCCGTCGGCCCGCACCGCGCCATCGCGCAACCGCACGGCCACAGCCACACGCATACGAACGAGGGGACGCACCGTGACAACGGCCATTACCGAGACCAGGCACGGAGGAAGCGGAGGGCACGCAGCCGTCGCGGCCCGGGCGCGTCGGGTCGTCAAGGCCTACGGCTCCGGCGAGACGCGCGTGGTGGCCCTCGACGCCGTGGACGTGGACATCGCGCGCGGGCAGTTCACCGCGATCATGGGCCCCTCGGGCTCCGGCAAGTCCACGCTGATGCACTGCCTCGCCGGCCTCGACACGGTGACGGGCGGGCAGATCTTCCTGGACGACACCGAGATCACGGGCCTGAAGGACAAGAAGCTCACGCAGCTGCGCCGGGACCGGATCGGGTTCATCTTCCAGGCGTTCAACCTGCTGCCGACGCTGAACGCGCTGGAGAACATCACGCTGCCCATGGACATAGCCGGGCGCAAGCCCGACCGGGAGTGGCTGCAGCGCGTGGTGGAGACGGTGGGGCTCGCGGGCCGGCTGGGGCACCGTCCGACGCAGCTGTCCGGCGGCCAGCAGCAGCGCGTGGCGGTCGCCCGCGCCCTCGCGGCCCGCCCGCAGATCATCTTCGGCGACGAGCCGACCGGGAACCTGGACTCCCGGGCGGGCGCCGAGATCCTCGGCTTCCTGCGCCGCTCGGTGGACGAGCTCGGCCAGACGATCGTCATGGTCACGCACGACCCGGTGGCCGCCTCGTACGCGGACCGCGTCATCTTCCTCGCCGACGGCCGGATCGTGGACGAGATGTACGCGCCCACCGCCGACCAGGTCCTGGACCGGATGAAGGACTTCGACGCCCGGGGGCGGACGTCGTGACCGTCCTGAGGACCTCGCTGCGCAATGTCCTCGCGCACAAGGGGCGGATGGCGCTGTCGGCGGTCGCCGTGCTGCTCTCCGTCGCCTTCGTGACGGGGACGCTGGTGTTCACCGACACCATGAACACGACCTTCGACAAGCTGTTCTCCAGCACCGCCGCCGACGTCACCATCGGCGCCCCCGAGCCCGAGAAGGGCGGCGGGGGCGAGGGCAGCGAGGGGATCCCCGCCAACGGCCGCCCGCAGGCCATCCCCGCGGACACGGTCGGGAAGGCCACCCGCGTCGAGGGCGTCCGGTCGGCGCAGGGCGCCGTCGTGTCCTTGGCCGTCACCGTGGTCGACGCCGGGAACAAGAACATCGGCCCCGCTTCCGGCGCCCCGACGATCGCCGCGAACTGGAACGACAACGAGCTGAAGGCGATGGAGGTGACCTCCGGCCACCCGCCGCGCGGCCCGACCGAGGTGATGGTCGACGCCGACACCGCGAAGAAGCACGAGCTGAAGATCGGCGACGAGCTGCGCACGATCACCGTCACCGGCGACTTCCGGGCGCGGATCAGCGGCATCGCGACCTTCCGGGCGACCAACCCCGGCGCCACCGTCGTCTACTTCGACACCGCCACCGCGCAGCGTGAACTCCTCGGCGGCGCCGGACAGTTCACCCACGTGTACGTGACCGCCGAGGACGGCGTCAGCGACGACCGGCTCAAGGCGAACCTGTCCGCCGCCCTCGGCGCGGGCACGTACGAGCTGCAGACCGCCAAGGAGGCCGCCGACGCGGGCCGCAAGGACGTGGGCGCCTTCCTCGACATCATGAAGTACGTGATGCTGGGCTTCGCGGCCGTCGCGTTCCTCGTCGGCATCTTCCTCATCTTCAACACCTTCTCGATGCTGGTCGCCCAGCGGACCCGCGAGATCGGCCTGATGCGGGCCATCGGCGCCGGCCGGGACCAGGTCAACCGGTCGGTCCTGATCGAGGCCCTGCTGCTGGGCGCCGTCGGCTCCCTCCTCGGTGTCGGCGCGGGCGTGGGCCTGGCCGTGGGGCTGATGAAGCTCATGGGCGGGATGGGCATGAAGCTGTCCACCGACGACCTGACCGTCCTGTGGACGACCCCGGCCATCGGCCTCGTCCTCGGTGTCGTCGTCACCGTCGTCTCCGCCTACATTCCGGCCCGCCGCGCCGGGAAGGTCTCCCCGATGGCCGCCCTGCGCGAGGCGGGCACCCCCGGCGACCGCAGGGCCGGCGCCGTCCGCGCCGTGCTCGGCCTGGTCCTCACGGGTCTCGGCGCCGGCGGGCTGCTCCTCGCGGCGGGTGCCGACGAGGCCAAGGCCGGCTCCCTGTGGCTGGCGGGCGGCGTCGTCCTCACCCTCGTCGGGTTCATCGTGATCGGGCCGCTGCTGGCGGGCGGCGTGGTGCGGGTGCTGTCGGGTGCGGTGCTGAAGCCCTTCGGGTCCGTCGGCCGGCTGGCCGAGCGCAACGCGCTGCGCAACCCGCGCCGTACGGGCGCCACCGCGGCCGCGCTGATGATCGGCCTGGCGCTGGTCGCCTGCCTGTCCGTGGTCGGCTCGTCGATGGTGGCCTCGGCGACCGAGGAACTCGACAAGTCGGTGGGCGCCGACTACATCGTCCAGTCGCAGAACGGCCAGCCCCTGGTCCCGCAGGCGGAGCGGGCGATGCGCGCCGCCGCGGGCCTGGACCACGTCACCGCCTACCGGATCGCCGGCGCCAAGGTGACCGCCCCCGACGGCTCCACCGCCGAGCAGAGCCTCAGCGTCACCGACCCGTCCTACGCGGGCGACGTCCGCCGGAAGATGAGGGCCGGGCGGCACGCGGACGCGTACGGGCCGGGCGTGATGTCGGTCGGCTCCGGGTACGCGGACAAGCACGGCGTCAAGGCGGGCGACGAGCTGACGGTCGCCTTCACCGGGGGCTCCACCGCGAAGCTGAAGGTCGCCGCCATCACCGAAGACGACGGCAACCTCGACAAGGGCGCCATGTACGTCGCGACGGCCACGGCCGAGCAGTACGTGCCGGCCGAGAGGATGCCCCGCCCGTTCATGCTGCTCGCCAAGGCCGTCGACGGCCAGGAGGCCGCCGCCTACACGGCGCTCAAGGACGGCATGGCCGCGTACCCGCAGTACAAGGTGCTCGACCAGACCGACTACAAGCAGGTCCTCAAGGACCAGGTCGGCACGCTGCTGAACATGGTGTACGGGCTGCTGGCCCTCGCGATCGTCGTCGCGGTCCTCGGCGTCGTGAACACCCTGGCCCTCTCGGTGGTCGAGCGGACCCGCGAGATCGGCCTGATGCGCGCCATCGGCCTCTCCCGCCGCCAGCTGCGCCGCATGATCCGCCTGGAGTCGGTGGTCATCGCCCTCTTCGGCGCCCTGCTCGGCCTGGGCCTGGGCATGGGCTGGGGGGTTTCCGCCCAGAAGCTGCTCGTCCTGGAGGGCATGCGGGTGCTGGAGGTCCCGTGGCCGACGATCGCCGGCGTCTTCGCCGGGTCGGCCTTCGTGGGCCTGTTCGCCGCGCTGGTCCCGGCCTTCCGGGCGGGGCGGATGAACGTACTGAACGCGATCGCCGGCGAGTAGCGGCGGTCGTCACGGGGGTGCGCAGGCCCCGGCGACCCGAAAGGGTGGCCGGGGCCTGCGCCGTGCCCCGACCGCCGCCGCCTTTTTGCCCCCGTCGACCGCCGTTCGGGTCCTGTCGTTGCGGGAGGTCCGGGCGGGGCGGCGGGCGTAGGGTGGGAAGCCCCGGCCCGCATGCGTGTCGGGCCCTTCGCGTTGCCCCTCCACCGGACGGAAAGCCTCCTTCATGAGCCTGCACGGACTGCTCGACGCCGTCACCCGGGACCCCGCCGTCGCCGAGGCGGTCACCGCGGCCGGGGACGGCAACCGCATGCACGTGGACCTCGTCGGCCCGCCCGCCGCCCGGCCCTTCGCGATCGCCGCGCTGGCCGCCCGTACCGGCCGGACGGTGCTCGCGGTCACCGCGACCGGGCGGGAGGCCGAGGACCTGGCCGCCGCGCTGAGGTCGTTCCTGCCGCCCGAGGAGGTGGCGGAGTTCCCGTCCTGGGAGACGCTGCCCCACGAGCGGCTCTCGCCGCGCAGCGACACCGTGGGCCGGCGCCTGGCCGTACTGCGCCGGCTGGTGCACCCGAGCAAGGACGACCCGGCCGCCGGACCCGTCTCCGTCGTGGTCGCGCCGATCCGCTCCGTGCTCCAGCCGCAGGTCAAGGGGCTCGCCGACCTGGTGCCCGTCAGCCTGCGGCAGGGGGAGAGCGCCGACCTCGGCGAGATCACCGAGGCGCTGGCCGCGGCCGCGTACGCCCGCGTCGAGCTGGTGGAGAAGCGCGGCGAGTTCGCCGTCCGCGGCGGCATCCTCGACGTGTTCCCGCCCACCGAGGAGCACCCGCTCCGCATCGAGTTCTGGGGCGACGAGGTCGAGGAGATCCGCTACTTCAAGGTCGCCGACCAGCGTTCCCTGGAGGTCGCCGAGCACGGCCTGTGGGCCCCGCCCTGCCGCGAGCTGCTGCTCACCGCGCAGGTGCGCGAGCGCGCCGCGAACCTGGCCGAGCGCCACCCCGAGCTGGGCGAACTCCTGAACAAGATCGCCGAGGGGATCGCGGTGGAGGGCATGGAGTCCCTCGCCCCCGTCCTCGTCGACGACATGGAACTGCTCATCGACGTCCTGCCGGCCGGGTCCATGGCCGTGGTGTGCGACCCGGAGCGGGTGCGGACCCGGGCCGCCGACCTGGTGGCCACCAGCCAGGAGTTCCTCATGGCGTCCTGGGCGGCGACCGCCGGCGGCGGCGAGGCCCCCATCGACGTCGGCGCGGCCTCCCTGCGGGGGATCGCCGACGTCCGGGACCGGGCCCGCGAGCTCGGCATGATGTGGTGGTCGGTCTCCCCGTTCGCCGCCGACGAGGCGGTGGCGCACGCCGCGGACGCGCCGTTTGCCGCCGACACGCTGAAGCTGGGCATGCACGCCCCCGAGACCTACCGCGGGGACACCGCCCGGGCCCTCGCCGACACCAAGGCCTGGCTCGCCGACGGCTGGCGCACCGTCTACCTCACCGAGGGCCACGGCCCGGCCGCCCGCACCGTCGAGGTCCTCGGCGGGGAGGGCATCCCGGCCCGCCTGGAGGCCGGCCTCGCCGCCCTGGAGCCGCACCTCGTCCACGTCGCCTGCGGCTCCCTGGCCACCGGCTTCGTCGACCCGGCGCTGCGCCTGGCCGTCCTCACCGAGACCGACTTGACCGGGCAGCGCACCGCCGTCAAGGACCTGGGCCGGATGCCGACCCGGCGCCGCAAGTCGATCGACCCGCTCACCCTGGAGGTCGGCGACTACATCGTCCACGAGCAGCACGGCGTGGGCCGCTACCTGGAGATGGTGCAGCGCACCGTGCAGGGCGCCACCCGCGAGTACCTGCTGGTCGAGTACGCCCCCGCCAAGCGCGGCCAGCCCGGCGACCGCCTGTACATCCCCACCGACCAGCTGGAGCAGGTCACCAAGTACGTGGGCGGCGAGGCCCCGACCCTGCACCGGCTCGGCGGCGCCGACTGGACCAAGACCAAGGCGCGCGCCAAGAAGGCGGTCAAGGAGATCGCCGCCGACCTGATCAGGCTGTACAGCGCGCGGATGGCGGCCCCCGGCCACACCTTCGGCCCGGACACCCCGTGGCAGCGGGAGCTGGAGGACGCCTTCCCGTACGCGGAGACGCCCGACCAGCTGACCACCATCGCCGAGGTGAAGGAGGACATGGAGAAGTCCGTTCCCATGGACCGCCTGATCTGCGGCGACGTCGGCTACGGCAAGACCGAGATCGCGGTGCGGGCGGCGTTCAAGGCCGTCCAGGACGGCAAGCAGGTCGCCGTCCTCGTCCCGACGACGCTGCTGGTGCAGCAGCACTACGGGACCTTCTCCGAGCGCTACAGCCAGTTCCCGGTCAACGTGAAGGCGCTGTCCCGGTTCCAGACCGACACCGAGGCCAAGGCCACCCTGGAGGGCCTGAAGGACGGCGCGGTGGACGTCGTCATCGGCACGCACCGCCTGTTCTCGCAGGAGACGAAGTTCAAGGACCTGGGCCTGGTCATCGTCGACGAGGAGCAGCGCTTCGGTGTCGAGCACAAGGAGCAGCTGAAGAAGCTGCGGGCCAACGTGGACGTGCTGACGATGTCCGCGACGCCGATCCCGCGCACCCTGGAGATGGCGGTGACGGGCATCCGCGAGATGTCGACGATCACCACCCCGCCGGAGGAGCGGCACCCGGTGCTCACCTTCGTCGGCCCGTACGAGGAGAAGCAGATCGGTGCGGCGCTCCGGCGCGAGCTGCTGCGCGAGGGCCAGGTCTTCTACATCCACAACCGGGTCGAGTCGATCGACCGGGCCGCGGCCCGGCTGCGCGAGATCGTGCCCGAGGCGCGGATCGCGACCGCGCACGGCCAGATGTCCGAACAGGCCCTGGAACAGGTCGTGGTGGACTTCTGGGAGAAGAAGTTCGACGTGCTCGTGTCGACGACGATCGTCGAGTCCGGCATCGACATCTCCAACGCCAACACCCTGATCGTCGAGCGCGGCGACACCTTCGGCCTCTCGCAGCTGCACCAGCTGCGCGGCCGTGTCGGCCGCGGCCGCGAGCGCGGGTACGCGTACTTCCTGTACCCGCCGGAGCGTCCGCTGACCGAGACGGCGCACGAGCGGCTCGCGACGATCGCCCAGCACACCGAGATGGGCGCGGGCATGTACGTGGCGATGAAGGACCTGGAGATCCGCGGCGCCGGAAACCTGCTCGGCGGCGAGCAGTCCGGCCACATCGCGGGCGTCGGCTTCGACCTGTACATCCGGATGGTCGGCGAGGCCGTGGCCGACTACCGGGCCTCCGTCGAGGGCCAGGCGGAGGAGGAGCCGCCGCTGGAGGTCAAGATCGAGCTGCCGGTCGACGCGCACGTCCCGCACGACTACGCGCCCGGCGAGCGGCTGCGCCTGCAGGCGTACCGGTCGATCGCGTCGGCCACCTCGGAGGAGGACATCAAGGCGGTCCGCGAGGAACTCACCGACCGCTACGGCAAGCTGCCGGAGCCGGTGGAGAACCTGCTGCTCGTCGCCGGCCTGCGGATGCTCGCCCGGGCCTGCGGGGTCGGGGACATCACCCTCCAGGGCAGCAACATCCGCTTCTCGCCGGTGGAGCTGCGCGAATCGCAGGAGCTGCGCCTGGGGCGCCTCTACCCGGGCACGGTCGTCAAGGCCGCCGCCTCCCAGGTGCTGGTCCCGCGGCCGAAGACCGCGCGGGTGGGCGGCAAGCCGCTGGTCGGCCGCGAGCTGCTGGCCTGGACGGGCGAGTTCCTCACCACCATCCTCGGCTCGTGAGCTCGTGAGCCCCCCGGCCGGCAACCGATGCTTTCGGTTCCCGGCCGGGGCCCCGCTCAGACCTTCACCGAGGCGGCCGGAGTCGGGAGCCGGTTGTACGGCTTGTCGTGGAGCACCTTGTACCACACCCTGTCGTGCGCCTTGCCGGCCTCCCGGTAGCGTTGGGTCAGGCTGGGAGCGGCCCCCGACAGCAGCACGTGATCGGTGATCCTGGCGCCCTGTGCGTCGGTGGAGGTGAAGACCGCCACCGGCCGGCCGCTGGACGAGGTGTCAGCGCCCCGCCGGATGTCGGTGCGGTCCAGGGAGTACGCCTTCGCCGGGGCGCCGCCCTCGGTGCACAACCCGGTGAGGCGGGCGGTCGAGGGCTCGTCCGCCGGCAGTTCGGCCCACTGGCCCGCCGCACGGGCCACCGCTCGTTTCGCGGCGTCGGCGGACCGGTCCTCGAAGTGGTTCTCCAGGAAGCCCGTGTCGCCCTTGATCAGCAGGACCCCGTCGCGCAGGTACAGCTCCGCCGAACCGGCCAGGATGGTCGTGACGCTGCCCGAGCACGATCCGTCGCTGCCGACGGTCAGCTCGGCCTGCATCTGCCGCTCGTCGACGGTCGTGTGCACCGAGGCCTCCTTGATGCCGGCCCGTTGCGTCTCCTCGTACGCGCGGCGCAGGACGGCGGCGGGATCCTGGCCCGCCAGGACGTCGGCCGTCGCGGTCGGCGACGGTGAGGCGGAAGTGGAAGCGGAGGCGGAGGCCGTCGTGGCCTTCCCCGGTTGCGGCCCGCAGGCGGCGCAGGCGAGCAGGGTCGCGCCGACGAGCGCGGTTGCCGCGGATTTCCTGGTGAGCATGGTGAGTTCCCCCCGGACAGGCAGTCGGAAGGCCCGAGGTTACCCGTGGGTATGTTCGTCCGTCGGCCGGACATCCGGCTCGCGGGCCGCGGCCCGGTGCCCCGGCGCGGGGCGCGCGGAGCCCCGGGGCGCGTCGGGGGTGCGCCGGGCCGGGGCCGGGTGCTGTGCGGCAAGCCTGCAACGGTTGCGGTTATCCCCTCACTGGCGGCCGGAAACGCTGTATACCCTCAGAGCTGAACCAGTCGACACGGTCCGTCAGGAGCAGCGATGCACGGCCCCGGCCTCCCGCCGCAGCAAGGCCCCCAGCCCAGTTCCGGGGGTGTGGTGGCACTGCGCGTGCTGTTCGCCCTGCTTCCCGTCCTGAGCTGCAATTTCCTCGGGTGGGCCTCGATGCTGCGGCTGGCGATCCTCACCCGCCGGACCGTCGACTGGGTCCTGCTGGTCGTCAACTTCGTGCTGACCGTGGTCTGGGTGTTGATCTTCGACGCCGACAAGACGCCCAACACCGACGGCTGGCAGAGCGACGTCGGCGCGTTCGGCCTCATCATCACCAGTTTCGTCACCTGCATCTACTTCCTCGTGGGCGACATCCGCCACCACGAGCGCCTGGCCGCGGCCCGCACCGCCGCCTGGTACCCGGCGCAGACCGCCCCGTACGTGTCGCCGCAGCAGACCCAGCCGTCGCAGCCCGGGTACGGCTACCCCCAGGCGCAGACCCAGCCGATGCAGCCCCGCCTCCAGGCCCAGCCGATGCCGCAGCCGCAGCCGCCGCAGTCGCAGCCGCAGCCGCAGGCGCCGGGCCCCGTGACGCCGCCGCGCATCGGCCAGGTGCGGGCCGAACTCGACGAGCTGAGCGAGCTGCTGCGCAAGCAGACCCCGCCGCCGACGACGCCCCGCACCGAGGGTGAGGGCCCGGCCCGGTGACGGACGACAACCGGATCATCGGCGAGCGCTACCGGCTGGCCTCGCTGCTCGGCCAGGGCGGCATGGGCCAGGTGTGGACGGCGTACGACCAGCGCCTCGACCGGCGCGTCGCCGTCAAGCTGCTGCGCCCGGACAAGGTGGCCGGGCCCGGCTCGGTCGCCGACGAGCTGCGCCGCCGCTTCGTGCGCGAGTGCCGGGTCACCGCGCAGGTGGACCACCCGGGCCTGGTCACGGTGCACGACGCGGGCAGCGACGGCGACGAGCTGTTCCTCGTCATGGGGTACGTCGAGGGCGACAACCTGGCCGACCACCTCGCCGCCCGCGAGACCTACCCGTGGCAGTGGGCCGTGGCGGTGGTCGCGCAGCTGTGCGGGGTGCTGTCCGCCGTGCACGCGGTGCCGATCGTGCACCGCGACCTCAAGCCGCGGAACGTGATGGTCCGCCCCGACGGCACCGTCCTGGTCCTCGACCTCGGTGTCGCCTCGGTGATGGACACCGACACCACCCGCCTCACCAGCACCGGCACGCCGATCGGCAGCCCGGCGTACATGGCGCCCGAGCAGGCGATGGGCGGCGCCGTGGGCCCGTACACCGACCTGTACGCCCTGGGCGTCCTGCTGTACGAACTCCTCAGCGGCAACGTCCCGTTCGCCGGGTCCACCGCGCTCGGCGTGCTGCACCGCCACCTGTACGAGCCGCCGGTCCCGGTGCGCCGGGCCCGCCCGGAGATCCCGCACCAGCTGGAGGCGGTCCTGCTGCACCTGCTGGCCAAGGACCCGCAGGACCGGCCCGCGTCCGCGCAGCAGGTGTACGAGGCCCTCGCGCCGCTGCTGCCCCAGCAGGGCACCCCGGCCGCGACCCTCGACCCCACCCGGCCCTTCCTGCGCCCGCACGCCCCCTGGCCGGACCGGGCCGCCGCGATCCCGCCGCAGCCGACCGCGCCGCCCGCCCGGCCGGACATCCCGGCCGCCGTCGACGAGGCCCGCAGCCTCCTCGACCAGGGCCGCCTCACCCAGGCCGTGGACATCCTCGGCGGGATCCTGCCGGCGGCCGCCGCGGAGCACGGCGAGCACTCGCCGGTGGTCCGCAGCCTGCGCAAGCAGTACGCGGCCACGCTCATGGACGACGGCCAGTACCGCCGGGCCCTGCCCGAACTGCGCCGCCTCGCCGAGGAGTTCCCGGCCGGCGACGCGCAGGCCCTGCGGTTCCGCTACGACGCGGCCCAGTGCCTGGAGCAGCTCGGGGAGCCGGCGGCGGCGCTGGCGGAGTACCGCTCGCTGCTGCCGATGTTCGAGAACCACTACGCGAACCCGGACCCGGGGCTGCCGCTGGAGGTCCGCCGCCGGATAGCGCACCTGCTGCTGTCGCTGGGCGACCGGGCGTCCGCCCACGACACCCTGGCCCGGCTGCTGTTCGACGCGGAGCGGCTGCACGGCCCGGGACACCCCTTCTCCACCGAGGTCCGCCGCACCCTTCAGTGGCTGGGCCGGGTCCGCTGACGCAGCCGCCGCCGCACCGCCAGGCCGGCCACCAGAAGGAGGGCGGCCGCGGCGGCCGCGGCGCCGGGTAGGAGTCCCGGCGGCCGGAACGTGCAGCCCACCTCCGTGGTGCCGGCGGCCACGGGCACGGCGACCAGGCCCAGGTGCGCCTGCGCCGGGCGGCCGTTGCAGGTCCAGCCCGCGATGGCGGGCGCGGCCAGCACCGCCGTGCCCTCGGAGCCCGGGGGCAGGGTGGCGCGGACGCCCGCCGCACCGACCCGCACCGACGCGGCGGCCCGCGCCCGCAGCCCGGCCACCGCCGCGTCGAGCCGGCCGCGGTCCAGGCAGGACAGCGCCCAGCGGGGCGGCGCCGGGGCCTCGAAGACCAGCGCGGAGGACGCGCCGTGCGAGGGGCCGAGGGGCTGCAGGGCCGCCCGGTTGCGCGGCGGGCTGCCGTTCAGGCGGAAGGCCGGCCCGTCGGCGAGGCGGGCGTTCGCGTGGTACTCGGGGGCCCACAGGAAGGCCTCGGTGCCCGCGCGGCACACCCCCGGCGCGACCGGGTCCTCGTACACCCGGGCGCCCAGCAGGAGTTCCTGGTTGGCGAAGGGCGACTCCCCGAAGGCGGGGGCGGGGGCGGGCGGGCGGAGCGTGACCAGCGGGAGCGTGTCGGTGCGGGCGACCGTGCCGTCCGGCCGGAGCCGGGCGCCGACCGCGAGGAGTGCGTCGGTCACCGGGTTGTCGATGCTCTGCACGTTGCGCCCGCGCGAGGTCCAGCCGGCGCCGAGGGCCGCCATGGTGCGGGTGAACACGTCGGGGGTGTGGCTGCTGTAGTAGGCGCCGCCCTCCCCGCCCAGCAGCAGCGGGTCGTTGCCCGACAGCGCGGGCCGGCTCGGGTCGGTGCGGTACGCGGGCCAGCCCTCGGCCCCCGCCAGGGCGGCGGCCCGCGCGGTGTGGGTGCGGCCCCAGGAGGGGTAGTCGTCCAGGCCGCCCAGCTTGCCGCGGTGCCCGAACGCCGTGGTCGCCGCGGCCTGCCCGGCCAGGACGGCGGCCAGCACGGCCACCGCCGGCCCCGCGAGCCGGCGGCGCGCGGGCGAGGGCGCCCGGCCGGGGGAGGACGCCCGGCCGGGCGGGTTCGCGGCGGCGAGTGCAGGGCGCAGGAGGCACCAGGCCGCCGCGGCCAGGGCCAGCCCGCCGCAGAACAGGGCGAGCCCCCGGCCCGTGGCGAGCGGGCTGCCGCTCGCGGCGAGGGCCGCCGCCCCCAGCACCCCCGCCCCCGCAGTGAGCGCCCGCGGCCCCGGCAGGCCGCCCGCGAGGGCTGCCCAGGCCGCGATGACGGCGATCCCGGCGAGCACGAAGGTCTGCCGGTACGGGCTGCCGTTCGGGGTGGCGAACACGTGCCAGGCCAGGTGGGCCGGCGTCCACTGGAAGGACAGCAGCACCGCCGCGGCCAGCCCCGTCCACCACAGCCGCGAGCGCAGCGGCACCCTCCGGTGGAACGGCAGGGCGGCCACCAGCAGCAGCGTGCCCGTGCCGACGAACAGGGCGGGGGAGGAGAAGGAGTAGGTGCCGGGCAGGAGGCGGGCGAACAGGTCCGCCCACGGCACCGGCCGGAACTGCCGGCTCCAGCCGGGGTAGGCCTGCCGCGAGCTCAGGAACAGCGGCACCAGCACCGGCGCGGACACGGCGATGCCCAGCAGGGTGCCGGCCGCCGCCCGGGCCACCGCCGACAGCCGCTCCCGCACACCCTGACGCGTGAGCACCACCCGGACCAGGAGCACCAGCGCGGCGCCCAGCGTGGCCATGTAGGCGGTGTAGAAGTTCGCCGTCCAGCACACCGCCGCGACGAGCACCGCCGCCGTGAACCGGCGCCCGCGCAGCGCCCATTCGCCGGTCAGGCACAGCAGCGGGAACGCGATCAGCCCGTCCAGCCACATCGGGTTGTACGCGGCCTCGATCACCGACCAGCCGCACAGCGCGTACGAGGCCCCCAGCAGCCCCGCCGCCCACCACGGGCCGCGGGCCTGCGTGCGCAGCAGCCAGGCCATGGCCGCCGCCGCGGCCGCCGTCTTCGAGACGGTGACCACGTACACCGCGAGGTCGATGTCCTGCCGCGGGAACAGGGCGACGAGCGGCGCGAACGGGCTGGCCAGGTAGGTGCCGAAGTCGGGCAGGAAGCTCGTGCCGTACCCGGACTGCCAGTTGAGCAGCAGCCCGCCGCGGGCCCGCCCGTGCAGCAGGTCCCACAGGTGGGCGTGGAAGGGCACGAACTGGTTGCCGAGGTCGTTGACGCTGCGGTGGCGGTGCCCGTACGGGAAGACGCGCGCGGCCGCGTCCCCCGCGCAGACGGCCGCCGTCGTCAGCAGGGCGGCGAGCGCCGCGCCCGCCAGGCTCGGTCGGCGCGGGGAGCGGCGCGCGGGTCCCGGCCGGGACCGGGCCGGCGGCCGGAGCGGCGGGCGGTGCGGCAAGCGGAGCGGTGTCGACATGGTGGGCCGACCCTGCCATTCCCGGGGGACCCGGGGATGGCCGCAGGATGGCCTGGACGCCAACCCTGGACACCGGCCCCGGAGACCGCATGCGTACCGCGACACCCCGGGAATCGTTGGTCGAACCAGTGGCTCGGGCCACCCGGACTGCATACCATCGATCACCGCACGGCCTTTGTGCACTGACGCACAATCTCCCGGCCCTGGAGGCTCCTTTGCACCGTCGCACTGCGCTCTCCGTCTCCGCCGCCCTGCTCGCGGCGGCCCCCCTGCTGTCCGCCTGCTCGGGCGAGGCACGCCCCGGAACGGCAGCCGTCGTCGGCGGCGAACGGATCACCACCTCCGCGCTCCAGGCCCAGGTGAACGATGTCCGCGCCGCACAGAACGAGGCCGGCGAGGCCGCGGCCGGGCTGATCCAGTCCACGCCGGGCCTGGACCGGTCCAAGCTCAACAGGATGCTCCAGACGGCCGTCCTGGAGCGCGCCGCGAAGGACGCGGGCATCACCCTCAGCCGTCGGGAGATCGAGGATTTCCGGAACGAGCAGCTCCAGAAGGCGGGCGGCGCCGAGCGGCTGGAGGCCTCCGCCCTCGAACAGGCCCAGCTGGCGCCCGGCCAGGTGGAGGCGGACCTGCGCTTCAAACTGCTGCGCGACAGGCTCTTCGCCCACTACGGCAGCCCGGAGAAGGCCGTGGAGCAGCTCGGCGCGGTCGCGCAGGCCCTGCGCATCGAGGTGAACCCGCGCTACGGGGCCTGGGACGCGCAGCAGATCGCCATCGGGGACCAGACCACCCCCTGGATCACCCAGCGGACCCGGCCCGGGCCGGCCCCCGCCGGAGCCTGAGCCCCGAGGGCCTCGGGGCCCCCGGGCCCCCGGCCGGGGGCCCGGGGAGGGAGGTAGGTTCGGAGGGTGAACTCCCACGCCGCCGAACCCGCCCCCGAAGCCGCCGCCGGACCCGCCCCCGAAGCCGCTCCCGAGCCGGGCGACGAGACCGCCGCCGGCCGGATCGTCCTGCTCACCGCCAGCCACCGGGTCGCCCCCGGCCTGCTGTCCTGGCCGGCCTGGCAGGCCCTGCACGCCGCGGACCGGGTGCTGTGCACCGACCCGGAGCACCCGCAGCTGCCGTACCTGCGCGAGGCGGGCGTCGACGTCGCCATCGACAGCCCGGACGCGCAGGGCCTGGTCGAGGCCTGCGCCGGCGGGCGCACGCTCGTGCTGATCCCGGCCGGCGAGGGCGACCGGCGGCTCACCGACGGCCTGGCCCGGATGGCCGGCTCCGGCCGGTTCGCGATGCCCGACCTGGAGCTGCTGCCCGGCTCGTACGACCTGCCCGGCGCGCGGCTGCTCGACCTGGTGCAGGTGATGGACCGGGTCCGCCGCGAGTGCCCGTGGACCTCGCGCCAGACCCACGAGGGGCTGGTCAAGTACGCGATGGAGGAGGCGTACGAGCTGGTCGAGGCCATCGAGGAAGGGGACCGGGAGGAGCTGCGCGAGGAGCTCGGCGACGTCCTGCTCCAGGTGGTCTTCCACGCGCGGATCGCCGAGGAGCACCCGGACGAGCCGTTCTCCGTGGACGACGTGGCCGGCAGCCTCGTCGAGAAGCTGATCCACCGGCACCCGCACGTCTTCGGGGACGCCGAGGCGCGGACCGCGGAGGACGTGGCCGTGCACTGGCAGCGCACCAAGGCGGTGGAGAAGCAGCGGGAGTCGGTCACCGACGGGATCCCGCTGGGCCAGCCGGGCCTGGCCCTCGCGGCCAAGCTGGCCGGCCGGGTCCGGGCGGGCGGCGTGGCCGTGGAGCTGCCGGACGGCGAGGGCATCGGGTACGAGCTGCTGCGGATGGCGGCGCGCGCCGAGGCGGCGGGCATCGACCCCGAGACCGCGCTGCGCGCGGCGGCCCGCGCCTACCGGGACGCGATCCGCGCCGCGGAGGGCGTCGGCGCGTAGCAGCCGGGGGTCGTCCGGCACCGCGTCGCCGGCACCGCGTCGTCCGCGCACCGCGTCGTCCGTGCCTCGCGTCGTCCGTGCCTCGCGTCGTCCGCGCCCCGGGCCGGCAGCGGGGCCGGCCGTGGCGGGTCAGCCGTGGCGGGGTGTGCGTTGTGACGGGTCCAGCCAGTGCGGGGCCGGGCGGTGCAGGAACCACTCGCCGAAGCCCAGCGGCCGTCCGCCGGGGCCGTGGCCGGTGCCCGCGGCGGGCAGGGTGTCGTGGAAGATCCGGCCGGGGTCGGCACCGAGCCCCCGCAGCAGGTCCGCGGTCTCGTCGACGAACCCCGGCGGGCCGCTGAGGTAGACGTCGTGGTCGGGCCAGAGCCCGCGGTTGCCGAGCGCGGTCGCCAGCCGGGCGGTGGCCTCGTCGCGGTGCCGTCCGGGGGCGGGCGTGATGTAGGTGACGGCGAGCCAGCGGAAGGCGGCGGCGTACGCGTCGATCAGCGGGCGGTCGTAGAGGTGCGCGGTGTCCCGGGCGACGACGAAGAGCCGTACGCCCTGGGCGGGCGGATGCCCGGCGAGCTCCTCCAGGAGGGCCCGGACGGGTGCCCAGCCGGTTCCGGCGGCGATCAGGCTGACCGGACGGTCGGCGCGGCGGAAGGTCAGCGCCCCGCCGGGCGCGCCGAGCCGCAGCATCTCGCCGGGCCGGGCCTCGCGGACCAGGGCGGTGCTGAGCCGGCCGCGTTCGATACGGCTGACGTGCAGGTCGAGGGTGCCGTCGGGGCGCGGGGCGTTGCCGATGGAGTAGGTGCGCCAGGTCCGCGGGACGCGTGCGCTGCTCACGCTCGTGTACTGGCCGGGCCGGTAGGGGAAGGGGGCCTCGGGGCGCAGGGTGAGGACGCCCACGTCCTCGCCGTAGGCGAGGTGGCGCACGATCTCCGCGTCCCACCAGGGCGGGCCCTCGCCGGTGGCGGCGCCTGCGGTCATCGCGTCGGCGACCACCTGGTACGCCTCGGACCAGGCCTTCTCCACGACCGGGGTCCAGGCTGCGCCGGAGGTCTCGGCGAGCGCGGCGAGCAGGCTGGCGCCGACGGCCGCGTAGTGCTCGGGGCGGGCGAGGAACTTGCGGTGGTCGCGGCCGAGGTCCTGGAGGTAGGGGAGCAGGCTGTCGTGTTCCAGGTGGGCGATGACGTGGGTGAGGGCGGCGAAGAGCCGGTCGCGCTGGCGCTGCATGTCGTGGGAGGCGGACGGGAAGAGCGCGCGGATCGCGGGGTTGTGCCAGAAGAGGTGGGAGTAGAAGTACTTCACGGCATGCTCGGCCCGCCTCTCCACCACCGCGAAGCTGCTTTTCAAGATCCTCACATCCACAGGACCGAAGTAGGAACGGCCGACGGGGCGGCGTCAAGCGATGGCGGATCTACGGACAGCCGCGGCGAACGCCCCCATATCGGATGCCGCTCCGGCGGCCGGGATACGGTCGACGGGTGCACGAGCCGACCCCCGCAGCCGCCGAAGACCCCGCTCCCGCCCAGGGCCCGACCCTGTTCGACTGGGAGTTCGCGACCGACCCCTACCCCGCGTACGCCTGGCTGCGCGAGCATGCGCCGGTGCACCGCACCAGGCTGCCCAGCGGGGTCGAGGCCTGGCTGGTGACCCGGTATGCCGACGCCCGCCAGGCCCTCGCCGACCAGCGGCTCAGCAAGAACCCGGCGCACCATGCGGAGCCGGCGCATGCCAAGGGCAAGACCGGGATCCCGGGGGAGCGCAAGGCGGAGCTGATGACGCATCTGCTGAACATCGACCCGCCGGACCACACCCGGCTGCGGCGCCTGGTGTCGAAGGCGTTCACCCCGCGCAGGGTGGCGGAGTTCACACCGAGGGTGCAGGAGCTGACCGACCAGCTCATCGACGCGTTCGCCGGTCGGGGTGAGGCGGATCTCATCCACGAGTTCGCGTTCCCGCTGCCGATCTACGCCATCTGCGAGATGCTCGGCGTACCGCGCGAGGACCAGGACGACTTCCGCGACTGGGCCGGGATGATGATCCGGCACGGCGGCGGCCCGCGGGGCGGAGTGGCCCGTTCCGTGAAGCAGATGCGGACCTATCTCGGGGAACTCATCCACCGGAAAAGGGATGATCTGGGCGATGACCTCATCTCCGACCTGATCCGGGCAAGTGACCACGGGGACCACCTGACGGAGGCCGAGGCCACCGCCATGGCCTTCATCCTGCTGTTCGCCGGTTTCGAGACCACCGTGAACCTCATCGGCAACGGCGTGCACTCCCTCTTCGTGAACCCCGGCCAGCGCGTCCGCCTGCAGGAGTCCCTCGCGGCCGGGGAGCGCGGCCTGCTGCAGACCGGCGTCGAGGAACTGCTCCGCTACGACGGCCCCGTGGAGCTCGCCACCTGGCGGTTCGCCACGCGGCCGCTGACCCTCGGGGGCCAGGACATCGCCGTCGGCGACCCGGTGCTGGTCGTGCTCGCCGCCGCCGACCGGGACCCGGCGCGGTTCGCCGATCCGGACACCCTGGACCTCTCCCGGGCCGACAACCAGCACCTGGGGTACGGGCACGGGATCCACTACTGCCTCGGCGCCCCGCTCGCGCGACTTGAGGGGCAGACGGCACTTGCGACTTTGCTGACGCGTCTGCCGGATCTGGAACTCGCCGTTCCGTCAACTGACCTTCGATGGCGGGGAGGTCTGATCATGCGTGGCCTGCGCACTCTTCCCGTTCGATTCACACCCCGAAACATCTGAACACTTCCTGAAGGAAAGTCAGGTTCTTGCTCAACTTGTGACAATCGTTCGAAGGAGGCTAGGTTCTGCCGTTACTCAGTCGTTATGCGAAAGGTGCTGCCCATGCTTTCCGGGAACGGCCGCCACAGACGCCCCCGCCAGGTCCCCGCGATTGTCGTCACCGCCGGAGTCACTGGCTCCGCACTGGCCATGCCGCTGCTGGCCGCCACCGGTGCGAACGCGGCGGAAGCCGCCACCTGGGACAAGGTCGCCGAGTGCGAGAGCGGGGGCACCTGGAGCGCCAACACCGGGAGCGGCGCCTACGGCGGGCTGCAGTTCACCCAGGAGGAGTGGAAGAACGCGGGCGGCGAGGAGTTCGCCGAGCGCGCCGACCTCGCGAGCCGGTCCCAGCAGATCGCCGTCGCCGAGCGCATGCTCGGCTCCCAGGGCCCCGAGGCCTGGCAGAACTGCGCCGCCCAGGCCGGGCTGGCCAAGGACGCCCCCGCCGCGGACGTGGACCCCGGCGCGAAGGGCCAGCACCGGGCCATCGGCCAGACCCCGAGCCGCCCCGACGACAAGGTGCCCTCGAACGGCAACGGCAACGGCAGCCGACCCACGGACTTCGGTGCCCCGACCCCCGCGCCGGACTACACGATCCCGCCCGCGCCGACGGGGCCGTCCAGCGGACTGCCCGTCATGCCCGCCCCGGACGGTACGACCGCGAACCCGACGGTCCCGCCCGTGTTCCCCGGCGACCCGACCGCGAACCCGGTGACGCCGACCCCGACCGCGCCGGGCACCCCCGGCACCCCGGGCGTCACCCCGGGCGTCACGCCGGGCGCCCCGGGCACCCCGGGCGTCACCCCGGGCACTCCGAACGCCTCCGCGCCCGGCACCCCGGGAGCCCCGAACCAGGGCGGCGTCCCGGCCGACCCGGCGAACCTCTCCGCCCCGTCGGCGCAGGGTGCACCGGGCGCACCGGGCGCACCCGGTGCACCGGGCGCCTCCACCGACCCGGGTGCCATCCCGGACGTCATGGGCGGCGGCAAGCACCGCGGCACGCCTGCCGTCGAGGTGTCGCCGGCCTCGTACACGGTCAAGGAGGGCGACAGCCTGGCGACCATCGCGAGCTCCACGGGCGTGAAGGGCGGCTGGGGGGCCCTGTACAAGGCCAACGAGCAGGTCATCGGCGGTGACGCCAACCTGATCAAGCCGGGGCAGAACCTGGATCTAAGCCAGAAATAAGGGCAGTTCGGACACCCGTAAAGCGTCGAATGTCCGGTTCGTTCAAATGAGACATGCATCTCTTCCGGTCAACTGGCGTGTCCCGCCTGGAGGCTTGCGCAAACCAGGCCCCCACCTGCGCAAACACCCCGAAAAGCAGCGCAAGTAGGGGCTCTCTCTCCCCGGTGTTCCTCGTTGAACATCGGGGAGAGACATGCCTACGGTCTGAACCGCTCGCCACCGCGGGCCCCTTCGACCGCACTGCCGAATCCTGCCGGCGGACGGAGGGAACACTCGTCGCGTCAAGCGCCGAAGGCAGGAGCGGGGGAACCAACGTAGGTGCCGGGAAGGGCCGTTGAAAGACGGCACGCACCGGCTTGGGGTGAAGCCGCGCGTCACACCGCGCGACCGGGCAACTCATCCGCCCGAACCCGACAGCTCACCTCGCAGGCGTCGGTGAGGAGAAATCCATGCTGCTTTCGGGCAAGGGCAAGCACCGCCGCGCCACCGCCATCGAGCGGACCACCCGCATCGTGACGCTCGCCGGCGTCGCCGGTGTCGCCGTCGCCGCGCCCCTGATGACCGCGGGCACCGCCTCCGCCGCCACGGGCTCGGAGTGGGACCGCGTCGCCGCGTGCGAGTCCGGCGGCAACTGGTCCATCAACACCGGCAACGGCTACTACGGCGGCCTGCAGTTCTCGGGCTCCACCTGGGCCGAGTACGGCGGCAAGGCGTACGCCGCGCAGGCCAACCAGGCCTCCAAGGCGCAGCAGATAGCCGTCGCGGAGAAGGTCCTCAAGGGCCAGGGCAAGGGCGCCTGGCCGCACTGCGGCAAGGGCCTGACCAACTCGGCCTACACCGGCGGCGGTTCGACCGCCACCAACAACAACACGACCACCAAGTCGACCCCGAAGTCCTCGACCCCGAAGACCGAGACCAAGAAGACCCAGCCGCAGAAGACCGAGACGAAGAAGGCGCCCTCGCGCACCGAGGCCCCCACGACCCGGTCCGAGCGCTCCGAGGCCCCGGCCCCGAAGACCGGCAACGGCTCCTACGAGGTCAAGTCCGGCGACACCCTCGGCACCATCGCCGAGGCCCGCAACATCAAGGGCGGCTGGGAGAAGCTCTTCGAGCTCAACAAGGACATCGTCTCCGACGCCGACCTGATCTTCCCCGGCCAGAAGCTGAAGCTCGGCTGAACATCCCGCGAAGCCCCGCGTGCGTAGGCCGCGCGGACTGACGCGAAGGTCACCGCACGTGTGAGCCCACCGCCCGGCGCGTATCCCCCCCACGCGCCGGGCGGTGGTGCGTGCGCCCCCGACGGCGGTCGGTGGCAGCCTGAATGAGGGTCCGTATGTCCCGGAAGCGGGGTATTCGGGCCCTTTTTCGTCCCAGGACCCGGGCGGTCGGCTGGCCGACAGCCCGGAGCCGGTTAGGCTCTAGGCGGCAAGGCCGGCCACGGCCTGACCCGCCACCGCACACCCAGCGTCACATCCCCAGAAGGAGATGCTCGTGCCGTCCATCGACGTCGTCGTAGCCCGGGAAATCCTGGACTCCCGAGGCAACCCCACGGTCGAGGTCGAGGTGGGCCTCGACGACGGCAGCACCGGCCGTGCTGCCGTTCCGTCCGGTGCCTCCACCGGTGCCTTCGAGGCCATTGAGCTTCGCGACGGCGACCCCAACCGCTACATGGGCAAGGGCGTGGAGAAGGCCGTCCTCGCGGTCATCGAGCAGATCGGCCCGGAGCTCGTCGGCTACGACGCCACCGAGCAGCGCCTGATCGACCAGGCCATGTTCGACCTGGACGCCACCGACAACAAGGGCTCGCTCGGCGCCAACGCCATCCTGGGCGTCTCCCTCGCCGTCGCGCACGCCGCGTCCGAGGCCTCCGACCTCCCGCTGTTCCGCTACCTCGGCGGCCCGAACGCGCACCTGCTGCCCGTTCCGATGATGAACATCCTGAACGGCGGCTCGCACGCCGACTCCAACGTGGACATCCAGGAGTTCATGATCGCGCCGATCGGCGCGGAGTCCTTCTCCGAGGCCCTGCGCTGGGGCGCCGAGGTCTACCACACCCTCAAGAAGGTCCTGCACACCAAGGGCCTGTCCACCGGCCTGGGCGACGAGGGCGGCTTCGCCCCGAACCTGGAGTCCAACCGCGCCGCGCTCGACCTCATCGTCGAGGCCATCAAGCAGGCCGGCTACACCCCGGGCAAGGACATCGCGCTCGCGCTCGACGTCGCCGCGTCCGAGTTCTACAAGGACGGCAAGTACGAGTTCGAGGGCCAGTCCCGCTCGGCCGCCGAGATGACCGAGTACTACGCGGAGCTCGTCGACGCGTACCCGCTGGTCTCCATCGAGGACCCGCTGTTCGAGGACGACTGGGCCGGCTGGAAGACCATCACCGACAAGCTGGGCTCCAAGGTCCAGATCGTCGGCGACGACCTCTTCGTCACCAACCCCGAGCGTCTGGCCCGCGGTATCGAGGAGGGCTCCGCCAACGCCCTGCTCGTGAAGGTGAACCAGATCGGTTCGCTGACCGAGACCCTCGACGCCGTCGAGATGGCCCAGCGCAACGGCTTCAAGTGCATGATGTCGCACCGCTCCGGCGAGACCGAGGACGTCACCATCGCCGACCTCGCCGTCGCCGTGAACTGCGGTCAGATCAAGACCGGCGCCCCGGCCCGCTCGGACCGCGTCGCCAAGTACAACCAGCTGCTGCGCATCGAGGAGATCCTCGACGACGCCGCGGTGTACGCGGGCCGCAGCGCGTTCCCCCGCTTCAAGGGCTGACGGCCCCTGAGCCTCCGTACGTCCCCGCACCCGGTCCCGTACCGTGTGCGGGGACGTAGTGCGTACTGCGCAGTGCGCAGCGCGTGTTGTGCAGTGGTCGAGAGCGCGTGCCGGCACGCGGACACCGGACACCAGGGGAGGCGGAACAATGGCCGGGAACCGGGATCGGTTCTCCACCTTCTCCACCGCGACCAGGCTCAAGCAGCTCGGTGAGCGGACCGCCGCCCATGTCTACCGCTCCCAGAGCCGCCGTCAGGTCCGCCGCAGCCGGCTGACCGGGCGGGCCGCCCTCCTGGTGCTGGTCCTCTGTACGCTGGTCGTCGCCCTGGCGTACCCGATGCGCCAGTACGTCTCGCAGCGCTCGGAGATCGCCGAGCAGCAGCGGGCGGCCGCGGCGGCCGGCAAGCGGCTCGAACGGCTGCGCGACGAGAAGGCCCGCTGGCAGGACGACGCGTATGCGGAGCAGCAGGCCCGCAAACACCTGCACTTCGTACGCCCGGGCGAGATCAGCTACATCATGAACGACCCCGGGGCCGAGGCGGCGGAGCACCGGCGCACCGGACAGGCCGGGGCCGACCGCCCCTGGTACTCGAACGTCTGGGACGGCGTCGACAAGGCCGACCGCCCCGGCGACTGACGACACCACCGGCAGCACCACCAGAGCACCAGCAGCACCACCCCACCCACACGACAAGAACGAAGAGACTTCCTCCAGGCATGCAGACGCCCCCGCCCCAGACCGACCGGACCGAGCCGACCGACGCGGACATCGAGGCGTTCGAGCAGCAGCTCGGACGCCCGCCGCGCGGGCTGCGCGCCATCGCCCACCGCTGCCCCTGCGGCCGGCCGGACGTGGTCGAGACGGCCCCCCGCCTCCCCGACGGCACGCCCTTCCCCACCCTCTACTACCTGACCTGCCCGCGCGCCGCCTCCGCGATCGGCACGCTGGAGGCCAACGGCGTGATGAAGGAGATGCAGGCCCGGCTCGCCGAGGACCCCGAGCTCGCCGCCGCCTACCAGGCCGCGCACGAGGACTACATCCGGCGCCGCGACGCCATCGAGGTGCTCCAGGGCTTCCCGAGCGCCGGCGGGATGCCGGACCGGGTGAAGTGTCTGCACGTGCTCGTCGGCCACTCGCTGGCCGCCGGCCCCGGCGTGAACCCGTTCGGCGACGAGGCCCTCGCCATGCTGCCGGAGTGGTGGGCGAAGGGCCCGTGCGTCACCCCGTGCGGCGGCGGCGACCAGGCCGGGGACGCGTCTGCGGAGCCGACCGGGCAGAAGGAGTCGGAGGCGTGACCCGGGTCGCGGCCGTCGACTGCGGGACGAACTCCATCCGCCTGCTGGTGGCGGACCTCGACCCCGCCACCGGCGAGCTGGTCGAGCTGGACCGGCGGATGACGATCGTCCGCCTCGGCCAGGGCGTTGACAAAACGGGCCGGCTGGCCCCGGAGGCCCTGGAGCGCACCTTCGCGGCCTGCCGCGTGTACGCCGAGGTGATCAAGGAGCTCGGCGCCGAACGGCTGCGCTTCGTGGCGACCTCGGCCTCCCGCGACGCCGAGAACCGCGACGACTTCGTCCGCGGGGTCGTGGAGATCCTGGGCGTCGAGCCCGAGGTGATCTCGGGCGACGAGGAGGCGGAGTTCTCCTTCATCGGCGCCACGAAGGAGCTGACCGGCGCGGATCTCCCCCAGGCTCCGTCCGGGGGGACCCCCATGGACAAGCCGTTCCTGGTCGTGGACATCGGCGGCGGCTCGACCGAGTTCGTCGTCGGCGAGGACCACGTCCGGGCGGCCCGCTCCGTCGACGTGGGCTGCGTCCGGATGACCGAGCGGCACCTGGTGGTCGACGGCGCGGTCACCGACCCGCCGACCGCGGAGCAGATCGCCGCCATACGGGCCGACATCGAGGCGGCCCTGGACCTGGCCGAGCAGACGGTCCCGCTGCGCGAGGCCCGCACCCTGGTCGGCCTGGCCGGCTCGGTGACCACGGTCGCCGGGATCGCCCTCGGCCTGCCCGACTACATCTCCTCGGAGATCCACCACGCCCGCGTCCCGTACGCGACGGTCCGGGAGATCACCGAGCGGATGCTGACCACGACCCACGCCGAGCGGGCCGCCATCCCGGTCCTGCACCCGGGCCGGGTCGACGTGATCGGCGCCGGCGCGCTGGTCCTCCAGGCGGTCATGGAGCGGATCGGCGCCGCGGAGGTCGTCGTCTCGGAACACGACATCCTGGACGGCATCGCCTGGTCCATCGCCTGACCCCGCGAGAGCGCCCCCACCGCCGGGGGCGCTCTCCCGCGAGGCAGTCCGGCCGGGCCGGGCAGAGGAATGTAAGGGGTGCAAGGGGTCTGGGGGGTCTTTATGGGGGTCTTGGGCCCCTCTCCCCGAAGAAAGTTCGTGAAGTTCTTCACAAGGAAAAAGCCCCGCCCGGGTCAAGTGGAGGGCCGTTCGGGAGGTTTGCGGGTGCCCCGGGTCCTTTTTGCGCGCGCGTTCGCGTGAACCGGGGAACGCGCCACGCGTGGCCGGTGCGTATCCGCGAACCCGGTGGTCCACCCCGCTGACGTGCTCGGAGTGCAGTTCAGGGCGGGTGAACAACGAATCCCGTTACACCTTGGTTCCCGTTCCGCACCATGACCTGGGTCACGTGGGCGGCGCAGTGTAGCAGAGGCCCTGTCGGTTCTTGTGAAGGGGCTCACGAGCATCACCCCTTGGGGTGCTGGATACTCGTTCCATGAGCACCACGGAGCGTCCCAGGATCCTCGTTGTAGGAGGTGGGTACGTAGGCCTGTACGCGGCCAAGCGCATCATGAAGAAGATGCGCTACGGCGAGGCGACCGTCACGGTCGTCGACCCCCGGTCCTACATGACCTACCAGCCCTTCCTCCCCGAAGTGGCCGCCGGCAGCATCTCGCCGCGGCACGTCGTCGTCCCGCTGCGACGCGTGCTGCCCAAGGCTGAGGTCCTCACCGGGCGCGTCACCACCATCGACCAGGACCGCAAGGTCGCCGTCGTCACGCCGCTCGTCGGCGAGGCGTACGAGCTGCCCTTCGACTACCTGGTGATCGCGCTCGGCGCCATCTCCCGCACCTTCCCGATCCCCGGCCTCGCCGAGCAGGGCATCGGCATGAAGGGCGTCGAGGAGGGCATCGGCCTGCGCAACCACGTCCTCGAACAGCTCGACAAGGCCGAGTCCACGACGGACGAGAACGTCCGCCGCAAGGCCCTCACCTTCGTCTTCATCGGCGGCGGCTTCGCCGGCGCCGAGACGATCGGCGAGGTCGAGGACATGGCCCGCGACGCCGCCAAGTACTACTCCACGATCAAGCGCGAGGACATGCGCTTCGTCCTGGTGGACGCGGCCGACAAGATCCTCCCCGAGGTCGGGCCCAAGCTCGGCACCTGGGGCAAGGAGCACCTCGAGTCCCGCGGCATCGAGATCTACCTCGGCACCTCGATGGACTCCTGCGTCGACGGCCACGTCGTGCTGAAGAACGGCCTCGAGGTCGACTCCAACACGATCGTGTGGACCGCGGGCGTCAAGCCCAACCCGGCGCTGGCCCGCTTCGGCCTGCCGCTCGGCCCGCGCGGCCACGTCGACACCGCCCCGACCCTCCAGGTCCAGGGCACCGACTACATCTGGGCCGCGGGCGACAACGCCCAGGTCCCGGACGTCGCCGCCCGCAAGGCCGGTGTCGAGAACGCCTGGTGCCCGCCGAACGCCCAGCACGCGCTGCGCCAGGCCAAGGTCCTCGGCGACAACGTGGTGGCCGGCATGCGCGGCTTCCCGCAGAAGGACTACTCGCACTCCAACAAGGGTGCGGTGGCCGGTCTCGGCGTCCACAAGGGCGTTGCGATGATCGTCATGGGCAAGATGAAGATCAAGCTCAAGGGCCGTCTCGCCTGGTACATGCACCGTGGCTACCACGGCATGGCCATGCCGACCTGGAACCGCAAGATCCGCGTCTTCGCGGACTGGACCCTCGGCATGTTCCTCAAGCGCGAGGTCGTCTCCCTCGGTGCTCTGGAGACCCCGCGCGAGGAGTTCTACGAGGCCGCCAAGCCCGCTCCGGCCCCGGCCGCCGCGGCTGCCGCGCCCGCCGAGAAGGCCAAGGCCTCCTGACCGGGTCCTGACCTGACCGGCCGTACGTCCCGTACGTACTGCACGTCCCCGAAGGGGCCGCCCGCCATCCGTGGTGCGGGCGGCCCCTTCGGCGTTCCCGGCGACCGGCCGGCACCCCCGCGCATCCCCGCGCCGGACAGCCCCCGGGTCGCCGCCTGGCAGGCGTTCCGGTGTCGGCGTTACGGCCTCCGGGGGGCCTTGGCGGCCGGTACCGCATGCCGCCGACGGAAATGGGTAGGCCGTTTCGTCGGATGGTTTGGAGGTGCCGCCGATGATCGACGCCGCGCCGCGGCTGGCCGTTGTGGCCGAGACCCTGCTGGGTGCCCCGCTGCCCGTCCGGATCCGGGCCTGGGACGGGAGCGAGGCCGGACCGCCGGCCGGTCCGGTCCTGGTCCTGACCCGCCGCCGAGCCCTGCGCCGGATCCTGTGGCGGCCCGGCGAACTGGGACTGGCCCGCGCCTGGGTGGCCGGGGACATGACCGTTGACGGGGACCTGTACGAGCTGCTGGACCGGGTGTCCGGCCTGCTCTGGGAGCGCGGGTCCGCCACCCCGGCCGCCGCCCCCGCCGGACCCCCGGACGGGACCCCGGCCGGGACTCCGGCCGGAACCCCCGTCGGAGCCCCGGCCGCGGCGGTCCCGGTCGCGGGCGCGGTCCCCGGGATGCGGCCGCCGGCCCGCCGCACGGGCCTGGCCAAGCTCACCGCCCTGCGCCCGGCCCTGCCGAAGCTGCCCCCGGGCGCCGCGTCCCACGGGCCCGCCGGCACCGCGGCGATGCTCCGCGACCCCGCCGCCCGGGCCGCCGTACGCGACCTGGTGGCCCTGGCCCGGCCCTGGCCGGCGCCGGCGCCGCCGCCCGAGGAGGCCGTCCGCCGCGGCGGGGCGGCGCACAGCAAGGACCGCGACCGGCACGCGGTCAGCCACCACTACGACGTGGGCAACGCGTTCTACGAGCGGGTCCTCGGCCCGTCCATGGTGTACTCCTGCGCCTACTGGAGCGAGGGCTCCACCCTGGAGCAGGCCCAGCGGGACAAGCTCGACCTCGTCTGCCGCAAGCTGGGCCTGCGCCCCGGCGACCGGCTCCTCGACGTCGGCTGCGGCTGGGGCTCCATGGCCCTGCACGCGGCCCGCGCGTACGACGCCCGCGTCACCGGCATCACGCTCTCCCGCGAACAGGCCCTGTACGCCCGCAAGCGGATCGCGGAGGAGGGGCTGGCGGACCGGGTCGAGATCCGCGTGCAGGACTACCGGGACGTCAAGGACGGCCCGTACGACGCGATTTCGTCCATCGGCATGGCCGAGCACGTGGGCGCCGACCGCTACCGCGAGTACGCCCACGCCCTGCACGCCCTGCTCGCCCCCGGCGGCCGGCTGCTCAACCACCAGATCGCGCGCCGGCCCGAGCCGAACGAAGCCGCCTACCGCGTCGACGAGTTCATCGACGCGTACGTCTTCCCCGACGGGGAGCTCTCGCCGCTCGGCACGACCGTCGGCGAACTGGAGCGGGCCGGCTTCGAGGTCCGGGACGTGGAGGCCCTGCGCGAGCACTACGGGCTCACCCTGCGGGCCTGGGTGGACCGCCTGCAGGAGCACTGGGAGGACGTCGTACGGCTGACCTCGCCCGGCCGGGCCCGCGTGTGGCTGCTGTACATGGCGGCCTCGGCGCTGGGCTTCGAGCGGGGCCGCCTGGGCGTCAACCAGGTGCTGGCCGTACGCCCGGGGAAGGGCGGGGCGTCGGGGCTGCCGCTGCGGCTGCGCACCTGGAACGCGTAGGGCCCGGGCCCCCGTCCGGCCACCGGCCCCGGGTATGCGGACGGGCCCCGGGGCGGGTGCCCCGGGGCCCGTGCGGGTCCCTCGTGCGGTCGCGCCGGCGGCCCGTCGGCCGCCGCGGGCCACTACTCGGTCTTGATCGCCGTCAGCATGTTCAGCTTCGCCGCGCTGCGCGCCGGCCACATGGCGGCCAGGACGCCGACCACGGCGGCCAGCAGCAGGAAGACGCCGATCCGGTCGAACGGGATGACCAGCTCGTAGTTCGGGATCGTGGACTTGAAGGTGCGGCCCAGCGCCCAGGCGAGGAAGGTGCCGAGGCCGATGCCGAGCACCGCGCCGAAGAGGGAGATGACCACGGCCTCCAGACGGATCATGTTCTTGACCCGGCCCTGGTTGAGGCCCACCGCCCGCAGCATGCCGATCTCCTGGGTCCGCTCGAACACCGACATCGCCAGGGTGTTGACGACGCCGAGGACCGAGATGATCAGGGCCATGCCGAGCAGGCCGTACATCAGGTTCAGCATCATGTTGATCACGCCGCCCATCTCGTTGCGGATGTCCTGCTTGTCCGCGATCTTGATGGCGGGGTTGTCGCCGAGGGCGTCGATGACCTTCTGCTCGTTGGCCTGGGACGCGCCGCCCGCCATCTTCACGAAGACCTGGCGGATCTGCGCCTTCTCGCCCTCCACGACGGGGACCTGCTTGACGTCCAGGACGTACGGGGAGACGAGCTCGCTCTCCTCGTAGATCGCGGCGACCTTCAGGGTCTTCTTGGCCGGGGCGCCGTCGAAAGCGGCCTCGAAGGTGCTGCCGACCGTGAGTCCGGCCTTCTTGGCGGTCTTGTCGGCGACGGCGACCTGGCCCTGGGCCAGGCCGGCCACCGAGCCGCTGACCACCTTGAAGTTGATCAGCTTGTCGATGGCGGCCGGGTTGACGGCGGAGGCGGCGTGGAAGCGGCCGTCGGAGCTCCTGAAGAACGCGGCCTGCTGGCCGGAGACGGCCGCGACGCCCTGCGTCTTCTCCAGCGCGGTCAGGACCGAGGCGTCCAGGCTGTCGCCGCTGGCCATGGTGAGCATGTAGTCGGCGCGGATCTGGTCCGTGGTGGAGGTGTCGATCGCCTTGCCGACGGTGACGCCGAGCACGGTCAGGCCGGTGACCAGGGTCAGGCCGATGGTCAGCATGCCGGCGGTGACACCGGTGCGGCGCGGGTTGCGGACCGCGTTGCGGGCGGCCAGGTTGCCGGCGACGCCGAAGACCCGGTTCAGCAGCGGGCGGACGACGGCGATCAGCGGCCGCGACAGCATCGGGATCAGCACCGCGATACCGATGAGGGTGAAGAAGGCGCCGCCGCCGATGATCCAGCGGCCGGTCTCGCCTCCCTTCGAGGAGCCCCACAGGATCAGCGCGAAGCCGATACCGGTCAGGACGCCGCCGATGCTGTTCAGGACCACCAGGCCCTTGGCGCTCTGCGGCAGGTGGGCGCTGCCCATGGCCGCGACCGGCGGGATCTTGGAGGTGCGGCGGGCGGGCAGCCAGGCGGCGAGCACGGTGACCTTGACGCCGACGAGGATCGCGGTGATCACGGCGGTCGAGGAGATGACCAGCGGGCCGGCCGGGATCTTGGCGCCGAAGCTGTCCATGCCGGAGCGCAGGCCGACGGCCAGGAGCACGCCGAGGCCGAGGCCGAGGGCGGAGGCGAGGACGCCGACCAGCAGGGCCTCGCTCAGCACGGACCGGCGGACCTGGCTGCGGGTGGCGCCGACGGCGCGCAGCAGGGCCAGCTCCTTGGTGCGCTGGGCGACCAGCATGCTGAAGGTGTTGTAGATCAGGAAGATGCTGACGAAGAGGGCGATGAAGCCGAAGGCGAGCAGGCCCGTCTTCATGCCGCTCATGCCCTGCTCGATGTCCTTGGCGTTGCGCTCGGCCAGGGCGGTGCCCGTCTCGGCCTTGGCGTCCTTGCCGACGATCGGGGTGACCTCGGAGAGCAGCTTGCCGGCGTCGGCGCCGGGCTTGGCGGCGACGGCGAGCTCGGAGTAGTAGCCGGGGGCCAGGTAGAGCTCCTGGGCGACCTTGGCCTCGAAGAGCACGAGCGAGCCGCCGGCGTTGACCGCGCCGTCCTCGGTGGTGAAGATGCCGGAGAGGGTGTACTCCTTGACCGGGCCGTTGGTGGCGACGCGGACCTTGTCGCCGACGGAGTAGCGGCCGGCCTGCGCGGAGGCGCGGTCCAGCGCGACCTCGTCGGCCTTGGCCGGGCCGTGGCCCCCGGTGAAGGCGTAGCGGGGGTCCTTGCCGTCCTTCACGGGGGCGAAGTTGGAGCCCTGGTTGGCCCAGCCGGTGCCGATCAGCTTGCCGTTCGGGTCGGCGACGCCGGCGAAGCCGGAGACCCGGCCGGAGACGGAGTCGACGCCGCCCAGCTTGGCGATCTTGTCGAGGGTCTGCTGGCTGATGCCGGGCTCGCCCTCCTCCTTGGTCCCGTCCTCGGCGCGGCCGACGCCGTGGTGGGTGACGGAGACGGCGACCCCGTCGTAGCTCTTGCGGGACTGGTCGGACATCGCCTTGCTGACGGTGTCGGTGAACACGAACGTGCCGGAGACGAAGGCGACGCCGAGCATGACGGCGAGCACCGTCATCAGCAGGCGGGCCTTGTGCGCGAGCACGTTGCGCAGGGCGGTACGGAACATGGGGAATCCAGGAGTCGTGGTGGTCCGCCGGGAGGGCGGGCAGGAGACGCGGCCGGGCGGCGCGGGGCGTGCGCGCGTGCGGAACGTGCGCGTGCGGGAGGGCGGTGGGCCGGGGCCGAGGGCCGGGGGCCGGGAGGGCCGGGGGCCGGTCGGCCGGGCCGTCAGCTGGTGCGGCCCTTGGCGTCGAAGGCCTTCATGCGGTCGAGGACCCCGTCGGCGGTGGGGCTGATCATCTCGTCGACGATGGAGCCGTCGGCGAGGAAGATGACGCGGTCCGCGTAGGAGGCGGCGACGGGGTCGTGGGTGACCATGACGACGGTCTGGCCCAGTTCGCGCACGGAGTTGCGCAGGAAGCCGAGGACTTCGGCGCCGGAGCGGGAGTCGAGGTTTCCGGTCGGCTCGTCGCCGAAGATGATCTCGGGGCGGGAGGCCAGGGCGCGGGCGACCGCGACGCGCTGCTGCTGGCCGCCGGAGAGCTGGGTGGGGCGGTGGCCGAGGCGGCCGGAGAGGCCGACCATGTCGATGACGCTGTCGAGCCACTGCCGGTCGGGCTTGCGGCCGGCGATGTCCATCGGGAGGGTGATGTTCTCCAGCGCCGTCAGGGTCGGCAGCAGGTTGAACGCCTGGAAGATGAAGCCGATCTTGTCCCGGCGCAGCTGCGTCAGCTGCTTGTCCTTGAGGCTGCCGAGCTCGGTGTCGCCGATGCGGACGGAGCCGGAGGAGAAGGTGTCGAGTCCGGCGACGCAGTGCATCAGGGTCGACTTGCCGGAGCCGGAGGGGCCCATGATCGCGGTGAACTGGCCCTGGCCGAAGTCCACGGACACGTTGTCGAGGGCGACCACCTGGGTTTCTCCCTGGCCGTAGACCTTGGAGAGGCCGGTGGCCCGGGCCGCCACGGCGTGGGCGGTGTGCGGGACGGCGTAGTTCATGGCGGTCACGGCAAGAGACTCCTCGGGCGGCGGACCGGACGGCGGTCCGCGGGGAACGGCGGGACTCTTCCATCGTCACCGCGCGAACCTGGCGGGGGATCAGCCGCGGTGCCCGTTCGACGGCCCACTGGAGTCTGACCGCGGGGCGGCCCGCCTCCTCCTTTGGTATGACGGCATCCCCGAGGCGGGGAGGGGTGCCGGGGCCGCCGGCCGCTCGCCCGCCGCTCGCCCGCCGACCGCCCGCCGCGTCGCGGACCGGCCGGATCGGGGCCTTCGGGGGCGGGGTGGCCCGGGGTGGCGCAAAGGTCCGGGCAGGCCATCGAAATCCCGTCATTCCCGTATTGGAGATGATCGCCCCCGGCAACCGGCCGACCGTGTCTTCTCGGCCCTGACGCCCACTCAAGCGCCAATAAAATCAGACAACATCGGCTGAAGAGCCCGTTCCCGACCAGGGCGTTCCCGATAGGCTCGGCACAGCGTCCAGTTCTTCGCGCGGACCCGCAGCATCCTGCCCGGATGGTGGAATGCAGACACGGCGAGCTTAAACCTCGCTGGCCTTGAGGTCGTGCCGGTTCAAGTCCGGCTCCGGGCACTACGCACCACGGCCGATCTGCCGGTGGACACCGGGAGTTCGGCCTTCTTCATGCCCCGGATCCCGGCGGGCGCGCGCCCGCGCGCGGGCCGTGCACCCCGTCCGGCCCGGCAGGCCCCGTACGCGCCCCTCCGCACCGGTGTGCGCCCCCGCCCGCCCCCCGCCGAACGGCCTTGACCTCAAGCGCGGTTCAGTTCCTACGGTCGGAGCCGTCGAAGCCGCCCCGAACGGACGAAAGGCACGGCCATGGAGTACTCCCACAGCGACGCCGAACTGATCGAGCAGCCCATCGGCTACTGGGGCTGGGCGGCCTACCGGGCCGTCGTCACCCGCACCCGGGCGGCCCTCGCCGGCATCGGCACCACCCAGCCGCAGTGGTGGGTCCTCGCCCAGGCCGCCGGCGCGGACGCCGACGGGGGCAAGCCCCGCGAGGAGGTCTCCCGCATCCTGCGGGACTACCTCGACACCGGCCGGGAGGCCCTGGAGGCGGAGATCGACGCCACCGTCGCCCGGGGGTGGATCACCGAGGACGCCGCCGGCGTGCTGCGCCTCACCGAGGACGGCAGGGCCTTCCACACGAAGGCCGCCGCGCTCCAGCGCGAGCTGTGGGCGGAGCGCCACGAGGGCGTGTCCGACGAGGAGTACCTGATCACCCTGAAGGCGCTCCAGCGGTTCATCCGCAACACCGGCGGGCAGGCCCGGCACCACTGATGCGCGCCCCCGCAATTACCCCCTGCGGCGGGCCGCGCCTTCTCCTAAGATCCTCCTCCAGCAGTAGAGTCATTTCTTTGCTAACGCATTACTCTTGACGCAAGGCCGCGCACGGTGGCCATGGAGGAGTGAGATGAGGAGCAGTAACCCGGTCTTCTCGCGACGGGGGTTCAGCCGCGACAACGGTGCAAACGCGGGCTTTGACGCGCAGTACCAGCAGGCCGGGACCAACCCGTACGCGACGAATCCTTACGCCACCGACCTGACCACCGGGATGCCGCAGGCCCCGGCCCGCGCCAACGCGATGACGATGGACGACGTCGTGAGCCGTACGGCCATGACGCTCGGCACGGTCATCCTGACGGCGACCCTGGCCTGGCTCGCCCTGCCCGTCGACCCGATGAACCTGGGCAAGTCGTACGGCATCGCCGTCGGCGCCGCGCTCGTCGCGATGGTCCTGGCGCTCGTCCAGACCTTCAAGAGCAAGGCCTCCCCGGCGATCATCATCGGCTACGCGGCCTTCGAGGGTGTCTTCCTCGGCGTCATCAGCGCGGCCACCAGCACCTACATCGGCGCCGGCGTGGTCATCCAGGCCGTGCTCGGCACGATGTGCGTCTTCGCCGCCGTGCTGTTCGCGTACAAGATGCGCTGGATCCGCGTCACCCGCCGCTTCTACGGCTTCGTGATGGCCGCCGCCATGGGCTTCATGCTGCTCATGGTCACCAACCTGCTGTTCTCGCTGTTCGCGGGCGGCGACGGCCTCGGCTTCCGCAGCGGCGGCCTCGGCATCCTCTTCGGCATCGTCGGCGTCATCCTCGGCGCCTGCTTCCTCGCCCTGGACTTCAAGCAGGTCGAGGACGGCATCACCTACGGTGCGCCGCGCGAAGAGGCCTGGATGGCCGCCTTCGGTCTGACGATGACCCTGGTGTGGATCTACCTGGAGCTGCTGCGCCTGTTCCAGCTCATCTCCGGCGACGACTGACCGGACCGGGGCCCCGCCGGGCCCGCACGGCACGGCGCGCACGCCGTGGCACGACAGGGGAAGGCCCCGCGAGCACACCGCTCGCGGGGCCTTCCCGCGTCGTGGAGGGAGAGGGGATCGGCGGGATCGGCGTGGATCGGCGGGGGGCCGGACACCGGACGGGGGATCAGGGGGTGCCGCACGGAACGGGCTCAGCCGAACCTGCGGGCCGCCCTGCGCAGGTCGTACTCGTGGATGATCGCCTTGGCCTGGCCGTACGACAGCTCGTGCGCGCCGCGCAGCCAGCTGACCTTCTCCTCGAACCGGACGAGGGAGGGGCCGTCCTCCACGGTCCGCAGCCATTCGGCGAGTTCGCGGCCGGTGGTCCGGGGGATTCTGTCGATCATGTTGCGGTGGGTCTGCTCGGAGAACTCTACGGACATGGGCGCCTCCGGAAGGTGTGCCGTGCTGTTCTCTTCACGTCACCGTGCCGGAGAGTTCGCCCGTTGGCAATGGTGCCGGGGCGCCGCGTAAGGTCGGCCGGGTGCTGGATACCTCGCCCCTGACCGCCGCCGTGGAACGCTTCGCCGACCGGCTGCGGGCCATGCCCCAGAGCCGCCTGCAGCAGGGAGCCGCCGCCGAGGCCCTCCACCTGGCCCGGGAGCTCTCCGCGCGGGCCCAGCGGCTGGAGGAGCCCCACCGTACCGCCCCGGCACGCGAGATCCCCGATGCGGGCCTCTTCGTCGTCGGGGACCAGGTCGCGGTCGCCGGACTGGACCTGGCGGAGGCACTGCGCGCCGCGGACGCCGAGGCGGCCGAGGCGGCCGGCGCCGCCGGAGCCGGCGAGGACCGGGAAACGGCGACGGCCCCGTCCGGAATCCTGGACGAGGCCGTGCGGCTGGTGGAGCAGGCGGACGTCAGAGCGACGCGATGACGCGGTCCGCGAGGATGTAGACGTTGTTGTCCGGATCCTGCGCGTCACCGCCGCAGGAGAAGGTCAGCGCGTAGGCGCCGGAGATGCCCGAACCGCCCAGCAGGACCGGCGCCGTGCCGGAGCGCAGCGCCTCGGCGAGACGCTCCGCCGTCTCCCGGTGGCCCGGGGTCATGCACAGCGTCGTCCCGTCCGTGAACACGTACACGTCGAGCGTGCCCAGCGGGCCCGGACGGACGTCCGCGAGAGCCGTACGGGCCTCCGCGAGCTCCTCCAGGCGGCTCACCGTGCGCTCGTGGTCGGCGCCGACGGCCGGAGCCTGCACCGGGACGAAGTCCGGGTGCGAGGGGTGGCGCCGGCGGGCGGCGGCCAGCTCGGCGGAGTCCTCGGGATACTCGCCCCCGGCCTCCGGCAGGGCGGCGCCCCCGACGACCTCCTCGCCGAGTACGGGATCCAGGCCCACCAGATCCGCCTGGCGGGGCAGGAACACGGCCGGGGCGTCGTCCCCGAGCCCGGGCAGCCCGCCCAGCAGCGAGGGCGCGTCGGCGGCGTCGCGGGCCTCCTGCGCGGCCCAGAAGGCCCGCGCCTCGGCAAGCTCGCGCTCGCGCTCCTCGGCCAGGGCCTCGGCCACGGCGGCCCGTATCTCGGCGGCGGGGGACTGCACGGCCTCGGCGTGGCGGGCGTGCGGGACGCTCGCCACGCGCGACCGGGCCGGAACGACCAGCTCGCCGCGCAGGGCCGTGACCTGCTTGCGCAGGCCGTGGACAGCGTGCAAGGCAGCAGCGCCCACGGCCGCAGCGACGGCCGTGGTCAGCAGCAGGGCAAGAGACATGGCGCTCACTGACTAACTCCTGATGTGACTCGATCCCCCGACTTCCTACATCAGAGTGTCCTGACATGGGAATGGCGTGCAGTGCATTACGTCACGAAATGGACAGGGTATTCGTCACACCAGACCTAGACCCCCCTACCCTGACCTGGGGAAATGCCAAACCCCCAGGACGAAGGTCACATCCTGGGGGAATTTCGGTCACGGGTCGGCCGCGAGGGGATTAGAACCGGCGTCAGCAGGCCGCAAGGGATCAAGCAAACCCCTTGCGGCACATGGCCGACGCTTAGCTCAGCCGCTCGATGACCATGGCCATGCCCTGGCCGCCGCCCACGCACATGGTCTCCAGGCCGAACTGCTTGTCGTGGAACTGGAGGCCGTTGATCAGGGTGCCGGTGATGCGGGCGCCGGTCATGCCGAACGGGTGGCCGACGGCGATGGCACCGCCGTTGACGTTCAGCTTCTCCAGCGGGATCCCCAGGTCCCGGTAGGACGGGATGACCTGGGCCGCGAAAGCCTCGTTGATCTCGAACAGGTCGATGTCGCCCACCGTCAGACCGGCCCGCTTCAGAGCCTGCTTCGACGCCTCGACCGGGCCCAGGCCCATGATCTCGGGGGAGAGCGCGGTGACACCGGTCGAGACGATCCGGGCCAGCGGGGTCAGGCCCAGCTCCCGCGCCTTCGTGTCGCTCATGATGACCAGCGCCGCGGCGCCGTCGTTGAGCGGGCAGCAGTTGCCGGCCGTGACCAGGCCGTCCGGGCGGAAGACCGGCTTCAGGCCCTCCACGCCCTCCAGCGTCACGCCGGCGCGCGGGCCGTCGTCCTTGCTGACCACGGTGCCGTCCGGAGTGGTGATCGGGGTGATCTCCCGCTCCCAGAAGCCCTTCTTGATGGCGTCCTCGGCCAGGTTCTGCGAACGCACGCCGAACTCGTCCATGTCCCGGCGGGTCACGCCCTTCAGGCGCGCCAGGTTCTCCGCGGTCTGCCCCATCGCGATGTACGCGTCCGGAACCAGGCCGTTCTCACGCGGGTCGTGCCAGGTCGAGCCCTCGGACTGGGCGACCTCGGCCGTACGGGCCTCCGCCTCCGCGAACAGCGGGTTGTGCGTCTCGGGCAGGCCGTCCGAGCTGCCCTTGACCGAACGGGAGACCGTCTCCACACCCGCGGAGATGAACACGTCGCCCTCGCCCGCCTTGATGGCGTGCAGGGCCATGCGGGAAGTCTGCAGCGAAGACGAGCAGTAGCGGGTGATGGTCGTACCCGGCAGGTAGTCCATGCCCATCTGCACCGCCACGATGCGGGCCAGGTTGTGGCCCTGCTCGCCGCCGGGCAGACCACAGCCGAGCATCAGGTCGTCGATCTCCCGCGGGTCCAGCTCGGGGATCTTGGCGAGGGCGGCCTGGATGATCGTCGCAGTCAGGTCGTCCGGGCGGACATCCTTGAGGGACCCCTTGAAGGCGCGCCCGATCGGGGACCGGGCGGCGGAAACGATGACTGCTTCGGGCATCGGGGCTCCAAGGGTGAGTTGCGGCTCATTGCGGACCGGATGCGAAGTTACCGGCCCGTACGGGTGAGGTCACCGGGTGGCAGGTGTGATGCCGGTCGCTCCGCGGGTGGGCGGGGTGTGGTGCGGGCTGCTCCCGGGCTGCCGCCCGCCCCCAGCATGCCCCCTGTGGCCCCGGCCTCACGCCCCGCCGCCTACCCGCGCAGTTCCCCGCGCCCCTGGGGGTGCCGGGTAGTTGTTCGGCCGCCGGGCCGTGGGTGGTTGGGCGCGCAGTTCCTCGCGCCCCTGGGTTGCCCGGGTAGGCGGTCGGCCGCCGGGCTGTGGGTGGTTGGGCGCGCAGTTCCCCGCGCCCCTGGGGGTGCCGGGCTCGGACCTCGCCCAGGGGGTGTGCCCGTACGTGCAAGGCGGCAGTTGCGGGGTGCACACCTCAGGGGCGCGGGGAACTGCGCGATCAGGCGCCCGCAGCCCGCGCTGGACGGCCCAGCCGTGGCGTGTGCCGGGCCGGCAGGGCCGCAGCCGCGGAGGTGCATGCCTCCAGGGGCGCGGGGAACTGCGTGAGCGGGGACCCGCGGTCCGCGGCCAGGGTCCGGCGGGGGCGAAGGGGCGGCGGTCGGGGGCGTCACGCTTCGGCGGGGGTCGGGGCGGGGGACTCCTCGGGGACCCGGCGGCGCCGGCGGTGCTTGAGCAGGGCCCAGGGGCCGCGGGCGGCGGTGACCTCGGTGCCGGCCTGCCCGGCGGCGGCCGACGCGGCCTTGGCCACCGGCAGCATGTCCTCGTTCCGGGCGACGTCCAGCCGGTCGGACTCCGGCCACAGGGCCAGTGCCGCGCACACCGTCGGCAGGATGGCCATGGCCGCGGTGGCGTACCCCTCGGCGGAGGGGTGGTAGGAGTCCGGGCCGAACATCTCGCGCGGGTTGGCGGCGAATTCCGGGCCCAGCAGGTCGCCCATCGAGATCGTGCGGGCGCCCAGCGCGACGACCCCTATCGTCTGGGCGGCGGCGAGCTGCCGCGAGACCCGCCGGGCCAGCCATCGCAGCGGCTGGTACACGGGCTCGATCGTGCCGAGGTCGGGGCAGGTGCCGACCACGACCTCGCAGCCGGCCAGCCGCAGCCTGCGTACCGCCGAGGTGAGGTGGCGGACGGACTGTGTCGGCGGCATCCGCCGGGTCACGTCGTTCGCGCCGATCATGATCACGCACACGTCGGGGGCGGCCCCGACCCCGTACCCGTACCCGTCGCCGTCGCCGTCGCCGTCCAGCAGGAGTCCGACCTGGCGGTCGAGGTCGTCGGACATGGCCCCGGACAGGGCCACGTTCCGCAGTTCCACGGGCCGCTCGGCCACCGCCGCCAGGCCGGAGGCCAGCAGGGCGGCGGGGGTTTGGCGGGCCCGGTGCACGCCGAGCCCGGCTGCCGTGGAGTCGCCCAGCATGGCCAGTCGCAGCGGGCCCGGCCCCGGGCAGCCCGGGCCGGCGGTCGGCCCGCCGAAGTCGCTCCCGTACAGCCCGTCGGCGCGCGGGGGGTTTCCCTGCCCGGTCCCGACCGTCTTCTTGGCGAACTGGACCTCCGCCAGCACCAGCCCGACGGCGGCGACCCCGACCAGTCCGAGCCCGCCTCCGCCGTACGCCGCTCCCGCCGCGATCCGGCGGGCCGTCCTTGCTCTGGACACCCTGCAAGCCACCTCCTGGTCTTGATGACCTTCCTGCCCCGTACTCCCTGTCGGCCAATCCCTTTCCGCATACTCTGGCCATGTCTCCCGGAGAACCCGTGGAGTGTCGTCACTGGAGAACATGGTGCAATTCCACGACTCGATGATCAGCCTCGTCGGCAACACCCCGCTGGTGAAGCTCAACCGTGTGACCGAAGGCCTGCAGGCCACCGTCCTCGCCAAGGTCGAGTACTTCAACCCCGGCGGCTCCGTGAAGGACCGGATCGCCCTCCGGATGATCGAGGCCGCAGAGGAGAGCGGTGCCCTCAAGCCCGGTGGCACCATCGTGGAGCCGACCAGCGGCAACACGGGTGTAGGACTCGCCATCGTGGCCCAGCAGAAGGGCTACAAGTGCATCTTCGTGTGCCCCGACAAGGTTTCCCTGGACAAGATCAACGTGCTGCGGGCGTACGGCGCCGAGGTTGTGGTCTGCCCGACCGCGGTCGACCCGGAGCACCCTGATTCGTACTACAACGTGTCCGACCGCCTCGTCCGCGAGACGCCGGGCGCCTGGAAGCCGGACCAGTACAGCAACCCGAACAACCCCCGCTCGCACTACGAGACGACCGGTCCCGAACTGTGGGAACAGACTGAGGGGAAGATCACGCACTTCGTGGCCGGCGTCGGCACGGGCGGCACGATCTCGGGTACCGGCAACTACCTGAAGGAGGTGTCCGGGGGCAAGGTCAAGGTCATCGGCGCCGACCCGGAGGGCTCCGTCTACTCGGGCGGCTCGGGCCGCCCGTACCTCGTCGAGGGCGTCGGCGAGGACTTCTGGCCGACCGCCTACGACCAGAACGTGGCCGACGGGATCATCGCGGTGTCCGACAAGGACTCCTTCCAGATGACCCGCCGCCTCGCGAAGGAGGAGGGCCTCCTCGTCGGCGGCTCCTGCGGCATGGCGGTCGTCGCCGCGCTGCGCGCTGCCGAGGGCCTGGGCCCGGACGACGTGGTCGTCGTCCTCCTCCCCGACAGCGGCCGCGGCTACATGAGCAAGATCTTCTCGGACGAGTGGATGGCCGGGCACGGCTTCCTGGAGGAGGCGGGCCCCGCCGCCCGCATCGGCGACGTCCTCGCCGACAAGGAGGGCGACATGCCCTCGCTGGTGCACATGCACCCGGAGGAGACCGTCGGCGAGGCCATCGAGGTGCTGCGCGAGTACGGCGTCTCGCAGATGCCGGTCGTCAAGCCCGGTGCCGGCCACCCGGACGTGATGGCCGCCGAGGTCGTCGGCTCGGTCGTGGAGAAGGAGCTGCTGGCGGCGCTGTTCGCGCAGCAGGCAGCGCTGTCCGACCCGCTGGAGAAGCACATGAGCGCGCCGCTGCCGCAGGTCGGCTCCGGCGAGCCGGTCTCCGACCTGATGGCCGCGCTCGGTGAGGCCGACGCGGCGATCGTGCTGGTCGAGGGCAAGCCGACCGGTGTGGTGAGCCGCCAGGACCTGCTGGCCTTCCTCGCCAAGAACGCCAAGTAGGCGGCCAGGCAGGCGCACGCCCAACGCGCCGTCCCGGCCCGGGGATCCGGGCCGGGACGGCGCGTTCGCGGTTCGTCGGCTGCCGTGGCGCCCGCGCGTCGGGCAATCGGTACGGGCGCGTCACGTTGCGGCAGCACCGGCTTAACACGCCTCGGGCACAGTGGTGGGTGTCGGCAGGGGCGAGGGCCCCGGCCGGCGCCACGGAACGGCGTTGGCGCACCTCCGGAGCGGCTCCCGGACCACGCGAACGCCATGGACGCGGACGGCCCTGACCCGGCCCGTGTCCCCCGCGGGGACCGCCGTCGTCCCGCCCCTCGGGCAGCCGAGGGTGTGGCGGTCCCCGCGTTCCGCATCCACTTCCGCGTCCGGCTCTCCGGCTCTCCGGCCGCCGGTCGGGCCAGAGCGGGTCGGGCCAGGTCAGGTCAGGTCAGGTCAGGGGCAGTTGAGGTCGCGCCGGGCGTCCCGGATGGCCGTGTTCAACGCCTGTACCTGCGGTGCGAGTTTGGTGGCGGCCTGGCTGCCGGTGGTGTCGCCGGGCAGGTTCGCGTACGCCTTCTTGAGGTTCTCCGTGGCGGTCTTCACCGCGTTCTTCTTCGCCTGGTTCCAGGTCGCCGTGGACTCCGCGACCTCCTTCCAGTCCTCCTGGACCTTCTCGGTCGCGTCCTTGACCTGGTCCTTGGTCGTGGTCGCCGGGTTCAGGGCCTGCAATGCCGCGGTGTCGGAGCTGAGTTGGTTGATGTTCGCGCACAGGTCCGCCGCCGCCTGGCTCGGGTTGGCGGTCGGGTCGCCGGCGTACGCGGCGGACATGCCGCCGCCGGCCAGAACCAGTGCCGTCGCGGTGACGACAGCCGTCCTCGGAAAGCGTCGCTTCATGGGTTGCCCCTCTTCGGGATCTTTCGGAACGGTCCCCCGATTCGGCCCCCGAGTCCCCGAGCCCCCGCCCACTCAAGCTGGCACAGCCGCCTCGGCCCCGCAAACGGGCCCCGTCGCCCGGAAGGCCGTCCTGCGGGTGCGGCGCCCGGGCGTTCGGGCTATACCTGAACGGTGAATGATCGGGGGGCAACCAAGCCTCCGGGAGGCTCAGATGGACGATTACCCGCTCCTCAACCTCTTCTGGACCATGCTCCTGATATTCCTGTGGGTCCTGTGGTTCTTCCTGCTCTTCAAGATCCTCACTGACATCTTCCGGAGCCAGGACATGGGTGGCTGGGGCAAGGCCGGCTGGACGATCTTCGTGGTGATCCTGCCGTTCCTCGGCATCCTCGTGTACCTCATCGCCCGCGGGAAGGGGATGGCCGAGCGCGACATGAAGAGCGCGGCAGATGCGGACGCGGCCTTCAAGGCGTACGTCCGCGACGCCGCCACGACGTCCGGCACGGGCGGCAGCGCATCGGAGCTGGCCGCGCTGGCCGACCTGAAGGAGCGGGGCGCGATCACCGAGGCCGAGTTCCAGCAGGCGAAGCAGAAGCTCCTCGCCGCCTAGCCCGTTCCGGAACCCGTCACTCCGAGGGCTCCCCCGTGCATACCGTACGGGGGAGCCCTTCGTTGTGCGCCCGTCGCCACATGCCGGTCGCCGCGTCTCGGGAAGCGGGCAGCCGCTTGCCGTCCTGCATAAGCGCATGCAGAGTGCTCGGTGACTGAATGGGTACGGGGACGGAGGGGTCGGGATGAGCGACAGCCCGGCGGCGCGGCTGCAGAAGCTGTTCGAGGGGCACCGGCTGACGCCAACCCAGCGGCGGATCGCCCACTGCATGGTCCGGGGCGCGACGGAGGTGCCGTTCCTGTCGAGCGTGGAGCTCGCCGAGCTGGCCGGCGTGAGCCAGCCGTCGGTGACCCGGTTCGCGGTCGCGCTCGGTTTCGACGGGTACCCGGCGCTGCGCCGGCACCTGCGGGAGGTGGCCCCGCCCGCCGAGCGGGCCGAGGAACCGCAGCCGGCGGCCTACAACGAGTACCAGCAGGCCGTGCAGGGGGAGATCGAGAACCTCCGGCGGCTCTCGGCCATGCTCGCCGACCCCGCGCCGGTGGAGGAGGCGGGCCGGCTGCTCGCCGGATCGTCCCCGCTGCCTGTGCTGGGGCTGCGGGCGGCGTCCTCGCAGGCGCGCGGTTTCGCGTACTTCGCGGCCAAGGTGCACCCGGACGTACGGCTCCTCGACGAGGGCGGCTCGATGCTGGCCGACCGGATCGACGCGGCCGCCGGGGCCGGCGCCTCGGCCCTGCTCTGCTTCGCACTGCCCCGGTACCCGCGGGAGGTGGCCGAGGCGCTGGAGCACGCGCGGACGGCGGGGCTGACGGTGGTGACGGTCGCCGAATCGGCCTTCGCGCCGGTCGCACGGTACTCGGACCTGCTGATCCCGGCGCCCGTCGGCACCGGGCTGGCCTTCGACACGGCGTGCGCGCCGATGCTGCTGGGGCGGGTGCTGCTGGAGGCGATGGCCGACGCCCTGCCGGACGCCCAGGCCCGGCTGGAGGCCTTCGACGCCCGGGCCGCGGCCCGCGGGCTGTTCGTCGAGTAGGGCCGCCGCCGCTCGGGCCCGTACGGGCGGAGTGACGCCGCCCGCACGGGCCCGTCGTCAGCGGTAGTTGAGTTCCGCCAGTTCGGCCGCGGCGCGGTTGTTCAGGGCCGGGACTCCGGCGACGAGGCGCAGCCCGGTGTTGCGGGCCAGGCGCAGGGCCGGGTTGCGGGTGGTGGAGAAGCGGGTCATGCGGTCGGTGAGGGCCACCACGCGCAGGGCGACGGGCCGGCGGGCGGCCTCGTACCCGTCGACGTTTCCGGCGGCGAGGGCGCGGCCGAGTGCGTACCCGTCCTGGATGCCGGTGTTCATGCCCTGGCCGCCGGCCGGGCTGTGGACGTGGGCGGCGTCCCCGGCCAGCAGCAGGCGGCCCGCCCGGTAGCGGTCGGCGACCCGGTGGTGGATCCGGAACCGGGACGACCAGGCGAGGTCGCGGACGGTGGCCTGGCCGGGGGCGAGCCCGTCCAGCAGCCGCTGCATGTAGGCGAGGTCCGGCGCGGCGGGGGCGGCCTCGGCGACGGTGGCGACGACCCGGTAGCGGCCGCCGGGCAGCGGGGCCACGATGGTCGGTCCGACGGGGCCGAAGGTCAGCGAGACCTCGCGCGGGCCGGGCGCCCAGTCCATGACCACGTCGGCGAGGACGAACGACTCCGCGTAGGAGGCGCCGGTGAACGGGATGCCGGAGGCCTCGCGGACCGTGCTGTGCATGCCGTCGGCGCCGACGGCACGGCCGGCCCGCAGGGTCTGGCCGTCGGCGGTGGTGAGGGTCACCCCGTCGGCGTCCTGGGTGACGCCGGTGACCTCGTACGGGCGGTGCACGTCGCCGCCGAGGGCCCGCAGGCGGGCCAGGAGCACGGCCTCGGTCTCGTACTGGGGGACCATCAGCGCGTACGGGTGCGCGGTACGCCGGCGCAGGCCGTCGAAGGAGAGGGTGGCGACCGGGCGGGCCCCGTCGCGGATCCGGAACCGGGAGACGGGGATGCCGCGGCCGATCAGCTCCGCGGACAGGGCGCCGGACGGGTCGAGCTCGTCGAACACCTCCAGGGTGCGGGCGTGGACGACCCCGGCGCGGGAGGTGTTGGCGCCCTCGGCCTGGCGGTCGAGGAGGACGAAGTCGACGCCGGCCTCGGCGAGGGTCACGGCGAGGGCCAGCCCGGTGGGGCCGGCGCCGACGATCGCGACGTCGGTCCGGGCGGGGAGGGAGAGTGCGGGGGTGCTGGTCATGGCGACCTCCTCAGGTGTGCCAACAAGTGTTGGCCAACAACTGTTGGCATCAGCATGCGCCTGCACTGCTGGTATGTCAACGGTTGTTGGCCTACGCTTGTTGGCATGACACAAGGGGCGCGCACCAAGGCCGCGATCCTGCGCGCCGCGCGGGAGCGCTTCGCCGCACAGGGCTACGAACGCACGACCATCCGGGCCGTCGCGGCGGACGCGGGCATCGACCCGTCGATGGTCATGCGGTACTTCGGCAGCAAGCAAGGGCTCTTCGACGCGGCGCTGGCGGCGGCAGCCGGCGGCAGCGAGGGCGGCGGCGGCGAGGGCGGCGGCGGCGAGGGTGGTGGCGAGGACGAGCCCGACCTGCGGATCCCCGACCTCTCCGCGGTGCCCGCCGACCGCCTGGCCGAGACCGTGCTGGGGCACTTCCTCGACCGCTGGGAGGGCGACCCGGCCGACGACGCCCTGCTGGTCCTGCTGCGGTCGGCGGTGACCAACGAGCAGGCCGCCGCCCGGGTCCGCGCCGTCTTCGCCGGGCAGGCCTTCCCCGCCCTGGCCGCCGCCCTCGGGCCGGAGCGGGCGGCGGCGTGCGCGGGCCTGGTCGTCTCGCAGCTGCTGGGGCTGGCGCTGACCCGCTACCTGCTGCGCGTCCCGGCGGTCACCGCCCTCGACCGCACCGCCCTGGTCGCGGCCTACGCCCCGGCCCTGCGGGCGGTCCTGGCCTGAGCGGTCCGCCGGGAGTCCGGTCATGACACCGCGGGCCGGTGGGGGCTGGTCGCGCAGTTCCCAGCGCCCCTCACGGGGCCCGGTCGGCGCCCGGCCCTGCCCGGTCCGCGTCGCGCCCCGTCACAGCAGGGTGTCGCGGAGGTCGCCGCCCGCCTCCGCCACGATGTCCGCCGGGGTCTGGGGCGGGCGGGCCAGGGCGAAGCGGACCCCGCCGGACGGGCGCACCGTGAAGCCGTGCACCGCCGGCCGCGGCAGGCTGTTGTAGCCGTAGTGGGCGGTGAAGAAGTACGCGCCGGTGTCCGGTACGGCGACCAGGTCCCCCGGGGCCAGCTCCGGCAGCTCCCGGGCCGTGGCCAGCAGGTCGCCGGCGAAGCAGGCCGGGCCGGCGACGTCCTGGGCGACGGGCGGGCCCGTCTTCGGGGCGCCCTTCGCGTCGTACGGCAGGATCCGCACCGGCCACGCCGCCGGCGCGTACACGGTCCGGGTGGCCAGCTGTACGCCCGCGTGGGTGAGGGCGATCGCCCGGGCGCCCGTCGTCTTCGTGTACTCCACCCGGGTGAGGACCAGCCCGTGCTTGGCCAGCAGCGCCCGGCCGAACTCGGTGACCAGGCCGTACGACCCGTCGAACAGCGCCGGCACCGCCTCCCGCAGCACCCCGACGTACTCGGCGAAGGTCGGGGTGTGCGCGTCCGAGGCGAAGTTCACCGGCAGGCCGCCGCCGATGTCGAGGGTGTCGACCTGGCGGCGCCCGGCCGCCGCGTTGATCTCCTCGGCCAGTGCGTGCAGCTCCCGCACGCCCTGCGCGATCAGCGGCAGCGGCACCCCCTGCGAGCCCGAGTGGGTGTGCAGCCGGGTCAGCCACGGGCGGTCCAGGTACGCCCGTACGAGCCATTCCCGCGCGCCCGGGTCGCGCAGCGCGATGCCGAACTTCGAGGTGGCGGTGGCCGTGGACAGCGCGTCGATGGCGCCCGCGCCCGTCTGGGGGTTGATCCGTACGCCGATCGGGGGCACGGCGCCGGCCGGCCGCTCCGCGACCAGGGCGTCGAGCCGCTCCAGCTCCTGCCGGTTGTCGGCGTTGACGGCGATCCCGAGGGCGAGGGCCTCCCGCAGCTCGGCCGCGGTCTTGGCGGGGGAGTCCAGCACCGTCCGCTCCGCCGGCAGGCCCGCGGCCCGGGCCAGGGCCAGCTCGCCGGGGCTGGCCGCCTCGCAGCCGAGGCCCGCGTCGGCGAGCAGCCGCAGCACCGGCACCAGCGGCGCGGCCTTGACCGCGAAGGCGTGCAGGACGGGGGTCCCGGGCGGCAGCGCGGCCGCGAACGCGCCCGCCAGGGCGGCGGCGGACTCCCGGATCCCGGCCGTGTCCAGCAGGCAGACCAGCGGCGGAGCCGGATCCGACCCGCCGACGAGACCCTGCTCGACGGCGGCCCGTACGGCCAGGTCGCGGCGCTCGGCGGCGCCCTGCGCGTGCATGTCGGCAGCCATGTCCGCCATCCCATCATCCGGCGCGCCGACCCGCAGCTGTTGACTGGATCTATTCAGCCGGAGAAGATGTGAATGGAATTACCTACAGCACGCCACTTCGCCAGCCAGGAGGCAATGCCATGTCAGGACCCCGACCGGTACGAGCCGCGCGCGGCACCGAGCTCAGCGCCCTGGGATGGCAGCAGGAAGCCGCCCTCCGGATGCTGCAGAACAACCTCGACCCCGAGGTCGCCGAGCACCCCGACAAGCTCGTCGTCTACGGCGGCACGGGCAAGGCGGCCCGCGACTGGCGCTCCTTCGACGCCATGGTCCGCACCCTGCGCACCCTCAAGCAGGACGAGACCATGCTCGTCCAGTCCGGCCGCCCGGTCGGCGTCATGCAGACCCACGAGTGGGCCCCCCGCGTCCTCCTCGCCAACTCCAACCTGGTCGGCGACTGGGCCAACTGGGAGGAGTTCCGCCGCCTGGAGCACCTCGGCCTGACCATGTACGGCCAGATGACCGCCGGGTCCTGGATCTACATCGGCACCCAGGGCATCCTCCAGGGCACCTACGAGACCTTCGCCGCCGTCGCCGCGAAGAAGTTCGGCGGCACCCTCGCGGGCACCATCACCCTCACCGCCGGCCTCGGCGGCATGGGCGGCGCCCAGCCGCTCGCCGTCACCATGAACGACGGCGTCGCGATCTGCATCGACTGCGACCCGCGCGCCATCGAGCGCCGCATCGAGCACCGCTACCTGGACGTCAAGGCCGACAACCTCGCCCACGCCCTCCAGCTCGCCACCGAGGCCCGCGACCAGCGCAGGCCGCTGTCCATCGGCCTCCTCGGCAACGCCGCCGAACTGCTCCCGCAGATGCTCGCCGAGGGCGCCCCGATCGACATCGTCACCGACCAGACCTCGGCCCACGACCCGCTGTCGTACCTGCCGGTCGGCGTCGCCTTCGAGGACATGGCCGACGCCGCCGCCAAGGACCCGGCCGGCTTCACCACCCGCTCCCGCGAGTCCATGGCCAAGCACGTCGAGGCCATGGTCGGCTTCATGGACGCCGGCGCCGAGGTCTTCGACTACGGCAACTCCATCCGCGGCGAGGCCCAGCTGGCCGGCTACGACCGCGCGTTCGCCTTCCCCGGCTTCGTCCCGGCCTACATCCGCCCGCTGTTCTGCGAGGGCAAGGGCCCCTTCCGCTGGGCCGCCCTGTCCGGCGAGGCCTCCGACATCGCCAAGACCGACAAGGCGATGCTGGAGCTCTTCCCGGAGAACGAGTCCCTGCACCGCTGGATCAAGATGGCCGGCGAGCGCGTCCACTTCCAGGGCCTGCCCGCCCGCATCTGCTGGCTCGGCTACGGCGAGCGCGACAAGGCCGGCGAGCGCTTCAACGACATGGTCGCCTCCGGCGAGCTGGCCGCCCCGCTGGCCATCGGCCGCGACCACCTCGACTGCGGCTCCGTCGCCTCCCCGTACCGCGAGACCGAGGCCATGCTCGACGGCTCCGACGCCATCGCCGACTGGCCGCTGCTCAACGCCATGGTCAACGTGGCCTCCGGCGCCTCCTGGGTCTCCATCCACCACGGCGGCGGCGTCGGCATGGGCCGCTCCATCCACGCCGGACAGGTCACCGTCGCCGACGGCACGGCCCTCGCCGGCGAGAAGGTCCGCCGCGTCCTCACCAACGACCCCGGCATGGGCGTCATCCGGCACGTCGACGCCGGCTACGACATCGCCGAGTCGGTGGCCGACGCCAAGGGCGTGCGCGTCCCGATGCGCGAGGGCGACGCCGAGGCCTCCGCGTGAGCCAGAGCTTCCACGCCATGTGGGCGTGGGGGGGGGGCCCCCCCCCCCCCCCCCCCCCCCCCCCCCCCCCCCCCCCCCCCCCGGCCCCCCCCCCCCCCCCCCCCCCCCCCCCCCCGCCTCCGGCGGCTACCGCCGCTACGCCTGGACCGGCGCCGACGCCGACTGCCGGCTCTGGTTCCGCATGCAGGCGGAGGCCCGCCGCCTCGACGTCGAGACCGACCGCAACGGCAACCAGTGGGCCTGGCTCGGCGACCCGACCGCCGGTGACGCCGTCGTCACCGGCTCCCACCTGGACTCCGTCCCCGACGGCGGCGCCTTCGACGGCCCCCTCGGCGTCGTGTCCGCCTTCGCAGCGCTCGACGAACTCCGCGCCCGCGGCGTCCAGTTCAAGCGCCCCCTCGCCATCGTCAACTTCGGCGACGAGGAGGGCGCCCGCTTCGGGCTCGCCTGCGTCGGCTCCCGCCTCACCTCCGGGCAGCTGACCAAGGAGAAGGCGTTCGAGCTGCGCGACGCCGACGGCATCAGCCTCCCGCAGGCCATGGAGGCCGCCGGCTACGACCCCGACACCATCGGGGCCGACCCCGAACGCCTCGCCCGCATCGGCGCGTTCGTCGAGCTGCACGTCGAACAGGGCCGCGCCCTCGACCTGTCCGGCGACTCCGTCGGCATCGCCTCCGCCATCTGGCCGCACGGCCGCTGGCGGTTCGACTTCCACGGCGAGGCCAACCACGCGGGCACCACCCGCCTCGTCGACCGGCGCGACCCGATGCTCACCTACGCCGAGACCGTGCTGGCCGCCCGTACCGAGGCCGTGCTCGCCGGGGCCGTCGCCACCTTCGGCAAGATCACCGTCGAGCCCAACGGGGTCAACGCCATCCCCTCCCTGGTGCGGGGCTGGCTCGACTCCCGCGCCGCCGACCAGGCCACCCTCGACACCGTGGTCACCGCCATCGAGAAGGCCGCCCGCGAGCGCGCCGACAAGGACGGCATCGACCTCGCCGTCGTCCGGGAGTCCTTCACCCCGGTCGTCGAGTTCGAGCACGCCCTGCGCGACGAGATCAACCGGATCCTCGGCGGATCCGTCCCCGTCCTCGGCACCGGCGCGGGACACGACGCGGGAATCCTCTCCGCCTCCGTCCCGACCGCCATGCTGTTCGTGCGCAACCCCACCGGCGTCTCCCACTCCCCGCGGGAGTTCGCCCCCGAGGACGACTGCGTGGCCGGCGTCCTCGCCCTCGCCGACGTACTGGAAGGCCTGGCATGTCGTTGAACATGCGCGCGTTGAAGACGTACTGGCTGGAGCACGCCTGGCTCGGCAGCAGTGTCGAGCCGGGCGTTGCCCTGGACGTGTCCGACGACGGGCGGATCGCCGCCCTGCGGACCGGCACCGCCACCCCGCCCCCCGGCGCGGAGGTCCTGCGCGGCCTGACCGTCCCCGGCCTGGCCAACGCCCACAGCCACGCCTTCCACCGGGCCCTGCGCTCGGTCGTCCAGGTCGGCTCGGGCACCTTCTGGACCTGGCGCGACGTCATGTACAAGGTCGCCCAGAACCTCACCCCCGACAGCTACTTCGACCTCGCCCGCGCGGTGTACGCCGAAATGGCCCTGGCCGGCATTACCAACGTCGGCGAGTTCCACTACGTCCACCACGCGCCCGGCGGCACCCCGTACGCCGACCCCAACGCCATGGGCGAGGCCCTCATCGAGGCCGCCGCGGCCGCCGGCATCCGCATCACCCTCCTCGACACCGCCTACCTCTCCTCCGGTTTCGGCGAGGCCCCCAACGAGCACCAGCGGCGGTTCTCCGACGGCACTGCCGAAGCCTGGGCCGAACGCGTCTCGGCCCTCAAGCCGCGCGGGCACGCCCTGATCGGCGCGGCCGTCCACTCCGTGCGGGCCGTCCCCGCCGACCAGCTCGCCACCGTCGCCCGCTGGGCGGACGAGCGGCAGGCCCCGCTGCACGTCCACCTGTCCGAGCAGACCGCCGAGAACGACGCCTGCCAGGCCGCCCACGGCCGGACGCCCACCCAGCTCCTCGCCGACCACGGCGTCCTCGGCCCGCGCACCACCGGCGTCCACAACACGCACCTCACCGACGGCGACATCGCCCTCCTCGGCGGCACCGCCACCGGCACCTGCATGTGCCCCACCACCGAACGCGACCTCGCCGACGGCATCGGCCCGGCCGGCCGGCTCCAGCAGGCCGGCAGCCCGCTGTCGCTGGGCAGCGACAGCCACGCCGTCATCGACCTCCTGGAGGAGGCGCGCGCGATGGAGCTGAACGAGCGGCTGCGCAGCCGGACGCGTGGCCACTGGACGGCGGCCGCCCTGCTCGCCGCGGCCACGGCGGACGGCCACGCCGCGCTCGGCCTGCCGGACGCGGGCCGCCTGGAAGTGGGCGCGCCGGCCGATTTCACCACCATTGCGCTGGACACGGTCCGCACCGCCGGACCGCTGCCGCGGCTGGGCGCCGAGACGGCCGTGTTCGCGGCCTCGGCCGCGGATGTCCGCCACACGGTGGTCGGCGGCCGCCACATCGTCCGGGACGGCGCCCACACCCTCGTCCCCGACGTCCCGTCCGCCCTCGCCGAATCCATCGCGGCCGTCCGCGGCTGACGCCCTTCTTTCCCCCCACCCCGCCCCTTCCCGAAACCGTGGACCCCGGCCCCCGGACCCCGGCGCCTCAAACGCCGGCGGGGCTGGACTGCCGGGGCTCCGCCCCGGACCCCGCGCCTCAAACGCCGGCGAGGCTGGAAGATCCAGCCCGCGCTGGGGGCACCTCCCAGCGGTAGCCGGGGGAGTTTGAGCGCACCGGGCGCGAAGCGTCCGGAACCGGGTCCGGGGCGGGGCTCCGCCACGCGGCGGAGCCCCGCCACGCGGCGGAGCCGCATATCCGGTACAGCGGGAAGGGGCGGGGTGGGGGGAGACACCTCTGAGAGGAAGCCATGACCACCACCCTCGTCACGAACATCGGCAGCCTGGTCACCAACGACCCCGCCCAAGGCGACAACACCCCCCTCGGCCTCATCCAGGACGCCGCCGTCGTCATCGACGGCGACACCGTCGCCTGGGTCGGCGAGGCGGCCAAGGCCCCGTCCGCCGACACCGCCTTCGACGCGCAGGGCCGAGCCGTCATCCCCGGCTTCGTCGACTCCCACTCCCACCTCGTCTTCGCCGGCGACCGCACCGCCGAGTTCAACGCCCGCATGTCCGGCCGCAGCTACTCCGCCGGCGGCATCCGCACCACCGTCGCCGCCACCCGCGCCGCCTCCGACGCGGAGCTGGAGGCCAACCTGGTGCGCCACCTCGACGAGGCCCGCCGCCAGGGCACGACCACGTTCGAGACCAAGTCCGGCTACGGCCTCACCGTCGCCGACGAGGCCCGCGCCCTGCGGATCGCGGCCGAGCACACCGAGGAGGTCACCTACCTCGGCGCGCACATCGTCTCCCCGGACTACGCCGAGGACCCGGCCGCGTACGTCGACCTCGTCACCGGCGAGATGCTGGAGGCCTGCGCCCCGTACGCCCGCTGGGTCGACGTGTTCTGCGAGAAGGGCGCCTTCGACGGCGACCAGGCCCGGGCGATCCTGACCGCGGGCGCCGCCGCCGGCCTGATCCCGCGCGTCCACGCCAACCAGCTCACCTACGGTCCCGGCGTGCAGCTGGCGGTCGAGCTGGGCGCGGCCTCCGCCGACCACTGCACCCACCTCACCGACGCCGACGTCGACGCCCTCGCCCAGGCCGCGGACACCACCGTCGCCACCCTGCTGCCGGGCGCCGAGTTCTCCACCCGCGCCCAGTGGCCCGACGCCCGCCGGCTGCTGGACGCGGGTGCGACGGTGGCGCTGTCCACCGACTGCAACCCGGGGTCCTCGTACACGAGCTCCATGCCGTTCTGCATCGCGCTCGCCGTCCGGGACATGCGGATGACCCCCGACGAGGCCGTCTGGGCGGCCACCGCCGGCGGCGCCCGCGCGCTGCGCCGCACCGACATCGGCGTGCTCACCGCAGGTGCCCGCGCCGACCTGGCCCTGCTGGACGCCCCGAGCCATGTGCACCTGGCCTACCGGCCCGGAGTGCCGCTGGTGTCGGCGGTCTGGCAGCGGGGTGTCCGCGCGGCCTGATCCGCCGCGCCCGATCCGCGCGTCCTTTGTCTTCCCCTTGCAGGGTCCCGGGCGTACCTTGTGGCCCCAATCTGATGTGTCGTCAGTAACGTGCGGCCCGAGGGGAAGACGAAGGTGCCCAACCGGATACGCTCCACCGCGCTCGCGCTGGCCGCCGCGCTGGCCGGATCGGCGGCCCTGCTGACCGCGGCTCCCGCGGCGCACGCCGACGTCGTCGACGTCGCCTACGACTGCAAGACCCCCATCGGGGACAAGTCCGCCGTCTCGCCCATCGACATCAAGGCCGTCAAGCAGGGCGACGGCTACAAGCTGACGATGTCCTTCCAGAAGGGCGTCTCGTCCAGCCCCATCGAGCTCGGCACGGGGGCGATGAACCCGAGCGCGGTCATCGTGCTCGGCGGCGCGGACCAGGGCTCCGTCCCGGTCTCGGGCCCGGCCAACGCCGAGGCGATTCCCCCGAACACCCCCATCAAGATCACCGACCTTTCGGGCACCTACACCCCGAAGAAGGCCGGCAAGGTCACCTTCACCGCGGGCGTGCTCACCATCAAGGCCATGGGGACCACCACCACCTGCACCCCCGGCAACAGCCCGAAGCCCTCCCTGGAACTGGACGTGACGGCCGCCGCCGGACCGGGGACGGGATCCGGCTCCGGGTCCGGTTCCGGGGGCGCAGGTTCCGGGGGCGCCGGGGTCGACTCGCTCCCGCAGACCGGTCCCGCCGACTCCGTCACCGCGCTCGGCACCCTCGGCGGCACCGTGCTCCTGTCCGGCGCCGCCGGCCTGCTCTGGCTGACCCGGCGCCGCCGCCAGGCCCGCACCTGAACGGAGCACCCCCGGCCATGCCCGTGCTCCCCGCCCGCCGCCGCGGCCTGCTCGCGCCGCTGATCCTCGCGGTCACGGTGCTGTACGCCGCCGCAGCCGCCCCGGCGGTCCCGGCAGCCGCCGCCGACGAGCCCGACTGGACGGCCGCCCCCGCCGCGGGCGGCACCGGCAGCGCCCGCCCGGCCTTCTACCTCGCGGGCGCGCCCGGCACGGTCCTGGAGGACCGCCTCGCCCTCGACAACCCCTCCGACCGGGAACGCACCCTCACCCTGCGCGGGGCCGACGCCCACAACACGGCCGACGGCGGCCTCGCCGTGCGTCCCGCCGCGGACACGGCCGGCGGCGGCTCCTGGATCAGCTTCGGCACGGCGGCCACCGTGAGGATCCCGGCCCGCACCCGCGCGGTCGTCCCCTTCACCGTCACCCTGCCGCCCGCCGCCCTGCCCGGGGACCACCCGGCCGCCGTCGTCGCCGCCGAGGCCGGCGGCCGCGAGGCCGGCGTACGGGTCCACCTGCGCGTCGGCGGCCCGGCCCTGGCCGCGCTGACCGTCGAAGACGTCTCCGTACGCGGCCGGGGCGCCCGCGCCGAGGTCGGCTACACCCTGGTCAACCGCGGCAACGTGACCCTCGCCCCCGGCCTGTCCCTGCGGGCCGAGGGGCTCCTCGGCACGGTACCCGGCCGCCCGCACCGCGCCCTGCCGCTGGAACTGCTGCCCGGGCAGCGGGTCCGGCTGTCCGAGCCGTGGCCCGGCGCGCCCCGCCTCGACGACGTCGACCTCACGCTGACCGTCACCGCCCCCGGCGCCGCCCCGGCGAGCGCCCGCGCCTCCGCCCGGCTCGCGCCGTGGGGGACCGCCGGGTGGGCGGGCGCCGTGCTGCTCGTCCTCGGCGCGGCGGCCCCGGCCGCGCTGCCCCTCGTCCGCAGACGGCGGGCCCGGCACGGACCGCCCGCGCCCGCGGAGCCCGTACGGGAGGCCGGCCGCACACCGGACCCGGACCCGGACCCGGACCCGGACCACGAGCTGACGGGAGCAACCAGGTGATTGGCACGATCGGGGCCCGGCTCGCGGCAGCGGCGGCGCTGCTGCTGTGCCTCCTCGCACTGGCCCCCGGCGCCACCGCGACCCCGGCGGCGGCCGCCGAGGACAAGCCCGCCGTCGCCCTCTCGCTCCAGGAGGCCGCGAAGGGCACCGAGATCACCGTCACCGGCACCGGCTGGCGCGCCAAGACCCTCGTGATGCTGCTGCTCTGCGGACAGAACATGATCGGCGGCACCAACAGCTGCGCCAACGCCGACGGCGCCGCGGTCTCGACCGGCGACGACGGCCGGTTCACGGCCCGGCTCGCCGTCGTCGCACCGCCCAAGCCCTGCCCCTGCGTCGTGAACGTCACCTCGGTGGGCGGGGACCAGGCCACCGTCGCCGCCCCCCTGAAGATCACCGGCCATCCGGTGGCCGAGCTGCCCGCGGAGCCGGGCACCCCGCGCCTGGCCATGCTGAGCGGGGTCCGGCTGGCCGGCGAGGACGGGATCCTGACCTGGTTCGGCGCCCCGCCCGCCCGTACGTTCACCGTCACCGTCGGAAACCTCGGGCCCGCCCCCGTCAAGGACCCCGTCTTCCAACTGGGCACCGCGCACGGCGTGCTCGCACCGCTGTGGGAGGAGGTCCGCTGGAAGGGCACCATCCCGCCGGGCGGCAGGGCCGAGGTCCGGCTCGCCGTCACCCTGGCCGCCGGCGCCCACGGCGACCACACGGTCTCCCTCAAGTACGGCGACACGGTCGTGGCCACGCAGCCGTGGCGGGTGTCCCGGCCGTACGGGGTGCTGCTGTTCTGGGGCCTGCTCCTGCTGGTGGTCCCGGCCGGGCTGTTCCGCGCGGGGATGGCCGTCGTGGGCCGGGTCCGCCCGTACCGCCCACCGGCCGGACCGGCACCGGCACCGGCACCGGCACCGGCCACCCCTGCCGGGACGGCCACCACGACCACCACGGCGGCCCTGCCGTGGTTCACCGCACCACAGGCGTCCGCACCGTCTGAGCACAGTCCGACGACGAAAGGACACACGTGAAGACCCAACGGAGGGTGAGTGCGGCCGCGGTCGCGCTGCTGTTCGGCGGCGCGGGCATCCTGCTGGCGGCCGGCCCCGCCCAGGCGGCCGAGGTCTCGTACAAGGTGGAGTGCATCCCGCCGGCGGGAGGCGGCGGCCCGGTCCAGGGCACGACCACGGTGTCGATCACCGCGCCGGCCACGGCGAAGGTCGGCGACGAGGTCGAGGTGGTGTGGAAGACCGTCAAGCCCGCCTCGAACAACACCGACCTGATGGACCTGGGCAAGGACACCGTCAAGCCGACCGGCTGGGTGAAGCTCGCCGGTGCGCTCGGCGCGGAGGTGAAGCTGGAGGGAGAGCGGAAGAACCCGCCCATCCCGAAGAACGCGCCCATGGTCATGTCCGACATGAAGGGGAAGGTCAAGCTGACGAAGGCGGGGGACGTGACGATCAGCCCCGGCAAGTACGACGTCGACTTCAGCGGCTTCGTCACGCACTGCTCGCCCAAGGAGGCGGCCGGCACCGCCGCCACCATCAAGGTCACCGACGGCAGCAGCACGACCGGCGGCTCCACGACCGGCGGCTCCACCAGCGGCGGCTCCACCAGCGGTGGAAGCACGAGTGGCGGCTCGACCAGCGGCGGCAGCGGCAGCAGCAGCACCGGGGGCGGCGGCAGCGGCAGCGGCGGCGGAGGAGGCCAGACCGACTTCCCGGGCAAGCCCGTCGAGGTCGCCTTCGACTGCGGCGCGGTCGTCCCCGGCGGCATCAAGACCCCGGTCACCATCAACGCCAAGAAGAACGGCGGCAGCTTCGACCTCACGGTCAAGACCGCGAAGGGCGCCATGGCCAGCCCCATGGCCCTCCCGGCCGGCGCCCTCAAGCCGTCCATGAACATCAAGCTCGGCGGCGCCGACAGCGGCACGGTCAAGGTCACCGGCCCGGCCAACGCGGAGCCCATCCCGGACAAGGCCCCGGTCAGCCTGAGCGACATGACCGGCACCTACAAGCCGGGCAAGACCGGCAAGGTGACGCTGAGCCCGGACCAGCTGACCATCGACGTCACGATGACTCCGGGCTCCACGCCGATCAACGTGCCGTGCAAGGCGGTCAGCAGCGCCGTCTCCCTGGAGCTGGACACCAGCGCCCAGCCCGGCGGCTCGGGCTCCCCGACCACCGGCGGCTCCGGCACCGCGGGCTCCGGCACCTCCGGCGGCCTCGCCGACACCGGCGCCGGGGACGAGGGCGGCATCCGGGCCCTGGCCCTGGTCGCCGGCACGGTCATCCTCCTCGGCGCCGCCGTCTTCACCTTCACCCCCTGGCGCCGCCTCCGCAGCCCCCGCTGACGGCGCCCCGCAGCAACGCGAACGGCCCGGCACACCTTCCGGTGTGCCGGGCCGTTCCACCCGACGGGCGGGGACGCGTCAGTTCACGTCGCCCATGAGCGCGTTGACCTTCTTGCGGTACATGTAGATCGCCAGACCGGCGAGCACGGCGGCGGCCGCCTGGAAGACGATCACACCGACGCCGTCCAGCTTCACCTCGGCGAGGCCGAGCAGACCGGTGATGCAGTCACCGGCGGTGACGGCGAGGAACCACACGCCCATCATCTGGGAGGCGTACTTCTGCGGCGCCATCTTGGTCGTGACCGACAGACCGACCGGGGACAGGCACAGCTCGGCGAGGGTGTGCATCAGGAAGATGAGCACCAGCCACCACATGGTGGCCTTGGTGTCGCTGCCGGCGACCTGGCTCAGCGGAATGGCGAACACGAAGAACGAGGCGCCGACGATGACCAGGGCCACCGAGAACTTCACGATGGTGCTGGGCTCGCGGTTGCGGCGGGCCATGGCCACCCACGCGGCGGCGAAGATCGGGGCCAGGGCCACCACGAAGAGCGGGTTCAGCGACTGGAACAGAACGGTCGGGACTTCCCAGCCGAACAGGCTGCGCTCGGAGTTCTTGTCACCGAACAGCGAGAGGGTCGAACCGCCCTGGTCGTAGATCATCCAGAACACGGCGGCGGCCACGAAGAACCAGATGTAGGCGCTCATCTTGGTCTGCTCGCCGGCGGACAGGTCCTTGTCGCGCTTGATGCGCACGAGGACGGCGACCGGGATGATCAGACCGGCGATCGTGATCGGGTACAGCGCCCACTTGATCGTGAACATGTCCGCTGCGACCACGGCGCCGTAGAAGACGGCGATGACGGCCGCGACGACGGCGACCTTGATGAGCACGGCGGTGCGCTCGGCCGGGGTCAGCGGGTTCGGGACGAGGCTGCTCTTCGGGTTCAGGGTGCGGCCGAACGCGAGGAACATGCCCAGGCCCAGGCCCATGCCGATGGCGGCGAGCAGGAAGCCGAGGTGCCAGTTGACGAGCTCGCCGACCATGCCGATGCCGAGCGGCGCGAGGAGGGCACCCGCGTTGATGCCGATGTAGAAGATCGTGAAGCCACTGTCACGGCGCGGGTCGTCCGCCCCCTTGTACAGGTGGCCGACCATCGTGGAGATGTTGGCCTTCAGCAGACCCGAGCCGACCGCGACCAGCAGCAGGCCGACGAAGAACGCGATCTGGCCGGGCAGGGCCAGCGACACGTGGCCCACCATGATCACGACGCCGGCGACGGTGACCGTCTTGCGGGCGCCCCAGACGCGGTCGCCGAACCAGCCGCCCGGCATGGCCATGAGGTAGACCATGGCCACGTACACGGAGTAGATGGCCGTGGCCGTCGCCGCCGTGAAGCCGAGGCCTCCGCCCTGGCTGCCGGTCGCGGCGTCCACACCGCCGGAGACCAAGTACAGGACGAGGAGCGCACGCATGCCGTAGTAGGAGAAGCGCTCCCACATCTCGGTCATGAACAGCGTGGCCAGGCCGATGGGGTGGCCGAGGAAGGTCCTCTCGTGAGCTGCGCTCGGCGAGGCCTGCGTCAGGCTGGAAGCCATGTCGATCCTTGCTTGCTCGGGACGCCTGGCTTCGTGAGCCGGTCGGCGCCCGGTGGGGGTTGGCCGGAACCGGCGGCGGTGTTCCGGCCCCACGCCCCGGGGTCTCGCACCTGCCGCGGAGGGCGGGGGGGCGAGGGAACTTCCGCAACCGGGATCCACGCCCTCGCTCGCATCGTTCGCGTACGGGGCCCGGCCCACAGGTCGTCCACTGTCACCGAAGCCGATCGGGGAAGTCGTCAAGACCCCCTGACCAATCCGGACAGAATTGAGACCTTTGGCTCGGATTTCGGCGCAAAGGTCCCGGAGGTGGTGCATCAGGCGTCTCGCCACCATACGACACGACCGTGCAGCATATGAAAGGACTTGAGAGATGGATCACAGGAGGATCGGGAACCGTTTCGGCATTTTCGAAGACAGCCTTCACGCATAAGTCCAGTTGGAAAGGGGTGTGCGGGCCCGCCCCTGCGGATCGCCGCCGCGGACTACCATCACCCACATGACGCGTGTACTGCTCGCCGAGGACGACGCATCCATTTCCGAGCCGCTGGCCCGCGCCCTGCGCCGGGAGGGGTACGAGGTCGAGGTCCGGGAAGACGGCCCCACGGCCCTGGACGCGGGACTGCAGGGCGGCGTGGACCTCGTCGTCCTGGATCTGGGCCTGCCGGGAATGGACGGCCTGGAGGTCGCCCGCCGACTGCGCGCCGAGGGCCACGGCTTCCCCATCCTCGTACTCACCGCCCGCGCGGACGAGGTCGACACCGTGGTCGGCCTGGACGCCGGCGCCGACGACTACGTGACCAAGCCCTTCCGCCTCGCCGAACTGCTGGCCCGGGTCCGGGCCCTGCTCCGGCGCGGCGCCAACGAGACGGCCCAGCCGCCCGCCACGCACGGCGTGCGCATCGACGTCGAGTCGCACCGCGCCTGGATGGGGGAGGAGGAGCTCCAGCTCACGGCCAAGGAGTTCGACCTGCTGCGGGTCCTGGTCCGCGACGCCGGCCGCGTCGTCACCCGCGACCAGCTGATGCGCGAGGTCTGGGACACCACCTGGTGGTCCTCCACCAAGACCCTCGACATGCACATCTCCTGGCTCCGCAAGAAGCTGGGCGACGACGCCGCGAACCCGCGCTACATCGCCACCGTCCGCGGCGTCGGCTTCCGCTTCGAGAAGAGCTGAGCGACCTCCCCCAGCCATGCGCCGCCGTCTGATCAACTCCACGCTCGCCGTCGTGCTCGTCGTGATCGCCGTCTTCGGGGTCTCCCTCGTCATCGTGGAGACCCGCACGATCACCAGCAGCGCCCAGGACCGCATCGAGTCCGAGGCGCTTCGCCTGGTGGGCATCGTCGAGGCGAACGTCCTGGAGCGCCGCCCCGTCGACTCCGACGCGCTCGCCGAGCAGCTCGACCCCGGCCGGTACGCCCGGATCACCGTTCCCGGGCAGCCGGCCGTCGAGGTCGGCGAACGCATCCCCGACGACGTGATCCGCGGCACCGCCAAGGGCGAGCAGGGCGAGGTCGTGGTCGTCGAGGAGTCCCGGGCCACGGTCACCCAGGAGGTCGTGCGGACGCTGGCGGTGGTCGGCGCCGTCGCCCTGCTGGCCGTCGTCGCCGCCGTCCTGCTCGCCGTACGCCAGGCCAACCGGCTGGCCTCCCCGCTCACCGACCTCGCCGAGACCGCAGAACGGCTGGGATCGGGCGACCCCCGGCCCCGGCACCGCCGGTACGGGGTACCCGAGTTGGACCGCGTCGCCGACGTACTGGACTCCAGCGCCGAGCGGATCGGCCGGATGCTGACCGCCGAGCGGCGGCTCGCTGCAGACGCCTCCCACCAGCTGCGCACCCCTCTCACCGCGCTGTCGATGCGGCTGGAGGAGATCACGGTCACCGACGACCTGGAGACCGTCCGCGAGGAGGCGACCATCGCCCTCACGCAGGTGGAGCGGCTCACGGACGTGGTGCAGCGGCTGCTGACGAACTCGCGCGACCCGCGGACCGGCTCGGCCGTCCCCTTCGACCTGGACGAGGTCGTCAAACAGCAGGTGGAGGAGTGGCGGCCGGCCTACCGCAGCGCCGGCCGGGCCATCGTGCGCTCCGGGAAGACGGGCGTCCGGGCGGTCGGCACGCCCGGCGCGGTCTCGCAGGTCCTGGCGACGCTCGTGGAGAACGCCCTCATGCACGGCGGCGGCACGGTCGCCCTGCGGACCCGGGTCGTCGGCAACCAGGCGGTGCTGGAGGTCACGGACGAGGGGCCCGGCGTCCCGCCCGACCTCGGCAACCGGATCTTCGAGCGGGCCATCAGCGGCCGCAACTCCACCGGCATCGGCCTGGCGGTGGCGCGGGACCTCGCGGAGGCCGACGGGGGCCGGCTGGAGCTGCTCCAGGCGCAGCCGCCGGTGTTCGCGCTGTTCCTGAGCCGGACGGAGCCGGGGCGCAAGGAGCCGGAGAAGACGGTCCGCTGAGCGTGCCGGCGGGCCCGGGCCGCCGGGGCTGCCGCCGGGCCGCCGGGGCTGCCGCAGGGGCCACCGCAGGGAATCCCGCTCCCGCCGTTACTTGCCCGCGGGCTCCGGCGCCGGTTCGGCCGCGGCGGCGGCGGGGCGGGCGCGGCCGTCACCGCGGGCGGCTTCGGGCGCGTGCGCCGGGAGGGCCTTGAAGACCCAGGTCCGGTACGACCAGAACCGGAAGACGGTGGCGGTGCCGATGCCGATGAACTTGAACAGGTTCGTCGCGAGCCGGCCGTCCCAGCCGAGCCCGTACGTCGCGGCGTAGAGCACGCCGTTCTCGATCACGAGCCCGATCAGGCTGAACGCCAGGAACAGCGGGAGTTCGCGCGAGTTCCTCGAATGGGCGCGGTCCCGATAGGTGAAATACCGGAAGCCCATGTAGTTGGTGAGGATCGCCACGGCGGTGGCTATCACGCTGGCCCGCACCACCTGCAGGTCCGTCGTGTGCCGGATCAGGTTGAAGACACCCAGGTTGACCAGCACGCCCAGGCCTCCGACGGCCCCGAACTTGGCGATCTCGCGCGCGAGCCCGCGTACGCGTTCGAGAGCGGATACCTGCTCCGGCGTGCTCATCTAATGGTCGGTCCTGTCCGTCGCCGCCCCCGCGCGGGAGCGTCACTCGCTTCTCGGTCGGCCCACCCATGCTAAGTGTCACCCCATCGGGTCGTCTGTGCCCTCCGGCACTGTGGGTTCCTCCAGCCCCACGACGCAGGGCGCACAGGATGTTGCTACGAGTACGGAGCGGCCCCGCGTCCGGATCGCGGAAAACCGGCCGATAGTCTGGAGGGGTGACGTTCCCGGTAGTCGGCATGGTCGGCGGCGGTCAGCTCGCCCGTATGACCCACGAGGCGGGCATCCCCCTCGGCATCAAGTTCAAGATCCTCAGTGACACTCCGCAGGACTCGGCGGCCCAGGTCGTGAGCGACGTCGTCATCGGCGACTACCGCGACCTGGAGACGCTGCGCGCCTTCGCCCGCGGCTGCGACGTGATCACCTTCGACCACGAGCACGTGCCCACCGAGCACCTGCGGGCCCTGGAAGCGGACGGCATCCCCGTCCGGCCGGGCCCCGATGCGCTGGTGCACGCCCAGGACAAGGGGGTGATGCGCGCCAAGCTCGACGAGATCGGCGCGCCCATGCCCCGCCACCGGATCGTGCGCGATCCGGCGGACGTGGCGGCGTTCGCGGCGGAGGGCGACGGTTTCCCGGTCATCCTCAAGACCGTGCGCGGCGGCTACGACGGCAAGGGCGTGTGGTTCGTGCACGGCGAGGAGGAGGCGGAGGCCCCCTTCCTGGCGGGCGTGCCGGTCCTGGCGGAGGAGAAGGTCGAGTACGTCCGCGAGCTCGCGGCGAACATCGTCCGCTCCCCGCACGGCCAGGCCGTGGCCTACCCCGTGGTCGAGTCCATCCAGGTGAACGGCGTGTGCGACACGGTCATCGCCCCCGCCCCGAACCTCTCCGAGGAGCTCGCCGGCGAGGCCCAGGCCCTGGCCCTGCGCATCGCCAAGGAGCTCGGCGTGACCGGCCACCTGGCCGTGGAGCTCTTCGAGACCGCCGACGGCCGCATCCTCGTCAACGAACTGGCCATGCGCCCGCACAACAGCGGCCACTGGACCCAGGACGGCGCCGTCACCTCCCAGTTCGCCAACCACGTCCGCGCGGTCCTGGACCTCCCCCTCGGCGACCCGCGCCCCCGCGCCCGCTGGACGGTCATGGCCAACGTCCTCGGCGGCGACTACCCGGACATGTACGCGGCATACCTGCACTGCATGGCCCACGACCCGCAGGTCAAGATCCACATGTACGGCAAGGACGTGAAACACGGCCGCAAGGTCGGCCACGTCAACACCTACGGCGACGACCTGGACGATGTGCTGGAGCGCGCACGCCACGCTGCCGGCTACCTCCGAGGGACGATCACCGCATGAGCACCCCCAGCACCGAGGGCACCGCCCCCACCCCCGTCATCGGCATCGTCATGGGCTCGGACTCCGACTGGCCCGTCATGGAGGCCGCCGCCCAGGCGCTCGACGAGTTCGAGATCCCCTACGAGGTCGACGTCGTCTCCGCGCACCGCATGCCCCGCGAGATGGTCGAGTACGGCGAGCAGGCCGCCGACCGCGGCCTGAAGGCGATCATCGCCGGCGCGGGCGGCGCCGCCCACCTGCCCGGCATGCTCGCCTCCGTCACGCCGCTGCCCGTCATCGGCGTGCCCGTCCCGCTGAAGTACCTCGACGGCATGGACTCCCTGCTGTCGATCGTCCAGATGCCCGCCGGGGTTCCCGTCGCCACCGTCTCCGTCGCCGGGGCCCGCAACGCCGGCCTCCTCGCCGTACGGATGCTCGCCGCCCACGACCCCGAGCTGCTCGGCCGGATGCGCGACTTCCAGCAGGAGCTGAACGACCAGGCCACCGAGAAGGGCAAGCGGCTGCGGGCCAAGGTCGCCGGCGCGGAGTCCTTCGGATTCGGCAAGTGAGCGCCGCGGCCCAGGTGAGCGCCGCGGCCGCGGACCGGCTCGCCCAGGCCCGCGCCCTGCTCGCCGAGCACCCCGTCGTCGACGGCCACAACGACCTGCCCTGGGCCCTGCGCCAGCAGGTGCGCTACGACCTGGCGCGCCGCGACCTCGCCGGCGACCAGTCCGACCACCTGCACACCGACATCCCCCGGCTGCGCGCCGGCGGGGTCGGCGCCCAGTTCTGGTCCGTCTACGTCCGCTCGGACTACACGGGCGACCAGGCGGTCAGCGCCACCCTGGAGCAGATCGACGCCGTCGCCCAGCTGATCGACCGTTACCCGGCCGACCTGGTGCGGGCGCTGACGGCGGACGACATGGAGGCGGCCCGCGCCGACGGCCGGATCGCCTCCCTGATGGGAGCCGAGGGCGGCCACTCCATCAACAACTCGCTGGCCACCCTGCGCGCCCTGCACCTGCTGGGCGTGCGGTACATGACGCTCACCCACAACGACACCATCGACTGGGCCGACTCGGCGACCGACGAGGCCCGCCACGGCGGCCTGACGGACTTCGGCCGCGAGGTCGTCCGCGAGATGAACCGCATCGGCATGCTCGTCGACCTCTCGCACGTCGCGACGACGACGATGCGGGACGCCATCGAGGCCTCCACCGCGCCGGTGATCTTCTCGCACTCCTCGGCCCGGGCCGTCTGCGACCACCCGCGCAACGTCCCCGACGACGTCCTGGAGCGGCTGCCCGCCAACGGCGGCGTGGCGATGGCCACGTTCGTGCCGAAGTTCATCCTCCCCGCGGCGGTCGAGTGGACCCTCGCCGCCGACGAGAACCTCCGCGCGCACGGCTTCCACCACCTCGACACCACCCCCGAGGCGATGGCCCTGCACCGGGCCTTCGAGGCCGGGCACCCCCGCCCGGTGGCCACCGCCGCCACGGTCGCCGACCACCTCGACCACATGCGCGAGGCCGCCGGCGTCGACCACATCGGCATCGGCGGCGACTACGACGGCACGGCCTTCACCCCGGCCGGGCTGGACGACGTCGCCGGCTACCCGAACCTCATCGCCGAGCTCCTCCACCGCGGCTGGTCCCGGGCCGACCTGGCCAAGCTGACCTGGTCCAACGCGGTACGGGCGCTGCGCGACGCGGAAGCGGTGTCGCGGGAGCTGTCGGCGTCCCGGGGCCCCTCCAACGCGGTGCTGCACCCGGCCCCGTAACCGCGGCACCCGCCGCCCGACCGCGGGAGCGGGGCGCGGGGCTGCGGGCGCCGACCGGGCTCCGCCCGAACCTGTTCCGGGCGCTTCGCGCCCGGTGCGCTCAAACTCCCCCGGCCACCGCTGGGAGGTGCCCCCAGCGCGGCTGGATTTTTCCGCTGCACGGCATTCCCAGCCCCGCCGACACAACCCAGCGCGCCGGCACCATCCAGCCCTGCCGACACAATCCGGCGCGCTGCCACAATCCGGCGCGCCGGCACCATCCAGCCTCGCCGGCATTTGAGGCGCGGGGTTCGCGGGCGGAGCCCCGAAAGCTCCAGCCTCGCCGACGCAGGGTCGGGGACGGAGCCCACAGAATGCCGGGCCGCGGCCGCCGACTCGCCCGGCAGCACGGCGCCGACCCGCCCGGCAGCACGGCGGCGGGCCGCTCGGCAGGGCGACGGCGGGGCTGTGACCTGCGGGTTGACCCGCGGCATACACCCGAACGCCACATCCGCCGGGCGACCGGGGCGCCCGGCGTGTCACGGTGGCAGCAGCTCTCCCTGCTGCCGCCGCCGAGACCGGAGCGAATCCATGGCCGACCTGCAGGACGAACCGCACGCCGGGAATCCCGCGTACACGCTCGACACGGCCCCCGCGGGCCCCGGCTCCGTCGGGGCCGAGGACCTGCCCGCCGTGGTGCCCGCCGCCTCCCTCGAACGGGCCGCCGCGCTGCTGTCCGTCCACCCCGTGGCCGATGGGCACAACACCCTCGTCTGGACCCTGCGCCAGAGCCCGTACCACGACATCGACACCACCGACCCGGGCGTCGACACCGACATCCCCCGGCTGCGCGCAGGCGGGGTCGGCGCCCAGTTCTGGTCGCTGATGATGCCGAGCGAGGCCGCGGTCCCCGACCAGGTGGTGTCCGACACCCTCGAACAGATCGACGCCGCCCGCGCCTTCGTGGGCCGCTACCCCGACAGCCTCTGCCTGGCGCTGACCGCCGACGACATGGCCGACGCCCGCAACCGCGGCCGCATCGCCTCGTTCCTGGGGCCCGTACCGGGCCGCACGCTCACCGACTCGCTCGGCGTGCTGCACGCCTTCCACGCGCTGGGCGTACGGATGCTCGCACCGGCGGGAGCGCCCTGGGCGCAGGAGGGCCTGACCGCCTTCGGCCACGAGGTGGTCAGGGAGGCGAACCGGCTCGCGATGCTGCTGGACCTGACCGGCTGCCCGCCGATGGTGGCCTGCCGGATCGCGGGCGCCTCCAAGGCCCCCGTCATCGTCTCCCACACCGCGGCGGCCGCCCTGAACGACCACCCGGGCAACGTCACCGACGAGGTGCTGCTCGCGCTCCGCGCGGCGGGCGGCCTCGCGATGGTCACCTTCGACTCCGCGCAGACCGGGGACTCCCTGCACGCGGTCGCCGACCACCTGGAGCACCTCCGGGCCGTCGCCGGCCCGCACTGCGTGGGACTCGGCGCCTCCTTCGGCACCGAGCACGGCACCCCGCGCCCGACCGGACTGACCGACCCCTCCGGCTACCCGCGGCTGGTCGCGGAACTCCTGGACCGGGGCTGGCCGGAGTCCGACCTGTCCCTGCTGACCTGGGGCAACGCCCAACGGGTGCTGCGCGACGCGGAGTTCACGGCCCGAGCCGCCCACCACCGCAGACCCCACTGAACGAACCACCCCGCGGTCAGGGGCGCGGGGAACTGCGCGATCAGCCCGCACCGGCCCGCGGTCAGGGGCGCGGGGAACTGCGCGATCAGCCCGCACCGGCCCGCGGTCAGGGGCGCGGGGAACTGCGCGATCAGCCCGCACCGGCCCGCAGG
>NZ_JBIVXV010000009.1:0-41519 GCF_044769385.1 Streptomyces sp. NPDC090445 | reverse complement strand
CGCGGTCAGGGGCGCGGGGAACTGCGCGACCAGCCCCCACCGCCCCGCAGGCGACCGCCGGACCATCGCGGCACCACCCGCGGAGCGCCTGGCACCACCCGCGGAGCGCCCGGCACCACCCGCGGAGCGTCAGGCGCGCGGTCGGCCCATGGCCCGGTAGGTCCAGCCGGCTGCCCGCCAGCGTGCCCCGTCCAGCGCGTTGCGCCCGTCGAGGACGAGCCGGTCGGAGACGACCGCGCCCAGTTCCGCCGGGTCCAGGTCGCGGAACTCGCGCCATTCGGTGAGGTGCAGGACGACGTCCGCCCCGCGGGCCGCCTCCACTGCCGAGTCCGCGTAGGCGAGGGTCGGGAAGACGCGGCGGGCGTTGTCCATGCCCTTGGGGTCGTAGACGGTGACCTGCCCGCCCTGGAGGTGGATCTGCCCGGCCACGTTCAGCGCGGGCGAGTCGCGCACGTCGTCGGAGTCCGGCTTGAACGTGGCGCCGAGCACGGCGACCCGCTTGCCGAGGAACGCCCCGCCGACCGCCTCCCGAGCCAGCTCCACCATGTGGCCGCGGCGGCGCATGTTGATGGAGTCGACTTCGCGCAGGAAGGTCAGCGCCTGGTCGGCGCCGAGCTCGCCGGCGCGCGCCATGAACGCCCGGATGTCCTTGGGCAGGCAGCCGCCGCCGAAGCCGATGCCGGCGCGCAGGAACTTGGCGCCGATGCGCTCGTCGTGGCCGATGGCCTCGGCGAGCTTGACGACGTCGCCGCCGGCGGCCTCGCAGACCTCCGCCATCGCGTTGATGAAGGAGATCTTCGTGGCGAGGAAGGAGTTCGCGGCGGTTTTGACGAGCTCGGCCGTCGGGAAGTCGGTCACCACGAGCGGCGACCCCTCCGCCATCGGCGTCGCGTACACCTCGCGCAGCAGCTTCTCGCCGCGGTCGCCGTGGACGCCGACGACGATCCGGTCCGGGTGCAGGGTGTCCTGGACGGCGAAGCCCTCGCGCAGGAACTCCGGGTTCCAGGCGAGTTCGACCTCGTCGCCGGCCGGGGCCAGTTCCGCCAGCCTGGCGGCGAGCCGCTCCGCCGACCCGACGGGCACGGTGGATTTGCCGACGACGAGCGCCGCCCGGGTCAGGTGCGGGGCCAGCGATTCGACGGCGGAGTCGACGTAGCTCATGTCGCAGGCGTACTCGCCGTGCTTCTGCGGGGTGTTCACGCAGATGAAGTGGACGTCGCCGAACGCGCCGACCTCCTCCCAGGACTGCGTGAACCGCAGCCGCCCGGTGGACCCGGGAAGCCCCGCGACGTGCGTGGAGAGCAGTTCCTCCAGCCCGGGCTCGTACATCGGCACCCGCCCGGCCGCCAGCATTTCGATCTTCTCCGGGACCACGTCCAGGCCGAGCACCTCGAAGCCCAGCTCGGCCATCGCTGCGGCGTGCGTGGCGCCGAGGTAGCCGGTGCCGATCACTGTGATCCTGAGGGGGGCCATGGGTGCTCCAGAGGTGCGGGGCCGATTGCGCCAACCGAGCATAGTCGGGCTGATCCGCGGGGACGCTTCCCGGGAGCACCGTGGAGCCCGCGGGTGCCTCCGGCTGTCATGCAGCTCACGTGCCGCGTACGTACCGCTACGGGGACGCCGGACACTAAGATTTGGGTTACTTAACGGTAGTTAGCAATGACTGAGCGCATGCTTCAGCTTGGGGAGTGAGTGATCTTGGCGGGTTCTGCCGACTTCGACCTGTACCGCCCGGCCGAGGAGCACGACATGCTCCGCGAGTCCGTCCGCTCGCTCTGCGAGGCCAAGATCCTCCCGTTCGCCGCGGCGGTCGACGAGGAAGCCCGCTTCCCGCAGGAGGCCCTGGACGCGCTCGTCGCCAACGACCTGCACGCCGTGCACGTCCCCGAGAACTACGGCGGTGCGGGCGCCGACGCCCTCGCCACCGTCATCGTGATCGAGGAGGTGGCCCGCGTCTGCGCGTCCTCCTCCCTGATCCCGGCCGTGAACAAGCTCGGCTCCCTCCCGGTGATCCTCTCCGGCTCCGAGGAGCTCAAGGCCAAGTACCTGACGCCGCTCGCCAAGGGCGACGCGATGTTCTCGTACTGCCTCTCCGAGCCGGACGCCGGTTCGGACGCGGCCGGCATGAAGACCCGCGCGGTCCGCGACGGCGACTTCTGGGTCCTCAACGGCGTCAAGCGCTGGATCACCAACGCGGGTGTCTCCGACTACTACACGGTCATGGCCGTGACCGACCCGGAGAAGCGCTCGAAGGGAATCTCGGCCTTCGTCGTCGAAAAGTCGGACGAAGGCGTCTCCTTCGGCGCCCCGGAGAAGAAGCTCGGTATCAAGGGCTCGCCGACCCGCGAGGTCTACCTCGACAACGTCCGCATCCCCGCCGACCGCATGATCGGCGCGGAGGGCACCGGCTTCGCCACCGCCATGAAGACCCTGGACCACACCCGCATCACCATCGCGGCGCAGGCCCTCGGCATCGCGCAGGGCGCCCTCGACTACGCCAAGGGCTACGTCCAGGAGCGCAAGCAGTTCGGCAAGCCGATCGCCGACTTCCAGGGCGTCCAGTTCATGCTCGCGGACATGGCCATGAAGATCGAGGCCGCCCGCCAGCTGACCTACGCGGCCGCCGCCAAGTCCGAGCGGGTCGACTCCGACCTCACGTTCTTCGGCGCCGCGGCCAAGTGCTTCGCCTCCGACGTGGCCATGGAGGTCACCACGGACGCGGTCCAGCTCCTCGGCGGCTACGGCTACACCCGCGACTACCCGGTCGAGCGCATGATGCGCGACGCGAAGATCACGCAGATTTATGAAGGTACGAACCAGGTCCAGCGGATCGTCATGGCGAGGAACCTGCCGTAACAAGGTTTTCGCAGGTCAGAGGCTGTCTGTGGCGCTCCGGGAGCCATGATCGGCTTCCGGTCCGTTCGGGTCCGTTCCGGGCCTTTCCTGGGCGTCATGCTGGGGAAATCCTGGGCGGACACCGGTCGCGGAACAGGTGCTGACCTGCATAAACGACAAGGCCCCCGGCATCACGCCGGGGGCCTTTCGTATGGGTTGGATCAGGCGACTTCGTCTCGCTCGCCCGCTTCACCTCGGATCAGGTCGGCTTCAAGCTCACCATGCGCATGGCAGGCGTTTCCCTCGCCGAGCCTGCCTCCGTCCAGATCGTGAAGGCTGCCGCCTCCTGGGCCAGCTGCAAGTGAAATCCCCCGTACCCGAGAAGGGCGCGGGGGATTCGGGATGCTCACGGGCGTCTATGCGGCATCGCCAATATTCGCGTTGTCGGGTAGACGATCTACGTTGGGGCCGAGGGGCCCCAAGAACGCTGCTCGGCGCCGCTACAGGTCTGTGAGGGGCAGGTGCGGAGAGAGCCCCCGGCAGGCGCCAGGGGCTCCCCGGGGGCGGGAGTGCGTGTGCCAAGCTGTGCCGGGTCCCGGCTGCCTGCGGCGCTGCCGGTGAACGTGGCCCGCACCCGCCCGCGACCGGCGGGAAAGAGCACGTGGCGGGCGCCGTGCGGGGCCGGATCACGATTCGTGTGCCGTGCGGCGGGTGGCGGGCGGGGATGGGTTAGCTTTGGAGCTTCATAGGCCCGGACCGGGTGGGGAGAAGGAATTTGGAAGCGATCCTGCTGGTCGGGGGGCAGGGGACGCGGCTGCGCCCCGTGACGGTGAACACCCCGAAGCCCATGGTGCGGGCGGCCGGGGTGCCGTTCCTCGCACACCAGATAGCCCGGGCGCGGGCCGCCGGTGTCACGCACATCGTGATGGCCACCTGCTACCTCGCCGAGGTCTTCGAGCCGTACTTCGGCGACGGCTCCGACTTCGGCGTGCGGCTTGAGTACGTCGTCGAGGACGAGCCCCTCGGCACCGGCGGAGCCATCCGCAACGCCGCCCGCCGGCTGACCGGCGGACCCGACGACCCGGTCCTCGTCTTCAACGGCGACATCCTCACCGGCCTCGACATCGCCGGCCTCGTCGACGCCCACCGGGCCGCCTCCGCCGACGTCACCCTGCACCTGGTGCAGGTCGAGGACCCGCGCGCGTTCGGCCTGGTACCCACCGACTCCGACGGGCGGGTGCTGGCCTTCACCGAGAAGCCGCAGACCCCCGAGGAGATCATCACCGACCAGGTCAACGCCGGCTGCTACGTCTTCCGGCGCAGCGTGATCGACTCCATCCCGGCGGACCGGCCCGTCTCCGTCGAGCGCGAGACCTTCCCCGGCCTCCTCGCCGACGGCGCCCTGCTCCACGGCGTCACCGAGAACACGTACTGGCTGGACCTCGGCAAACCCGAGTCCTTCGTCCAGGCCTCCGCCGACCTCGTCCGCGGCGTCGTGGCCTCGCCGGCCGTGCCGGGGCCGCGCGGCGAGTCCCTCGTCCTGCCCGGCGCCCGCGTCGCGCCCGGCGCCACGCTGTCGGGCGGCACCGTCGTCGGCGCCGGGGCCACTGTCGAGGCCGGCGCGGTCGTGACCGGGTCCATCGTCCTCGACGACGCCGTCATCGGGCCGGACACGCAGGTCAGCGCCAGCCTGATCGGTGTCGGCGCCACCCTAGGCCCGCGCACCGTGGTCGACGCCGCCGTCGTCGGCGACGGGGCCGTCGTCGGCGCGGACAACGAACTGCGGGCCGGCGCCCGCGTCTGGTGCCGCGCCGAACTGCCCCCCAAGGCGCTCCGCTTCTCCCCGGACAGCTGACCGCCCCCTTCCGCCGCACAGCCGGACAACGCCGACGGCCCCCGCTCCGCAGTCGTGGAGGGGGGCCGTCGGCGTTGCCCGGTACGGCGTCCGGGGCGCGGTCGGCGCGGTCGGCGCGGTCAGTTGCCGGTGACCGTGACCTTCTCGTCGTTCTGGATCTGCTGGACGATCTGCTTGACCTTCGGCTTGTCCCAGAGCAGGTTCCCGCCGCGCTCGCCCGCGATCGGCATGTTCATCGACGTGCCGTTGCCGCCGCTGATGCCCTTCATCGCGAAGAACATGTCGCCCATGTCCCACAGGGACATGTCCTTGTCCACGATCAGCGTGTCCAGGCCCGCGCCCAGCACCGGGTACAGCTTGAACGGGTTGAGGACGGTCCCCGGGGTGGCCGCCTGGCTGGCCAGGGCCGCCAGGAACTTCTGCTGGTTCTTCGTCCGGGCCAGGTCCGACTCGGCGAACGCGTACCGGGTGCGGACGAAGGCCAGGGCCTGCTCGCCGTTGAGGGTCTGCTCGCCGGCCTTGAAGTCGGCGCCGGACTTCTCGTCCTTGAAGCCCTTCTCGATGTTCATGTCGACGCCGCCGAGCGCGTCGACGATGTTCGCGAAGCCCGCGAAGCCGATTTCGGCGTAGTGGTCGATGCGCAGGCCGGTGTTGTGCTCGACGGTGCGGACGAGCAGCTCGGGGCCGTCGTCGGCGTACGCCGCGTTGAGCTTGGTGTGCTTGCCCGCTCCCGCGTACTTCTTGCCGGACTGGGAGCCGACGAAGGACGGGATCTCCACGTCCGAGTCGCGGGGCAGCGAGATCATGGTGTTCCCGCCGGAGCAGGCCGCCAGGATCATCATCGAGTCGGTGCGCTTGCCCTCGGCGGAGCCGGTGTGGAGCTTCTTCTTCTCCTCGTCGGACATGCCCTCGCGGCTGTCGGAGCCGACGATCAGGTACGTCGTGCAGTCGTCGTCCTTCGGGCGCTCGATGACCTTGGCGAGGTCGACCTCGCGGCGCACCTGGGAGTCGGCCCAGAAGTAGGTGCCGACGGTGGTCACCAGCAGGGTCGTGCCCAGGACGATCGAGCCGATCTTGATGCGCCGGCGCCAGTCCGGGGCGGCGCCGGGGCCGCGGCCGCCCGGCCGGGCCGTCGGCGGCTGCCCCGGCCCGCCGGGACCGCCGGGGCCGCCGGGGCCGCCCGGGCCCTGCGGGCTGCGCTGCGGCGAGCCGTAGACCTGGCCGGTGTTGTAGCCGCTGTCGTAGCCGTACGGGTCCTGGCCGTGGGGCTGCTGCTGCGGCACCCCGTACGCGGGCGCACCCGGCCGGCCAGGCCGGGCGGCCGGAGGCTGCGGGGGCCGCTGGGGCTGCTGGGGCAGTCCCGGCCCGCGGCGCTGGACGTGCGGCATCCGCCGGGCTCCCTCCGGCTGTGCGTGCGCGCTGCCGCGCCCATACCCGTCCTCGCGGCTGTCACCGCGCCCATCCGGCCACTCGTTCATGCCGCATAGGATGCCCGGTCGCGGGAGGTGGGCGACAGTCCGGTCCGTGCTTCGTGCCGGTGCTGTTGCACAGCTGATGCATCCAGGTCGGCTTTAAGGTGGCGGTATGACACAGATACCGGGCGTGACGGCGGGCGACCTGCAGGGAAAGCCCACCTCGGCCTCGCGGACCACTCTCAGCCACATCATGACCGCCAACGACACCAATCTCCTGGGCACGGTGCACGGCGGCGTGATCATGAAACTCGTCGACGACGCGGCGGGCGCCGTCGCCGGCCGCCACTCGGGCGGCGCGGCCGTGACCGCCTCGATGGACGAGATGGCGTTCCTCGCCCCGGTCCGCGTGGGTGACCTGGTTCACGTCAAGGCGCAGGTCAACTGGACCGGTCGGTCCTCGATGGAGATCGGCGTACGGGTCCTGGCCGAGCGGTGGAACGAGTCCACCCCCGCCACCCAGGTCGGCAGCGCCTACCTCGTCTTCACGGCCGTGGACGCCGAGGGCAAGCCGCGCACCGTCCCGCCCGTGGTCCCCGAGTCCGACCGGGACAAGCGGCGCTACCAGGAGGCCCAGATCCGCCGTACGCACCGGCTCGCCCGGCGCCGGGCGATCATGGCGCTGCGCGAGGAGCGGGCCGCCCAGGGCCTCGACGACTGACGCGCCGCCTTGGCGCTCCGCTGGGAGTGCGGTCCGGTCGTGACACCGCGGGCCGGTGGGGGCTGGTCGCGCAGTTCCCCGCGCCCCTACGGGGCGCGGCTAATTGCCGCAGGTCGCCTCGTCGCCGGTGAGCACCCCGAACCGGCCCTGGTGCGGGTCCTCCGGCCGGACCGGCACGACCTTCCGGTAGTCCGTTCCGGCGATCACCAGCACCGTCCGGCCCTGTCCCGGCACGGCCCGCAGCTCGCTGCCCGGCAGCGCGGCGGACACCGTGCGGGCGGAGCGGTCCCAGCGCGGGTCGTACGCGATCACCGTGCGCCTGACGTTGCGGCCGGCGCCGTTGCCCGGGGTGCCGGTGGTGTCGAAGCCGGTGGCGCGCAGCGCGGCGTCCAGCCGGCCGCCCAGGCCGTCGATCCGGGTCCCGTTCTCGACCCGGACCCGGATCCGCTCCGGCGGTACGTCGACGGGCACGGCGGGCGGCTGCTGCGGGCGCGCGGGCTGTCCGGGCCGGACGGGCCCGGGGACGGGGGCCAGCGGGCGGTCCTGGCGGACGGCCTCGAAGAGCTCGGCGGCCTTCCGCTCGTCCCATTTCACGGTGGAGCCGATGCCCTTCACCGGGAAGGACGGGTTCCCGACCGGCACGGAGGCGAACTCCGACGAGGACGGGGCGAAGTCGCGCATGGCCTGGCCGAGGGCCAGCATCTGCTCCGAGCCGAAGCCGGGGTCGGCCCGCACCGAGCCGAGCAGGGTGGAGCTGACCTGTTTGAACTTCACCGGGTTCAGCAGGACCCCGCCGGTGGTGGCCTGTTTGACGATGGCGGCCATGAACCGCTGCTGGCGCTGCATCCGGCCGAGGTCGGCGGCGCCGTCGACGTGGCGGGAGCGTACGTACTGCAGGGCCTGGCCGCCGCTCAGCCGGTGGGTGCCGGGCAGCAGGTGCAGGCCGGTGTTGCGGTCGTCGAGGGCCTTGGCGGTGCAGATCTCCACACCGCCCATCGCGTCGACCGTCTTCATGAAGCTGGTGAAGTCGACCTCCAGGTAGTGGTCGATCTTGACGCGGGTCATGTGCTCGACGGTGCGGACGGTCAGCCGGGGGCCGCCCTCGGCGTAGGCGGCGTTCAGTTTCACCGGGTGCGGGCCGTGCTGCCTGCCGCTGGACTCGTCGCGGTGCGCGGGCAGCTCGGCGTAGCTGTCGCGGGGCAGGCTGACGACGCTGGCGCGCTTCCGGTCGGCCGAGAGGTGCACCAGCATGACGGTGTCGGTGCAGTGGCAGGGGGCGCCGCCGAGGCGGTACTCGCGCCGGTCCTCGCGGCTGATCCGGTCGCGGCCGTCGGTGCCGACGAGGAGGAAGTTCAGGCCGTGCCCGGCCTGGGGGCGGTTCTTCATGTCCTTGAACGGGTCCACCCGCTCGATGCCGATGTCCAGGCCGGTCATGACCGCGTGCCCGACGGCCCCGGAGCCCAGCACGGCCGCCGCCAGCCCGCCCGCGAGCCGTACCCCCCACCGTGGCCGGCCGCCGCGGGGCCGGTCGGCCCGACGGCGGTCCGGGGCCCGGCCGCCGCGCCGGGTGCGCTGCGGCCGCGGGTGCCGGTGCGGGTGCGGTGGCAGGTGCGCGGGCCGGGCGGGTCGGGGAGGACGGGGTGGCTGGGGCACGGGGGACACCTCCGCGGGGGCAGCCGGGGCCTACAGGGCGGACCGAGAAAGACGAACCGGACATAATGGTCAGATCGTCAGAACAGTAGGCCCATACGATCGGCCTCGGCCCCCACCGATCGGGCGGCGCGCACCCGTTTCCCCCGTACGCGGTAACGTGACACCGATACCCGACCTTGAAGGACCACATGCCCGCCCAGCAGCCCGCAGTCTCGGTGATCATGCCGGTGCTCAACGAGGAGCGCCACCTGCGCAACTCCGTCCGCCACATCCTCGGACAGGAGTACGCCGGCGAGATGGAGGTGGTGATCGCGCTGGGTCCGTCCACGGACCGGACCGACGAGATCGCCGCCGAGCTCGTACGCGAGACCGCATCCAGCAACCGCGTCCGCGTCGTCACCGTTCCGAACCCCTCCGGCCGCACCCCGGCCGCCCTCAACGCCGCCATCAAGGCGTCGCGCCACCCGATCGTGGTGCGCGTCGACGGCCACGGCATGCTCTCGCCGAACTACATCGCCACCGCCGTCCGCCTCCTGGAGGAGACCGGCGCGCAGAACGTCGGCGGCATCATGCACGCCGAGGGCGAGAACGCCTGGGAGGAGGCCGTCGCCGCGGCGATGACCTCGAAGCTCGGCGTCGGCAACGCGGCCTTCCACACCGGCGGCAAGGCCGGCCCGGCGGACACGGTCTACCTGGGCGTGTTCCGGCGCGAGGCGCTGGAGCGGGCCGACGGCTACAACGAGGAGTTCATCCGGGCCCAGGACTGGGAGCTGAACTTCCGCATCCGCGAGGCCGGCGGGCTGATCTGGTTCTCGCCGGAGCTGAAGGTGCAGTACCGGCCGCGGCCCACGGTGCGGGCGCTGGCCAAGCAGTACAAGGACTACGGCCGCTGGCGGCACGTCGTGGCCCGCTACCACGCGGGCTCGATCAACCTGCGCTACCTGGCCCCGCCGACCGCCGTCTGCGCGATCGCGGCCGGTGTGGTGGCGGGCGCGGCCGTGACCCCGTGGGCCTTCGCGGTCCCGGCCGGCTACCTCGCGGGGATCGCGCTCGGCTCGATCCCGGCGGGCAAGGGTCTCTCGCTCAAGGCGCGGGCGCAGATCCCGGTGGCCATCGCCACGATGCACATGTCGTGGGGCTTCGGCTTCCTCACCAGCCCGCGCTCGCTCGCGGACAAGGTCATCGCGAGCCGCCGCCCGTCGCCGAGCCCGGACCCCACGGCGGTCTGAGGCTCCCGCCGGGACCGGCGGAAGCCCCCACGGGACAGGGAAGGGGCCCGGTGCCGCGGTCTGCACGACCGCGGCACCGGGCCCCTTCCCGTTTTCCGTGCGGGCGGCCGCGCTACCAGGTGAAGCCCGGCTGGATCGCCATGCACTCCTTGTCGTTGTCGCCGTTGAGCGGGCGGGCCGAGTCGGGGGCCTTGGTCGGGGCGGGCGGCGGCGGGGTCGGCGCGCTGCCGGTCCGCCAGTCCTTGCCCACGAGCAGGAGGACCCCGGTGGTGTCGTCGACCTTCTGCACCGCCGAGGCCGGCAGGCCCAGCGCGGTGGCCACGGCCGCCGCGTCACCCGCCAGGTCCGGGCTGGAGAAGCGGACCACGGTGGTGTCCTCGGCCCCGGTCAGGTCGTCGGCGACGGCCTTGGTGAAGCCCTTGCCGGCCAGCACCGAGACGACCTCGGAGGCCCGGCCCTTCACCTTGCCCTGGGCGCCGTCCCTGCCGCCGGTGGCGTTGCGCACCGTGACCGGGATCCGCGCCGGCGGGGCGGCCTGGTCCGCGGCGGGCCGGGAGGGGGCCGCCGGGGCGGCGGACGCGGCGCCGCCGGGCGCCGCCGCCGACGAGGACGGGGCCGATGGCGGGGCCGGGGAGGCCGCGACGCCGGGCTGCTCGGAGCCCTTGCCGTCGAGCGGGATGTCCTCGCGGACCATCCGGAACAGGTCCTCGGCCTCGCCCGGCTTCGGCTCGACCCGGGCGGAGTCCGACGGGCTGTAGATCCACGGCATGGTCGTCATGGTGATCCGGCCGGGGTCGACCTTCTTGAGCTCCATACTCAGGTCGTACAGCTTGTCGATCTTGTTCAGGCCGGGGTCGACGATCATGGCCTTGATGGCCGCCTGCGCCAGGCTGTTGAGCTTCATCGGGTTGCTCAGCTTGGCGTTCTTGCGGAACTCGCGGGCCATCGAGTTCATGTACATGTGCTGGGCGTGGGCGCGGCCGATGTCGGTGCCGTCCTCGAAGCCGTAGCGGGTGCGCAGCCACTGCAGGGCCACCTCGCCCTGGATGACGTTCTCGCCCTTGGGCAGCTTCAGGCCGGAGCCCTTGCCGTCCCTGGTGCGGGAGTGCACGTTCTCCTGGACGCACACCGGGACGCCGCCGATGGCGTCCGCCATCGTCACCACGCCCTTGAAGTCGATCATCATGAAGTGGTCGATCGGGATCTTGGTCAGGTCCTGCCAGGCGGCGACCGTGCAGCCCGGGCCGCCGCGGCTGAGGGACTCGTTCGTCTGGACGAGGCCCCGGCTGGCGGCGTGCACCTTGCCGTTCGGCTCCGTGCACTTGGGCATCTTCAGCAGCGTGTCGCGCGGCATGGACACCACGGACATGTTGGAGCGGTCCGCGGACAGGTGCAGCAGCATCTGCACGTCCGCCAGGGGCGGCCCGTCGAAGGTGTCCTTGGCGCCGCCGAGGGCCTGGTTCTCCGCGCCGTCGCGGGCGTCGGAGCCGATGAGGAGGATGTTCAGCGGGGTCTGCCCGAAGGCGTTGGGCCTGGAACCGCCCAGCTTGCTGTCGCCGAGGTTGAGTGCGTCGGTCTGGATGCTGCCGTTGAGGTGCCGGTAGTAGAGGTAGCCCGCCGCCGCCGTCGCGAGTATGAGGAAGGCCAGGACGGAAGCCGTCCAGCGCAGTATGCGCCGCTTGCCCCGCCGGGGCGCCGGTACTCCGGCGCCGGGCGCACCGGTACCCGGCGTGGCTGGTCCGTCGGAGGGGCCGCCGGATATGTCGTCGTCCGGCCGGGCGGGCGCCCCCTCCCCTCGCATGCTGTCGTTCCTCACGGGTCCCCCCTCGAAATCACTTCATGACTGTGGTGCGCCGGCCGGGCCGGCGCACATCGGATGGCCGGCCCCGGGCCGGCCGGTCGGCTACTTGGCGCAGACCGCCTTGTCCGCCTCGACGCGCTGGATCTGATCGGGCGCCTTCTGAGGCGCCGTCATCGGGATCCCCGCCCCCTTGAAGTCCGCGCCGAGCGTCAGCTTCATCGCGGTCCGGGGCCCGGCGTCCGCCGTGCCCACCTTCAGCGCCGAGGCCGGCAGCCCCATGATGTCCGCCAGCGCCCGCGCCTGGTCCGCCTGGTTCGGGGCGAACTCCAGCTGCGTGGCCTCCAGCTTGGCGGGCGCGTTGCCGAGGTTGCTCGCCTTGGAGACGCCCTTGCCGGTCTGCAGCCAGGTGAGGGTGGTGGAGGCCGAACCCGCGGGTCCGCCGCCGTTGTAGACGTCCACCCGTACGTCCCTCGCCGCGGCGCGCGGGCCCTGCATGAGCGCTTCCTGCTTGGCCCTGGTCTCGGCGTCGGCCGCGTCCTTGGCGGCCTGTTCCTTCTTCTCGACCTCGGTGAGCGAGACGTCCCCGCGGATCATCTGGAGCAGGGGGTCCGCCAGCGCGTTGTCGACGACGACGGTGGCCTTCACCTTCTCGGCCGGGTTGTCGAGCACCGGCAGGGTGGTGAAGGTGACGTTCTTGAGGTTCATGTCCTTCAACTCACCCGCCAGGTTGGTGAGTTTCTCGATGGACCCTATGCCCGAGTCCACGGTCAGCGACTTGGTGGCCGCCTCGGCGAGGGAGAAGAACTTCTTCGGGCTGGTCAGGGTCTCCTTCGACTTCATCTCGCGCAGCATCGAACTCAGGAACTGCTGCTGCGTCTTGATGCGGTCGAGGTCGCTCTCGTTGCCGAAGGCGTGCCGCGTCCGTACGAAGGCCAGGGCCTGCTCGCCCTGCAGCCGGTGCTCGCCGGGGCCCAGCTTCAGCTTGGAGTCCCGGTCGTCGACGCCCTTCTCCAGGCAGACGGGCACCCCGCCGACCGCGCTGCTCAGCACCTTCACCGCGTTGAAGTCGACCATCATGAAGTGGTCGACGGTGATCCCGGTGAGCTCCTTGACCGTGCGCATCGTGCAGCCCGGGTCGCGGCCCTCCTGGCCGAGGCTGGTGTTGAAGCGGGTGCCCTTCTGGGCCGGGATCGTCTTCATCGTCCCGTCGGGCTGCTTGGTGGGGCAGGCCGGGATGTTCGTGATCAGGTCGCGGGGGATGGACAGCGCCGTGGCGTTGGAGCGGTCCTTGGAGACGTGGAAGAGGATCGTGGTGTCGGCGTGGCCGGGGCTGCCGGAGTCGCCGTAGCCCTCGTTGCCGGCGCCGGAACGCTTGTCGGTGCCGATGACGAGGATGTTGATGGGCTGGTCCTTCTTGAAACCGCCCGTGCCCGCGTCGCCGACGTCGGTGACCCTCAGGTTGCCGTTCAGATGGTTGTAGTACAGGTACGCCCCGAGGGAGCCGCCGACCAGCAGGAAGGCGAGGGTGCCGCCGGTGGTGACCAGGAGCCGCCTGCGGCGGCTGCTGCCCGAGCCGCCCTTGCGGTTCCGTCCGGTGCGCCGGCCCGGCGGGGTCTCGCCGCGGCGCGGCTTGGGGACCGCCGGGGAGGGGGAGTCCGCGGGCGCGGGGGTATGGGGGCTCTTGGGGCCCTTGGGGCTCTTGGAACTTTTGGGGCTCTTGGGGCTCTGGGGCGATGCCGCCGCTCCGGAGCCGGCGCCGGCCGACCTGCGGCGGCGGGGGGAGGTCGCGGAGCGCTGTCCTTGCGGAGCGCTGCGATCCAGTTGCAGTTCGTAATTGCCGGTGCGGGGGTTGAGCACCCACTGGTCTGCGGGGTCGATCTCCTCCGCACGCCCACGGCTCTGCGCATCCACGGTTGCTCGAATCCTCCGTCGGTGCCTCGCGACGCGCCTCCCCCAAGACGCCCGGTCAACGATCCGGCTGCTGGTGCACGGCCTCTTTGCTGGCCAGGGCACCGGACCGCTCACCCTATCCGCCCCGGTCAGCGCCAAACCATGGTGGTGACAAATTCCACTCCCCTTATAACAGGGCAAACCCCCCAAGCCTCCCGCTTCGCACACCGCCTTTTGGCATTGCTTTACCGGCAGTCGGTCATCCCCGCGGTGGTACCCGTGAAGGTCGGGACGTCCGCGGGCGCAGACGTGGCCGCCGCGCCCGTCCCGGCCGGCGACGGCTCGGCGCTCCCGGCCTCCGCCCGTGCGGCGCCCCGCTCCCGGCCCTCCGCCTCCGCCGGCGGGGCCACCGTCAGCGGCTCGTCCGCGCGCAGCTGCTGGAACAGCCGGGCCGCGTCCGGCTGCGAAAGTTCGTCCCGGTTCGGGTCGGCCGCGTACGGACGGCGCGGCACCGTCAGGAACTTCACCTGGTCGGTCGGTATGTCCCGGATGCCCCGCACCAGTTCGTACAGCCCGCGCAGCGAGGCCAGCCCCGGGTCGGTGGTCACCGAGCGGGTCGCCGCGTCCAGCAGCGGGTACAGCCGGCCCGGGTTCAGCAACACCCCGTTGCTCTGCACCTTCTTCACCATCGCACCGAGGAACTGCTGCTGGCGGTCCATCCGTTCGGTGTCGCTGCCGTCGCCCATGCCGTAGCGGGCGCGCACGAACCCGAGCGCCTGCTCGCCCCGCAGGGTCTGCCGGCCCGCCGGGAGCCGCAGCCGGGCCTCCGGGTCGTTCATCGGCTGCTTGAGGCACACCTCCACGCCGCCGACCGCGTTCACCATCTTCTTGAACCCGCCGAAATCCACCACCATGTGGTGGTCGATCCGGATCCCCGTCAGCTTCTCCACCGTACGGATCGTGCAGGCGGCTCCGCCCCACTGGAACGCCCAGTTGAACTGCGCGAACTGCTCCACGGTGCGGCTCCCGTCCGGCATCAGGCAGCTCGGGACGTCCGTCATCAGGTCCCGGGGGATCGACACCGCCGTTGCACTCCGCCGGTCCGCGGGCAGGTGCAGCAGGATCACCGTGTCCGAGCGCTCGGTGCCCCCGTCCCGCCCGTAGCGGGAGTTGTCCGAGCCGGAGCGCGAGTCCGAGCCGATCAGCAGGATGTTCCGGGAGCCGCCCCCGACGGGCGTCGGGCGCTCCTCCTCGAAGCGCTCCAGCTCGGACGCCGCCGAGGTGTCCTCGGTGATGTTCCCGTCCAGCTTCCGGTACAGCCACCAGCCCGTCCCCGCCCCGGCCAGCACCAGCAGCGAGACCCCGGCCCCGGCCCAGCGCAGCAGCAGCCGGCGCCGACGGCCGCGCGGAGGCTCCGGGGAGCCGCCGGCCGCCTCGGTGGCGTCGGGTATGCCTGCGCTGTCCGTCACGTGCGTACCGTCCCTCGCCGCGTGGGCAGGAGGCCGTACGGGTGTACGCACGGCCGTAAGCATCCTGCCTCCGCGGCAGGGACGCGGCCCGGGGGCGGCCCCTTGTCCAGACCCGAACGGGTGAAAGATCGGCGCACTCACGACACGGCACTCACGGCACGGCGGTCACGGCACGGCGGTCACGGCGCCGGGCTGCCGCGCCGGGCTCACCGCACCGGACTCACCGCACCGTGTGGGTGACCCGTTCCGCCTCCGTGCGCTGCGCCAGGCCCTCCGCCGGCAGCCGGTCCAGATGCCGGCACAGCACCACGGACCCGCCCGCCGCCAAGGCCGCGAACAGCCCCGCCGACAGCCCGTCCCACGTGCCGTAGCCGAGCCCGGACAGCACCCGCGCCCCCGGGCCCAGGCCCAGCCCCGCCGCGTCCTCGCGGGCCCGGCCGACGATCCCGGCGTACGACAGCTCCTCGCCGCCGACCACCAGCCCCGGCCCCTCCGCGTCGACGGGGACGAACGGCGCGAACCGGTCGCCCTGCCCCGGCACCTCCACCGCGTAGTCCGCGAACCCGGCCGGCGGCTGCGGGAACCGCCCGCCCAGCGGCCGCAGCGCCAGCGCCACCCGCTCGCCCGAACAGGCAGCCGCCTCCTCCAGCGTGTCGGGGCCGCTCACCACCAGATCGGCGTCCGCCGGATCCCCGCCCACCTCGGCGACCACCCCGACCGACGCGCACGCCAGCAGCCACACGGCGCTCTGCCAGTGCGCGGGCAGCAGCAGCGCGAGCCGGTCACCGGGCTCGGCGCCGAGATCGCCCTGGAGCAGATTGGCGGTCTTGGCCACCCAATTGGCGAAGGTGGCGACGGACAATTCCACGCGTTCGCCCGTGGCGTCGTCGTAGAACGTGACGAGCGGGCGGCCCGGATCGGCGGCGAGCGCGGATCGCAGCAGGTCGGCAGGGGTGCGGTCAGAAGCGTTCACCCGCCCCAGCGTACGCGGGCCCCTCGCCCGTACGGCGGCCCGCGGCTCACCCGACCGGGGGAGCCGCACCCCGCGGCGAGCAGACGGGCCGTCAGCTCTCCGATGGCGGTTCGTTGTGCGTGTGCCCAGCATCGCTTGCATGCGTGGATCACTTGCCTCCGCGGTCGGCGTCGCGACCGCCGCCGCCCTCGCCCTGCCGCTCGCCCTGTCCACCCCGGCCCTGGCCGAGTCCTCCCCCACGGCCCCCGCCGGCTCCACCCGGTCCCTGCCGCTCGCCCCCCTCGGGCCCGCGGCCGACCGCCCACCCGGCATCCCCGGCATGAGCACTTCACCGCGCCTGCCCGAAGCGCGGGGCCTCGCCGCCCGCGAGGTCGAAAGGTTCTCCATGGTCGGCGTCGTCTGGGACGACGCCGGCACCCAGCTCTTCGGCCGCGTCCAGGTCCGTACCCGCTCCACGAGCACCGGGACCTGGTCCGGCTGGCAGGACGTCGAAACCCACAACAGCGAGCACGCCCCCGACCCCGAAGCGCTCGAACGCGGCACCGGCCGCATCCGCGGCAGCACCGCCCCGCTGTGGGTCGGCGAATCCGACGGCATCGAAGTCCGCGTCCAGGCGGAACCCGGCACCCCGACCCCGGCCACGGCCACCCGTGCCACCCCCACGGCCTCCCACCTCCCCTCCGGCCTGCGCATCGAACTCGTCGACCCGGGCACCGCCGACCCGCCGGCGGCCGGAGACGCCAAGAACGGCACGGACGACGCGACCGGTACGGCCGGTACGGCCGGCGGGCCGGGCGACGACGACAAAGGCGACACCGTCGCCCTGCCCGGCCTGTCGACGGCCACGGCGGAAGCCTCCTCCGCCAACATGCCGCACGCCCCCCTCGGCGCCAAGGAGATCACCGCCCTCAACCGGGACGACTCCATCGCCGACGCCGCCCTCTCCGGCGACGGCGCCATCAGCAGCACCCCGTACATCGGCCCGCGCCCCCGCATCATCACCCGGCTGGGCTGGGGCGCCGACGAGTCCCTGCGCGAGAAGGCCTTCGCCTACACCAGCACCGTCAAGGCGGCCTTCGTCCACCACACCGCCTCCGGCAACAACTACGCCTGCAAGGACGCCCCCGCCGTGCTGCGCAGCCTGTACCGCTACCACGTGGTCAGCGCCGGCTGGCGGGACTTCGGCTACAACTTCGCCGTCGACAAATGCGGCACCGTGTACGAAGGCCGGGCGGGCGGAGTCACCAGGCCGGTGCTCGGCGCACACACCATGGGCTTCAACACCGACAGCATGGGCATCGCCGTCATCGGCACGTTCGCGAGCACCGCCCCGCCGGCCGCCGCCGTGGACTCGGTGGCCGCGCTCACGGCCTGGAAGCTGGGACTGTTCAACCGGGACCCGCGGGCCGTGACCACGCTCAAGTCGGGCGGCGGGAACCTGTACGCCAAGGGCAGCAGCGTGAAGATGAACGTGATCTCCGGACACCGGGACGGCTTCGCCACGGAATGCCCCGGCAAACTCCTGTACGGCCAGCTCCCGCCGACCCGCACCGCCTCAGCCAGACTCCAGGGCCGCTGACCCTCGCCGCCGCCCGGCCGCGCAGTTCCCCGCGCCCCTACCCGGGCCTCCGGACCCGGCGCCCGACCGCGACCCGCGGGCGGCCGACCGCGCAGTTCCCCGCGCCCCTGGTGGGCCTCCGGGTCCGGTGTTCGTCCGCGGGCCGTGGTTGGCTGATCGCGCAGTTCCCCGCGCCCCTGGGGGGTGTCCCGTGCGGCACGGCGTTGGAAGCGTGGGACATCCCGAGGCACATGCCCGCGCCTGCAAGGCCGCTGCAGCGCGGGGCGATGCCTCAGGGGCGCGGGGAACTGCGCGATCGGCCTCCGACGGCCTGCAGCCAAGGGCCGCACCGGGAGGCGCATGCCTGCGCCTGCAAGGCCGGTGCAGCGCGGGGCGGTGCCTGAGGGGCGCGGGGAACTGCGCGATCTGCCACCGCGGCCCGCAGCCGGACCCGGACCCGCGGGCGCGGCCCCCGGGCCGCACCGGCACGCGGCAGGCCCCCACACGCCCGGCGATACCCTCATGGCATGGCCGGCCGCTTCGACCCCCTGACCCGCACCGCCGTCCGCGGCGGCCGCACCACCGTGCCCGCATCCACCGGCACCGGCACAGGCACCGGTACCCCGGCAGCGGCCGGATCCCGGCGCCGGGTATGGACCCCCGAGGGCCCCGTGGACCTGGGCCTCACGCTGGGCCCGCTGCGCCGCGGCCCCCACGACCCCACCTTCCGCGTCACCGCCGACGGCTCCGTCTGGCGCGCCAGCCGCACCCCCTTGGGCCCCGCCACGCTGCGGGTCGCCGCAGACCGCGCCACCGGCACGGTCCATGCCGAGGCCTGGGGCCCCGGCGCGGAGTGGATCCTCGACGGCCTGCCCGCGCTCCTCGGTGCGGAGGACGACCCTTCCGTCTTCGTCCCCCGCCACCGCCTGGTGCACGCCAGCCACCGCAACCGCCCCGGCCTGCGCCTGACCCGCACCGGGCTGGTCCTGGAGTCGCTGATCCCGACCGTCCTGGAGCAGAAGGTCACCAGCGACGAGGCGTACCGCTCCTGGCGCCGCCTGGTCCGCGCGTTCGGGGAGCCCGCGCCGGGCCACGGAAACCCCGGAACCCCGGACATGTACGTGATGCCGGACGCCCGCACCTGGGCGCTGATCCCGTCCTGGGACTGGCACCGGGCCGGGGTCGACGCGAAGCGCTCCGGAACCATCGTGCGGGCCGTCCGGGTGGCGGCCCGGATCGAGGAGGCCGCCGCCATGCCGCAGGGGGCGGCCGCGGCCCGGTTGGAGGCCGTTCCCGGCATCGGGCCGTGGACCTCGGCCGAAACCCTCCAGCGCAGCAACGGCGACCCGGACGCCGTCACCACCGGCGACCTGCACCTGCCCGGCATCATCGGCTACGCCCTGGCCGGCGACCGGGACGCCGACGACGCCGCCATGCTCGAACTGCTCGCCCCGTACGCGGGCCAGCGCCACCGTGCGGCCCGCCTGATCCTCCTGGCCGGCCGCACCCCACCCCGCCGCGCCCCCCGCATGTACCGCAACGACATCGCCCACCTCTGACAAAACCACTCCCACACGGCCCGCCGCCCCAGCCCCCGCGGGCCCGCAGCCAAGCACCGCACCGGGAGGCACATGCCCGCGCCCGCAAGCCGCTGCCACACGGGCCGCCGCCTCAGGGGCGCGGGGAACGGCGCGCTCAGCCCCACGGGCCCGCAGCCAAGCACCGCACCGGGAGGCACATGCCCGCGCCCGCAAGGCCGCTGCCGGGCGGGTCGATGCCTCAGGGGCGCGGGGAACGGCGCGATCAGCCCCCACGGCCCGCAGACGGGCACCGGGCAGCCCGCGACCGGCCACGGCGGGCGGGAGCCGGCCCGCGGCGGGCGGGAGCCGGCCCGGCCGCGGCGGACGTGCCCGGTCGGGGTGGGTCAGCGGACGGCGATGAAGGGGTCCGCGGGGCGGGGAACCCGCTCGCGCGGCGCCGCGGCGGGATGCCCGATGGCCACCGCCCCCATCGGCTCCCAGTCTTCCGGCAGCCCCAGCACCTTGCGCACGACGTCCCGGCAGAACATCGTCGACGACACCCACGCCGACCCGAGCCGTTCTCCGGCCAGCGCGACCAGGAAGTTCTGCACGCCGGCGCCGGTCGCGACGACGAACATCTCCCGTTCGGCGGCGTCCCGCCGGGCGTGCCCGTACGTGTGCGCACCGTCCATGACCATGCAGGGCACGGCCAGGTACGGCGCGTTCCGCAGGACGTCCCCCCGCCGGATCCGTTTGGTGATGGATTCCTCGGTTTTGCCGTCGCGCCGCAGGTCTTCTATCCAGGCGTCCCGCATCGCGTCGAGGAGTTCGCGCCGCGCGGCCTCGGATTCGAGCAGGACGAACCGCCACGGTGTCGTGTGGTGGGGCGCCGGGGCGGTGACGGCGGCTTCGACGGCCCGCCGGACTGCGGCGGGGTCCACGGGTTCGGCGGTGAAGGCCCGTACGGTGCGGCGCTGTGTGACGGCTTCCCGTACCGCTTCGGAGGTGCCGAGGCGGAACATGTCGTCGGTGGCGGTCCGGACCAGTTGGGCGGCGGTGCTGCCGTCGCCGAGCATGTGCCCGAGCCCGCGTACGACGGCGACGGGCAGTCCGGCGGCCTTGCCCTTGACGAGGTCGCCGGCGGCGGCGAGTTCGTCGGCGGTGGCGACGACGGTTGCGCTGAGCGGGTTGCCGTGTGCGTCGGTGCCGCCGCGCAGGTCGTCGAGGACGTGGACGCCGGCGGCGCCGATGGCCACGTCGGTCAGCCCGGTCCGCCAGGGCCGTCCGAAGGTGTCGGTGACGATGACGCCGACGTCGACGGAGAGCAGTTCGCGCAGTCCGGCGCGGATTGCGGCCGCGGAGGCGTCGGGGTTCTCGGGCAGCAGCAGGACGGTGCCGGGTTCGGTGTTGGAGGCGTCGACGCCGGCGGCGGCCATGACCAGGCCCTGCCGGTTTTCGACTATCCGCAGCGGGCCGCGGCGTGCGACGACCCGTACGGTCTCGGCGTCTATGGCTTCTTCGCGGGAGTCGGCCCGGACGATGCGCCCCTCCGCCTTGGAGACGATCTTCGAGGTGACGAGGAGGATGTCGCCGTCGCGAAGTTCTGGCGCCGCGTCGGCGACGAGTCGGGCCAGGTCGTCGCCGGGTCGGACTTCCGGGATCCCGGCGACGGCCCACACCTCGTACGAGGGCGACGGCGGCGGGGGCACCCTCACCGGGCGGCCTCCGCCAGGGCCAGTGCGGCGCGGGCCATCTCGGCGGTGGCGTCGAGGTCGGTCATCATCAGCGGCACGGCCCGGCAGGCGATCCCGGCGGCTTCCACTTCGGCGACGGCGTCCGCGTCCGCGGTGTCGACGAGCCAGCCGTCGATGAGGTCGGCGCCGTAGTGGCGGGCGACGGCGGCGGCGGTGGCTTCGACCCCGACGGCGGCCAGCACCTTGTCGGCCATGCCGCGTACGGGGGCGCCGCCGACGATGGGGGAGAGGCCGATGACGGGCGCCGCGGCGGCGGCGACGGCCGCGCGGATGCCGGGCACGGCGAGGATGGTGCCGACGGAGACGACCGGGTTGGACGGCGGGAAGAGGATGACGTCGGCGGTGGCGATGGCTTCGAGCACGCCGGGTGCGGGCTTGGCCTGTTCGGCGCCGACGGGTACGACGGCCTCGGCGTCGACGGAGGCGCGCAGCCGGACCCAGTACTCCTGGAAGTGGATGACGCGGCGTTCGCCGGTGCCGGTGTCGGTGACGGCGACGTGGGTCTCGACGCGGTCGTCGGACATGGGCAGCAGCCGGACGCCGGGCTGCCAGCGGTCGCAGAGGGCTTCGGTGACGGCGCTCAGCGGGTAGCCGGCGCCGATCATCTGGGTTCGGACGATGTGGGTGGCGAAGTCGCGGTCGCCGAGGCCGAACCAGGTGGGTCCGACCCCGTACGCGGCGAGTTCCTCCTTGACGGTGAAGGACTCGTCGGTGCGGCCCCAGCCCTGTTCCTCGTTGATGCCGCCGCCGAGGGTGTACATGACGGTGTCGAGGTCGGGGCACACCTTGAGCCCGAACAGGTGGATGTCGTCACCGGTGTTGCCGATGACCGTGATGTCCGCGTCGGGGACTGCCGACTTGAGTCCGCGGAGGAAACGGGCGCCGCCGATACCGCCGGCCAGAACAACAATGCGCATGCAGACAGTCTGTCAGCCGCAGGCTGTCCTTTGAGGGGCGGTGGTCGGGCGACGGGTGGGACTGTCAGCCGCAGGCTGTCCTTTGAGGGGCGGTGGTCGGGCGACCGGCGGGACTGTCAGGCGCGCCCGGTCAGACGGAGAGGGCCTCGGGCCGGGCGGGGGAGCAGTTGTGCATGGGCATCTCGGTGAGGCCGGGGAAGTAGATGTGCAGGCTGATCGCGCCGTCGAGGCTGTCGTTGACGACCTCGTGGGCGTACCCGGGGGCGAAGACGCGCTGGGAGCCGGCCCGGAGGGTGAGGGCGCCGCGGGTGCTGTGCTCGGTGAGGGCGCCGTCGAGGACGGTGAGGACGCCGGAGGAGGCGCCGTGGTCGTGCAGGCCGCTGCCCTGGCCGGGGACCCAGCTGAGCAGCCAGACCTCGTAGCCGATGGGGGCACCCCCTGCTCGAGCGGAGCCGAGAGCTTGGGGGACTGTGCGCAGGCGGTGGTACCAGCGGGTGGTGGCGTCGTAGCGGACGAGGTGCTGCCAGCTCGCGCGGTCCTCGGCGATGGAGCGGGCGAGGCCGACGAACTCGGCGACGGTGGTCGGGTGTTCGCGGGCGGGCTGGAGGAGGTGCTGGACGGCGAGGATGTCACCGGCGATCTGGAGGTCGCTCTCCGTGACCGCCGGGCGGTCGGCCACCGGGCCGGCCGCGGTCGCGGAAGCGGAAGCCGAAGCAGAAACGGAAGCAACAGAAACGGAAGCGGAAGCAGTGGGTGCGGGGGTGCGCATCGCGGGGGTCCTCGGGGATGTCAGGGGTGCTGGCGGTTGCTGTGGGGGTGGCCGGAGCTCAGGGGAGCCGGGGGCTCCGGAGGCATCAACAGCTGCAACAGCAACAGCGGACCTGGGCAGCACACAGGAACCCACGAACGGGGGTCCTCTTGGTGGCTGCGGTCGCTGACATGGAGATAAGGAGAGCGGGTGTGGGGCCGGACTGTCAACTCAATGACCGGTTTGGCGGAAAAGGTTCATCTGATCCGGTTAACACGATCGGAGAAAGGTTTGTGCACCCCTCGACCGGGGAGATGGCGCTGCGGGTACCGCTGTTGCCCCGTTCAAACGTGCGATGCCAACTCGTGATCGGAATGTGATCTGTGCCGCTTCTTTGGCCGGATTGCAACCGGTCCGCAGGGTGCCGCGTCGATTGCGGGTGAAGTGGGCGCGGTTGGACGTCAGTGGCTTGTGTCACGATTTTTGGCGATTTGATCACTTTCTGCATAGCCTTGGTTCCGCAGAGTGAATAAGGGCCCCAATAGCAGATCCCAGCTTGACTGCGCTGGAGCCCCCCACTTGTAATTTCACTCGTGTCGTTACGTAGCGATGAGTAACGACGCCACCACGGGGATGCACAGACAGAGCGAGGGGCGCACATGACCGAGCTGTTTCAGGAACTGCTGGTCGAGGAAGCGGACGAAGAGCTCGGATGGCAGGAGCGCGCCCTGTGCGCTCAGACCGACCCCGAGTCCTTCTTTCCCGAGAAGGGCGGCTCCACCCGCGAGGCCAAGAAGGTCTGCCTCGCCTGCGAAGTCCGCTCCGAATGCCTTGAGTACGCCCTCGCCAACGACGAGCGATTCGGCATCTGGGGCGGCCTGTCCGAGCGCGAGCGCCGCAGGCTGAAAAAGGCCGCCGTCTGACCGCTCCCGCCACCCGCCGGACAACTCCACAAGCACACCACACGGTCCGCCTCCTGCACCTTCCCCGCAGGAGGCGGACCGGCGTGTTCCCAGCCGTTAGTGTGGCGCTGTCCAGCAGCCTCCGAGGGGCACACCACCCCCGGATCCTCCCTCCGGCCGCCCGGGGGGACCCCCAGGCCGGAGGGCCAGTAGAGCGATGTCCCTGCACAGTCAGTCGACGGCCTCCTACCAGGCTGACGCCACTCCCCAGTTCCCCCGGCACGTCGTCACCGCGGTCCTCGTCTCCCACGACGGGGCACGCTGGCTCCCCCGGACGCTCGCCGGGCTCCTCGGCCAGGAACGCCCCGCCCAGAACCACGTCGCCGCCGACACCGGCAGCGCCGACGACTCGGCCCGGCTGCTCTCCGAGGCCCTCGGCGACGACCGCGTCCTCCACCTCGCCCGCCGCACCGGATTCGGCGCCGCCGTCGACGAGGCCGCCCGCTCCGCAGGCACCCTCACCCCCGAGGACCTCCCCTACCTCAAGCGCCCCAGCGGCTGGGACCCCGTCAGCCGCACCTGGCGCGACGACACCTACGACCTCCCCGACCTTCCCCACGGCGAACCCGTCCAGTGGCTGTGGCTGCTCCACGACGACAGCGCCCCCGAGCCCGACGCCCTCACCGAACTGCTGCGTGTCGCCGAGGAGAACCCCGACGCCGCCGTCATCGGCCCCAAACTGCGCGGCTGGTACGACGACAAGCAGCTCCTCGAAGCCGGCGTCACCATCGCCCGCAGCGGCCGCCGCTGGACCGGCCTCGACCGCCGCGAACAGGACCAGGGCCAGCACGACCAGGTCCGCCACGTCCTGTCCGTCTCCACCGCCGGCATGCTCGTACGCCGCGACGTCTACGACGACCTCGGCGGCTTCGACCGCCGCCTCCCCCTCATGCGTGACGACGTCGACCTGTGCTGGCGCGCCCAGAGCGCCGGCCACACCGTCCTCGTCGCCCCCGACGCCGTCCTGCGGCACGCCGAGGCCGCCGCCCGCGAGCGCCGCACCGTCGACTGCGCCGGCCGCAGCGCCGTCAGCCCGCACCGCGTCGACAAGGCCGGTGCCGTCTACACGATGCTCGCCAACACCTCCGGCCGGGCCCTCCCGTACGTCCTGCTGCGCCTGATCACCGGCACCGTGCTGCGCACCCTCGCCTACCTCGTCGGCAAGGCCCCCGGCCAGGCCGTCGACGAGTTCACCGGCCTCCTCGCCACCCTGCTCCGCCCCGGCCGCCTCCTCGGCGCCCGCCGCCGGCGCGGCCGCCCCGCCGTCCCCGCCAAGGAACTGCGCCCCCTCTTCCCTCCCCCCGGTGCCACCGTGCGGGCCGGCGCCGAACAGCTCGCCGGATACCTCGGCAGCGGCCGCGACACCGACAGCGCCGCCGCCGTCGGCCGGCACGGCGGAGCCGTCGAGTCCGGCCCCGGCGGCGAGGACGCCGACTACCTCCACGTCGAACAGTTCGCGCGCCTGAAGCGGATCGCCCGCAACCCCGCGCCCCTCCTCTTCGCCCTCCTCCTGCTGGTCTCCGTCATCGCCTGCCGCGGCCTCATCGGCGGCGGCTCCCTCATGGGCGGAGCCCTGCTGCCCGCCCCCGACAGCGGCCTCGACCTCTGGCACCGCTACACCCGCGACTGGCAGCCCGTCGGCACCGGATCCACCGCCGGCGCACCCCCGTACCTCGCCGTCCTCGGAGCCCTCTCCACCCTGCTCCTCGGCTCCACCGACGCCGCCCTGACCCTGCTGCTCGTCTGCTCGGTCCCGCTCGCCGGACTCACCGCCTACTTCGCCTCCCGGCCCCTCGTCGGCTCCCGGCTGCTGCGCGCCTGGGCCGCCGTCGCCTACGCCTTCCTGCCCGCCGTCACCGGAGCCCTCGCCGGCGGCCGCCTCGGCACCGCCGTCCTCGCGATCCTGCTCCCGCTCCTCGCCCGCTCCGCCGTCTCCGCCCTCGGCCTCGGCGCCGCCGGCACCGCGGCCGGCGCCCCCGAGCAGCGGGGCGGACGGCGCACGGTGTGGACGTACACCCTCCTGCTGACCCTGGCCACCGCCTTCACCCCCGTCGTGTGGCCGCTCGCCGCCGTCCTCGGCACCGCCGCGGTGGTGCGGCGCCGCGCCGAGTGGAAGGCGTACGGGCTGCGGCTGCTCGCCTCCCTCACCGTCCCGCTCCTCGTCCTCGCCCCCTGGTCCACGGGCCTGCTCCGGCACCCGGGCCGCCTCCTGGACGAGGCCGGCCTGCCCGGCGCCGCAGGCCAGGCCGGCGCCCTCGACCTCATCGGCCTCAGCCCCGGCGGCCCCCGCACCCCCGGCGGCCTGATCCTCCTCGGCATCGTCCTCGCCGCCCTGGCCGCCCTGCTGCGCGCCGAGCGGCGGCTCGCCGTCCGTGCCGCCTGGACCGCCGCCCTCGCCGCGCTGGCCCTCGCCGTCGTCCTGGGCCGCACCGGCTGGGCCGGACCCGCCGTCCTCGTCCACGGGCTCGCCCTGCTCGCCGCTGCCGCCGTCGGCGCGGACGGGGCCAAGGAGCGCGTCGCCGCCAGCAGCTTCGGCTGGCGCCAGCCCGCCGCCGCCCTGATCGCCCTCGCGGCCGCCGCCGGCCCGCTCCTCGCCGCGGCCGGCTGGGCGCTCTCCGGCGCCGCCGGCCCGCTGGAGCGGCGCAACCCGGTCCAGGTTCCCGCCTTCGTCGCCGAAGAGGGCGGCACCCGCGACCAGGCCCGCACCCTCGTCCTCGGCGGCAGCTCGCCCGCCGCCGTCTCCTACACCCTCGTACACGGCTCCGGCGGCAGCCTCGGCGACGCCGAAATCGCCGCCGCGGCCGGCAGCACCCCGGCCCTCGACAAGGTCGTCTCCAGCCTCGTCGCCGGCTCCGGCGCCGACCAGAGCGACCAGCTCAGCGGATACGGCATCCGCTACGTCCTGGTCCGCTCGGGGTCCCCCCGCCCCGGCGGGGCCGAGAGCGGGGGAGGCGCCCCGCAGCAGATGCACAAGGTCCTCGACACCACCCCCGGCCTCAGCCGGCTCAGCCAGCTCGACGGCGCCGCCCTGTGGCGCGTGGACCGCCAGGTCGCCCGCGCCGTCATCGTCTCCGGCAAGCCGGGCGAGGCCCCGATCCCGGTGGCCTCCGGCCCCGTCGAGGCCCACACGAGGATCCCGGCGGGCGAGGCCGGCCGCGTCCTGCGCATCGCCGACAGCGCCGCCCCCGGCTGGCGGGCCACCCTCGACGGCGAGCCGCTCAAGGCCAAGACCCTCGACGGCTGGGCCCAGGGCTTCGAACTGCCCGCCGCCGGCGGCCGCCTCGACCTCGTCCACGAGGACTCCCTCCCCCGGACCGCCTGGCACTGGGCGCAGGGCGCGCTCGTCCTGCTGCTGCTCGTGATGGCCCTGCCCGGCCGCCGGGTGAGCCTCGACGACGACCTGCCGGACGAGGACGCCGCCGCCGACCGGCCCGCCCCCGGCGAGGCCGGCGAGGGCCGCCGGGCCCGCCGCCTGCGCGCCGAGACCGACGGGGCGGCCGCTCCCGCCGCCGGCGCCGCGGCCGAGCCCGCGGGAGCCGTCGCCGACCCGTACGCCGGGATCCCCGCGCAGCCCGTCTACGGGGAGGAGGCCTACGCGTACCGGTCGTACGGCGACCAGGGCTACGGCGACCAGGGCTACGGGAGCCAGGTGTACGGCGACCAGCCGTACGCCGGCCAGGGCTCCGCCGACCAGGGCCAGGCCTACGGGCAGCAGGCCGCGCAGCAGCCGTACGTACCCGCCCAGGCCGCAGCGGACCACGGGCAGTACCCGTACGACCGGCAGGGCCACGCCCCGCAGGGCCACGACCTCCACCAGGCCTACCCCCAGCAGCCCCAGCAGCCCCAGCACCCGCAGCAGCCACACCAGCCGTACACCCCGCAGCCCTACGACCCGCACCCGTACGAGCAGCAGCCGTACGACGCCTACGGACAGCACGACCAGCGTCCCGACGGGAGCCACCAGCAGTGAAGCAGCGCGCACCCCTGACGCTGGCGGCCGCCGCCGCGGCCCTCGCCGCCTTCGCCGGCCTCGCCCACCTCACCGCGCCCGCCGCCCCGGCCGCAGCCGACGGCGCCAAGGCGGCCGCGGCCCGGATGCCGGTCGAGCGGTCCGAGCTGGTCTGCCCGGCGCCCAGCTCCTCCGACATCGCCGAGACCACGTACACGGCGATCACCCCCGGCGCGGCCGGCGGCGGCAAGGGCTCGGCCCGCCTGCTCGGCGCCGCCAAGGAGGCCAAGCCCGTCCTGGAGCTCAAGGAGCGCGGCAGGCCGGCCGGGGCGACCGCCTCCGGCGCCGAGGCCCCCGGCCTGGCCGGCATCGCCGACGGCGTCCTCGCCCCCGGCTGGACGGCCCAGCAGACGACCAAGGTCTCGGTGGGCCGGGCCCGCGGCCTGCTCGGCGTCGGCTGCACCGCCCCAGGCACCGACTTCTGGTTCCCCGGCGCGAGCACTGCCAAGGGGCGCGAGGACTACGTGCACCTCACCAACCCGGACGACACCGCGGCCGTGATCGACATCAAGATGTTCGGCCCGGACGGCGCGGTCAAGGACGAGACCGGGGTCAGCGAGAACATCCGCATCGACCCCCGCTCCACCAAGGCGATCTCGCTGGCCTCCCTCGCGCCCGGCAAGGAGCTCGCCGACGTCACCGCCCACGTGACCACCCGCGCCGGCCGCGTCGGCGCCTCGCTCCAGGCCGGCGAGGAGGGCGTCGGGGCGGACTGGCTGCCGGCCTCCGCCGACCCGGCCCCCGCACAGGTGCTGCCCGGGATCCCCGCGGACGCCACCTCCGTGAAGCTGGTCGCGTTCGCGCCCGGCGAGGAGGACGCCGACCTCTCCGTGAAGCTGGCCGGCCCGAACGGCCCGATCAGCCCCGCCGGCAACGAGCAGCTGCACCTCAAGGCCGGCATGACGGCGAGCGTGGACCTGGGGAACGTCACCCGCGGCGAGGCGGGCTCGCTGCTGCTGGCCCCGGCCGACCCGAAGAAGGCCGTACCGGTCGTGGCGGCGCTGCGCGTGGTCCGCGGCAGCGGCGCCAAGCAGGAGCTGGCCTTCGTACCGGCCGCCGGACCGGTGGGGGCGCGGGCCACCGTCGCCGACAACCGGGCCGACGAGAACGCGAGCGTGCTGTCGCTGACCGCGGTCGGCGCCGACGCGAAGGTCAAGGTCACGGCCTCGCCGGGGACGGAGGCGGGCGAGCCGGCCGCGAAGGAGGCCACCGTCAAGGCGGGCACCACGCAGACCGTCTCCCTGGCCCCGGGCGGGGCGAAGGGCGCCTACGCGCTGACGGTCGAGACCCTCTCCGGCGGCCCGGTCCACGCGGCCCGCACCCTGACGCTGCCCCACGAGGGCATCGTGATGTTCACCGTCCAGACCCTGTCCGACGACCGCGGCATGGTCCCGGTGCCCCGGGCCGTCCAGGACCTCTCGGTGCTCACCCGGTAGCCGGCCGCGGCGCGCCCCCGCGCCGCGCACGGCGTCGTACGCGTGACGCCGTGCGCGCGGCATCGCACGCGTGACGTCGTGTGCGCGGCGTCAGTCCTGCCCGTACCGCGGGTCCACCGTCTCCGGGGACAGCCCCAGCAGCTCCGCCACCTGCTCCACCACGATCTCGTGCACGAGCAGCGCCCGGTCGTCCCGCGTCTTCGACCGGATCTCCACCGGCCGCCGGAACACCATGATCCGCGCCGGCCGCCCCGGGCCCGACGCCTCCGACAGCGCACCCAGCGGCACCGCCTCGTCGCTCCAGCCGGCGTCCGGCCCGCCCGGCGGCCCCGGCACGTCCGCGACCAGGAACTCCACCTCCGCCAGCTGCGGCCAGCGCCGCTCCAGCCGCTCCACCGAATCCCGTACGAGGTCTCCGAAGAGCTCGGCCCGGCTCGCGGACAGCGGCACCTGGGGCGGGGCCACCGGGCCGCGCATCCCCCGCCCGTGCCGGTCGCGGCGGCGGACGCGCGGCTCGGCCGGGGGTTCTGCGGGATGCGGTGCGCGGGGTGGCACGGGACTGTCGGTCACCCCCGCAGCGTAGCCCCGAAACGGGCCCCGACCGGGGCGTTTCGGGGGCCGCCGGGCCCCGTCGCGGGGGCGACACGGGGGAGTGACCGGCGGGAGAGTCGTCGCGGCCCGGTCAAGAGTGCGGTACCGTCCAACGTCGTGAGCCTTGTACGTCGCTGTTCGCGCACCGCGTGCGGCCGCCCTGCCGTCGCGACCCTGACGTACGTCTACGCCGACTCGACCGCAGTTCTCGGCCCGCTCGCCACGTACGCCGAACCCCACTGTTACGACCTGTGCGCCGAGCACTCCGAGCGTCTGACCGCACCCCGCGGCTGGGACGTCGTGCGCCTGACCGACGGGTCGGGCCCGTCCCGCCCGAGCGGCGACGACCTCGAAGCGCTGGCCAACGCCGTCCGCGAGGCGGCCCGCCCGCAGGACCGCGCCGCCGAGGCCGGCCGCGGACCCGCCCAGGGCGGCCCGGCATCCGGCGGGGAGACCCGCCGCGGGCACCTGCGGGTGCTGCGCTCCCCCGACTCCTGACGGCCCTCGACTCCCGACGGCCGCCTACTCCCGACAGCCGCCGACTCCCGGCGGCCGTCCCTTCCGTGAACACCGCGGCCCGATCGGACGATCTCCCTGCACGGTAGGTTGGGCCACCGCACAGGACCATTCAGGAGGGGCAGGCAGTGGCCGCAGATTTCTCGAACATCGTCAAGGCGTACGACGTACGCGGCGTCGTGCCCGACGAGTGGGACGAATCGCTGGCCGAGCTGTTCGGTGCCGCCTTCGTCGAGATCACCGCCGCCACTGCGATCGTCGTCGGCCACGACATGCGGCCCTCCTCGCCCGGCCTGTCGGCCGCCTTCGCGCGCGGCGCCGCCGCCCGCGGCACCGACGTCACCCTGATCGGGCTGTGCTCCACCGACCAGCTGTACTACGCCTCCGGCAAGCTCGACCTGCCCGGCGCGATGTTCACCGCCTCCCACAACCCGGCCCGCTACAACGGCATCAAGCTCTGCCGCGCCGGCGCCGCCCCCGTCGGCCAGGACACCGGCCTGGCGACGATCCGCGAGCTTGTCGAGAAGTGGTCCGACGAAGGCCTCCCCGCGGTCCCCGAGGGCACCACCCCCGGCACCGTCACCGAGCAGGACACCCTCCTCGGCTACGCCGAACACCTCAAGTCGCTCGTCGACGTCGGCGGGATCCGCCCCCTGAAGGTCGTCGTGGACGCGGGCAACGGCATGGGCGGCCACACCGTCCCGACCGTCTTCGACGGCCTGCCGCTGGAGCTCGTGCCGATGTACTTCGAGCTCGACGGCACCTTCCCGAACCACGAGGCCAACCCCCTCGACCCGAAGAACATCGTCGACCTCCAGGCCCGCGTGCGCGCCGAGGGCGCCGACCTCGGCCTCGCCTTCGACGGCGACGCCGACCGCTGCTTCGTCGTCGACGAGCGCGGCGAGGGCGTCTCCCCGTCCGCGATCACCGCGCTCGTTGCGGCCCGCGAGCTCGCCCGCAACGGCGGCACCGGCACCGTGATCCACAACCTGATCACCTCCTGGTCCGTGCCCGAGGTCGTCCGCGAGAACGGCGGCACCCCCGTCCGCACCCGCGTCGGCCACTCCTTCATCAAGGAGGAGATGGCCCGCACCGGCGCCATCTTCGGCGGCGAGCACTCGGCGCACTACTACTTCAAGGACTTCTGGAACGCCGACACCGGCATGCTCGCCGCGCTCCACGTCCTCGCCGCCCTCGGCGGCCAGGAAGGCCCGCTCTCCGGCCTCGTCGCCTCCTACGACCGCTACACCGGCTCCGGCGAGATCAACTCCACCGTCGCCGACCAGGCCGCCCGCATCGCCGCCGTCAAGGCCGTGTACGGCAGCACCGACGGCGTCACCCTCGACGAGCTGGACGGCCTCACCGCCACCTCCGCCGACTGGTGGTTCAACCTGCGCCCCTCCAACACCGAGCCGCTGCTGCGCCTCAACGTCGAGGCCCGCGACCCCGGGACCCTCGCCCGGGTCCGCGACGAGGTCCTCGCCCTGGTCCGCGCCTGACCGGCCCGCCCCAGGGCCGGCCCGCCCCAGGCCGGCCCGCCCCGGCCGGAGCGCGCCACTGCCGGACTGCGCCCGACCGGCCCGCATCCGACCGGCCCGCGCCCGACCGGGCCGCGCCAGGGCCGGCCCGCGCCCGACCGGCCCGCCCCAGGGCCGGCCCGCGCCCGACCGGGCCGCGCCACCGCCGGGCCGCGCGAGACGCGACCCGGCGGTACGCTGACCTCGCCCAATCCGCATGTTCGAAGGGAAGCGCCCCATGCCGCTCGAAGCCGGCCTTCTGGAGATCCTCGCCTGCCCCGCCTGCCACTCTCCCCTGGAGGACAAGTCGGCCGACGAGACGGCTCCCGAGCTGATCTGCACCGGCCGGGACTGCGGCCTCGCCTACCCGGTCCGCGACGGCATCCCGGTCCTCCTCGTGGACGAGGCCCGCCGCCCCGCCTGAGTACGCACCAGCCGCACGACGCACAGGGCGCCCGTCGCAGCGCCGGGCGCCCGAGCAACCGAGTCGCCCGCCCTTCTGAACCAGCCGGAGGCCGCCATGCTCGACGAGTCGCTCCTCGACGCACCGGAGGAGCTCGCCCGCGCCGACCGCCGCGGCCTGCTCCGCGGCGCCGCCGAGGCCGGGGCCAGAGTCCGCACCGCAGCCCGGCACGCCGGCGAGGCAGGCCTGGCGGACCTGCGCCCCGACGGCCGGCCCCGCGCCGTCCTCATCGCCGGCCCCGGCACCGCCGCCACCGGCGTGGCCGACCTGCTCGGCGCCCTCGCCGGAGCCTCCGCCCCCGTCACCCGGCTGCACCCCACCGGCGTCGCCCACGCCCCCGGCGCCCTGCGCTGGACCCTGCCCGGCTGGGCCGGCCCCGTCGACCTGCTGCTCATCACCACCACCGACGGCGCCGAACCCGGCCTCGCCGTCCTCGCCGAGCAGGCCTACCGGCGCGGCTGCACCGTCGTCGCCGTCGCCCCCGAGCGCTCCCCGCTCACCGAGGCCGTCGACGCCGCCCACGGACTCCTCGTCCCCATGGCCAAGGCCCCGTACCAGGAGTACGACGAGTCCGCCGCCGCCGGCCCCGGCGCGCTGTGGGCCCTGCTCACCCCGCTCCTGCTGCTCCTCGACAAGGTCGGCCTGATCACCGCCGACCCCGAGGCCCTCCAGCGCGTCGCCGACCGCCTCGACCGCACCGCCGAACGCTGCGGCCCGGCCATCGCCACCTACTCCAACCCCGCCAAGACCCTCGCCGCCGAGCTCGCCGACTCCCTCCCCCTCATCTGGAGCGAGGGCGCCGGCGCCGGCCCGGCCGGCCGCCGCTTCGCCGCCACCCTCGCCGAGCTCGCCGGCCGCCCCGCCCTGGCCGCCGACCTCCCCGAGGCCCTCCCCGCCCACGGTGTGCTGCTCGCCGGAGCCTTCGCGGCCGGCGCCGACCCCGAGGACTTCTTCCGTGACCGGGTCGAGGAGCCGCAAGCCCTGCACGCCCGCGTCGTCCTGCTGCGCGACCGGCCCACGGGCGGACTCTCCGCCGCCCCGGCCGCGCGTGAACTCGCCCTCAGCCACGACACGGCCATCAGCGAGCTCGAACCCGAGGAGGGCGGCGAGCTCGAACAGCTCGCGGAACTCCTCGCCGTCACGGACTTCGCCACGGCCTACCTCGCGCTGGCGGCCACCCGGGGACACGGCTGAGCACGGTCCCGTGCCTGCCCTACATCCAGGAAGACGGACGACGATGGACCGCCTGACGAACACGATCCGCCCCTACGCCTGGGGATCGACCACCGCGATCCCCGGGCTCCTCGGCGTCGAGCCCACCGGAGAGCCCCAGGCCGAACTGTGGATGGGCGCCCACCCCGGCGCGCCCTCCCGCCTCGACCGCGGCGCCGGCGAAACCACCCTCGCGGACGTCATCGCCGCCGACCCCGAGCGCGAGCTCGGCGCCGCCGCCGTCGCCAAGTTCGGCCCCCGCCTGCCCTTCCTCTTCAAGATCCTCGCCGCCGGCGCCCCGCTCTCCCTCCAGGTCCACCCCGACCGGGAACAGGCCCGCGCCGGCTACGCCGAGGAGGAGCGCCGCGGCATCCCCATGGACGCCGCCCACCGCAACTACAAGGACCCCAACCACAAGCCCGAGGTGCTCTGCGCGCTCACCCCCTTCGAGGGGCTGTGCGGCTTCCGCCCGCCCCTGGAGGCCGCCCGGCTCCTCGCCGGCCTGGAGGTCGACTCCCTCAAGCCGTACGTGGACCTGCTGCGGGCCCACCCCGAGGAGGCGGCCCTGCGCGAGATGCTCACCGCCGTACTCACCGCCGACCGCGCCGAGATGGCCCACTCCGTCGCCGAGGCCGCGGCCGCCGCAGAACGGCTCGGTGGCCCGTACACCCCGTACGCCACCCTCGTGCACCACCACCCCGGCGACCCGGGCGTGATCGCCGCCATGCTGCTCAACCACGTCCGACTCCAGCCCGGCGAGGCCATGTTCCTCGGCGCGGGCGTCCCCCACGCCTACCTCGACGGCCTCGGCGTCGAACTGCTCGCCAACTCCGACAACGTGCTCCGCGCCGGACTCACCCCCAAGCACGTCGACGTGCCCGAACTGCTGCGGATCGTCCGCTTCGAGCCCGGCGACCCGGCACTGCTGCGCCCCGAGGGCAACGGCGAGGAGGTCTACGAGACCCCCATCGACGAGTTCCGGCTCTCCCGCTTCACCCTCGCCCCCGGCGCCGCACCCCGCACCCTGCCCTCCGGCGCCCCGCAGATCCTGTTGTGCGCGGCGGGCCGCCCGAAGGCCGGTGAACTGGCCCTCGCCCCCGGCGAGTCGGTGTTCGTGCCGGCCGGCGAGGAGGCCGAACTGTCCGGGACGGGCACCGTCTACCGCGCCACCGTCGTCCTCTGACGCCGCCGCCCGGACCGGAGCCCGCGCCGGCGGCTGCAAGAATGTGCGGCCGTAGCGCGGCGCCCCGGCCAGGGCCGCCGTACCGAGGAAGGGACATCAGGCACCCATGAGTGCGTCGGGCGGTACCAGGGCGATCGTGGCGGCACTTGCCGCCAACCTCGCCATCGCGGCAGCCAAGTTCGTGGCCTTCGTCTTCAGCGGCTCGTCGTCGATGCTCGCGGAGAGCGTCCACTCGCTGGCGGACTCCGGAAACCAGGGCCTGCTGCTGCTCGGCGGGAAGAAGGCCCAGCGCGAGGCGACTCCGCAACACCCCTTCGGGTACGGGCGCGAGCGCTACATCTACGCGTTCCTGGTCTCCATCATCCTGTTCTCGGTCGGCGGCATGTTCGCCCTCTACGAGGGCTACGAGAAGATCAAGCACCCGCACCCGGTCGAGGACTGGTACTGGCCGATCGGCGTCCTGGCCTTCGCGATCATCGCGGAGAGCTTCTCCTTCCGCACGGCGATCAAGGAGTCGAACGAGATCCGCGGCGGCCTCACCTGGCGCCAGTTCGTCAAGCGGGCCAAGGCCCCCGAGCTGCCGGTCGTCCTCCTGGAGGACCTCGGCGCGCTGGTCGGCCTCGTGCTCGCCCTGTTCGGCGTCGGCCTCGCCCTGCTGACCGGCGACGGCGTCTGGGACGGCATCGGCACCCTCGCCATCGGCGCCCTGCTCATCCTGATCGCGATCGTCCTGGCCGTGGAGACCAAGTCCCTGCTGCTCGGCGAGGCCGCGGGCCTGGAGGAGATCGAGAAGATCAAGGCCGCGGTCGTCGACGACGAGACCGTGACCGGCCTCATCCACATGCGGACCCTGCACCTGGGGCCCGAGGAGCTCCTCGTCGCCGCCAAGATCGCCGTCCGGCACGAGGACTCGGCGGCGACCGTCGCCGCGGCGATCGACGCGGCAGAGGCCCGCATCCGCGAGGCGGTCCCGATCGCCCGCGTGATCTACCTGGAGCCGGACATCTACAGCGAGGAGGCGGCGGCCGCGGGCAACGACCCGGCCGCCACCCCGGGCGGCCCCGCCACCCACTGACCCGGGCCCCACTGCTCACGGAGAAGCCCCCGCAGCACACGCTGCGGGGGCTTCTCCGGTTCGGCAGCGCCCCAAAGGGGCGCGGGGAACTGCGCGACCAGCCGCAACGGACCCGCAGCCAACCGCCGGCCGACACCTCCCGCGGAGCGCCCCGGCTGCTGGCCCGGGTCAGGGCGTCGGAGCCGTCGGAACCCGCGACTCCGCCTCCGGCGCTGCCGCCCCGCACCGCAGGGCCCGCCGCCGGACCACCCACGCGCCGGTCCCGAGACCGCCGCCGACCAGAAGGACGGCGAAGCCGGCGAACATGACGCCGCCGGCCACGATCAGCGCCGTCGGCCGCTCCACGGCCTTGCCGGTCACCGCCGACAGCGGGAGGGAGCCGTGGCCCGGGTCGCCGGTGCGGAACGCGGAGTCCAGCGAGTTCCCGCGGTTGTCCCCCATCACGAACATCCGGCCCTCCGGCACCGTGACCTCGAAGGAGACGGCCGCCGGCAGCCGCCGGTCCTTCAGGTACGGCTCCTCCAGCGGCTGCCCGTTGAGCCGGAGCGCAGCGTCCCCCGCGCGGTACGCGATCCGGTCGCCCCCGAGCGCCACCACCCGCTTGATCCCCGGGCCTCCCAGCCGCCACCCGGGAGCGTCGAAGAGCACCACGTCCCCGCGCCGGACGCCCAGTTCTGCGGCGTCGCCCAGCGCGAAATAGGCGATGTCCCCGGGCCGGTACGCCGGATACATGCTCTCCGAGGGCACCGAGTACCCCCGGACCGCCTGCTGGTTCACCGCGAGCGCCCATACCGCCGGCACGGCGACCATCACCGTCCCCAGCGCCAGCAGCGCTCTCGCCCAGATCCCCAGTCCCCGCCCCGGCCCGCGCCCCATGAATCCGCCCTTCCGCATATGTGTGGTGGCCGGAAGCGTACGGAACCGGACCGGATCCGCGCATCGCAGCCGCCCCCAGGCACGAATACCGGACCGACCGGTCTCTTTTTCTTGATCTCTTTCCCCGATCCACTGGGGTCCGCCCGGTGATCGGTGTAGATTCGACACCAGTGTCAGGCGTCGCTGCTGATGGCGGTCGGGCGGTCCTCACGACCGGCCGAGGGGAGAGAGGGCCCCCGACGGACTGAGTGCTCGGTGCACCGCCCCAGGCGATGCGCGGCTCAGCCGTACCCACCTCTCGAACCATGAGGAGCAGCACCCGTGGACTTCAAGGTCGCAGACCTTTCCCTTGCCGCCTTCGGCCGCAAGGAGATCACCCTGGCCGAGCACGAGATGCCGGGTCTGATGTCGATCCGCCGCGAGTACGCGGAGGCGCAGCCGCTGGCCGGCGCCCGCATCACCGGCTCGCTGCACATGACCGTGCAGACGGCCGTCCTGATCGAGACCCTGGTCGCCCTGGGCGCCGAGGTGCGCTGGGCCTCCTGCAACATCTTCTCCACCCAGGACCACGCGGCCGCCGCCATCGCCGTCGGCCCGAACGGCACCCCGGAGAACCCGCAGGGCCTCCCGGTCTTCGCCTGGAAGGGCGAGACGCTGGAGGAGTACTGGTGGTGCACGGAGCAGGCGCTGACCTGGCCGAACACCCCCACCGGCGGCCCGAACATGATCCTCGACGACGGTGGTGACGCCACCCTCCTCGTCCACAAGGGCGTCGAGTTCGAGAAGGCCGGAGAGGCTCCGGACCCGTCGACGGCGGACTCCGAGGAGTACGGCCACATCCTGACCCTCCTCAACCGCACGCTCGCCGAGAGCCCGCAGAAGTGGACGCAGCTGGCGTCCGACATCCGCGGTGTCACCGAGGAGACCACCACCGGCGTCCACCGCCTGTACGAGATGATGCAGGAAGGCACCCTGCTCTTCCCGGCGATCAACGTGAACGACGCCGTCACCAAGTCGAAGTTCGACAACAAGTACGGCTGCCGCCACTCCCTGATCGACGGCATCAACCGCGCCACCGACGTCCTCATCGGCGGCAAGACCGCCGTCGTCTTCGGCTACGGCGACGTCGGCAAGGGCTGCGCCGAGTCCCTGCGCGGCCAGGGCGCCCGCGTCATCATCACCGAGATCGACCCGATCTGCGCCCTGCAGGCCGCGATGGACGGCTACCAGGTCACCACCCTGGACGAGGTCGTCGAGACCGCCGACATCTTCATCACCACGACCGGCAACAAGGACATCATCATGGCCGCCGACATGGCCAAGATGAAGCACCAGGCCATCGTGGGCAACATCGGCCACTTCGACAACGAGATCGACATGGCCGGCCTGGCCAAGGTCGAGGGCATCGTCAAGGACGAGGTCAAGCCGCAGGTCCACACCTGGACCTTCGCCGACGGCAAGGTCCTGATCGTGCTGTCCGAGGGCCGCCTGCTCAACCTGGGCAACGCGACCGGCCACCCCTCGTTCGTGATGTCGAACTCCTTCGCGGACCAGACCCTGGCCCAGATCGAGCTCTTCACCAAGCCCGAGGAGTACCCGATCGGCGTCTACACGCTGCCCAAGCACCTGGACGAGAAGGTCGCCCGCCTCCACCTCGACGCCCTCGGCGTCAAGCTGACCACCCTCCGCCCGGAGCAGGCCTCGTACATCGGCGTCGACGTCGACGGCCCGTACAAGCCGGACCACTACCGCTACTGATCACACCCCCGCGGTAGCAGCACCACACCCAGGCAGGCCCCCGGCGCGCGTCGCCGGGGGCCTGCCCCTTACCCGAGGAATCCGCCCCATGCCCCGCGGCCGCTACTCGCTCCACGACCCCCACGACGGCACCCCCCTCGGCGAGGAGCACTTCAACTGCGCCCCCGGCCCCTCCGGCTGGCGCTACGTCTCCCAGCTGACCGGCCCCGACGGCGACCACCGGGGCTCCGTCGACCTGGCCGTCGACGAACTCGGCCGCCCCATCCGCCTCGAAGTCAACGCCGCGAGCTGGCAGGTCCGGGGCGCCGCCATCGACGGCGTCACCTGGGTCCGCTCCGACCCCACCGGCACCGAGGCCACCGAGGGCAACGTCCGCGCGGCCGCCTTCACCGGCACCTCGCCGGCCTTCCTCGTCGCCACCGCCCGCCTGCTGCGGCCCGCCCTCGGGGCACCCGCCACCCGGGTCCGGCTCGTCGCCCTCACCGACCCGGTGCTGGCCCCCCGTACGGTCGACCAGGCCTGGGCCCTCGTCGGGCGCACGGAGCACGCGACGGACAGCGGGCCCCTCGTCGTCGACGAGTACCGGGTCACCGCTCTGGACACCGGCGAGGTCCACACGGTCCACCTGGCCGGGGACGTGGTCCTGTCGGCCCCGGGCATCGAGCTCGAACACCTGGAGACCCCGCCGTCGGCGTTCCCGCCGCAGGCCTGACCGGCCGCGGTCCCCGATCCGGTCAGTACTCCTCGTCCGGAAAGCCCCACCGGACCGCCGGCCTCGCATCCGGCGCGACCTCGGCGACCGTCGCCGCGAAGGACTTCTCGAACTCGGGCTGCCAGAGGTAGAAGCGCGACACGCACAGCGGGAAGTCCGACTCCCCGGAGACGAAGTACGCGCCGCCGTCGTCCACGGCCACGCCCAGGGTGACCTGGTTCTCGACGCATTCCTCGTACATCAGCTGCGTCAGGGCCCGGACGACCGCCCAGGCCTGCGCCTCGTCGGCGACACCGGTGACGTCGAATGCAAGATCGATGTTGACTGACATGGCGGCAGGGTAGGCGGCCCCACCGACAGCCCTACGCGGGCGGCGCGAACCCCGTCTTCCGCACCGGCTCGCCACCCGACGGCGGCGCGGCCGCGGCGGTCGGCGCGGGCACGGGGGCGGGCGCGGGCATGGTCGTGGGCGCGGGAGCGAAGGCCGGCGCCGGCGCGGGCGTGTGCCACGCGGCCGCCGCGGGCACCGCCACGGGCGGCCCGTACGCACCGGCCGCCCCCACGGCCCCGCCCGGAAGGGCGCCCGGCATGCCGGCCCCCGCGGCGAACGCCCGGGCTGCGTCCCGCGACTGCCGCTCGTGCAGCACGGCCATCAGGAACGCCGCCGCCGGCACCCCGGCCGGCGCGGGCGCCCCCGTACGGGCCACCAGGTCGTCCGCCAGCTTCGCCGCCATCGCGGCACCCACCTGCGGGTCCAGCTGGTTCATCCGGGTCAGGTACTGGCGTATCGCCAGCCACAGCCCCTCCGGCACCGCCGACAGGTCCAGCCCCGTGAACCGCCCGGCCAGCCACGGCGGGGGCGCCGGAACCGGCATCACCGGCGCCCCCGGCACCCGCTCCCGTATGACCAGGGTCCCCCCGAACACGTCTCCCAGCCGCCTCCCCCGCGCCGACACGAGCGAGGCGATGCAGGCCACGGACCCGAAGCTGAGCAGCAGCTCCACGACCCCCATGGCCCCGCGCACCAGCGCGTGCCGGAACCGCACCGGACCGCCGTCGTCCCGGACCACCCGCAGCCCGCAGGCCAGCTTGCCGAGCGACCGCCCGTGGCTGAGCGTCTCCACCGCGATCGGTACGCCGACCAGCACCAGCAGGAAGCCCGCGACCGCGACCGCGGCCTGCGCGGCCTCGTCCAGGGACGCGGTCGCGTAGGCCAGCCCGACCGTGATCACCATGTAGCCGGTGACGTACACGACCAGGTCGAGGAAGAAGGCCAGGGCCCGACTCGGCAGCCGTGCGGGCCTCAGCCCCAGGACGACCGCGTCCCCCGTCACCAGATCACTCACTGCTGCACACCTTCCCGCGCCCGGACCCACCCCTTGGCCACTCAGTCTGCCAAGCTGACCACGGAAGAAGTAGCGCCGAAGGACGCCCGGCGGCAGGGGCCAGGGGCAGGGGGAGCGGCAACCGCATGGATCTCGACGTCTTCGTCACGGCCCACCGGGCGGAATGGGACCGCCTCGAACAGCTGCTGGGCCGCGGCCGGCGGCTGACCGGCGCCGAAGCCGATGAGCTCGTCTCGCTCTACCAGCGGACCGCCACGCACCTCTCCCTCATCCAGTCCAGCACCCCCGACCCCATGCTCACGGGCCGGCTCACCCAGCTCGTGGCCCGGGCCCGGGCCACCGTGACGGGTGCGCGGCGCGCGAGCTGGCGCGACGCGGCCCGCTTCTTCACGGAGGGCTTCCCGGCCGCCGTCTACCGAAGCCGCCGCTGGTGGATACCGACGGCGGTGCTCTCCACCCTGCTCGGGGCGCTGATCGGCTGGTGGATCGCGACGCACCCGGAGGTGCAGGCGGCGATCGCCGCGCCGGAGGAGCTGAAGGCGCTCACGCAGCCCGGGGGCGGCTACGAGACGTACTACTCCAGCCACCCGGCGGCCTCCTTCGCCGCCAAGGTGTGGACGAACAACGCCCAGGCGGCCGCGATGTGCCTGGTGCTGGGCGCGTTCCTGGGGATCCCCGTGCTCTGGATCCTCTTCCTGAACATGGTGAACCTCGGCGTCGGCATCGGCCTGATGACCTCCGCCGACCGGCTGGACGTGTTCCTCGGCCTGATCCTGCCGCACGGCCTGCTGGAGCTGACCGCGGTGTTCGTGGCCGCGGGGACGGGCCTGCGGCTCGGCTGGACCGTCATCGACCCGGGGCCCCGCACCCGCCGCACCGCCCTCGCCGAACAGGGCCGGGCCGCCCTCGGCATGGCGATCGGCCTCGCGGTCGTCCTGTTCGTCTCGGGCCTGATCGAGGGCTTCGTGACCCCGTCCGGCCTTCCCACCTGGGCACGGATCGGCATCGGCATCGCCGCCGAGGCCGCGTTCCTGGCGTACGTGTACGTGCTGGGCGGCCGGGCCGCACGGGCCGGCGAGGCGGGCGACGTGGAGGCCGCCGACCGCACGGCCACCCTCCCCACCGCCGCCTGATGTGCGTACACGCCGGCTGAGCTGCTAGTCTCCTCGTCGTCCCGGAAAGACCGTTGACACGGTCGGACCGGGGAGGTAGATTCGAACGGTTGCCTCGAACTGGACAGTTCGGCAGCGACGGTTTAGAATCGACTTCGCCCCCAGGGAATCCAATTCAAGTGGGGCACACCGACTCCTCATCCAGGAATCCGAAGCCGGGAAATCCGGTGGAAAACTTCTGATAGAGTCGGAATCGCCGGAAAGGGAAAACGCGAAAGCGAAGAACCCGGAAAGCGAAGCGCGAAACACTCTGATAGAGTGGGAAACGCAAGAACGAAAGCCCGGAGGAAAGCCCGAGAGGGTGAGTACAAAGGAAGCGTCCGTTCCTTGAGAACTCAACAGCGTGCCAAAAATCA